>CAIYSR010000129.1 GCA_903928895.1 uncultured Rhodospirillales bacterium | reverse complement strand
CGCGGCACCCAGGCATCCTCGATCTCGATCGTCGCCACGTTGAGCTTGATCGTGGTCAGATAGGCAAAATCGAACGCCTCGAACACCGGCTTCTCCGGCGGCTTGCAGCCGGCCAGCAGCACCACCAGGCACACCGCGAAACAACGGGCAATCATCATCATCGGATCCATGCTCAGGCCGCCCCGGCGCGGCGCACGGCCTGGCGCGGGAAGCGGAAATCGTGGTTGCAGAATTCGCAGGTCATGACGATTTCGCCCTCGATCGCCATGTGATCGAGGTCCTCGTCCGAAAACGTCTCCAATAGCCCCGCCAGCCGCCGGCGCGAACAGCGGCAGCCATAGGCCAGCGCCCGCGAGAAATCGGCCGCCACCCCCTCGGTATGGAACAGCCGGTACAGCAGATCCTCCGGTGCCAGATCGTCGTCCAGCAGTTCCGCATCCGTCACCGTCTCGGCCAGGATCGTCGCCGTGCCCCAATGCTCGTCGGCGATCTGCGAGTCCATCTCCGGATCGACCCCGCCGGCGCCGGCGATCTTCTCCAGGATCAGCGCGCTGGCCCGCCAGCCCGCCGCCGTCCGCGCGCAGGCCAGCCGCAGGAAGCACGGGGTCTGCTCGCTGGCGTCGAAATAATGCAGCGCCATCGTCCCCAGGCTGCCGCCCTCGATCGCCACCAGCCCCTGGTACCGCTCCATGTCCGGCCCCTGGTCGACCGTGAAGGCGAGGTAGCCCTGCCCCAGCAACGCCGCCGCCGTGGGCTCCGGCGTCTCGGCCAGCACCGCCGCAAGCTTCTCGCCATCCACCCGCGCGTAGCCGCGCAGCGCCCCGGTATCGGTGCAATCCGCCAGCAGCATCGGCACCGCCCCGTCGCCCTTGGCGTTCAGGCTGAACGAGCCGCGGTACTTCAGCGCCGTCGCCAGCGCCGCCACCAGCGCCAGCGCCTCGCCGCGCAGCCGCGTCACCGCATCGTCGGTGTCGTGGCGCAGCAGCAGTGCATCGGCGAGCTTGCCAAGCTTCACCAGCCGCCCGCGCACCGGGCGCTGCGGCAGATGGAACGGGGTGACGCCGCGCGGCACCACGATATCCGGCACATCGGGGCGGCCGGCATCGAGAAAGGCAGGAGTATCGGTCATGCGGACCAAGATAGTGCCGCACCGGCAGCTCTGCCACCGCTGATCCACGATAACACCCATCCCCCCCACCTCGCCGCTTGACGCGGTGATTAGTGATATTTTATAACTATTCTCGATGACGCCCCTCACCGCCCCGTTCCGGACCATCCTCGAAGGACTCAAAGTCACCCTGGGCCTCATCGCCCACCGCGACACAACCGTCCGCGCCCTCCTCGTCCTCACCTGGGGCCGTCTCGGCCGCACCATCCAGCGCTTCGAACGCCTCGTCGCCCTCTGGCAATCCGGCAAACTCCCCAAGCCCCGCACCCGCGGCCCGCGCGCCAAACGCCCCGCCACGCCGAAACCCCGCCTCCCCCGCGGCCAAGCCTGGCTCGTCCGCCGCCTGCAGGACTACAACGTCAACACCCGCGCCAGCCAACTCCAGCATTTCCTCGCCAACACCCCCGAACTCGCGGATTTCCTCGCCGCCGCCCCGCAAGCCAACCGCCTTCTGCGCCCGCTCTGCCGCATGCTCGGTCTCACCCCGCCCGGCGGCAAACCCCCGCCCGCCCCCAGGCCCCCGAAAATTCCACCGAAACCCCGCCCCGCCCCAACCTGGCCCACGGTCGCGGCGCAACCGCACCCCATCGCCTTTACGCCGTTTTCCGCCATTTTTTCAACCGCCCGCTGACCCTCTGCGCCTATGCGCGTCCTATTTGTTCCATTTACGTAACATACACCCCCGATTGCCCTCCCGCCGTGCCCTCTTTACGCTCCGTTCCTCTAACGCAGGGATGGAACACGACATGTCGAACCTCAGCACCGCCGGAACCTTCGACGCCCTCAAATGGCGCTGCATCGGCCCCTCCCGCGGCGGCCGCGTCGTCGCCGTCGCCGGTGACCCCGTCCACCGCGAAACCTTCTATTTCGGCGCCTGCGCCGGCGGCATCTGGAAAACCACCGATGCCGGAACCTACTGGTCCTGCGTCTCCGACGGCTTCATGACCACCGCCTCGGTCGGCGCCATCGCCGTCGCGCCGTCCGATCCCAACGTGATCTATGCCGGCACCGGGGAGACAACGATCCGCCTCGATGTCTCCTACGGCGACGGCGTCTACAAATCGTCCGATGCCGGCCGCACCTGGAAAAACATCGGCCTGCGCAACTCCAAGCACATCGGCCGCATCGTCATCCACCCCCACAACCCCGACATCGTCTTCGTCGCCGCCCTCGGCGACATCTTCGGCCCCAACGAGGAACGCGGCGTCTTCCGCTCCAAAGACGGCGGCGCAACCTGGGAGAAAATCCTCTACCGCGACGCCGACACCGGCGCCGTCGAACTCTCGATCGACCCCCACAACCCCCGCATCATCTTCGCCACCTTCTGGCAGACCCGCCGCAACTTCTGGAACATCTCCTCGGGCGGCCCCGGCAGCGGCTTCTTCCGCTCGATGGACGGCGGCGATACCTGGGAGGAACTCACCCGCCTGCCCAACCTTCCCACCGCGCTGCTCGGCAAACTCGGCGTCGCCGTCTCACCGGCCAAATCCGGCCGCGTCTGGGTCCTCATCGAAGCCGCCGCAGACCAGGCCGGCCTCTACCGCTCCGAGGACTACGGCAACTCCTGGAAACTGATCTCGTCGAACCGCGACCTGATCCACCGCCCCTGGTACTACACGCACATCTTCGCCGACCCCTGCGACGCCGACACCGTCTACGTCACCAACTACCAGATGTGGAAATCGATCGACGGCGGCACCAACTTCTCCGAAATCAACACCCCCCACGGCGACAACCACGACCTCTGGATCGACCCGACCGACCCCAACCGCATGGTCGAAGGCAATGACGGCGGCGCCTGCGTCTCCTTCAACGGCGGCTGGACCTGGTCGACCATCTACAACCAGCTCACCGCCCAGTTCTACCGCATCGATGCCGACGACAAATTCCCCTACAACGTCTATGCGACCCAGCAGGACAACACCTCCATCGCGGTCCCCACCGCCACCGTCTGGGGCGCCATCACGCTCGGCGACTGCACCTACCCCGGCACCGGCGAAAGCGGCTTCATCGCCGTCAAGCCCGACGACAACAACATCGTCTATTGCGGCGCCGTCGGTTCCAGCCCGGGCGGCGCCGGCGCCCTGCAGCGCTACGACTACCGCACCGGCCAGATCACGCTGGTCAATGTCTGGCCCGAGGAATCGACCGGCATCGCGCCGCGCGACATGCGCTACCGCTTCGCCTGGACCTTCCCCATCGTCTTCTCGCCGCACGACACCGGCGTGCTCTATGCCGGCGGCAACCACGTCTTCCGCACGCGGGACGAAGGCCAGAGCTGGGAGGAAATCTCGCCGGATCTCTCGCACAACGACAAATCCCGCCAAGGCCCCTCGGGCGGCGACGTCACCGGCGAAAGCGCCGGCGCCGAAGTCCATGCCACCTGCGCCTCCGTCGTCGAATCGCCGCACCGCAAAGGCGAAATCTGGGCCTCCACCGATGACGGCCTGGTCCACGTCACCCGCGACGACGGCAAGTCCTGGACCAACGTCACCCCTCCCGGCATGCCCGACCTCGCCTATATCGGCTGTGTCGAACTCTCGGCCCACGACCCGGACACCATCTACGTGGCCGCCACCCGCTACAAACTTTCGGACTACGAACCCTACCTCTTCCGCAGCACCGATTCCGGCCGCACCTGGGCCTCCATCAACGGCACTTTCCCCGAAGGCGAAATCACCCGCGTCCTGCGCGCCGACCCGGTCCGCAAAGGCCTGCTCTTCGTCGGCACCGAAACCGGCGTGTTCATGACGCTGGACGACGGCGCCACCTGGACCCGCATGACCGGCGGCATCCCGGTCGTGCCGGTCTACGATCTCAAGATCAAAGGCAGCGACCTCATCGCCGGCACCCACGGCCGCTCCTTCTGGCTGCTCGACGACATCTCCCCCCTGCGTGGCCTCGCGGGCACCGCCACCACTCTCCTCCCCCCCCGCCCCGCCACCCGCTCGCGCATGCATTTCGGCGCCATGGGCGGCGTCCGCCACAGCGTCTCCTTCGGCATCGTCTTCGGCATCGGCGGCGGCATCCGGACCCACGAACAGCCCGACGGCAGCAAGACCCGCGAATATCTCGACGTCGGTGAAAACCCGCCCTACGGCGCCCTCATCTGGTACCATCTCGCCGCCGACCACAGCGGCCCGGTCAGCCTCGCCATCCGCGACGCCGCGGGCAACACGGTGGCGAGCTTCGCCTCCGACGACACCAAACTCCCCATCGCCCGCCGCCCGACGACGAAACCCGGCCTCAACCGCTTCGTCTGGGACCTGAAACACCCCGCGCCGGCAAAACTCGACCCTGCCCTGGTGACCCTCAAGGACAAGCCCTTCACCAACGACAACGACGGCCCTGCCGGCCCGCTCGCCATGCCCGGCACCTACACGGTGGCCTTCACCGCCGACGGCCACAGCGCGACCGCGGAGCTCGAAGTGGTCAAGGACCCGCGCCTGTCCACGCCGCTCGCGGCGCATCAGGCGCAGTTCGATCTGGTCAAGGAACTCACCGACACGCTCGGGGCGGTGAACCTGTCGGTCAACCGCATCCGCCGCGCCAGGCAGCAGCTCGCAGCCCTGGCGGCGGCGCATCCGGCCCTCGCCGATCAGGCCAGCGCCGCCAGCGCCAGCCTGCGCGCCATCGAGGCCGTGCTGGTCGATATCCACCGCACCGGTCCGCGCGACGTGCTGCGCAATCCGGCCGGCCTGAACGATACGCTGGTGGACCTGATCAACACGGTGGCGATGTCCGACACCTCGCCCACCGCCCAGGCCGCCGCCGTCTCGCGCGAGCTGATCGAGCGGGCCGCAGCCCTGTCGTCACAGCTGGAAGCCGTGTTCCTGGGCGATATCGCCGCACTCAATCAGGCCGCGGCCGCCAGCGCCCACATCACGGGCTGAGCGCGGCGTCGGGTCACCGCCACGGCTCGACCAGGATCTTCGCATGCCGCTCGGGGTTCGCGAGGTCCTGGAATGCCGCGGCGACGTCGTCGAGGCCGACTTTGCCGGTGATCAGGGGGGAGACGTCGATCATCCCCTCGGCGATGTGGTGCAGGCTGGCGGCGAATTCCTCGGGCGAATAGCCGAGCACGAATTGCAGGTTCAATTGCCGGGCGATGCCGAAGAAGGGCTCGAAACTGTCGGTCTGCATGCACACGCCGACCACGACGATGCGCGCCCATTGCGGGGCGCCGAGCATCATCTGGTTGATCACGCCGGGCACGCCGACGCATTCGAACAGCACCGCCGGGCGCAGCTTCGGCCCGGTGCCGAACAGGGCGGCGAAGCGGCTGCCATCATAGCCGGCCGGGGTCGCGATCTCGGCCCAGCGGGTGTAGGGCGAGCCCTCGGCGGGATCGACCACGATATCGGCGCCCATCCGCGCCGCCAGGGCGCGCCGCGCCGGGGAGAAATCGGCGGCGATGATCGGCCCGACGCCCTTGATCTTGAGCCCGGCGATCACCGCGAGCCCGACCGGTCCGCAGCCGATGACCAGGGGGACATCCTCGCGGGTCAGGCGGGCGTGCTGCACGGCGTGCCAGCCCACCGCCATCGGCTCGGTCAGTGCGGCATGCTCGGAGGACAGCCCGTTGGGCACCGGCAGCAGCATGCGCTCGGCCAGGGCCAGATACTCGCTGAACCCGCCGGCGACCTCGGGGTTGTAGCCGAGCCCGAGGACCGCGCGGTCCTTCACCGTGAGCGGCATCGAGACCACGCGGGTGCCGGGCTTCAACGCGCCGGTGGTGCCGGGACCGGGCTCGACGATTTCGCAGCAGAACTCGTGGCCGAACACCACGTCACGATCGGGGTTCATCTCGAAGCGGCCGCCGGAGCGCTGCGCGACCTCGGCGAACTGGCGGGGGAACTTCGCGGCATGCAGGTCCGAGCCGCAGATGCCACAGCAGATCGTCTTGACCAGCACCTGACCGGCCGCCGGCACCGGATCGGGCAGCGTGTCGACGACAATATGTTCAGCCTGGCGAAAAACAGCAGCACGCATCCCGGTCGTTCCCCTCGTTTATCCCCGGATTAGAAGCCAAATCCCGCCGCCGCGAAAGTCCGCACAGAGCCGATCACACAGGCATGGATAGACGTTTTTTGCTTCTTTTTTTCAAAAAAGAAGCGCTTCGGAAGGCCTTCTTTTTTGAAAAAAAGAAGCAAAAAACTTCTGTCCGTTCGCCTATACCATGACCCAGTGCCCCTACTCGGCGGCGTTGCGGAAGCCGCCGATGCCGCGTTCGATGCTGGTGACGTGCTGGGCGCGGAACTCGCCGGGGTTGGTCAGGCCGCAGGAATGGGCGATGATTTCGACCTCCTCGCGGACGCGCTGGGCGTAGCGCATCACCCGCACCGCCTTGTCCGCCGGATTGAGTCCGGCGATCAGCCTGGGATCGGCCGAGGTCACGCCGGTGGGGCAGAGGCCGCTGCCGCATTTCATCGCCTGGATGCAGCCGAGCGCGAACATGAAGCCGCGCGCGGAGGAGACGAAATCGGCGCCCATGCACAGCGCCCAGGCGACCTTGTCCGGGGTGATCAGCTTGCCCGAGGCGATGATGCGGATGCGGTCATGCAGGCCGTGGCGGTCACGCGCCTCGGCCACCATCGGCAGCGCCTGGGTGATGGGCAGGCCGACATAGTCGGCCAGCGGCGCCGGGGCGGCGCCGGTGCCGCCCTCGCCGCCGTCGATCTGCACATAGTCCGGGCAGCCCTCGGGGTGGGCCGCGCAATGGGAAAACCAGTCATCGAGGAAGCCGGGATGGCCGGCCACGAACTTCACGCCGACAGGCTTGCCGGTGATGTCGCGGACGCGCTGCACGAAGGCGCCGAGCTCGCGGATATTGGCGATATCGGTGTGGCGGTTGGGGCTGATGCTGTCCTGCCCGGCGGGGATGCCGCGGATCGCGGCGATCTCGGGCGTGACCTTGGCGCCGGGCAGGATGCCGCCCTTGCCGGGCTTGGCGCCCTGCGCCAGCTTGACCTCGAACATCCGCACCTGCGGCAGCGCCGCGATTTCGCGCAGGCGGGACTCGGACAAATTGCCGGCGGCATCGCGCACGCCATATTTCGCCGTGCCGATCTGCATGATCAGGTCCGCCCCGCCATCGACGTGATAGGTGGCGAGGCCGCCCTCGCCGGTGGCCATCCAGCAGCCGGCCATCTTGGCGCCGCGGGAGAGCGAGGTGACCGCGGCATGGCTCAGGGCGCCGTAGCTCATGCCGGAGATGTTGAAGAAGGTTTTGGCCTCGAACGGCATCCGGCTCGCCCCCGGCCCCTCGGCGAGGCCGATCATCTTGCCGGGATAGGCGGTTTTTTCCTCATCGAGGATCGGGAAGGGGGCGTTGCGGAAGACGAAGGAGGGGATGTTCTCGCTGCCGAAACTCACCAGGTTCGACACGCCCTTGGCCGAGCGGTAGATCCAGGAGCGCTCCAGCCGCGTGAAGGGCCGCTCCACCCAGTCCGGCAAATATTGGTATTGCCGCATATATTCGCCGACGCTTTCGGAGAAATAGCGGAAATGCCCGAGCACCGGGTAGTTGCGCAGGATGGTGTGCTGGGTCTGGTTGACGTCATGGTGGTAGAGCCAGGCGACCCCGGCCAGCACCAGCAGTACGAGAACGAGCAAGGTGATCATGGTGTTTCCCCCAGGCGCCCCGCTTGCCGGAGCTTTTTGAGCCTAGCACGCTATCGGTGACCAAAACGTTGCAATTTTCGGTCAACGGGTCAATGCGGCGCATCCGGATCGCCGACGAAGGGGAAGGGGCCCGGGTAGTCGTCGACATAGGCGGTGTGGGAGACGATGCGGCCGCCGATCCAGCAATGGAGCTGGAAGGCGGCGGGCTCAAGGTACCATTTGCCGACCAGACCCCCGGCGCCGAGGTCGAGCTCGACCTGGTGGGCGACGCCGGGGCAGATCGAGGCGATCGCCTGGGCGACCGGGGCGGTGACGGGGCGGTGGTGGTGGCCGCAGATGATGCGGATGACCTGGGGATGGCGCGCGACGAGGGCGGTGAAGGCGGCGGCGTCGCGCAGGGCGATGGCGTCGTTGAGGCCGCAGTCGAACGGCGGATGGTGCATGGCGATCATGGTCGGACGGTCCGGCTGTTCGGCCAGCCGGGCTTCGAGCCACGCCATGCGCACGGCGCACAGCTCGCCGGCCGGACTGCCGACGATGACGGTGTCGAGCATGATGATGCGGACCCCGAGATGTTCGACGGTGTACTGCACGAACACCGGATCGTCGGTGACGCCGGGGAGATGGGCGAGCCGGGCGCGGAGCTGGTCGCGCCGGTCATGGTTGCCGGGGATGACGTAGACCGGGGCGGTCTGGGTCTGCCGGATCAGGCCGGCGAGCAGATCGTAGGAGCCGGGCAGGCCGTTGTCGGAGAGATCCCCGGTGATCAGCACCGCATCGGCGGCGGGGCGGAAGCGGCCGACGGCGCGCAGGGCGCGTTCGGCCAGGGTATTGGTTTCGCACCTGCCCATCGCCATCCGGCCGTAGGGGACGCAATGCAGGTCGGTGAGTTGAATGACATTCATGGCCGATCGTTTCTCCTTGCGTGCGAGTTTGCCACGGCGGCGCGGCGGAAGCCAGCGTCGCGACGGCGTCGGGGGATGATCGGGGCGTCAAAAGATGATCTCTCACGGGAATATACCGGGGCGCGGCAAAGCGGTATGGTGCGGGCGAATCGTGCTGGAGCAGAAGATGGCGTTGACGGTCGGTCGCGCAGGGCTTGCAGGCGCGGCGGTGTTGGATGGGATCAACCCGGCGGCGCGGGTCGACACGCCGGTGGGCGAGGTCGTGGCGGAGCGGTTGCGCGAGGGCGACATCGTGCTGGTGGCGGGCGGCGGCATCGGCATGATCAAGTGGATCGGGCGGATTCCGGTGCCGGCGGCGGTTTCGATCGGAGCGGGTGCGATCAGCGGGGGCGCGCCGCGGCGATCGCTGGTGGTGGCGCCGGACCAGGCGGTGCTGGTGGATGGCGCCGGCGCCATTCCGGCACGGCTGCTGGTCAACGGCCTGACGCTGCGCCATGCCGACACGGTGGCGAGCGAGACTTTCGTGCAGATCGCCCTGCACACGGGCGCCTGCCTGCTGGTCGAGGGTCTCGCCTTGCCCAGTGCCGACGCGCCCGCCGATGTGGGAGTGGAGCCGGGCGACCGGCGCCCGGCGTTGGTGCGTGCGGGTCCGGTGCTCGATGCGGCGATCGCGGGGCTGGCGGAACGGGCGGGCGTTGCCGAAATTCCGGCCGATCCGGTCGAGCGGGCGGCGCGGCTTGCGGCGGTGCTGACGGCCATCGAGGACCTGGGACAGGGGTGACCGACGCCGCCCTGCGGTGCATCATCCGCATGGCTGATTGGGTGCCGCGTTAAGATAACGCTGCTTATTATCATGCGATGACTGATCAGCCCGACCTGCTGTTCCTGCTGCACGATGTTGCCCGCCATGTCCGGCTCAATGCCGACCGGCGGGCCTCGGCCCATGGGCTCACCCGGGCGCAATGGGTGATCCTGATGTGGCTGGAGCGGCAGCCCGGCCTGTCGCAGAAGGAACTGGCCGAGATCGTCGAGGTTGAGCCGATCACGGTCGGGCGGCTGATCGACCGGCTGGAGGCGCGCGAATTCGTCGAGCGCCGGGCCGATCCGCAGGATCGCCGGATCTGGCGGTTGCATCTCCGTCCGGCGGCGGTGCCGGTGCTGCGCGCGTTGCAGGCCGAGCGCTTCTGTATGCTGGGCATGGTCAGCCATGGCCTCGACGCCGGCACGCTTGCCACATTGAAGACAGGGCTCGGGCGCATGAAGGCGAATGTCGTCGCCGATCTGCGCTGCAAGTCGCTCGAAAAGGATCTCGCCTGATGTCGCAGACCGCCACCGCTCCCGGGACCGGCCCCCGCGTGATGCCGGCCGATACCCCCCTCCAGCGCGGGGCGCGCGGCAAGGCGTTGCGCCCGGTGCTGATGCTGGGCGGCATCGCGGTGGTCGCCGTGGTGTCGTTCCTGTTCTGGCTGCAGGGCGGGCGGATCGTCTCGATCGACAACGCCTATGTCCGCGCCGCCAAGCTCGCGGTGGCGACCGACGTGTCCGGCATCGTCGCCGAGGTGGCGGTGCAGGAGGGGCAGCGGGTGAAGAAGGGGGACCTGCTGTTCCGTCTCGACGCGGCGCCGTTCCGCATCAACCTGGCGGGAACGGAGGCGAATCTGGCGCAGATCGCGCTGTCGATGGAGGCGATGAAGCGCGACTATCAGCGCATGCTGCGCGACATCGACGCCAAGCTGGCGGTCGTGCAGTCGGACCAGGCGAGCTATGACCGGTTTGCCAACCTGGTGAAGGGTGGCGGCGTGACGCGCGCGGAATATGACGATGCCCGCTTCAAGCTGGCGGCGGACCAGGCGGTGGTGGCGAGCCTGCGGGTGCAGGCGGAGGTCCAGCTGGCCCGGCTCGGCGGCAATCCGGACGGCGATGTGCGGCAGATGCCGCAGTATCTTCAGGTCAATGCGCAGGTCGACGAGGCGCGGCGCCAGCTTGCCCATACCGAGGTGCGGGCTCCGTTCGACGGGATCGCGACGCAGGTCGAATCGATGCAGCCCGGCATGTATCTCGCCGCGGCGACGGCGGGGATCGGGCTGGTCTCGGCCGAGCGGCTGTGGATCGACGCGAGTCCGAAGGAGACCGACCTGACCTATGTCAAGCCCGGCGACCATGTCGACTTCACCGTCGACACCTATCCGGGGCGGGTGTGGAAGGGGCGCGTGGAATCGATCGCGCCGGCGTCGGGGGCCGAGTTCTCGGTGCTGCCGCCGCAGAACGCCTCGGGCAACTGGGTGAAGGTGGTGCAGCGCAACCCGATCCGGGTGGCGGTGGAGCGCAAGCAGGACGATCCGCCGCTGCGGGCGGGGATGAGCGTGGTGGTGGATATCGACACCGGGCACATCCGCCACTGGCGCGACCTGCTGCCGTAGCGCGGCGGTCTCGGCCGGGCTACGGCGCCGGCAGGGATGCTACCTGAGCAGTGAGCGGCGGGAGTGGATGAATTCCTCCACCGCGGCGGCGAAAATGTCGAAATCGCGGTCGGTCAGGGGCAGCGAGAGGGCCATCAGGCAGCGCTTGGGCATGATGAAGATGCCGTTGGCGACGAGGTCGAAGAACAGCAGTTCGCGCAGCTTGGCGTTGCCGGTGGCGGCGACCTGCGGCGAGGTGATCGGGCCGCGCAGGACGTGCGGCGCCAGCATGGAGCCGATGCCGGTGAATTGCAGCGCGACATCGGCCTTGGCGCAGATCGCGTTCAGGCGGTCGCGGAAGGCGTCGCCCTTGGCGTTGAGGGCGACCGCCGCTTCCTTGGTGTAGATCTTGGACAATCCGGCGATGCCGGCGGCCATGGTGAAGACGTTGTTGTTGTAGGTGCCGGAGTGCGGCAGCGCGTCGCCGCGGCGCGGATCGAAGCGTTCCATCCATTCGGCCTTGCCGCCGAAGGCGCCGGCGGAGAAGCCGCCGCCGATGTATTTGCCGAGCGAGGTGAGGTCCGGGATGATGCCGTACTTGGCCTGGAGCCCGCCCGGCGAGAGCCGCGAGGTCATCACCTCGTCAAAGATCAGGGCGATATCGTGTTTCTTCGTGCGCTCGCGCAGCATGGCGAGGAACTCGACGGTGGCGGGGATGCAGCCGCCGCCGCCGATCATCGGCTCGATGATCACCGCCGCGAGCTTGTCGGCATTGGCATCGATGGCCGCCGCGGTGGCCTCGATGTCGTTGTAGGGGGCGATCACGGTCTCGAACGGCACGTTGAGCGGGTTGGTCTGGGCGGTGAAGGTCAGCAGCCCGCCATGGTAGCAGCCGGCGAAGCCGAGCACGGCGGGCCGGCCGGTGACGATGCGGGCGAGCTGGACGTTGAACATGTTGGCTTCGGTGCCGGAATTGACGAAGCGGACGCGTTCGATGGAGGGGAAGCGGTCAACCACGATGCCGGCGAGAACCGCCTCGGAGGCGGTGGCGCCGCTCAGGTTCCAGCCCAAGGCGAGGCGGTCGTCGATGGCGGCGCGGATGGTGGGGTGGTTGTGGCCGTAGATCCCGGCCGTCGCCTCGCCGAGGACGTCGACATAGGAGTGGCCGTCCTCGTCCCACAGGCGGGCGCCTTCGCCGCGGCGGAACATCAGGGGGAAGGGGTCGAAGAACACGCCGCTGCGGGTGTTGCCGCCCGGCATCATCGGCAGCGCCTTCTGGTAGAGCGCCGCGCTGGTCGGGTTGCCCTTGGCGTAGGCGGCCTTGGCGTCGTCGAGTGCCTGGGCGATATCCGTGTTGGGTGCCACCGGAGTGTTCATCGGCCGATCCTCTCGTGCAGGGCTGTCGGCGCCGAGACTAGGAGGGGATCGGCCGGTTGAACAGACGGGTCAGACGATGCGGCAGGTTTCCGCGTAGGCTTGGTAGAGATCGCGCGCCTTGGTGCCGAGCGGGCCGGGCTGGAGGTCGCGGGATTCGTAGCGGGTGACGAACTGCACCTTGCCGGCGTTGCCGGTGGTGAACATCTCGTCGGCCGTGTCGAGCTCATGGGCGCGCACGGTGCGTTCCTCGAGCGGGACGCCGGCGTCGCGCAGGAGCTGGATGGTACGGTTGCGGGTGATGCCGGCGAGGAAGGTGCCGTTCGGCACCGGGGTGACCACCTTGCCGTCGATGCCGAGGAAGAGGTTGGACGAGCAGGTCTCGGCGACGTTGCCGAGCGCGTCGAGGACGACGCCGTTGTTGAAGCCGCGCGCCAGGATTTCGGCGACGCCGCGGGCGGAGTTCGGATACAGGCAGGAGGCCTTGGCGTCGGTCGGCGCGCTTTCCGGGGTTGGCCGGCGGATGGTGCGGCACAGGCCGAGGCTGAGCCCGGTGCCCTTGGGCATCGGCGAGAGGTAGATGCAGAGCAGGAAGGCGACGCTGTCGCCGTCGGTCGAGATCGGGCCGTGGCCGCCCTTGGTGGCCCAGAACATCGGGCGGACATAGAGCTCGGCGTCGGCGGGGAAGCGCTTGATGCCTTCGAGCATCAGGGCGTGGATCTCCTCGGCGGTGTGTTTCGGGTTGAGCCCGAGCGCGCGGGCGGAGCGGATCGCGCGGGCGGCGTGCAGGTCGAGATCGGGGCCGCAGCCGCCGAAGGCGCGTCCGCCGTCGAAGATGATCGAGCCGAGCCAGAAGGCGTGATCGCGCGGGCCGAGGACGGCCGGGCTGCCCTCCTGCCAGGCGCCGTTCCAATAGGTGAGAGTGTCCATCGCCAAGCCTCTTATGCTTCCTGAAAGCGCAGGATTGTCCCCAATCGCGGGCGCCGACCACTCCCGGCAAGGCATGGCAGATGAACGGCCGGCGGATCAGGCGAGGTGGCAGGCGACATCGCTGTCGCCGACGCGGCGGAGCGGTGGCACCTCGTGGCGGCACTGGTCCACCACGATCGGGCAGCGGGTGTGGAAGCGGCAGCCGGCGGGCGGGTTGGCCGGGCTCGGGATTTCGCCGGCCAGGGGGAGGCGGGGCTTGGCGCGCTGGACGGCGGGATCGGGCTCGGGCACGGCGGCGAGCAGGGCTCTGGTGTAGGGGTGGCGGGGGGCGGCGAAAATGGCGTCGCGCGGGGCGATCTCGGCGATGCGGCCGAGATACATCACCGCCACGCGGTCGCAGACATGGCGCACCACCGCGAGATCATGGCTGACGAAGAGGGTCGACATGGCGTGGCGGGCCTGGAGGTCGACCAGGAGGTTGAGGATCTGCGCGCGGACGGAGACATCGAGGGCGGAGACCGGTTCGTCGCAGACCAGCAGGGCCGGGCGCAGGGCCAAGGCACGGGCGATGACGATGCGCTGGCGCTGGCCGCCGCTGAACTGGTGCGGGTAGCGCCCGGCATGCTCGGCGCGCAGCCCGACCTCCTCCAGCAGGGCCGCGACCTGGTCCCGCAGCGCCCGCCCGGCGGCGCGGCCGCGCACCAGGAGCGGCTCGCCGACCGCGGCGCCGATGGTCATCCGCGGGTTGAGCGAGGTCACCGGGTTCTGGAACACCATCTGCGCGCGGGCGCGCACGTCGCGCAGCACGGACCGGCTGGCGCCGGCCAGTTCGGTGCCCTGGACCCGCACGGAGCCGGCGGTGGGCGCCTGGAGGCCGACGGTGGCGTTGGCCACCGTGGTCTTGCCGCAACCGGATTCGCCGACCAGCCCGAGCGTTTCGCCGGCGGCGACGTGGAGCGAAACCCCATCCACCGCGCGCACCGGGGCGCCGTGGCGGCCGGGGAAATGGACCTTGAGGTCGGTGATTTCGAGTGTGTGGCTCATGGCGCGCGCCGATCGGCCAAGGGGGCGAAACAGGCGATTTCGCGGCCCTGCCCGGCGGCAAGCAGGGGGGGCGTGGTGGTGGCGCAGCGGGGCTCGGCGCGGGGGCAGCGATTGGCGAAGCGGCAGCCCGGGCCGTATTCGCCGGGCGCCGGCACCTGTCCGGCGATGACCGCGAGCGGCGATTTCGGCACGTCGGACAGGCGCGGGATCGAGGCCAGCAACAGCGCGGTATAAGGATGCATCGGGGCGGCGAAAATCTCTGCCACCGGGCCGGCCTCGGCGATGCGGCCGGCGTACATGACGCAGACCCGATCGGCGATGTCCGCCACCACGCCCATGTCGTGGGTGATGAGCACCACCGCGGTCCGCCGTTCGATGGCGAGGCGGCGCAGCAGGTCGAGAATCTGGGCCTGGATGGTGACATCGAGCGCGGTGGTGGGTTCGTCGGCGATCAGCACGGCGGGGCGGGCGATCAGGGCGGTGGCGATCATCACGCGCTGGCACATGCCGCCGGAGAGCTCGAAGGGGTGCTGGTCGATGCGGCGCTCCGGGTCGGAGATGCCGACATCCTCCAGCATGCGGCGGACCTCGGCGCGCACGCGCGACAGCGGCTGGCGCAGGGCCTCGGCGATCTGCGCGCCGATGGTGTCGAGCGGGTCGAGCGCGGCTTGCGGCTCCTGGAAGATCATCGACAGGCGGCGGCCGCGGATGGCCTGCATCGCCCGCTCCGGCAGGGCGGTCAGGTCCTCCTCGCCTAGCCGGACCTGGCCGCCGGTCTGGCGGATGGCATCGGGCAGCAGGCGCATGATGGCCTGGGCGGTGACCGACTTGCCGCAGCCGCTTTCGCCCACCAGCGCCATCACCTCGCCCGGCGCGACGCTGAAGCCGATGCCGTCGACCAGCCGGGTGGGGCCGAGATCGAGCGAGAGTGCGGCGACGGTGAGGGCGGCTGGCGTCACGAATTGGTCGGAGTGGGCTGGAAGGTGCCGATCGAATTGCCGCCATCGACGCTCACCACCGCGCCGGTGACGTAGGCGGCGTTGGGCGAGCAGAGATACAGCACCATCTGCGCCGTATCGTCCGGCCCCGAGTTGCGGCCGAGCGGGATGCGGGCGGTCATCCGCTCGACATACTCGGGCGGCAAATAGGAGAAGTCGCTGCCCGGGGCGAAGCCGGGCTCGACCACGTTGACCCGGATCTTGTAGGGCGCCAGTTCCAGCGCCTGGCCCTTGGAGAGCCGTTCCATCGCGGTCTTGGACATGCAGTAGGTGACCGAGCCGGTCGGCATCTGGCGCGCGGCGCCGGAGCCGATGTTGACGATGGCGCCTTGCACATGGTCGGCCACCATCAGGCGCGAGATATGTTTGACCATGATGAAGGGCGCCCGCACGTTGACGGACATGATGCGGTCGAACTCGGCGTCATCGAGGTCGATCAGCACGCCGGTGCGCGGATAGACGCCGGCATTGTTGACCAGCACGTCGGGCGCGCCCCATTGCGCCGCGATCCGCCCGGCGAAAGCCGCGATCGCCACGGCGTCGGTCAGGTCGCAGCCTTCGAGCAGGGTGGTTGCGGGATCGAGGCCGAGCTTGGCGGCGACGGCGTCGAGCTTGTCGCGGCGCATGTCGGTGAGACAGAGATGCGCGCCCTCGGCGGCGAAGGCGGCGGCGATCCAGCCGCCGTAGATGCCGGCGGCGCCGGTGACGATGACGCGCTTGCCCTTGAAGGCCCCGTGGTGGTTCATCCGAGGATTTCCTTATGAGATATCATGGTCATGAAACATACCGATCAACCGCGGCCGCGCGAGCGGGGGTCCACCCGGTCGCGCAGCCAGTCGCCGAACACATTGACACAGAGTACCAGCACGAACAGGCAGGCGCCGGGAAACACCGTCAGCCACCAGGCCCGGGCGACGTAGGCGCGCCCGGCGCTCATGATCGAGCCCCAGGACGGGTAGGGCGGCTGGATGCCGAGGCCGAGGAAGGAGAGGCCGGCCTCGAAGAGGATCATCAGGCCGAATTCGCTGGTCGCGACCACCATCAGCGGGCCGGCGATATTGGGCAGGATGTGGCGCAGCAGGAGGCGGGGGGCGGAACAGCCGGCCATTTCGGCGGCGCGGATATAGGGCAGGGTGGCGACCTGGAGGGTTTGCGCGTAGGCGACGCGGGTGTAGCGCGGCCAGCGGGTGAGGCCGAGGACCATCACCAGCTTGAGGAAGCCGGGGCCGAGCACGGCCACCGTCAGCACCGCGAGCAGGATGGCGGGGATGCTCAGCATGGTGTCGACGAAGCGCATGATCAGCACCGCGGTCCAGCCGCGAAACCAACCGGCGAGCAGGCCGAGGGTGGTTCCGACCACGAGCGAGACCGAAACCGACAGGGCGGCGACCAGCAGCGAGGCGCGGGCGCCGTAGAGGATGCGGGCGAGCAGGTCGCGGCCGAGATCGTCGGTGCCGAGGAGGAAGCTGCGGCCGGCCTGCAGGGTGCCGGGTGGGCGCAGGCGCAGCAGCAGGGACTGGCGCAGGGGGTCATGGGTGGCGAAGGCGTCGGCGCCCAGGGCAGCGACGACGAACCCGGCCAGGAGGGCCAGGATCAGCCACATGCCGGGCGAAATGCGGCGGGTCATCGTTCGAGCCGGATGCGCGGGTCGATCGCGGCGTAGGCGAGGTCGGCCAGCAGGTTCATCGCGATATAGACGATGGAGACGAACAGGACGACGGCCTGCACGACCAGGAAGTCCCGGGCCGCGATGGACTGGATCGCCAGTTGCCCGATGCCGGGCCAGGCGAACACCGTTTCCACGATCACCGCGCCGGCCAGCAGGTTGCCGACTTCGAGGGCGGCGATGGTGACCACCGGAATAGCCGCGTTGCGCAGCACGTGGCGGCCCACGGCGGCCATCCGCGACAGGCCGCGCGCCCGGGCGGCGGCGACGTAGTCGCGCGACAACTCGTCGAGCACCGAGATCCTCGTCATCCGCGCGAAGGTCGACATCGTCAGCGCCCCCAGCGCCACCGCGGGCATCACCAGGGAGGCCAGGCTGTCGGCGCCCGAAGTCGGCAGCCAGCCGAGATAGACCCCGAAAAAAAGGATCATCAAAATGCCCGACCAGAACGTCGGCAGGCTCTGCCCGGCCAGCACGATGGCGGCCAGCGCCCGCTCCACGACGGTGCCGCGCCAGACCGCCATGGCGATGCCGGACGGGATGCCGATGCCAAGCGCCACCAGCAGGGCGCCGAGCGCGAGGGCCACGGTGTAGGGGATGCGCTCCGCCACGATGCCGGCCACCGGGGCGCGCTGCACCAGCGATTCGCCGAGATCGAAGCGGGCGAGATCGCCGAGATAGGCGACGTACTGCACCAGCATTGGACGGTCGAAGCCCAACTCGTGCCGCAGCGCGGCAATCTGCTCCGCGCTCGCGCCCTCCGGCACCAGCAGCAGCGTGGGGTCACCGGACAGGCGCATGACGAAGAAGACGATCGTCAGCACGCCGAAGCACGCGACGAGGGCCTGTCCGAACCGGCCGGCGAGATGCCCGGTCAACCGTGAAGCCAACGGGTGAAAGTTTTTTGGTTCTTTTTTTCAAAAAAGAGCAGCACTCCCTTTTTGAAAAAAGGGAGCCAAAAACTTTTATCCGTTAAGAGCCCCTTCTTCATGGTTGCCACTTCATTTCGGAGACGAAGAAGGCTTCGTTGGCGGTCGGCGTCCAGTTCAGTTCCTTGCGGGCGAGGTAGATCTGGTAGTCCTGGAACAGGCCGATGCCAGGCACTTCGTCGCGCAGGATTTCGAAGGCGCGGCGGTACTGGGCGAGACGTTTGCCTTCGTCGAGCACCACGCGGGCGGCGTCGACCGCGGCGTCGAATTCGGGGTTGCTGAACTTCGACCAGATCGAGCCGGAGCGGAACAGCGGGAAGATCACCCCGTCGGCGTCCTGGCAGGCGCAGGACCAGCGGCCCTGGCTCAGCGCGCCGGCCTCCTCCGGAGTGCCCTGACGGCGGCGCAGGTAGGTGGGCTGGTCGAGCATCACGATCTCGACCTTGAGGCCGACCTCGCCCAGCATCTGCTGGACCGCCTCGTTGAGCCGGCGGTCATAGGCGGGGGAGGTCAGGAACTGGATGGCGGCACCTTCGGCGCCGGCCTCCTTGAGCAGGGCGCGGGCGCGGGCGGGGTCGTGCGGCCAGCCCGGGATATCCGGCAGGTAGCCGAAATTGGCCGGGGTCAGCACGATGTTGACGGGCTTGGCGTAGCCTTGCTGGAGCGCTGAGATGATGGTGTCGCGGTCCACTGCCATGGCGATGGCCTGGCGCACCCGCTTGTCCTTGGTCGGGCCGGCCTGGGCGTTGACGAACATGTAGGCGATGCGCTCGGTGGGGACCGGCAGGAGGCGCAGCGCCTTGTCGCTTTTCAGCGCCTCGGCATCGTCCGGCGTCAGGCCGCGGGTGATGTCGGCACGGCCGGTGCGCAGATCGGCGATGCGGGTGGGGATGTCGGGCACGGCGCGGAAGGTGACGGTGCGGAAGGACGGCTTGCCGCGCCAGTGGGCGTCGTCGGCCTCGAGATTGGACTGCACACCGCGCTGCCAGGAGCGCATGCGGAACGGGCCGGAGCCCATGACCTGCTGGTTGAAGGCCTGATCGCCGAGCTTCTCGACATAGGCCTTGGGCACGATTGAGAGCTTGACCAGCTGGGCCATCAGCGCCGGGTAGGGGGTTTTGGTGCGCAGGGTGACCTGGGCGGGGCCGGTGACCTCGGCGGCGACGATCTGGTCGAACTGGGAGAGCTGCGGGCTTTTGAATGCCGGGTTGATGATGCGGCGGACGCTGAAGGCGACATCCTCCGGCGTCAGCCTGCTGCCGTCGTGGAAGACGATGTCGGAGCGCAGGTCGAAAACGATGGTGGTGTCGTCGGCGTAGCGCCAGGCGGTGGCGACCTGGGGGACGATCTTGCCGGCAACGTCGCGGGTGACGAGGTTGTCGAAGATGTTGCGGTAGACCGAATAGCTGTCGGTGTCCCACTGGAGATGGGGGTCCATGGTGGCGACATCGCCGGGCAGGTCGACCACCAGGGTGTCCTTGGTCTGGGCCGAGGCGGGGAGGGCGAGGGCCAGGGTGGCCGCGACGGCGAGCATCGGCAGGGCGGTGGTGGCGCGGCGCATGGCGGGGCTCCCGTGAAGTGCGGACCGGATGGTGGCGGGAGAATGCCGCGGTTGCAATCCGGGCCGGTGGCTGATAGACCGTGAACAATACTAGAACATGGGGGGAAAGTGACGTCGACGCAGAAGCAGGACTGGCGGGGGGCGGCGCTGATCCTGGCCTCCGCGGGCGCGTTCAGCACGGCGGGGTTCTTCACCCGGCTGATCACGGTGGATTCCTGGACGGTGCTGTTTTGGCGAGGCATCTTCGGCGGCGCCTTCATCGCGGCGTTTGTCGTGGCGAGCGGCAGAGGGGCGGCGGCGTGGACGGCGCTGCGCGAGCGGTGGGGGATCACCGCGCTGGTGGCGGCCTGTTCGGCGCTGGCGACGGTATGCTTCATCAACGCGTTGCGGCGCAGCACGGTGGCCGATGTGACGGTGATCTACGCCACCGCGCCGTTCCTGACCGCGGCGATCGGCTGGCTCTGGCTTGGCACACGGGAAAGCCGGGTGACGCTGGTGGCGAGTGTGGTGGCGCTGCTCGGCGTGGTGGTGATGTTCGGGGCGGCGGCCAGCGATGGCCACCTGTTCGGAGATCTTCTGGCGCTGGTGATGACCGGGTTGATGTCGATGTTCATGGTCCTGGTGCGCCGCCATCGCGATGTCCCGATGCTGCCGGCGGCCGCGGCCTCGGCCTTTGCCAGTGCCGTGCTGGTGTCGCCGGTGGCCGCGCCGCTGGCGCCGGGAGGGCTGGAGTTCCTGTGGCTGGCGCTGTTCGGCATCACCCAGTTCGGGCTCGGGCTGCTGCTGCTGACCCTTGGGTCGCGGTTGATTTCACCGACGCGCACGGCCCTGATCGGCAATCTCGAAATACCGCTTGCGCCGGCGATGGTGTGGTTGGCATTCGGGGAAGTGCCGGCGTTGGTCAGCTGCGCCGGCGGGCTGCTGGTGTTGGGCGCGGTGGTGGGCGATTTATGGTTGCGGCCGGCTGAGGGAGAGCAGGGATGACGGTTTGGGTACGGTTCGCGGATGGCGCGACGGAGGGGTTCGGGACGCTCGAAGGGGCGGCGATCGCGGTCCATGACGGCGACATGTTCGGGGCCAACCGCGCGACGGGCGTGCAGCTGGCACTGGACGATGTGCGGCTGCTGGCGCCGGTGCGGCCGGGGAAGTTCATCGGGCTGTGGAACAATTTCCATGCGTTGGCGGCGGCGCAGAGCCTGGCGATTCCGGAGTTTCCGCTGATCTTCCTCAAGGCGACGAGTTCGATCATCGGGCAGGGCGATGAATTCCGGGCGCCGGCGGGCTATGCCGGGCGGGTGTTCTACGAGGGCGAGCTCGGGGTGGTGATCGGCCGGCACTGCAAGGACGTGGACGAGGCCGGGGCCGAGGCGGCGATTTTCGGCTATACCTGCGTCAACGACATCACCGCCGGGGGGTTGTTCGGCGACAACCCGAAATTCGAGCAGTGGGCGCGGGCCAAGAGCTGCGACGGGTTCGGGCCGGTCGGGCCGGGCATCGCGACGGAGCTGGACTGGCGTGGCTTGTCCGTCCGCACGCTGCTCAATGGGCGGGAGCGGCAGAACTATCCGGTGAGCGACATGATCATCCCGCCACCGCGCATCGTCAGCCTGTTGTCGCGTGAGATGACGCTGGAGCCGGGCGATCTCATTACCTGCGGCACGTCGGTGGGGGTGCTGCCGATGAAGCCGGGGATGGAGGTGGAGGTGGCGATCGAGGGGATCGGGGTGTTGCGCAATCGTTATGCCGCTAATTCGGGCTAGAATGATGCTCTCTCGACAGGGTGGGGAAGCGCTTCTTTTTTGAAAAAAAGAAGCAAAAAACTTTTGTCCGTTGGAGGATGCCATTCTATACGCGGCGAAACCAGGGATAAAGTTTTTTTGTTTCTTTTTTTTCAAAAAAAGAAACGCTTCCTTCCTTCTTTCTATATCTTATCTGCGCTCCGTAAAGGTCCCTATTCAACACGGTTGGTATAACCACCGAGCAGCCCGAGGCGGCGGAGGAACACGGGGGCTTGGTGGTTGAGGCTGGCGGCCTCCTGATCGAGGAAGGCGGCGAGGTCCGGCACCGGGACGATGCGCAGGGGATCGTATTCGGCGTTGCCGCCGGCGGCGTGGGCGGCGCGGATTTCGGCTTCGGTGAGGCGGGTGCGCACGGCGATGCCGAGGTCGAGCACGTGGCTGCCGCCGTGTTCGACGATGCAGAGCGGACGGGGATCGCTGACGCTGTCCGGCGTCATGCCGAGTTCCTCCCCCAGTTCGGTCAGGAACTGGGCGAGGATGTCGACCCTTCCCTCCTCGCGGGCGGCGCCGGGGTCGACGCTGCCGGCGGGGGGGAGCTGCCATTCGCCGGCCTGGTAGATCGCGCCGGCGGGGCGGCGGCCGAAGACGACGCCATCGGGGCCGAGGATGAGGCCGCCGACGGCGAGCGGGCGGGCGCCGATCAGGTTGTAGAGATCGTGGCGGTTCATCTGGGCGACGATGCGGCGGAATTCGGTCCAGTGGCCACAGATCAGGCGCGGGGTGATGACATCGGCGCTGAAGACGCGGCCGTTGAACAGCTTGCCGTGCATGCGCAGTTGCGCCTCGGCCCAGATGCGGTCGACCTCGGCGTCGAGCGCGGGCGGCAGGGGGGCCATGGCGCGGACGACGGCGACGCGGACATCGGGTTCGATCGGGTGGACCGGCCATGACGGCATGTGGGGCTCCTGCGGAGGTGGCGGTCGGAGTAGCGCGGGCGGCATGTAGCACGGGCGGCATTGACCTGCCGATGGGCGGGAAGCAGGCTTGGGCCAATGAAAGCTCCGGTCTGGCTCATCGCGCTGGGCGCCACGATGCTGGCGCAGACGATTTCCTCGTTCATGGGGCAGTGCCTGCCCGTGGTGGCGCCGCTGCTGACGGCCAGCACGGGGGTGGCGCCGGAGCGGATCGGCAATCTGTCGTCGTTGACCTCGCTGGGTTCGGTGATTTTTCTCGCCTTCGGCAGCCCCTATCTGGCTCGGTTCGGGCCGGTGCGGTCGTTGCAGATCGGGGCGGCGGCGGCGATCGTGGCGATGGCGGTGGCGGCGTTCGGGTGGTTTCCGGCGCTGGTGGTGTCCTCGCTGCTGCTGGGGTTGAGCTATGGGCCGACGCCGCCGTCGGGCAGCCGCATCCTGGCGGCGACGGCGCCGAAGGAGCACCGGTCGCTGATCTTCTCGATCAAGCAGGCCGGGGCGCCGGCGGGCGGCGCGCTGGCCGGACTGATCGTGGCGCCGTTCGCGGTGGCGTTCGGCTGGACCTGGGCGCTGCTGCTGGCGGTGGCGGCGGGGGCGATCACGATTTTCGCGATCCATCCGCTGCGCGCGATGATGGATGTGGAGCGCGATCCGGGGCGCTCGATCCATCCGCGCGATGTGTTCCGGCTTTCTACGGTCATGGCGCCGATCGCGACGTTGCGGGCCGATCCGCTGATGGTGTCGCTGACGGCGCTGGCGTTCTCGTTCTCCTGCACGCAGGGCACGCTCTACAGTTTTTCGGTGACCTATCTGACCCAGCGCGGGTTTGACCTGACGGATGCCGGGTTCGCCTATGCCTGCCTGCAGACGGCCGGGGTGTTCGCGCGGATCCTGCTGGGGTGGCTGGCGGACCGGACCGGGCGGGCGGCGGTGAATTTGACGGTGCAGGCCTATGTCGCGGCGGGGTGCGTGGCGCTTTATGCGTTCATGCCGCTGGACTGGCCGCTGTGGGGGGTGGCGGTGGTGACGACGGCGTGCGGGTTTTTCGGGGCATCGTGGAACGGCATCTACATGGCCGAGGTGGCGCGGCTGGCGCCGATGGACAAGGTCGCCGACGCGTCGTCGTCGTCGACCTTGTTCACCTTCCTGGGCTACGTGATCGCGCCGAGCCTGTTCGCCTTCGCGGTGCCGTACTGGGGCTGGCGCTGGCCCTATGTGGCGGTGGCGGGGCAGCTCGTGGTGATGGCGCTGGTGCAGACGATGCTGCTGATGCGGCCGTTCAGGCGGGGGTAACGGGCGCGCTGGCGCCTTCGGCTTCCTCGATGATTTCGCCGGCGGCGAGGACGAGGTCCTCGCGGAAGCGGGCGGCGACGATCTGGACGCCGAGGCGCAGGGCACCGTGCTGGCCGACCGGGACTTGCAGGGCGGGCAGGCCGAGCAGCGGGATGGCGATCTGCTGCGGATTGCTGGCCATGACCTCGGCCTTGCCGGCGAGGCCCTGGGCGTCGCGCCCGACCAGATGGGGCAGGGCGCAGGAGGAGGGCATCAGGACGATCGGGTAGGTTTCGAGGAAGGTGAGCCAGCGGCGGATCAGCCAGTCGCGGTCGGCCAGGGCCTGGATGTAGCCGGCGAGGTCGACCGCGGGGGCGACGGCGCGCCAGCCGGCGAGGGACTGCCGGGCATCGGGCTCGCCGTACTTGTCCATGTTGGCTTGCAGGCCGGGCAGGACGTCGGTGCCACAGATGCGGTTCCACAGGTCGGTCGCCTCGGCGAAGCCGGGGGGGGCGACCTCCTCGACCGCGTAGCCGGCGCGCTGGAGGTGGCGGGCGGCGGCGCGGGTGGCGGCGGCGAGTTCGGGCAGCGTGGTGGCGCCCTCGGGCTCGGCCATGAGGGCGACGCGGCGCGGGGCGGGGGGGCCTTCGAGCGGGACGTCGGTCCAGCGCGGGTCCGTGCGGTCGGCGCCGGAGAGCACGGCGAAGGCAAGGCGGGCGTCGCGCACGGTGCGCGTCAGCGGGCCCTGCACCGCCATGAGCTGAGCGCCCATCGGGCGGCCGCCCTGGGCGGTGCCGTTGTAGGCGGGGATGCGGCCGGGGGTGGGGCGCAGGCCGACGATGCCGTTGCAATAGGCGGGATAGCGGACGGAGCCGGCGATGTCGTTGCCCTGGCCGATCGGCGCGATGCCGGCCGCGGTGGCGGAGCCGGCCCCGCCCGACGAGCCGCCGGCGGTGCGGGCGGGGTCGCGCGGGTTGATGGTGTGGCCGTGCAGCGCGTTCTCGCTGAACAGGCGCATCGAGAAGGCGGGCGTATTGGTGCGGCCGATGATGATGGCGCCGGCGTTGCGGAGGTTGCGCACCAGCGGGGAATCCGCGGTGGCGATCATATCCTTGAAGGCGACGACGCCGTTGTCGGTGGGGAGGCCCTTCTGGTCGGTGTTGACCTTGGTGGTGACGGGCACGCCGTGCAGCGGGCCGAGGGCGGCGCCGGAGGCGCGGGCAGCGTCGGCGGCGTCGGCGGCGGCGAGGGCTTCGGCGTGGAGAGGGCGGACGATGGCATTGAGCCTTGGGTTCACGTCATCGAGGCGGGACAGGACGGATTGGGTCGCCTCGCGCGCGGAGGCCTGGCCGAGCCGGATGCGGCGGGCAAGGTCGGTGGCGTCAAGCTGCCAAAGCTCTTGGGACATGCGCGGGCTCCTCTTGTCATCCGTGTCGCGACTGCCATCGTGGGGGCGGAAATGCGGGTTGTCACCCCCGGGGGAAGCGCAATGACCATACTGACGTCGAGCCATTGGGGCGTGTACGAGGTCGAGATGCAGGGCACCGAGGCGGTGGCGCTGCATCCGTTCAAGGGTGATCCGGACCCGTCGCCGATCGGGCTGCATATGCTGGCCCCTGAGCTGGAACGGATTCGCATCCGGCGGCCGGCGATTCGACAGGGATGGTTGAAGGGCCGGAGCCAGACGGGTCGGGGACGCGAGGCGTTCGTCGAGGTGCCCTGGGACGAGGCGCTCGATCTGGTGGCGGGCGAGCTTGGCCGGGTGAAGTCCGCGCATGGCAACGCGGCCATTTTCGGCGGCTCCTACGGCTGGTCGAGCGCCGGGCGGTTCCATCATGCGCAGAGCCAGATCCACCGGTTCCTGAATACGATCGGCGGCTATGTGCGCCACCAGGACAGCTACAGCCTGGCCGCGGCGCGCGTGCTGATGCCGCATATCCTGGCGCCGATGGATGAGCTGATGGCGATCCATACGAGCTGGCCGATGCTGGAGGCGCATACCGAGCTGTTCGTCTGCCTCGGCGGCGTGCCGGCGAAGAACGCGCAGGTCGGCGCGGGCGGGCCCTCGGAGCATCGGGTGCCCGGCGCGCTGCGGCGGATGGCGGCGCGCGGGTGCCGGTTCGTCAATATCAGCCCGGTGCGCGATGATCTGGAAACCGGGGCGGGGTTCGAGTGGATCCCGATCCGGCCGAACACCGATACCGCGCTGCTGCTGGCGCTCGCCTTCGTGGTGCAGGCGGAGGGGTTGCAGGACGGCGATTTCCTGTCGCGCTGTACCGTCGGGTTCGAGCGGTTCGTGCCCTACCTGACCGGGGCGGTGGACGGGGTGGCCAAGACGCCGGCCTGGGCGGCGGCGATCACCGGGGTGCCGGCGGAACGGATCGCGCGGCTGGCCCGTGAGATGGCGGGGGCGCGGACGATGCTGTCGATCGCATGGTCGTTGCAGCGGTCGCACCATGGCGAGCAGCCGTTCTGGGCGGCGACGACGCTGGCGGCGATGCTTGGGCAGATCGGCACGCCGGGAGGCGGGCTCGGGGTTGCGTACGGGCCGACCAACGGGGCGGGCAGCCCGCATGCGCGTTTCGCCGGGCCGACGCTGCCGCAGGGCGAAAATCCGGTGCGGGGTTTCATCCCGGTGGCGCGGATCAGCGACATGCTGCTCAATCCGGGGGGCCCATTCCGCTACAACGGGGGCCAGCACCTCTACCCCGATATAAGGCTGGTTTACTGGGCCGGCGGCAATCCGTTCCATCATCACCAGGACCTCAACCGCCTCAGGCAGGCGTGGGAGAAGCCGGAGACCGTGGTGGTGCACGAGCAGGTCTGGAACCCGGTGGCGCGGCATGCCGATATCGTGCTGCCCGCGACCACCACGCTCGAGCGCGAGGACATCGGTTACGCCACGCGCGAGAAGTTCATGGTGGCGATGCAGCGCGTGAAGACGCCGCCGGGGGAGGCGCGGGACGACTTCGCGATTTTCGCGGCGTTGGCGGCGCGGATGGGCGCGGAGGCGGCGTTCACCGAGGGGCGTTCGGCGCGCGAATGGCTGGCGCTGCTGTATGGGCAGAGCCGGGCGAGCGCGCGGCGGGCCGGGGTGAATTTGCCGGATTTCGAGATTTTCTGGCAGCAGGGGGTGGTGGAGATTGCCGGCGGCGATCCGCCACAGGTGATGTACCAGGCGTTTCGCGCTGACCCGGCTTCCCATCCGCTCAAGACCCCGTCGGGGCTGATCGAGATCTTCTCCGAGCGGATCGCCGGGTTCGGGCTGGCGGATTGTCCGGGGCATGCAATGTGGCAAGAGCCGGCCGAATGGCTCGGCAACGCGGCGCCGGGGCGGCTCCATCTGCTGTCCGACCAGCCCGACCGGCGGCTGCACAGCCAGCTCGATCCCTCGCCGTGGAGTACGGCCGGCAAGGTGGCGGGGCGGCAACCGATCTCGATGCATCCGGACGATGCCGCGGCGCGGGGGCTGGTGGATGGCGCGGTGGTGCGGGTGTTCAACGCCCGCGGCGCGACGCTGGCGGGGCTGCGTGTGACGGCGGATATCCGGCCCGGGGTGGTGCGGCTGTCGACCGGCGCGTGGTTCGATCCCGATCCGGCCGTCGGCGCGCCGGAGCGGCATGGCAACCCGAATGTGCTGACGCTGGATATCGGCGCCTCGGAGCTGTCGCAGGGCTGTATCGCGCAGACCTGCCTGGTCGAGGTCGCGCCGTTCGTGGGGGAGGTGCCGCCGGTGCGGGCGTTCGATCTGCCGGAGTTTGCGGCGCGTGACTGACCATGAGCTGATCGATTCGCGCTATGCCTGGACCCGGCTCGGCATCGCGCTGCTGATCTCCACCATCGGCGGGGTCGGCATGTGGTCCGTCGTGGTCGCCTTGCCGGCGGTGCAGGCGGAATTCGGGGTGGATCGCGGCACCGCGTCGCTGCCCTACAGCATGCTGCTCGCGGGCTACGCGCTGGGCGGGGTGCTGATGGGCAAGATCGCCGACCGCTTCGGGGTCGCCACCGCGATCGGCGGCGGGTCGGCGTTCCTGGCCGCGGGCTATGTGGCGGCGGGGCTGTCCGGATCGATCTGGCAGTTCATGCTGGCCCATGGCGTGCTGATCGCCTTTCTCGGCTCATCCGCCACCTTCGGGCCGCTGATGGCGGATATGTCGTTCTGGTTCGCCCGGCGGCGCGGATTGGCGGTGGCGATCTGTGCGTCGGGCAACTACCTGGCCGGCACGATCTGGCCGCCGATCGTGCAGTCCTTCATCGAGCGCGTGGGCTGGCGCGCGACCCATTTCGGGATCGGGGCGCTGTGCGCGGTGACGATCCTGCCGCTGTCGCTGTTCCTGCGCCGCCGCCCGCCGGGCCACGGCCCGGCCCCGGTGCGGGCACCCGGGGCGGCACCGGCCTTGGTGCTTGGCATGTCACCGGCCGCGGTGCAGGTGCTGCTGGTGATCGCCGGTGTCGCCTGCTGCGTGGCGATGGCGACGCCGCAGGTCCACATCGTCGCCTATTGCGGGGACCTCGGCTACGGCGCGGCGCGGGGGGCGGAGATGCTGTCGCTGATGCTGGGCTTCGGCATCGTCAGCCGGCTGGCCTGCGGCTTCATCGCCGACCGGATCGGCGGGCTGAAGACGCTGCTGATCAGCTCCGGCCTGCAAGGGCTCGCGCTGGTGCTGTTCTCGATGTTCGACGGGTTGACCGCGCTCTACATCATCTCGGCGATGTTCGGGCTGTTCCAGGGCGGGCTGATCCCGTCCTACACGATCGTTGTGCGCGAGATTTTTCCGGCCCGCGAGGCGGCGGTGCGGGTGGGCACGGTGCTGATGGCGACGCTTGGCGGCATGGCGCTCGGCGGCTGGATGGCCGGCGAGATTTTCGCCATGACGGGCTCCTACATCCCGGCCTTCCTGCATGGCTCGGCCTGGAATGTGCTGAATTTCGCGATCTGTCTGCTGCTTTACCAGCGCCAGCGGACGATGCGGATGGCGCTGGCGTGAGGGGACGCAAGCGCGATCGTGCGGCTGCGCGGATCGACAGCGCGCGCACGGCCTGAGAGGATGGCCGCCTGGCAACAGGGAGCGGGACGATGGAACTGGGACGGCTCGGGGTATGGTATCCGGTCGACAAGCTGAATGCGGCGCAGATCGCTGCTTTTGTCGGGCATGTCGAGGGGTGCGGTTACACGACGTTGTGGTATCCGGAATCGCGGGGCTACGAGACCTTCGCGGTGGCGGGCTACATGCTGGCGCATAGCCGCAAGCTGGTGGTGGGCAGCTCGATCGCCTCACTCTATGCGCGCGATGCGTTCACCGCGCGGCGCGGGATGATTTCGCTCAACAGCCTGTACGGCGACCGCTTCGTCTTCGGCCTGGGGGTGAGTCACAAGCCGATGGTGGAGGGCGTGCGCGGGCACGACTACGGCAAGCCGGTGCCGGCGATGCGGGCCTATCTCGATGGGATGCAAGGCAAGGAGGCGGGGGCGATGGAGTGGCCGGTGGCACTGGCCGCGCTTGGGCCGCTGATGCTGAAACTGTCGCGCGAGCGGACCCTGGGAGCCCTGCCCTATAACGTCACCCCGGCGCACACGGCGATGGCCAAGGCCATTCTGGGGCCGGACAAGTGGCTCGCGGTGGAGCAGAAGGTGTGTCTGGAGACCGATCCCGTGCGGGCGCGGGCGTTGGGGCGGGCGGAGCTGGCGCGCTACATGACGCTCGACAATTATCGCAACAACTGGCTGCGGCTTGGGTTCAGCGAGGCTGAGCTCGCTGGTGGCGGGTCGGACCGGTTCATCGATGCGATGGTGCTGCATGGCGATGCGGCCGCGATCAAGGCCGGGTTGCACGCGCATTTCGCAGCCGGGGCGACCCATGTGTGTCTCCAGCCGGTGCATGCGCCGGAGGATTGGGCGCATCGGGACGCGATGGTGGCGGCGCTCGCGGATACCTGAGACGATCCAGGCCGACCCATGCGCGGGTGAAGCAGAAACATAAGGGAACGTCCTGTCGTGCCGCTGTCAGCATATCGTGTGATTGAGGCCGGCGGTCTGCCGGCCGCCGCCTATGCCGCCCGCTTGCTGGCCGATTTCGGGGCCGAGGTGATCAAGGTCGAGCCTCCGGGCGGCGATCCTGCGCGATGCGCGACGCCCCTCCTGGCAGCGGGAGAGGGGGCGCCGTTCGCGTTCTTCAACTTCGGCAAGCACAGCGTGGTGGGCGCGGTGGCGCCACTGCTGGCCGGCGCCGATGTGCTGATCGTGTCGGACGCCGCGGTCGACGTGGCGGCGGCGCGGGCGGCGCATCCGGGGCTGATCGTGGCCGATGTCTCGTGGTTCGGGCGGTCGGGGCCTTATGCGGCTTATGCTGGGTCGGACCTGGTGGTTCGGGCCCTGGCCGGGCTGGTGCATCTGGTGGGGCCGGTTGAAGGACCGCCGCTGGTGGCGCCCGATTTCCAGGCGGCCACGATGGGTGGGCTTGGGGCGGCGATCGCGGTGCTCGCGGCGCTGATGGCGCGCCGGCGCGGAGCGGCGGGGCGGGCGCTGGAGGTCAGCGTGCTGGAGACGGCGATCGCCTATGCCGAGTTGAATACGGCGGACGCGTTCGTCCGCGGCGAGGGGCAGACCCGGCTTGGGCTCAACCGGTTCTGGCCGACCTATCCGGTGGGGATCTTTCCGGCCAAGGACGGCTGGCTCGGGATCACGGTGGTGACGCCGGCGCAGTGGCGCTCGTTCTGCGAGATGCTGGGACTGGGCGAAATGGGGCGCGATGCCGCCTATACCACCGGGATCGAGCGGATGGCGTTCGCGGCCGAGATCGAGGCGCGGTTCGTGCCGAAGCTGCTGGAGCGGACGGTGGAGGAATGGTTCGCCGAGTGTCTGGCGCGGCGGCTGCCAATCGTGCCGGTGCCGGACATGGCGGATATCCAAGACTCCGCCGAGTTTCGCCGGCGCGGGGCGGTGGTGCCGGTGACGGTGGAGGGGCGAACGCTGTTCGGGGTTGGTTCGCCGCTGCATTTGACCCGCACGCCACCGCGGCGAGGGGGCGCGGTGCCGGTGCTCGCGAGCGGGACGGTCACGCCGCGGGCCGAAGTGGCGGCGGGGACGGACGGCGGGGCACCGATGCTGGCCGGGCTGCGGATCGTCGATCTCTCGATGGGCTGGGCCGGGCCGCTGGCTTCGCGCTTCATGGCCGACATGGGGGCCGATGTCGTCAAGATCGAGGCCTGCCAGTATCCGGACTGGTGGCGCGGCGTGGATTTCCGGCCGCATGTGCTGGCCGAGCGGCTCTACGAGAAGGCGGGGCGGTTCAATGCGCTGAACCGCAACAAGCGCTGCATCACGCTCGATCTGACGACGCCGGAGGGCGTGGCGGCGGCGAAGGCGCTGGTCGCGGGGGCCGATGCGGTGATCGAGAACTATGCGGCCGGGGTCCTGGAGAAGCTGGGGCTCGACTATGCGGCGTTGCGGGCGGTCAATCCGGGTGTGGTGATGCTGTCGATGTGCGCCTATGGCTCGGACTCGCCGCTGCGCGCGTGCCGGGCCTATGGCTCGACGCTGGAGCACGGGTCGGGGCTGCCGCAGGTGGTGGGGCGGCCAGGCGATCCGCCGCTCATGGGGCATATCGCGTTCGGCGACGCCACCGGTGGGTTGAACGGTGCCGCGGCATTGCTGGTCGCGCTGCTGCACCGTCAGGCCACCGGGGAGGGCCAGCATATCGACCTCAGCCAGGTCGAATGCATGATGCCGATGGCGGGGCCGTATCTGCTGGCGCAGTCCGCGGGGAGTCCGGCGGCGCGGACCGGCACCCGGCACCCCGATATGGCGCCACAGGGGTGCTACCCGACCGCGACGGCGGACCGGTGGCTGGCGCTGAGCATCGCCGACGATGCGATGTGGCGCCGCTGCGCTGTCGCCATCGGGCGGCCGGACCTCGCGGCGGCCTATTCGACCACCCTCGCACGCCATGCCCACGCGGATGTGATCGATGACGCGCTGGCGGCATGGACCGGCACGCAGGAGCCGGATGCCGCGATGGCGGCGTTGCAACGGGCGGAGGTGGCGGCCGGGGTGGCGCGGCCGCCGCACGAGCTGTTCGAGGACACGCATCTCGTCGCGCGCGACTTCTGGCAGTATCTCGACCGGCCATTCACCGGGGCTTTCCCGCAGTCGGCGCTGCCGTTCCGTGAGGAGGGGGTGGCCTACCGCATCCTGACCCCCGCGCCGACCATGGGACAGCATAACGCGGAGGTGCTGGGCGGGCTGCTCGGCTACGACGCCGGGCAACTGGCCGATCTGGTGGCACGGCAGATCATCGGCACCGAGGCCCTGCCGCCGAGCGGGCGCGGGACGCTCGGGTAGTAGACGAGGCCGGTTCGATAGAGCAGGCTAGGGGTTCAATGGCGCAAAGCCGAAGCGCTCCGGGAACGGCCGGGGTGCCGCACTTGGAGGAACGAGGATGAAATTTACCTGGTTCAATTTGATGCCGTGGCCGCATCTGCCGGATGATTTCCGCGAAACCAACCGGTCCGTCTGGGTCGACATCGACCAGGCGCTGTTCGATCCGGTGAAGTGCCACGACGTCTACAACGACTATCTCGATCTGCTCGAATACGCCGACCAGCTCGGCTTCGACGGGGTCGGCATCAACGAGCATCACCAGAACGGCTACGGGCTGATGCCGTCGCCCAATATCATGGGCGCGGCGCTGGCACGGCGCACGTCGAAGGCGGCCGTGGTGGTACTGGGCAATTCCATCGCGCTCTACAACCCGCCGATCCGGGTTGCCGAGGAATTCGCCATGCTCGACATCATGACCGGTGGCCGATTCGTCGGCGGGTTCCCGGTCGGCACCTCGATGGACACCAATTTCTGCTACGGCACCATCCCCGGGCTGACCCGCGAGAAATATGCCGAGGCGCACGAGTTGATCATCCGAGCCTGGACCGAGAAGAAGCCGTTCGCCTTTAACGGCCGCTACACCAAGCTGCGCCATGTCAATATCTGGCCGAATGTGCTGCAGACGCCGCATCCGCCGATCCATATCCCGGGCGGCGGCTCGGTCGAGACTTATGATTTCTGTGTCGACAACACCTATTCGTATTCCTACCTCAGCTTCTCCGGCTACCTCCGCGCCAAGGCGCTGATGGACGGCTACTGGCGCCGGGTGGCGGAGCGGGAGGTCGACAATTCGCCGTATCGCGCCGGATTCGCGCAAACCGTGTTTGTCGCCGAAACCGACGAGGAGGCCGAGCGGCTCTACTCCGAATATGCTTTTTACTTCTACAACCGCTGCCTGCACGTTTACCCGGGCTTCGCCGATGCGCCGGGCTACCGGACGATCAAGACGATCCAGACCGGCGCGCTCAACCAGTACATGCGCCCGACCTATACCAACATGACCTGGAAGGACCTGGTGGATGGCGGCCATGTCATCGCCGGCTCGCCGGAGACGGTGCGTCAGCGCTTTGAGGAGCTGATCAAATCGCTGCGTGTCGGCAACATCTTCCTGCTCATGCATGTCGGCAACATGCCAAAGGAGCTGTGCAAGTATTCGACCAAGCTGTTCGCGGAGAAGGTGATGCCTCACCTCCAGAACATGTGGCCCGAATTCGACGACGACGGCCGCTTCTGGTGCAAGCCGCTTGCCCAGCGCGCCATTCCCGCCCCGCTGCCCGCCGCCACCCCGGAAATGGTCCCCGCGAAATGATCACGTCCCGCAAAATCGGCACCCGCGCCGGCAGCATCAACGTCTTCGAGGGTGGCGAGGGGCCCGACCTGCTGTTCCTCCATGCCGCCGGCGGGGTCAACGCCGAGAACCCGTTCCTCCAGGCGCTGGCGAAATCATACCATGTCCGCGCTCCGCAACTGCCCGGCTACGGCGACAGCGACGACAGCGACAACATCCACGACATGCTCGAAGTCACGCTCCACACGTTCGATGTGCTGGAAAAGCTTGGCATGTCCAAGCCGATCCTGGTCGGCCACTCCCTCGGCGGCATGATCGCCGCCGAGATGGCCGCCGTCTGCCCCAACGATATCGACAAGCTCTGCCTGATCGCCGCCGCCGGGCTGTGGCTGGACCAGTACCCCGTCCCCGACATCTTCACATTGCTGCCGCGCGAATTCCCCGAATACATGTTCCACGACGCCGATGCCGGCCGAGCGATGATGACGTCCAACGGCAACATCAACGACCCTGCCTTCCTGATCCCCTTCCTGGTGAACAATGCCCGCCAGCTCGGCATGGCGGGCAAGTTCCTGTTCCCGATCCCGGAACGCGGGCTGAAGGACCGGATCCACCGCATCAAGGCCAAGACCATGCTGGTCTGGGGGGCGAGCGACAAGCTCTTTCCGGCCGCCTATGCCCACGCCTTCAAGGACAGCATTGCTGGCGCCGAGCTGGTGATCATCCCCGAGGCCGGCCACATGGTTCCGCTCGAAAAAACCGAGGCCACGCTGGCCGCGATCGCCCGCCTGCGCTGAAGGATACCGCGCCATGAACCCTGATTTCGACCTCGTCATCCGCCATGGCCTCGTCTACGACGGAACCGGGGCGGACCCCTTCGAGGCCGAGATCGGGATCAAGGACGGCCGCATCGCCGCCGTCGGCCCTAACCTTCCCCCCGGCCGCGAGGAGATCGACGCCACCGGCCAGATCGTTACCCCTGGGTTCGTCGACATCCACACCCACTATGACGGTCAGGCCATCTGGGACTCCCACCTCGCGCCCTCCGCGCTGCACGGCGTCACCACCGCCGTCATGGGCAATTGCGGGGTCGGCTTCGCCCCCGTCAAACCGGCCGACCGCGACAAGCTCATCGAGCTCATGGAAGGCGTCGAAGACATTCCTGGCCCCGCGCTGCACGAAGGGCTCAACTTCACCTGGGAAACCTTCGCCGAATACCTCGCCGCGCTTGAAGCCAAACCCCGCGACATCGACATCTGCGCCCAGCTCCCCCACGCCGCACTCCGCGTCTACGTCATGGGCGAGCGCGCGCTCCGCCTCGAAAACGCCAACCCGCAAGACATCGCCCAAATGCGCCGCCTCACCGAGGAAGCGATGCGCGCCGGTGCGTTCGGCTTCTCCACCTCGCGCACCATCAGCCACAAGACCCTCGCCGGGGACCCCACCCCCAGCCTGCGCGCCCAGGAGGACGAACTCCTCGGCATCGCGCTGGGCATCAAGGATGCCGGTTCGGGCATGATCGAGCTGGTATCGGACTGGAACACGCCCGATGTGGAAACCGAGTTCGCCATGGTGCGGCGGATCGTCGAGGCGTCGGGCCGGCCGCTGGTGTTTTCGCTGGGCCAGCGGCATGATCGCCCGGAGGCCTACAAGAAGCTCCTGGCCTTTTCCGACCAGGCCGCCGCCGACGGCCACGCCATCCGCCCCGTGTTCCCGCCCCGCCCGATCGGCATCCTGTTCGGCCTCCTCGGCAGCCAGAACCCGTTCGCCGGCACACCGACCTACAAGACGATTGCCCATCTGCCCGCCACCGAACGCGCCGCCGCCATGGCGCGCCCCGAAATCCGTGCCGGCATCCTCGGCGAGGACCCGTACGAGGGCAGCAACTTCCCCCTGCTGCGCCGGCTCGGCTATGAGCGCATGTTCGCGTTCGGCGAACCGCTGGACTACGAACCGCCGGCGGACAGCGCCATCACCGCCATCGCCGCGCGCCAGGGGCGGACAGCGGCGGAAGTCGCCTACGACATGCTGACCGCCGATGAAGGCCGCAACTTCATCTTCGCGCCGCTTGTCAACTTCGCCGACTACACGCTCGACGCGGCGCACGAAATGATGACGCACAGAAACGCGATCGTTGGCCTGTCCGACGGGGGGGCCCATGTCGGCTTCATCTCTGATGGCTCCTTCCCCACCTTCCTGCTCACCTACTGGGGCCGCGACCGCACCCATGGGCGCTTTCCGTTGGCCGAGTTGATCCGGCGCCAAACCTCGGACACCGCCCGAGCGGTCGGCTTGCATGACCGCGGGGTGATCGCGCCGGGGCTGAAGGCCGATCTCAACGTGATCGACTACGGCCGCCTCGCGCTCGAACGCCCCGTCATGCGCTTCGACCTGCCGGCGGGCGGACGACGGTTGATGCAGTCGGCCATCGGCTATACCGCGACCATTCAGTCCGGCCGGATCACCTACCGCGACGGCGTGCCGACTGGCGCGCTACCGGGCAAGTTGGTACGAGGACCGCAGACTGCACCCGTCATTTGAGGTTTCCCATGAGCGACTACCCCAAGTTTGTCGAAATCCACGAGGAAGGTCCGCGCGAGGGCTTCCAGATCGAGCCTGGCCCGATCCCCACCGCCGAGAAGGTCCGGCTGATCGAGGCCCTCGCCGAGACCGGGCTGCACCACATCCAGGTCTGCTCGTTCGTCAACACCAGGCTGGTGCCGGGCTGGGCCGACGCCGAGGCCACGGTGGCGGACTTCAAGGCCAAGCCCGGCATCCACTACACCGGGCTGTGGTTCAACGCGAACGGGCTTGAGCGCGCGCTCGCCTTCCGCGACAAGCTCACCCTCGCCGGCGCGATTTCGCTGACTGCGTCGGAGGGGTTCACCCGCAAGAACCTCAACCGCAGCCATGCCGAGAACCTCGCCGCCATGCGCAAGCAAACCGCGCTGCACCTCTCGCACCATGTCCCGGTCAACCGCATCGGCGTGATGGCCGCGTTCGGGTGCAATTATCAAGGCGATATCAGTGCCGCCCAGGTGGTCAGCACGGTGGCCGACGGCATGGCGATTGCCGCCGAAAACGGCACCCGAATCGAGGTGATTTCGCTCGCCGACACCATGGGTTGGGCGGCGCCGCACCGGATCGAGAACGTGATCGGCGAAGTCCGCGCCCGCTGGCCGGAGCCGACCATCGCGCTGCATCTGCACGACACCCGCGGCCTCGCGGTGGCCAATGCGGCGGCGGCGATGCGGATGGGGGTCGCCCAGTTCGACAGCACCGTCGGCGGGCTCGGCGGCTGCCCGTTTGCCGGGCAGAAGGGGGCCGCCGGCAATATCTGTACCGAGGAGCTGGTGCTGCTCTGCGCCGAAATGGGGATCGATACCGGCATTGATCTCGACCACCTGATCGAGGTCGGCCGCATGGCGGAAGAGATCGTCGGACATGTGTTGCCGAGCGAGCTCATCCACGCCGGCAGCCTCGATGCCTTCCGCCGTCAGGCTGCATAAGAGGAAATCCAGATGCCCACCACCATCAACCCGACCCTGCAGCGCCTCAATGCCGGCAAGCTGGCGCTCGGATTCTGTGTCTACCATCTGCGCACCAGCGCGTCGGCCATGCTGGCCCATGCGACGGGGTATGACTGGCTGTTCATCGACACCGAGCATGGCGCCTTCACCACGCAGGAGGCCTCGCAGATGTGCCTCGCCGCAATCCCGTTCGGCATCACCCCGATCGTGCGCGTCTGCGCCGATGCGCTCGACGAGGCGACCCGCGCGCTCGACAACGGCGCGATGGGCATCGTGGTGCCGCATGTCTCGACCGTGGCCGCGGCGAAGCGCGTGGTCGACGCGCTGCGCTTTCCCCCGGTGGGGATGCGCTCCTGGGGCGCGCCGCCGGCGATCTACAATTATGGCGGGCCAAGCCTGGGCGAGGCCCAGGAGTCGCTCAATCGCGACGTTCTGATCTGCACCATGATCGAGACCGAGGAAGCCATCGCCAACGTCGACGAGATCGCCAAGGTACCGGGTATCGACGTGATCATGATCGGCTCGACGGACCTGACCACCCGGATGGGGATTCCGGGCCAATGGGGCCACGAGAAGGTGCAGAACGCCTACAAGAAGGTGGGCGCGGCCTGCAAGAAGAACGGCAAGCATCTCGGTCTTGGCGGCATCGGCGATGACGTCTGGGCGCCGCACTATATCAAGCAGGGTGCGCGCATGGTGCTGGCCCACTCCGATCACGGCATGATCATGGAGGCCGGCACCAACCGGGCGAAAATGCTCCGCGCGCTGGAGAAGAAGTCGAAGAAGTAGCGTTTCTCCCCCATCCTCCGGCCGGATGGGAGCGACTAGACCACGCGCCCCATGATCGACACCGCGCTGTCCAGCGTCAGCGATCGACGCTCGACAAAGCGCGTCCGAAACACCTCAGCTGCCGGGTTGCCGGCGTTGTTGTACCAGCGCGAACCCTGCCACGCCGCCAGGTCGCGGTACCAGGCCATCAGCCATACCCGCACGACGCCGGACGCCGGCGGCGTGCGGCTGCGCCAGAAGCCGATGACGCGGGTGTCGTTGACGTCCTCGAAATTGTCCCAGGCCGCCACCGACAGGTCCTGGAAGCGCGGCCAGTCCTGCTCGGCACAGTCGAACCAGCGGTGCGAGAACAGGCCTTCGGTCTCGGGCAGGGTCTCGCCCGGCACCGGGCGGGGCGCCGCCTCCCAGAAATCGTGCCGCTCCACCCCGGCGGCGACACCTTCGAGCAGGTTCGCGCCGCGCGCTGCCGCCTCGTCCGGAAATTCCGATATCATGATCACATGATTGAGGCTGAGGCCGATCTGCGGGGTGAAGACGCCGAACACGCGCCCACCGGCGGCCTGGGCGGCCACGGTGCCAGTATCGAGGAGCCGCCGCGTCACCGCCGCGTTGCCATGCGGTGCGGTGAGCAGCACGTGGTGCTGGAAGATACCCATCGTCATCGACTCCCCTGGCTTTCGGGGAGTCTAGCCGTGGTTCAGTTTCAGTGCGAGGCCCCGAAACCGAGGAAACCGGCCTGCGGAGCGGGAGTGCCGGGGTCGTGGTTCGCCATCGAACGGGCCGCCTGGATCGGGGCGGCGGCCGCGGTGGTGGGAGCAGTCGGACGCGGTGCCGCCTGGGGGGCCTGGGCCGTGGTGACCTTCCGCGCCGTGACATCTGCTGCCGGCGGGGTCACCGGGCCGGTTGCTTCGCCGCCGGCGCGCACGGACAGCAGGAAGAAGGTGATTGGATTGCGGCCGAGATCCACCGACAACTCGATCGCGGTCAGGCCCAGCAGGTTGCGGGCGGAGACGCTTGCACCCCGGTTCATCGCCTCGCGCACCGCCGGCAGGTCGCCGCGGTTGACGGCGTCGAAGAGGGCCTCATTGGGCGGTAGATTGGTTTTGGCGGCACCGCGATCGGCGTTGATCGCCCCGCTTTCGGCACCGGGCAGCGCTGCCGGCTGCTGCTCGGGCTTAGGCGCCGTCAGCGGTTTGGGGCTCAGCGCGCCGCGCTGTGCGGCAGCCGGCATGGCCGTCAGCGCCGCGAGGGCGACGAGCAGGACAGCGCTGCAGGTGGCAAGACGCGAAATCATGGGACAGCTCCGGGGTCTAGCCTGGATTCAACCAGAGGAATCCAGCATTCAGATAGGTGGCATAGCACGACCACAGCGCGTAGGGCACCAGGAGCGCGGCCGCAAGCCGGTCCTGACCAGCGAATGCGGCAATCGTGCGGCCGACCAGCACCAGCATCGCCAGAATCACAGCCATCGCCAGGCCAGGGCTGTGCAGGCCGAAGAAGGCCGGTGTCCACAGCGCATTCAACAGGAGCTGCCAGCCCCACAGCCGCAGCGCCCACCGCCTTCCGTCCGCAGGGGCGCGCCAGACGCGCCAGGCGGCCACGCCCATCAGCACGTAGAGCGCGGTCCACACCGGGCCGAATATCCAGTCCGGCGGGGTGCCAGGCGGGTGGGCCTGGGCGGCATACCAGGTTTTCACATTGGCCGCCGTGATGCCGCCGCCGACGGCGCCGGAGAGCAGGCAGAGACCGACGAAGCCGACGAGAGCGGCAACTTGGCTCAACCGCCGGTTTTCATGGCTCATGTCAAGACCTGCTGCGATGCACCATCAGCGCACGGCCGAGGGTCGCACCTTGGCGCCGTCGGTCACTTCGTTGGGGACGTTGAGGGCGACGTTTTCGCCCGGCTTCACGCCTTCGGCGACATTAATCAGAATGCCGTTGGTGGAGGCGATCCGGATCGGGCGGAATTTCACGATGGCGTCATCACCAACCACCGCGACCTGGGCGGTGCCGCCGCGCTGGTTGAGCGCGGCCACCGGGATTTGCGCGAAGCTGGCCACCGGTACCCGCAGGTTGGCATAGGTGAAGCTGCCCGGGACCAGGAATCCGTCGCGGTTTTCGAGGTCGATTTCGATCAGCAGCGTGCGGGTGCGCGGATCGAGCGTACCGACGGTGCGGCTGACTTTCGCCTTGCGCCTGCGATCGGCGTTGGCGGCGTCCACCACCTCCACCTCGTCGCCGATATGCACGGCCGAGACGTCACGCTGTTCGACGTAGGCGCTGATGCGCAGCTTCGAGTTGTCGGCGAGTTGCACCACCGGCAGGGAGCTGGCCTGATTGGTGGTCGCGGCCTGCATCAGGGCGCCAGGGTCGGCGAAGCGCGCGACGACGGTGCCGTCGAAGGGCGCACGCAGCACCTGGTAGGTCCGCATGGTGTTGAGGTTGCGCACGTTCTCCTGCGCCATGCGCAGACTCGATTCGGTCTGCTCGACCGTCTGGGTCGCATAGATGCCGGATTTCAGGAGCTCACGCTGCCGCACCGCAAGGCGCTGCTTGTAGTCGAGATCGGCAGCGGCGCTTTGGTACTGGCTTTCGAGCTCGGGGCTTTCGATTTCCGCGATCACCTGGCCCGCTTTCACCATGTCGCCCTTGTCGACCGAGACGGACTTCACGTAGCCGCTGACCTTGGCGAACAGCGTGGCGGTGACGAACGGCTTGGCATCACCGAGCAGGGTGATCTGTCGGAACTCCGGACCCTTGAGCACCGGGGCCACGACCACCCGCGGGCCGCGGGCCGCCTCGTCGTCCAGAGCCGCCTTGGCGCTGATCAGACCGGCGCTGCTCGCGCGCATGAAGTAGAGGGTGCCCACACCGGCACCCACCAGCAGGAGCACGCCGATCACGTAGAGCCCAATGCTCCGTTTCCTCGGATTGATGGGGGTCGGTTCAATCATGATCTATCCCTTGGCCATATGCGCGTCGGCGCCGGCCGATTCCTCGGCAAATTTCGAATCGAGCTCATGCAGCCGCGGCGGCTTGCGGCGCAACAATGTGTAGAAGATCGGCACGATCACCAGCGTCGCGATGGTCGCCGCCACCAGCCCGCCGATCACCGCGCGGCCGAGCGGCGCGTTCTGCTCGCCCGCCTCGCCGGCGCCGATCGCCATCGGGATCATGCCGAGGATCATCGCCAGCGCCGTCATCATGATCGGCCGCAAACGGGTGCGCCCGGCGGCGACCACCGCCTCGAAGGGGGTTACACCGTGGCGGGAGCGCACATCGTTGGCGAAGCTCACCACCAGGATCGAGTTCGACACCGAGATGCCCACCGTCATGATGGTGCCCATCAGAGATTCGACGTTGATGGTGGTCCCGGTCAGCACCAGCATCCAGATGATGCCGATCAGCGCCCCCGGCACCGCCATCATGATGATGAAGGGGTCGACCCAGGACTGGAACAGCACCACCAGCAGCGCGTAGACCAGGATGATGGCGATCACCAGACCTTGGGCAAGGTTGCGGAAGGAGGTGTCCATCACCTCGGGCTGGCCGCGCAGGTCGATATGGGTGGCGAGCGACAGGCCCTTGGAGGCCTCGGCGATCACCTTGCGGATATCGGCCGACACCGCACCAAGATCCCGGCCGTCGACATTGGCGGCCACGTCGATCACGCGCTGCACCGAGAGATGGTTGATGGTGGCAAACGAGGTGCGCGGCCGGATGGTCGCCACGTCCGACATGCGCGTGACCGGCGCATTGGGCATCGACGCATAGGTCATGGTCGAGAACTGGCTCGCCACCGTGGTCGGCAGCGCGATCTGCGGCTGGCTGATCGGCAGGTCCATCAGGTCATCGACGGTTCGGATCGCCTCCATCGGCTGCCGGACGGCCACAAAATAGTTCACGTTGTTGACCGGGTTGAGGAAGTAGGACGGCGCCACCAGCGAGGACGATGACAGCGACACCAGCAGGTTGTTCGACACATCGCGCTGGGTGATGCCGAGCCCGGCGGCGCGCAGCCGGTCCACCTCGATCTGCAGCGTCGGGTAGTCGAGCACCTGGGTGATATGCGGGTCGACCACCCCCGGGATCTTGGCGATCTCCACCAGCAGCTTCTGCGCAATCAGGAACGAGCGGTTGAAATTCGGGTCGGTAATCTGGATGTCGATCGGCGCCGACAGGCCGAAGTTCAGCACCTGCGAGACGATGTCGGCGGTCTGGAAGTAAAAGATCGCCCCCGGGAAGGCTGCGGGCAGCTTCTCGCGCATGGCGCGGACATGCTCGACGCTCGGCCGGTGGCCTTTCTTGAGCTGGATCAGGATCTCGGCATCCGCGCTGGTCACGTTGTCCGACGGCAGCATCGCCAGGTTCTGCGAGAACGGCACCCCCATCACGTCATTGATCGTCTGGATCTCGTCGTTGCCGATGATTTCGCGGATCTTGTTCTGCACCGCGAGCACCTTCTGCTCCGTTACCTCCAGGCGGGTGCCGGTGGCGCCGCGGTAATGCAGTTTGATGATGCCGACGTCGGCGGTCGGGAAGAAATCCATGCCCGCCACCGTCGCCACCGCCAAGCTGGTGCCCAGCAGCACGAAGAAGCAGACCACGACAAACGCACGGTTCCTCAAGCAGGCGGAGAGCGCGCTGGCGTAGCCGTCGCTGAGCCGGCTGAACCGGCGCTCGAACCACGCGGCGAACCCCTTGGGCGCCCCGTGATGCTCGCTCAACATCATCCGCGCCATCGTCGGCACCACGGTGAAGGTCAGCACGAAGGAGGCCAGCATCGCCAGCACAACGGTGATGCCGAGCGGGATGAACAAGAAACGCGCCGGCCCGGTCAGCAGGAACACCGGGAAGAACACGATGCAGATCGCAAGCGTCGCCACCGTCAGCGGCGTCACCACCTCGCCGCAACCGTCGAGGATGGCAATCGTCAGCGTCTTGCCCAGCGATTGGTTGCGGTGGATGTTCTCAATCGCCACGGTGGCATTGTCCACCAGCAGGCCGATCGCCAGCGCCAACCCGCCCAGCGTCATCAGGTTGATCGACTGACCCGTCGCGAACAGCCCTCCCAGCGCCGAGAAAATCGACAGCGGGATCGAAGCCGAGACGATCACCATGTTCCGCCACGAGCCGAGGAACACCAGGATCATCAGCGACACCAGGATGGAGGAGATCAGTGCCTCCTCCAGCACGTTGTGGATGGCGGAGCTGACGAACACCGACTGGTCGAAATCGAGGCTCATGTCGAGCCCGTCGGGGGCCGCCGCCTTGATCTCCGGCAGCAGCGCCCTGGTCGCCTCCACCACCGCCAGCGTCGAGGCGTCGGAGTGGCGCAGGATCGTCACATAGGTCGCGCGCTCGCCGTTGACATGCACCACGTTGGTTTGGTTGGCGAAACTGTCGCCCACATTGGCGACATCGCCCAGCGTCACGGTGATGCCGTTGCGCACCACCAGCGGCAAATTGGCGAACTGCTCCACCGCCCCTGGGCTCGAATTCATCGCCACGTTGTATTCGCGCTCGCCCATGCGCGCGACGCCCGCGGGCACGATCACGTTGGAGGCCTGCAGCGCCTGCACCACGTCGTTCGGCGCCACCCCCTTGGCCGCCATCCGGCCCGGGTCGAGATCGACGATGATCTGGCGCCCCTTGCCGCCATATGGCGCCGACAACGCGATGCCCGGGACGGTATAGAGCTTGAGGCGGATGAAGTTGAACGTGTAGTCGACGATGTTCTGCTCCGACATCGTCTTGGACGACGTCGTCATCTGCATCACGCCCACCGAGGACGCATTGAACGGCAGCACCGCCGGCGGTGTCATGCCAGGCGGCATCACGCGCAGCGCCTGGTTGTTCACCGCGGTGATCTGCGCCATCGCGCCGCCGAGATTGGCGCCGGGCTGGAAATAGATCTTGATGATGCCCGTTCCGGCAATCGACTGGCTCTCGATCTTGTCGACGCCATCGACGTTCTGCGTGTACGAACGCTCCGCGACCAGCACCACGCGCCGCTCCATCTCCTCCGCCGGCAGGCCGCCATAGTTCCACGCCACCAGCACCACGGGGATGTCGATGATGGGGAAAATGTCCACGATCATGCGCATCAGCGACATCGCGCCGCCGAGCATGATGATGAAAGCGATGATCGCAGACGTATAAGGGCGCCGCAAAGCGAGGCGCACCAGCCCCATCATGGAGTCTTTTCCCCTTTTTTGACGGCCTGCAGCCCGATTAGCCGGGTGGCGTGGCCGAACACGTTATCGTGACCGCATTGCCGGCGAACCGCAAGATGCGATCACTCCGGATTGAGCCAGCGCCGGCGGCCGAGGCGCGATTGCACATAGACGGACTCGTCCTGCGTGCCGGCCGCGTAGTCGCCCTTGCCGAGGCCAACATTGCGCTGGCTCGGATATTTGGCAATTTCCGCCTCGACAATATCAACCCCGAGCCCGGGCGCGGTCGGGACCGCGATGTGGCCATCGACAGTGACCGGCGCAGGCGTGATGACGGTGGGCCGGCCGGCCCAGTCGATCTCGACACGCTCGAGCATCAGCGCATTGGGCACGGCAGCGAGCACATGCAGCGCCGCGTATTCCGCGATCGGGCCGAGCGAGCCCGAATGCGGCGCCAGCATGATGCCGTGCGCTTCGGCCATGGCGGCGATCTTCTTCAGCACAGTGATGCCGCCGGAGCGGCCGGTGTCGGGCTGCACCACGTCGACCAGCTCGCGCTCGATCAGCGGACGCAGGCCCCAGATGGTGGCGAGGCGTTCCCCGGCGGCGAGCGGGATGGCCACCGCGTCGCGGATGCGTTGATAAGCGTCGGTCTGCTCGGGGGCGACCGGGTCCTCCATGAACAGCAGGCCGAGGGGTTCGAGGCGGCGGCCGAGGGCGATGGCATCGGCGGTGGTGAGCCAGGGCGGGCCATGCAGGTCGACCATCAGGTCCATCTCGTCGCCGATGGCCGCGCGCAGGCCTTCGAGCATGCGCACCGGGTCCTTCAGACCGCCGGCCTTGATGGCGGTGATGCCCTGGGATTTGAGTTGCAGGGCGACCTCGGGGGTGGAGGCATGGGCGTAGATGCGGATACGGTCGCGCATCTTGCCGCCGAGCAGGTTCCACACCGGGGTGTCGAGGGCTTTGCCCTTGATATCCCACAGCGCCATGTCGATGCCCGTCATCGCGCCGGCGCCGACGACGCCGGTGATGCCGTGGCCCATGATGGCGACCTGCATCTTCTGCCACAGGCGCTCGATATCCATCGGGTTTTCGCCGATCAGGATGGAGCGCAGGTCCTGCACAGCGGTCTCGATGACGCGCGGCCAGCCGCTGCATTCGCCGACACCGGTGAGGCCGGCATCGGTGTAGACCTTCACGAACAGCCAGTTGCGCCACCCGGTCGCGATGGTGTCGAAATTCGCCGCCCAGGCACCCGAATTGGGCGGAGAGCCGGCCTGCATCAGGAACGTCTTGATGTCGGTGATCTTCATTGGCGCATCTCCCTGTGCCGGGAGTATCGGCGGGGACGCCGTGCCCGTCCACTCGGAAGGCGGCCGGGGGGCGCGTGACCACGCGAGGTGGTGCCGCGACCATGAGCGGACTGGAGAATGGTCATCGAAGTATCTTACCGTGCCGCGGACGCACAGATTGCGAGCAATTCAGCCATCAAATATTATATCTCATAACAATCCGAGGAAAACCGCCATGGGTATGACCGATCCGCGCCTCGCCGAACTCGCCGATATCATCGACGGCAAAGGGCATGGGCAGTACGGGCTGAGCGACATCAACCAGCGCCAGCACGCGCTCCAGGCGGCGCTGCTGGCGGAGCAACAACGGGAGAGTGCGGCGCTGATCACGGCGGCGTTGCTGCACGATATCGGGCACATGGTCCATGATCTCGGCGAGAACCCAGCCGAGGCAGGGATCGATGACAAGCATGAGGAGCTCGGCCACGCGTGGCTGCTCGGCTGGTTCGGGCCCGAGGTGACCGAGCCGGTGCGGCTGCATGTGGCGGCCAAGCGGTACCTTTGCGGCACGGATACATCGTATTTTGGCCAGTTGTCGAAGGATTCGGTGCTGAGCCTGGCACTACAGGGCGGGCCAATGTCCGCCGAAGAGATCGCCGCCTTTGAGGCGCTGCCGGGCCATCGCGAAGCGGTACGGCTGCGGCGCTGGGACGAGGGCGCCAAGGTGAAGGGGTTGCCGACGCCGGAGTTCGCCCATTTCGCGCCTTATGTGGCGGCTTGCCTGAAGCCGGTGGCGTAGCGCGTCAGCCCGCGAGGTCGGCCAGCAGGCCCGCGGCGACGGTAAGGCTGGCGAGGCTCGGGGGTTCGGCAGCGGCGGCGGCGAGGGCTGCGTCGAGGCGGACGAGTTCTGTGCCACCCCTGGCACACCAGGCGGGGACGTCAAGCCCGCTGACGATGACGGCGGCGGTCAATGACCGATGGGCGGCGGCGATGCCGACGAGGGCGCGGTCCAGGGCAAGGCGGTCGTAGTAGGCGTCGGCCTTGAGCGAGGCTGCGGCGGTCGCGAGTGCGACGATGCCGAAGCGCTCGGCAAGACGGAAATGAATGGTGGCGACGGCCGCCAGCGGCTGCCCCGTGGTCTCTGCGACCCGGATGATATCAGGTGCGGCACCGACGAAGGGCAGGCCAGCGAGGCGGGTGGCGATGTCCTCGGGCACACCGGCGGCGGCGATGCTGGCGCTGCGTGCGAGGAATGCGGTGGAACCCTCGGGGGAGAGCAATGTGGCCAGGTCGCCGGCGATGTCGGCGACCCCGCGCTGGAAGCGGCTGATCGTGGCGGCCAGGCCGGCGGCGAGGTCGGTATGGCGGAGGAACCAGATCATGCGATCAAGGAGAAGATCCTGCGCGGTGGCGTAGAGCGCGAGCTGGACCGGGCCGGGGATTTTGCCGTCGAGGGCGTCAATGGCGGCGTTCAGCGGCATGAGCCCGAAGCTGTCACGGACGGCTGCGTAGGCGGTGGCGATGGCGGCGACGCCGGCGCCGGTTTCGTCAATCAGGCGGGCCACCGCATAGGGGCCGGCGCGGTTGACGATGGCGTTGGCGAGGTTGGTGGCAATGATTTCGCGCCGCAGCTTGTGAGCTGCGATGGCTTCGGGGAAGCGGGCTTGCAGCGTGGCCGGGAAGTAGCGGACGAGTTCGCTGGCAAGATAGGGGTCATCGGGGATGGGGCTGGCGAGGAGGTCGTCATACAGGGTGAGCTTGGCGTAGGCGAGCAGGACGGCAGCCTCCGGCCGGGTGAGTCCCTGACCGGCCCGCGCCCGCTCGGCGAGGACCGCCTCGGTGGGAAGGTATTCGACCGAGCGGTCAAGCCGGTGTTGCTGCTCCAGACGCTGCATGGTACGCCGGGCGAAACCAAGGTCGGCCGGCGCGCGGCGCTCCGCCAGGGAAAGTGCCAAGGATTGCAGATAGTTGTTGCGTAGGACGAGTGGGCCGACCTCATCGGTCATGGCGGCGAGGAGGGTATTGCGGTCGGCCTCGGGCAAGACGCCGGCGGCGACGGGGCCGGCGAGGGCAATTTTGATGTTGACCTCGACGTCAGAGGTGTTCACGCCGGCGGAATTGTCGATCGCGTCGGTATTGAGGGAGACGCCGTGGCGCGCGGCCTCGATCCGGCCGCGCTGGGTCGCGCCAAGATTGGCGCCTTCGCCGATCACCTTCGCCCGGATGTCGATGCCGGTGATGCGGACGGCATCGTTGGCCCGATCGGAGACATCGGCGTCGGACTCGGTGGTCGCCCGGATATAAGTGCCGATGCCGCCGAACCAAAGCAGGTCGACCGGGGCCTTGAGGATGGCATTCATCACTTCGGCCGGCGTCGCCTCGGCCTGGTCGAAGCCCAGCGCGGCGCGGGCCTGGGGCGAGAGCGCGATGGATTTGAGGGTGCGCGGGAAGACGCCGCCGCCCGGCGAGATCAGCGTGCGATCATAATCGTCCCAGCTGGAGCGCATGAGCGCGAAGAGGCGAGCGCGTTCCTGCCAGCTGCGGGCCGGGTCGGGCGTCGGATCGAGGAAGATATGGCGGTGGTCGAAGGCGGCGAGCAGACACATGTGGCGCGACAACAATGCGCCATTGCCGAACACGTCGCCCGACATGTCGCCGACGCCGACGGCCGTGAAGTCCTCGGTCTGGATATCGTTGCCGCGTTCGCGGAAATGGCGCTTGACTGATTCCCACGCACCCTTGGCGGTGATGCCCATGGCCTTGTGGTCATAGCCGTGGCTCCCGCCGGAGGCGAACGCGTCGCCGAGCCAGAACCCCGCTTCCAGCGAGAGGGCATTGGCGACGTCGGAGAATGTGGCTGTCCCTTTGTCGGCAGCGACGACGAGGTAGGGGTCGTCGGGGTCGTGACGGACGGTAAGAGGCGGCGGAACGATGACGCCGTCGACAAGGTTGTCGGTCAATTCGAGCAGGCTGCGGACGAAGATGCGGTAGCTCTCCGTTCCCTCGGCCATCCAGGCGGCACGGTCCGACGGCGGCGGAAGCTGCTGCGGGAAAAAGCCGCCCTTGGCGCCCACCGGGACGATGACCGCATTCTTCACCTGCTGGGCTTTGGCCAGCCCGAGCACCTCGGTCCGGTAGTCCTGCGGCCGGTCGGACCAGCGCAGGCCGCCGCGGGCGACGCGGCCGAAGCGGAGATGCAGCCCCTCGACGCGGGGGGAATATACGAAGATCTCGAACAAGGGGCGCGGCAGTGGCATGGACGCCACCTCGGCGCAGATGAATTTGAGCGTGATCGTGAAGCGGGGCGCACCGTCCGGGCCGGCCTGGAAGAAGTTGGTGCGGCAGGCAGCGCGCACGAGGTTGAGGAAGCGGCGCAGGATGCGGTCGTCATCGAGGTTGTCGACCGCGGCGAGCGCGGCTTCGATGGCCTCAACGCGAGCGGCCTCGGCGGTGGCATCGCGAGGCAGGCCAGGGTCGAAGCGGGCGCGGAAGAGGGCGACGAGGCTGGCAGCGATCGCGTGGTGGCGGGCCAGGGTGGCGGCAAGGTAGTCCTGCCCGAACGGAACCCGAAGCTGGCGGAGATAGCGGCCGAGAGCGCGCAGCAGTGCGGTCTCGCGCCAGTCGAGACCTGCCTCCATGACCAGTCGATTGAACCCGTCGCTGTCGGCGCGCCCGTCGAACAAGGCGAGGAGTGTGGCCTCGAGCGGCGCATGGGTGGCGTCAAGATCAATGGCACCGGATCGTTCGAGCGTCATATCGTGGAGCCAGACGCCTTCGGTCCCGGCCGCGGCGATGCGGTAGGTGCGCTCGTTGACCACACGGAAGCCGAGATGCTCCAGCATAGGCACGCGTTCGCTCAGCGGCAGGCTCGCACCGCGGGAGAACAGGCGGAGATTGGCGCGGCTCGCGCCGTCACGCGGCCGCCGGTAGAGGTCCACGGCGCGGGGTGCGTTGTCGGACAGGCGCTCCAGCATGGCGATGTCGCGGGCGGCTGCCTCGGGGGTGAAAGCCTCGCGGTAGGCCGCGGAGAAGGCGTCGGCATAGCGGGCGAAGGCGGCGGGGCCAGCGGCATCGCGCAGCCCGTCGGCCCAGGTGCGGACGATGGCCGCGATGGCCTGCTCCACCTCCTTCTGGCTCGGGCGCGGGGTCGGGCCATCGTGGCGGCCGATGATGAAATGGGTGCGGGCAAGCGGGCCTTCGGGATAGGCCGGATAGGCGGCCGAGACGCGCCCCTGGAAGGTCTCGGCGAGATAGGCGCCAATGCGGCGGCGGACGGTTGAGTCGTAGCGATCCTTGGGGACGAAGACGAGGAGGGAAACGAAGCGATCGAACGGATCGGGCCGCACCAGGGCGCGAACACGGGGGCGGTCGGCGAGGTTCATGATGCCGAGGGCGAAGGCGTAGAGGGTATCGTCATCGAGCTGGAAGAGTTCGTCGCGCGGGTAGGCCTCGAGCACGGCGAGGAGGGCGCGGCCGGCGTAGCTTGCGGGATCGAAACCGGCGCGGGCGAGGACGGCGTCGATGCGACGGCGCAGCCAGGGGATGGTCCGGGCGACGGAGGCATAGAGATGGGCGGTGAACAGGCCGATCAGGCGCAGTTCACCTTCGACCTCGCCGTTGGCACCGAACAGCTTGAGGCCGATATAATCGAAATGGACGCGGCGATGGACGCGCGAACGGGCGTTGGCCTTGGTGATGATGAGGGCCTGAGGGCGGGCCAGGAAGGCGCGCACTTCGGGCGTCATGGTGACCAGGTCGTGGCCACGGCGGAGAACGCGGACGGACGGATCGCGAAGCAGGCCAAGGCCGCTGCCTTCCACCGGGTCGGCGGCGACATCGCCATCGGGGAACCGGTATTCGCGCAGGCCGAGGAAAGTGAAGTTGTCCGCGCCGAGCCAGTCGAGGAAGGCGATGGCCTCGGCGATTTCCCCGGCGGCGAGCGGGGGAGGCGCGAGGCGGTACGACTGGACGGCCTCGAACACCCGGCTGCGCATGGCGACCCAGTCGGACACAGCGGCGGTGACGTCGGCATAAACAAGGGACAGACCGGCGGCGAGGCGGTCACGGGCCGCCTGGTCCGAGAGACGGGGCAGATGGATGTGCAGCAGGCTTTCGCGCTTCAGGCCGGCGGCGGCCGTGGCCGCCTCGCCGGCGTAGCGCTGGAGCAGGCCGCGCGCGTCACGCGCGACGGCGAGGATGGGGTGGGCGACCAGCGAGGCGTCGAGCCCTTGCGCCGATAGTTCGGCCAACGTGCTGTCGAGGAGGAAGGGTTTGTTGTCGTTCAGCACGTGCAGGACAGTGATGTCGCGGCTCATGTCACCGGCGCGGATCACATGGTCGGTGAGGCGGATGGCAGTGCCGGCGCGCGGAGCAGCGAGCAGGGACCATGCGGCCGCGGCGAGCTCCGCCTGGGCGGAAACATCGCAGGCGGCGAGGTCCTCCGGGTCGGCGCGGCCGAACAAGGTCGCGCGGAAGTCGGGGGAGATGGCAACGGGCGTGAAATCGCCGGTCATGGTGTTCGCTCCTGTCCCGGGGGACGGGAGACCATACGCCGGGATGGGGCGAATGTCAGGTCAGGATGGTGGCGGCGATGGCTTCAATGTCCTGCGCCGCGATGGTGGCAGGATGGCGGCGCAGGAGGGGCGTTTGCCGGCGTATCGCATCGCGGACGCGGTCGTCACGGCGGATGATGCCGAGCAGATCGGGGGCAGTCGCGAGATAGCGGCGGCAGGCCTGGGCAATGGTGGCAAAAATGCGCTGGCCGGAGGCAGGAGACGTGGCCTGGTTGACGACGACGTGCAGCGGAATCGGGCGCGAGCAGTCCTGAGCATGGAGCTTGAGCACGGCATAGCCATCGGTCAGGCTGGTGGGCTCCTCAGTGATGACGAGGAGGAGCGCGTCAACCCGGGCCGCGAGATGGCGGAGCGCGGGAGCGAGGCCGGAGCCGAGATCGAGCAGGACAAGATCGTAGCCCGAGGCAAGGGTTCGCAGGCTCGCAAGAACGGCTTCTAGGACGCCCACGGGGAGCGTGGCGAGGCTCTGCGCCCCGGAGCGCCCGGGGATGATGTCGAACCCGACCTCGTGACGCATGACGGCGTCGGCCAGCGCGATGCTGCCGGCGAGGACGGTGGCAAGGTCGTGCTCGGGCATCAATCCGAGCTGGATGTCGATGTTGGCGAGACCGAAATCGGCATCGACCAGGAGGATGCGGCGGCCCCGCGCGGCGAGGGCATGGGCGCGGGTAATGGCGAACCAGGTCGTCCCGACCCCCCCCTTGCCGGAGGCGCTGGCGAGCAGGGTGCCGGGCGGGTGCATCATGAGGCTCTCCGGTCGGGCCAGCGGGCGAGGCCTTGGGCGAGGCGTTCGGGAGTCATCGGAACGAGACCCGAAGGTGCGGCGGGGGAAATGCCGGCTTCGGCGAACGGCAGGCGGGTGGCGGCGGCGAGGATGCCGCCGAGTCGGCGGGCGATGTCGAGGCGCGTCGCGATGAGACGGGCGGCGCCGAGCGCCGCGAAGGCGGCGGCGAGGTCCAAGGACTCGGCCGGGTCGAGCCCGGCAGGGAGAACGAAGATCGGCAGAGCGCCGGTATGGCGGATCAGGGTGGCGAGTTCGGCGCGGTCGGCCTGGTCGAAGGGATCGAGCCCGGGGGTGTCGATCAGGGTCGGGGTGGAGGTTCGGGCGTCGGCGAGGGTTCGCAGCTTCAGGCCGAGGAGGTCCGTGTAGGCCGCAAGCTGTTCATAGGCCCCGGTGCGGCGGGTATCGGCGGTGATGACGTCGGGTGGGGTTTTCGCCATCGCCAGACGGGTGGCCAGGCGGGCGACGGTGAGCGTCTTACCGGCTCCGGGCGAGCCAATGAAAAGTAGGGGGTGACGCAAGGTGGCGGTATCGATCGGCTGGAAGCGGAAGGCGACCGCAAGCGCGAAGGGGAGCGGCCCGGCGCGAAGCCTGGCAGCCAACGGCTCCGGGGTACCATGGGCCAGGAGCGAGCATGATGATGTGTCCTGCCGCTGGAGCGGGGCGGGCAGATCCGGCTCGTCGCGAGCGGCCGTGACTTCGACACCGCCCGCGATGCGACGGGAGTTGAGGATCACCGCGTCGGCACCAAGTTCAGCACGGATCATCGTCATCGCCTGGGGCATGCCGGCGGCGGTGTAGAGCTTGATCCGCATGACTCAGATCGCGCCAATCGTGCGGATGCGGGCGCGGGGGTGGATCTCGGCCTGGGCGAGCACCGGCGTGCCGGGGCGGATGCGTTCAACGACGGCGCGGATCTGGCTGCGAATTGCCCCGCTGGTGAGCAGCACGGGGTGCTCGCCCGCAGTGGCGGCAAGCTCGCAGGCGTTGCGCAGGCGCAGGACGAACTCGTTCAGCTTGGAAGGGGCAATCGCGAGTTGCCGGTCGTCCGCTGGGCCGATGAGGGAATCGGCAAACGCGCCCTCCCACTCCGGCGACAAGGTGATCAGCGGGATGTAGCCGGCAGGGCCAACATGGGCGTCGCTGAGCTGACGAGCGAGGCGGCTGCGAACGTGACTGACGATGGCGGGCATGGCACGTACCTGGCCGCCGCTGGCCTCCTGGATGCCTTCAAGAATGGTCGATAGATCGCGAATCGAGACGAGTTCGGCGAGCAAGCCCTGAAGGACGCGCTGGACGCCGCCGACGCTGATGGTGGAGGGGACGAGCTCGGTCACGAGCTTCTGGTGTTCGCGCGGCAGGTCGTCGATGAGTTTTTGGGTCTCGGCGAACGAGAGGAGCTCGGCGAGATTCTGCTTCACCAGCTCCGTGAGATGGGTGGCCAGCACGCTGGAGGCGTCGACCACGGTGATCCCCCGCATGGCGGCGGCGTCCTTGTCGATCGCATCGATCCAGGTCGCGGCCAGGCCGAAGGCCGGCTCCTGGGTGCGTTCCCCGGGCAGGTCGGGGCCGCCGTCACCCATGGCGAGGAATTTGGTCGGGCGCAGCTGGCCGCGGCCGGCGACGATCTCCTTGATGCGGACACAATAGTCCTCAGCACCGAGTTCCATATTGTCCTGGATTCGGACAGCCGGGAGGATGAAGCCAAGCTCGGCGGCGATACTGCGGCGGAGGCCCTTGATCTGATCGGTGAGCCGCGCCCCCTCCCCGCCGGCGAGGCCGAGCAGGCCATAGCCCAGCTCGACGCGGATCATATCGATCCGCAGGCTTTCGGCGATCGGCGGCTCGGACGAGATAGGGTTCAGCGGAGCCGGCGGCTCATCGTTCGGTTCGGGCAGATTCCAGCGCACCCAGGCGGCGACGCCGGACAGCCCGGCGAGCGCGACGAAGGGGACGAAGGGCAGCCCCGGCATCAGGGCCAGCACGCCGGCGGCACTGGCGGCGAGGGCGAGGGGTTTGGCGCCGCCGATCTGCCGGATGATCGTGGCTTCGGTACTGCCTTCCATGCCGCCCTTGGTGACGACGATGCCGGCGGCGGTCGAGACCAGTAACGCCGGGATCTGGCTGACCAGGCCATCACCCACGGTCAGCGTAGTGAAGGTGGCCGCGGCGCTGGTGAAACTCATGCCGTGACGCAGCACGCCGATGGCGAGGCCACCGACGATATTGATGATGGTAATGATCAGCGCGGCAATGGCATCGCCGCGGACGAATTTCGCTGCACCATCCATCGCGCCGTAGAAGGCGCTTTCCTCCTCGAGCTCGCGCCGGCGCCGACGCGCGACTTTTTCCTCGATCAGGCCCGCCGACAGATCCGCGTCGATGGCCATTTGCTTTCCAGGCATGGCATCGAGGCTGAAACGGGCGGCAACTTCGGCGATGCGGCCGGAGCCCTTGGTGATGACCATGAAATTGATCACCAGCAGGATGGCGAAAAGAATCACGCCGATGAGCACGTCGCCCCCCATCAGCAGACCGCCGAAGGCCGCGACGACATGGCCGGCGGCCAACATTCCCTCGCTGCCGTGTTGGAGGATAAGGCGGGTGGTCGCGACGTTGAGTGAGAGACGGAGCAGCGTGGTGAGCAGGAGAAGGGTCGGAAAGCTGTTAAATTCCAGCGGCTTGGCCAGAAACATCGCCACCATCAGCACCAGCACCGAGGCCGTGATGGACAAAGCAAGGCCGATATCGAGCAGGAAACGGGGCAGCGGCAGGACCAGGACCGAGAGCAGCAGCACGACGCCGACGGCGAGACCGACATCCTTTGCCGGGACGTAGCGCTGCATGCGATCGAGCACCGTCGCAAGGGCAATCGTTGCCATTCAGGGGCTCACGCGGCGATGCCGGCGAGAGGAGGCGGAACGGATATCCCGCTCAGGGTGTAGTCGCGCAGCTTGTTGCGCAGCGCGCGAATGGAGATGCCAAGCATGACGGCGGCATGCGTGCGGTTGCCGTTGGTGTGGGCAAGGGTGGTGAGGATAAGGTCGCGCTCGACATCTTCGATGCGGCGCCCGACGAAGCTCTCGCCGCTGGAGGGCGCGACCATGCGGGGAGTTTGGGCTTCGAGATCGAGGGCTTCCGGCCCGATCTCCGGGCCCTCCGCGAGCAGGACGGCACGATGAAGGGTGTTTTCGAGCTCGCGGACGTTGCCGGGCCAGGGCGCCCGCATCAGAAGCTGGAGCGCGGCGGGGGTGAGGCGGCGGGGGGGGACGCCGTTGAGCGTGGCGTAATGTGCGGCAAAGTGCTCGGCGAGGCGTGGAATGTCACTCGGACGTTCGGCCAACGCGGGCAGACGCAGATTGACAACGTTGAGGCGGAAATAGAGATCCTCGCGAAAACGGCCTCCGGCGATTTCGTCGGCAAGCCTGCGGTTCGAGGTGGCGATGATGCGGACGTCGACACGCACCGGCTTCCCGCCGCCGAGACGGTCGATCTCCCGTTCCTGGATGGCGCGGAGCAGCTTGGCCTGAATGCGAACATCCATCTCCGAGATCTCATCAAGCAACAATGTGCCTCCGTCCGCCATTTCGAATTTGCCGAGACGGCGACCGATCGCGCCGCTGAAGGCACCCTTTTCGTGGCCGAACAGCTCGCTCTCGAGCATAGTCTCGGGGATTGCCGCGCAATTGACGCCAACGAAGGGGCCTTGGGCTCGACGTGAGAGCGAGTGAATGAAGCGGGCCATGACTTCCTTGCCGGTGCCGGAGGCGCCGGTCAGCAGGACGGAGGCGTCGGTGCGCGCGATATGTTCGGCCCGTTTCAGCACCGCCAGCATTGCCGGATCCCGCGCGATGGGCGTGTGGCGGTCGCGGCTGGCTTCATGGAGGATGGCGGCGATAAGGAGCGGGTCGGGGGGAAGCGGAAGGTATTCGCGCGCGCCGGCTTTGATGGCCGCGACGGCTTCGTCTGCTTGGGCGTTGGTGCCGCAGGCGATGACGAAGATGTCGTGGCGCTGGCCGCGGAGGTAGTCCAACAGATCGGCGATGGGGAGCGCGACATCACAGAACACGAGCTCGACATGGGAGCCGCGGCCGATGGCACGGATGGCGTCATCAACGGTTTCAGCGTGTTCCAGCACCGCGCCGGCATCGCGGGCGATGCGAGAGGCTTCGCCGAGGCGGCCGGCGAGGGAACCCACGATCATGATCCGCATCGGAAAGGCTCCTAGAGTGCGCGATCGGCCTTGACGATTTCAGTCATTGTCACGCCGAGGCGGCTATCATCGACCATCACGACCTCGCCGCGGGCGACGAGGCGGTTGTTGACATAGATATCAATCGCCTCGCCGAGTTTGCGGTCGAGCTCGACGACCGCGCCACGGCCGAGCTTGAGGAGCTGGCTCACCTGCATGGTGGACTTGCCGAGGACGGCGCTGACGGTGACCGGGATGTCATAGACGGCCTCGAGGTTGCGCGCGGTTTTCGTGCCCGGGGACTCAACAATGCCGGCGGTGCCCTCGGGGAGGTCGGCAAGGCCGAGACGTTCATCCATGGATCAGTGCCCTTTCGGAGTGTGGGACGACGAGGCCGAGTTCCGCGAGCACGGCCTGGACGCGACCGACGGCGGCCGCGGCGTCGTGCTGAAAGCTGCCGCCGGACCAGATGATGCCAAGGTTGCAAGGGTTCATTTCAGGATGGACACGCAACTCGACGCGGCCTCGCAGGGTGGCCGGGAGCCCTTCGATGGCCGCGCGCAAGTCGGGCTCGGCCGCTTCAGGCGCGTCGATGGCCAGGCCGGGGGTTTGGGCCAGCGAAGGCAGCAGCGCCGCGGCGATGGCGCGTATTTCGCTCGGTCCATGATGGTGGAGGCTCGCCGGAAGGAGGGCCATGGCCATCGCCAGGACGGCCTCGCCAATGGTCTCGGCGGTCGCGTCGGCAATTCGGGCGGCCTGCGCCTCGGAAACCGCAAGTGCATCGGAGAGCGCGAGGGCGAGGCGGGACGAGGCCTCCTGATCGGCCGCTTGCCGCAGAGATCGCCCGACGCGGACGCCTTGCTCGTAGGTTTCCCCGTGACAGCGCGGTGCGGTGGCGCAGCGAGGGCAGGCACAGCGCTCGGGCGCGGCTGCCGGCCGGTGCGGAAGGTCGTCGAAATCCTCGATCTGCAGGCGCAGATGGGCCAAGGCGGCGCGCGTGCTCAATAGACCATCTCCTCGTCTTTGCCTTCGCTGATCTCGATCTGGCCCTGCGCGGCGAGTTCTTTCGCCTGGGCGACAATCGCGGCCTGGGCCTCGTCGACCTCGCGCAGCTTGACCGCCCCAAGAGCGTCGATATCGTCACGCAACATTTTCCCGGCGCGCTCGGAGAGATTGCCGAAGAACATCTCGCGCAGTTTCTCGGAAGCGCCCTTGAGGGCCAGCGGCAACTTCTCCTTGTCAACGCTTCGCAGCAGGGTCTGCACCGCCATCGGCGTAAGACGCGCGAGGTCATCGAAGGTGAACATCAGCGACTTGATCTTCTCGGCCGACTCGCGGTTGCGCTCCTCCAGCGCGGCGATGAAGCGGGTCTCGGCCTGGCGATCGAGGTTGTTGAAGATGTCGGCGATCATCTCGTGGGCGTCGCGGCGGGTGCTGCGTGAGAGATTAGACATGAACTCGGCGCGCAACGTGCGCTCCACGCCGTCAAGCACGTCACGCTGGATGCTCTCCATTCGCAGCATCCGCATCACCACCTCCATCGCGAACCCATCGGGTAGCAGCGCGATGACGCGAGCGGCGTGCTCGGCACGGATTTTCGACAGCACCACGGCAACGGTCTGCGGGTACTCGTTCTTGAGGTAGTTCGCGAGGACGATCTCATTCACATTGCCGAGCTTGTCCCACATCGTGCGACCTGCCGGGCCACGGATCTCCTCCATGATCTGGGTGACGCGCTCGCGCGGAAGCGTCTTCATCAGCAGGCGTTCGGTGTTCTCGTAGCCTCCGACCAGGTTGCCAGCGCCGCCGAGGTTCTCGGAGAATTCGCTGCAAACACGCTCAACCGTCTCGGCGTGGACCGGTCCGAGCTGGGCCATGGCGGCCGAGAGCTCCTTGATCTCATCCTCGTGCATGAGGCTGAAGATCTGGGCGCAGCGTTCCTCTCCGAGGGCCAGCATCAGGATTGCCGCCTTGTGCGGGCCGGGGAGGCCACGATAATCGTCACGGGGCGCCATCAACTTTGCTCCTGCCGCAGCCATGCCCGAACAATCGACAACGACTCCTCGGGATGACGCTCCACCAGGGCAGTGAGGCGCCGGACCGACGTCGCCTTGATGGCGCCCTCAACGTTCTGGACGTTGATTTCCTCGTCATCCTCGCCACCGCCATCGGCTGGGACCAGGGCATTCCGACCCGTTCCGCTCCGGGATGCGGAAAGCGAACCGTCAAGCATGCGGGCGTCGCCTCCCCCGGCGCCGGCGAGCGCAAGACCGTCCTCGCCGACGAGGGCCGGGGGCGCGGTGGTCAGGCGGGCAATCATCGGACGAAGGATAAAGAGCAGCATCACCAGCACCAAGAGTGCCGGCACGGCCGGGCGAGCGAGCGAGAGGAGATCGTCCTTGGCAATCGGCAGGCCGAGCAGCTTCGCGGGCTCCGCTCCCGGCGCATCGTCGCGGACGGCAAAGCGCATGTTGACGATTTCGAACTGATCGCCGCGCTTGGCATCGAAGCCGATGGCGGTTTTCACCAGCCGCGCCATCTGGTCAAGTTCCTCCTGCGGACGGGGCTTCCAGGCGATCTCGCCGTTGGGCGCCTTCTCGTCCGTACCATCGACCAGCACGGCAACGCTGAGACGGCGGATTTGCGCCTGGTCGCGGACCAGGTTGCGGATGGTCTTGGTGATTTCGTAGTTGGTGGTCTCGTCCTGTCGCTGCTCCTGGCTGCCGGCGCCGTTGGCTTGGCCGGCATCGGCGTTCGGCAGATTGTTCTGAACCGAAACCGCGTTGGCGCCAGCCTCGGTGCTCCGGGTGCTGCTCGTGGTGCTCTGGGTGCTGCGGGCAACCTGGCCTTCCGGGTCGAACTGCTCGCGGGTCTCGTTGACTCGCTCGAGATCGAGATCGACGGTGGCTTCCACGCGCACCTTGCCGGCGCCAGCGCTGCGCTCCAGGATTTCTTCGACCGAGCGACTCACCCGCATCTCGATGCCACGTCGCAGTTCCTCGGCGCGCTCGTTGCTGCGGCTCGCGGCCGCCTCGCCCGACCGGCTGAGCAGGGTGCCTCGGTTGTCGGCAATGGTGATGTTCTCGACCTTGAGACCCGGCACTGCCGTCGCCACGAGGTGAGTGATGGCCTGGACGCTTTCCCGATCGATCCCGCCGGCGGTCGTGGTCAGCAGCACCGAGGCCTGGGCCGCGGGGGTCTGCCGCTCGAAGGGCTCGCGACGAGGCAGGACAATATGGACCCGGGCAGCGCGCACCCCGCGGATGCCGCGGATGGTGCGGGTGAGTTCGCCCTCCATCGCGCGCAGCTGGTTCATCCGCTGTTCGAACTGGTTTGCGACCATGCCGGTATTGCGATCGATGATTTCGTAGCCGACCACGCCGCCGGACGGCAGCGCGTCACGGGCCAGGACGAGGCGGGCTCGGGCGACCTTGTCAGCCGGCACCAGGACCTCCCGCCCACCACCGCGGAGCTGATACGGTATCTGCTGCTTCTCGAGATGGTCGACGATTTGGCTGGATTCGGCGAGATCGAGCTCGCCGTAGAGCAGCGCCATCGGCTCGGCACCCGAGAAGGCGGTGAGCGTCAGCAGGGCCGCAACCGTCATCGCCGCGGCCACTGCGAGGCCGATGAGCCGGGCAGGGCCGAGGGCACGCAGGCCGTCAAGGATGCCGTTCATGCCACCACCGGCGCGCGTGCCGGGCTTGTTTCAGCACAGAAAATGTGGGCCAGCGGCAACATCATGGAGCGACCTCAATCGGCGGCAGTTTTGCCGCCCGCGCCAAGGTGCCCTGAGAGACCTAAAAAACAGTAAACAACCCGGCAGGGTTTGCCGGCTTCTGGCAATCCCGGAGTTAGTTGACAATCGACTGGACGGCGCTCATCGGCACCGCGAGGCTGCCGAGGGACAATGTCGGTGTGGTGCCGTTGGTGACGACCCCTGTGGCCTTGCCGATGACCGTGAACGGCAGCGCAACGCCATTGGCCCCGGTTACGCCAACGTTGTAGGCACCGTCCGGAAGGACCCGGCCATTCGCGTTCACGCCGCTCCAGCTCCACGCATTGGTACCGGCGCTGCCCGAGACGGTTTGCTTGACGAGTTGCACGCCCGAGTTGTCGCTGATGGTGACAGTCACCGGCTGAGAGGCCGCAAGTGTGAACTGCAGGCCGGCATTGCCGTTCTGCAGCGAAAGTTGCGTCGCGCTGACGCCGACCTGATGACCGACCATGGCGGAGGCCTGATAGAGGGTGCTCGCGCGGTTGAGATCAATCAGGGTGGTGAGATTGGCGTTGGTGTTGATCTGCTGCTCGACCGTCGAATACTGCACCAGCTGTTGGGTGAACTGGTTGGTGTCGAGCGGGCTGGTAGGGTCCTGATTCTTCAGCTGGGCGGTCAGAAGAGTCAGGAATGTATTGAAATTGCTGGACAAGGTTGCGCCTGCGGCATTTGTATTGGCCGCGGTGGTGACAGCCTGGGCGGCGGTAGTAGCGCTGACGGTCATGATGGGCTCCCGGGTTCAGGCGAGGATGTCGAGACCGGCGCGGAGGTCGCTCCGGAAGCGCGCGGCGGGGTCGGGTGGCGAGAGGTCGGTGGCGGCTTCACCCAGGGGCGGTGGCGGCGCCGGGCCGCCGCGCGGAGACTGGCCGGTACCCGGGTCGGTGGAGCCGAAGGATAGGTCGGTCGCGCCCGCGTGATCCATCGCGGCCGCGGGTACCGGGTTTGGGGCAGCAAGCGCGAACGTGATGTCCCCAGGCTCGGCCGGCAGACCGGCCAGAGACAGGGCGGTTTCGAGGTGCTGACGGTCTTGCTGGAACAGCGTCATGGTTTCGCTCCGCTCGAACACCACCGCCACACTGCGCGCGCCGTCACTGGTGGGGCGAATGTCGAAGCTGACGCTGCCGAGATCAGACGGGGTGAGTTTCAGCGTCAGGCGCTGCATCCCCGCGGGGCCGCCGACGGCGCTGTGCAGAGTGATGACGATGTTCATGTCCGGTCGCGGCACCGCTTCCGCAGGCCGGCCGGCCGCGGGCAAGGGTGAGAACCGTTGGAGTGCGGGCATGACGGGGCGATCGGACGGCAGGGCTGTGAATGCCGATGCCGCGTCTGGCAGATTAGACGGTGTTGTAGCCTGATCCAGGGTCGCGCCCGGCGTGGCCTGAACACCGCCTGCGGGGTCATGCGCCGGCGGCGGGGGCGCCACGCCGCCGGCCACGTGACGCGATAGAGGTGGGGGCGGCGCCGGAAGAAAGGCGGCGGCGTCCGGTCGGGGCGGCGCATCCGTCGGGGGTGTGATCGTCTCGCCGGACAGCACGAGCGGCGGTGGGAGCGGCGCAACGGCCGCCGGCAGGGCCTCTGCCAACGGCAGGTTATCGGTCAAGATCTTCCGACCAACCCGCGGCCTGTCAGGGGTCGAGGGGACCGCGCCGCCTGCCAGTCCCGCAACTGCCTGGTCCGGAAGCGGTTGCGCCAGCGGCGAAACCATCGGCAGTGCGAGCGGCTGGATTTTCGGACTCTCCAGCACTGCCGCGGTACTTTCGGGCGGCGAGCCCGGCAACGCGACCAGCGCGGGCGGCGGCTCCGGCGACACTTCGCCCGCCGCGATTTGCAACAGGCCGTCGAACGGCGCAGCAAGCGCGCCGCCGCGCTGGTTCGGTCCTGTCACAAGGCCGGCGATGCCGACCGCTGGCAGCGACGGGATGGGTGCAAGGAAGGTCAAGAGCAAATCTCTCCAAAGTATCCAGTGGCGCCAACGCAAACAGCAGGCCAGAGCGCTCAGGGGCGCAATTCTGCGACTCCCGCCCGCGACGCACCTCGCCGCCTCGCGCCGGCCGGCAGAATCCGCCCGGCGGAAACTGCCGGGCTACCTCCTCGAATCCCGCCGCATGCGCGGAAAACTGCCGCCTCGTCGTTGGCACGATATCTGCGAACACCCCACCAGCAGCCACCGCCCCCCATGGCGGGCGGTCCCGATCCTGTGGAGCATTCGGCATGAGTCTGTTCGGCGCAATGAATACGGCGATCACCGGCCTCGGCGCGCAGTCAGCCGCGTTCGGCAATATCAGCGACAACATCGCGAACAGCCAGACGGTCGGCTACAAGGGAGTCGAGACGACGTTCGTCGACTATCTCACCGAAAGCAGCGCCAACATCAACAGTCCAGGCTCGGTGGTCACCCGACCGCACTACACCAATTCGGTGCAAGGCACGTTGTCGCAGTCAAGCAATGCGCTGGCAATGGCGTTGACCGGCCAGGGCTTCTTCCCGGTCAGCCACGTCGCCTCCCTCGCCGGCGCGACGCCGACCTTCTCCAATATCCCGCATTTCACCCGTGCCGGCGATTTCAGCCTCAACCGGAGCGGCTTCATCACCAACAGCGCCGGCGAATACCTCAATGGGTGGACGGTCGACCCCGTGACCGGTCTGGTCAACCAGAACGCCATCACACCAATCCAGGTGACGCAGACGATCGATCGGCCGGTGCCGACCACGCAGGTGACCCTTTCCGCCAATCTGCCCGCCACCCCAGCGAGCCCCACCGGCGTAACGTCACAGGTCAACATCTATGACAGCCTTGGCACCGCCCACACCGTGGTGCTGAACTGGTCACAAACGGCAGCGAACACCTGGACCGTCGCACTCAACGTGCCCGACGACATCGCCGCACCTGCGGTCGGCTCGGCGCAGGTGACGTTCGGTCCAACCGCGAGCGGCAATCCGGTACCAGACGGCACAGTCGGCAGCATCGGCGCTGCGACCGGCACCGTGGCCGTCACGCCCTTCACCCTGGGCAGCCCGGCGAGCCTTACCTTCAGCGCGAATTTCGGCAATGGGGCGCAGCCCGTGACGCTCGACATGGGCATCTACGGCCAGTCCACCGGCGTCACCCAATATGCAGGCTCCAGCTATACCCTGCGCGGACTGACCCAGAACGGCGTGCCGCCTGGCAGTTTCAGCAGTGTCTCGACCGACAGTTCAGGCCGCGTCATCGTCAACTACGACAATGGCCAGTCGCGCTCGATCGCCCAGGTGCCGGTGATGATGTTCAACAATCCCGACGGGTTGCAGCGCGAGGACGGCCAGTCCTTCACGGCGACCAACGAATCGGGCACCGCGCTCGCCAATACCGCCGGCACGAGCGGTGCCGGCAACATCGTCACCGGTTCGATCGAACAATCCAACGTCGACATCGCCACGGAGTTCACCCGCCTCATCGTCGCCCAGCGCGCCTATTCGGCCAACGCCAAGATGATCACCACCGCCGACGACATGCTGCAACAAACACTGGATTTGAAGCGCTGAACGGGACGGTGAGCGATGTCGCTCGTTGACCCGCTGTCCATCGCCCTCTCCGGCATTGCCAACACCAACCGCAACCTCGCGGTGATCTCGCAGAACATCGCCAATGCCAACACCCCCGGCTACATCCACGAGAGCCACCAGCAAACCGCGCTCGATGCTGGCGGACTGCCGCTCGGCGTGCGGGCCGGGCTCACCGTGCGCGATCTCGACGCGGCGCTGCAGTCGCAGCTCGCAACCCAGAACGGCGCCGTTGGCCACGATACAACGCGATCCGACGCGCTTGCTCGGATCGACCAGGTGCAGGGGAAGCCAGGTGCGGGGGGCGATCTGACGGCACTGGTCGGCAAGCTGCGCGACAGCTTCGCCACGCTGCTGACCGATCCGGCCTCCACGCCGCAGCAGCAGGCCGTCGTGGATCAGGCGCAGGCGCTGACCGAGCAACTTCACGCAACGGCCGCCGCCATCCTGCAGGAACGTCAGGCCGCCCAGGATGGCATGGGCGCGGATATCCGCACCCTGAACTCCGATCTGCAGGCGATCGGCGGATTGAGCCGGCAGATCATCCAGGTCCGCGGCGTCGGTGGCAGCACGGCCGATCTGGAAAACCAGCGCGATGCCGCCGCGCAGGACGCCTCCCGGCTGCTCGGCCTGCGCTTCATCACGCAGCCCAACGGGGACATGACGGTGCTGACCGCCAGCGGCCTGCAACTGCCGACCGACGGCAGCCACGGGCTGGCGCTGGCACCGGCCACGCTTGGTGCGGCCTCGTTCTACCCCGGCGGGGGCGTGCCGGCGGTCACCTTGCATGGCCAGGATGTCACGCCCTCGTTGACCTCCGGCGCCATCGGCGCCGCGGTCACGCTGCGCGACACCACCTTGCCCACCTATCAAGGCTCGCTCGACGAATTCGCCCAGACCATGGCCACGCGGTTCTCGGCCCAGGGACTGACCCTGTTCACTGATCCTGGTGGCACGGTGCCGACCGCGGCCGCGGTCGCGCCGCGTCAGGCGGCCTATGTCGGCTTCGCCGGCACCATCACGGTCAATCCGGCAGTCCTCGCCCAGCCCGGGTTGGTGCGCGACGGAACCAGCCCGATCGCCGCCGGCGGAGCCAGCGCCTTCGCCCCCAACCCGCCCGGCGGCCCGGCAGGTTTTACCACGATGATCACGCGGGTGCTCGACTTCGCGTTCACCGCCGCCATTGCCCCAGGCACAGCCCAACCGGCGCCGGTTCTCACGGCGATGGGGCCGAACGGCACTTTGTCTTCGCCGATCGCGAGCCCCTCCGGACTTGGGGCCTTCGCCACGGCGCTGCTTGCCGGGCAGGCCGCCGACGCCGCCGATGCGGGCAACACCGCGACGGCCAGCGGAGATACGCAGAAGGCCCTGCAGCAGGCGTTGGCGCAAAGTTCAGGCGTCAACATGGATACCGAGCTCGCCCAGATGGTGCAGCTTCAAAATGCCTACGCCGCCAACGCCAAGATCATCACGACCATGCAGTCGCTCTGGACACAGCTCCTGCAAAGCGTGCAGTAGCGAGGGAGATCCACCGTGCAAATCGGTACAGCGAGCCTGACCTTCGGCAACAGCACCTTGTCTCATGTGGTCAGCGACGCCGCCTCGGTGCGCCGTCAGCTGGATGCGCTCACCCGTCAGGCCGGCGACGGGCTGGTATCCGACACCCTTGCCGGTTTGGGCAGCGGGGCCTCGGTCTCTCTCTCGCTTGGTGCGGCGCTCGGCGAGGTACAGACATGGCAGGCGGACACCCAGTCGGCGGCCGGGCAGATGCAAACCGCCCAGTCGGCCCTGTCCCAGATCAGCGACATCGCAAGCCAGTTCTTCGCCTCCACCGCCGCGCTCAATGGCGTGAACGCAACCGCCATCGACGCGACCGCAGCGAGCGCGCGCGATTCACTCACCCAGGTAGCGGGACTGCTGAACAGCAAGTTCGGCGACGTCTACGTCTTCGCGGGCACCGATAGCGCCAACCCTCCGGTTCCAGGGGACATCCTTTCCAGCGGTCTGGTGACAGGCATCGCCACCACCGTCGGCACGCTCGCGATCGGCGGCGCGGCGGCGACGATCGCCAGTACCCTCGCCGCGGCGGCGTCCAATGCGCCGGGCGTTTCGCCCTTCTCCGCGGCGCTATCGCAGCCAGCCGCCGCGCTGCAAGTCACGCGCCCCCTCGTCGCCGATGGCTCCAGCGCGCCGATACCGACGGGACTTCTTGCCAGCGCCAACGGAGATATTGGCTCCAGCGGGAGTTCGACCACCGGCTCCTACATCCGCGACATCCTGCGCGCGCTGGCCACCATCGGCGCGCTGTCCAGTGGCCAGGCCGGAGCGCCAGGACTGGGGCAGCTCGTGCAGGACACCCACACCAGCTTGGGCGACGCGATTTCCGCGCTGAACGGCGACGCCGGTGTCATGGGCAACCGTCAGGCTGCACTCGAGGCAAGGCGGCAGAACCTGGGCGACACCGTCACGGCCCTGCAGGGTCAGATTTCCAACGTGCAGGACGTCGACATGGCGGCAACCCTGTCACATCTGACCGCCACGCAAACCCAGCTCCAGGCATCCTACCAGTTGTTGGGAACCTTGCGTTCGCTTTCGCTTGCCTCGGTTCTCGTCGGCGGCGGCTGAATATCTCCTGTTTCGGGGTGGAAAATCCGCTCACCTTTCATCGCCGGTTAAGAACTTCCCGGCACACTCCTGCCACGCCCGCAAAAACCGCGGGGGCATGCTTCATCGCTTGGGCACGTAGGAAAACTCGCCATGCCTCTGAACTCCGTCAATACCAACATGGGCGCCACCATCGCCCTCCAGTCCCTCAATGCCACCAACAATGCGCTGCAGGCGACTCAGAAACACATCTCCACCGGCTATCGCGTGGCCGACGCGACCGATGACGGCGCGGCGTATGCCGTGGCCCAGCGGGTCCGATCGGATGTCAACGCCCTCACCAGCGCCAACCAACAGCTCGGCAACGTGCAGGGTCTCCTCTCCACCACCAATACCGCCCTGAACAACGTCTCCAACACCATGTCGGATGCCCGCAACGTGTTGGTGAAGCTGGCCGACAGCAACACCCAGGGCACCCAGCGGGCGCAGTATATCCAGCAGTTCAAGTCGCTGGTCTCGAACATGAAAAGCTTCTTCCAGGATGCGAGCTACAGCGGCAAAACCCTCGTGGGCGATGTCGGTGGCGCCAGCGGCTTCGGAAGTGTCGCTGTGGTGCGCAACGAAGTTGCGGCGACCTATGGCATCGCGACCTATAGCGGCTCGGCCTTCATGGCGAGCGTGTCCTTCACCAGCACCCAGTTGAACGGCGCCGCGACGGTCGCGAGCCTGATCGGCACGGCCTCCGGCGCGACCTTCATCAACCAGCTCAACAAGCTGGGCACTGCGATGAACACCTATGGTTCCGCCTACAAATACGTGGCCAACCAGGTGAGCTACAACAGCGACAAGATGGACGCGTTGAACAACGGCCTCGGTGCCCTGATCGACGCTGACCTTGCCAAGGAATCGGCCAAGCTCCAGTCATTGCAGATCCGACAGCAGCTTGGCACCCAGTCTCTCTCCATCGCCAATCAGGCGCCGCAGTCCTTGCTCAGCCTGTTCAAGTAACGGCACCGACCAGTGCGATCGGGCGAACAAAAGGTGCGCCCGCCCGCAACCACCTCGCCGTTGCGTGAGGTACCCGAGGAGAGTGAGCCTATGTCGACGCTCGTGCTTGAGCTGCGCGCAGGCGAGGTTATGATCGTCAACGGCGCACCGATCCGTTTTCGGACCAAAACCCGCCTTGAACTGACCGCCCACGCCCGCTTCCTGTTTGGCAAGCAGATCATGGCGCCGGACGACGTTGATTCGCCCGCCCGGCGCGTCTATTTCGCCCTGCAATCGGCCTATATCGGCACTCCCGACGAGCGGGTCCACGGCCTTGTCGCGGCGCGTGAATTCATCAATGCCTTCAAGGATTCGACAACGTCGGCGTTGGCTCGGGAGATTCTCGACAAAGCTCTCGCCGCCGCCGAAGACGACAATTGCTATCAGGCATTGAAGCTGGTCCGCCGGATCATGCGTCACGAAGATTCCGTGCTCGGCCGGTCCACGATCACGCCGCCCGAACAAATCCCTCAGACCAGACGAAGACCGTTCGCCACGGCCGATGCCTGAGTTTGTCCCGTCTTCAGAGTGACAAGGAAAACCCGATGTCATCCCATGCCAAAGCCTCCCGTGCGTATGCGGCCGCGCAAGGCTTCCGAAGCCTGCGCGACCAGGAGGCGGACTTGTTCCTCCGCGCCAACGCCGCTCTTCGCCAGTCGCGTGACGGCGGTGCATTGCCCCTGGTCCGTGCGCTGTCCGACACGAACCGCTTGTGGAGCGCGGTGATCGACCTGGTACGCGATCCGGACAACGCCCTGCCAGCGCGATTGAAGGCCTCGATCGTGTCGGTCGGATTGGCGGTGCAGCGCGAGGTGGATCGCCCGGCGCCGGATATCGACTTCCTCATCGCTGTGAATGCCGATCTCGCCGCAGGCCTGGCAAACCGCGCCTGACCCACATCGGTCGATCGCCCCAGCCGGACTCAAAAGGAGTCATGCGATGCTTTTACCCACCGCTGCCGACCTTACCACAACCCTCGCGCAGCAGGCCGGTCACCTGCTCCGGGGCGGTCGGCTCGACGCCGCTCGAACAGTCATCGCCGCGCTGCGTCACAACGCCCCACACGCGTCCGAGGCTGACGAAATCGAGGCCCGGCTGTGCCTGGCGGAAGGACAGCTCGCGGATGCCTTCCGTATCCTTGACCGCGCCATCGACCGGGCTCCGGCGTCCGCGGCCCTGCGGCTGCTTCGTGCCGAAGCCCGTTCTCGCATCGACGATCACATCGGAGCGGCCGCCGACGCCGCCGAGGCCGCCCTGCTCGCGCCGCGGGATGCCCGGGCCAAGGCGATGCTAGGGCTCGTGATGATCGAGCTCGACCGGCTGGATGAAGCCGCAGCCTGTCTTGACGACGCCGTTCGTCACGCCCCCACCCTCGGTGCTGCCTGGCGCGGATTGGCCGAGGTCATGACCCGACTCGGCGATGGCGATGCCGCGACAGCTGTCCATGACGCCGCCATCGCCAATGTCCCGCTCGACCCCAGGCTGCGCCTCGCCGCGATGATGGCCGCCATGCAGGCGCGCCAGTTCGAGCGGGCGCTCGCGCTCGGACTGAACGCGCGGCGCGATGGTCTGGCAGACGCCTGCATATTCGGCCTGCTCGGCCACGCCCTCAGCAAGCTCGGCCGACATGACGAGGCCGCCGAGCACTATCAGGACGCGCTGCGCTTGGCCCCCGAGGATCCGTATGTGCGCCACCTTGTCCGCGCCGCCGGCCTTCTGCCCGGTGCGGTAAGGGCGCCGCCCTCGTACCTCGAGGCAGTCTTTGACGGCTATGCTGACAACTTCGACGAGCATCTCATCCAACTCGGCTACCGCGTCCCTGGCGAAATCCACGACACGCTGGCCGGGTTAATCGACGAGGGTCAAATCGCCTCGCTGGGCGAAGTGCTTGACCTCGGTTGCGGCACCGGCCTGGTCGGACTGCTCGTCGCCGGATTGCCGATGACCCACCTGACAGGTGTCGACGTCTCCGAGAACATGATCGCAAAGGCGCAGGACAAGAATGTCTATGATGATCTCGCGGTCGCCGATCTCGCCATGTTCCTCGGACAGACCGCGGGAAGCTGGGACACGATTCTCGGGGGCGACGTGTTCTGCTATTTCGGAACCCTCGATGGCGTGTTCGCTTCCGTGCACCGCGCGCTCCGCCCGGAAGGATGGCTGGTCTGCAATGTCGAGGAAGACCTTGTCGGCACAGAACCCGGCTGGCGGCTTGAGGCGCAGGGGCGCTACGTCCACCACGCTCAGTACGTCCATGACTGTCTGGAGCGGACCGGATTCGATGAAATTGCCCTACGCGCCGAGACGTTGCGGATGGAAGGCGGGGCGCCAGTCGCCGGACTGATCATCGCCGCGCGCAAGGCAAGCCCCAATGCGTGACGAGGCAGTGCTTGACCGACGATCGGCACTATCGGCTCCAACCGCCCAGCTCAATGCCGCGCTTGATGCGGATCGGTGCGGCGACGAGCCCGCCGCGCGCGGGCTGATGGCCAGCCTGTCGGAACGGCTGCCGTTCTGGGACGAAGCCCCGCTGCGTCTTGCCGAGTCCTACAGGCGCCAAGGCGAAACCGCGCAAGCAATCATCGCCTACGAGACGGTGCTCGAACGCAATCCGCGCCGACCTGAGGCCTTGCTGGCTCTGGGTGTCATGCGGATGGCTGAGGGAAAGGTCGGCCAAGCGCAGAGTCTCTTATTGCAATGTTGCGGCGTCGCCCCCGATCTGCCGGAAGCATGGGATGCGCTGGGGATGTCGCTGCTGCTGAGCCATGACGCGCTTGCCGCAGAGTCCGCATTCGCCCAGGCGCAATGCTTGGCGCCAGACACCATCACCTTCGCACAGCACCGCGTCGAGGCTGCCTTCGCCGCCGGTTGTGGCCTCGAGGAGGTGGGGCGGTTGGAATGCGTACTGCGCGCCGATCCAACCAACGCGGCAGTGCTGACCGCCCTCGGACTATGCTTCGAGCGGCTGGATCGGCGAGCCGAAGCGATCGATCATCTCATCCTTGCCAGCACACTACAGCCGCGCGAGATCATCCCCGTCGCCACGCTCGCCCACTGCCTGGTGCGCGCCAACCGGGTCACCGAGGCCCTCGCAGCATTCGACAGGGCGCTCGCGCTGCTTCCCGATTCAACGGACCCGGGCATTCGGCTCGATCTGAGCAACAACCGGGCCGCAACTTTGATCCGCCTGCATCGATACCGGGAGGCTGCGGACGCGCTCGAAGGTCTCATCGCTCAGCACGGCGCGCGCACCGAGCTCCTCAACAATCTTGCCAATGCGCTGGTGTCGCTGGGTCGGCAGGAGGAAGGCGCCAACATCGCCCGCCGTGCCATCGCCGAACAGCCCCGTTCCCACCTCGCGTGGCGGAGCCTGTGCAACGCGTTGCCCTACTGCGCCGATACCACGGGTGCCGATCTGCGCAATGTGGCCGAATCCGCTGGGCGGATCATGCCGAGGCAGCTTCTGCTACCCCCGATCACCCCTGCCGACCCGGAACGACGGCTGCGGATTGGTCTGCTGTCATCCACGCTCAAGACCCATCCGGTTGGTTGGCTCACCATAGCCGGATTCGAAAACCTTGACCCCGAAGCTTTCGAGCTGCACGCGATTGGAGCCGAACATGGCGCCGATCCGATCAATCGCCGGTTCCGACACCTTGCGGCAAGCTGGACGGTGCCCGCCGGTCCGGCGGTGGTGGAGCATATCCGCGCGCTGGCCCTCGACATTCTGATCGATCTCGGCGGCTATGGCGATCAGGGTCATCTGCCGCTTTGCGCGGAACGATTGGCTCCGGTCCAAATAAAGTGGGTCGGTTCGCAGAACCACAGCACCGGCCTCGCAGAAATGGACTGGTTTCTCTCGGACGCCGTCGAAACGCCGGCTGGCTTCGAATCCTTTTACACTGAGCGGCTCCTCCGCCTGCCGGACGGTTATGTGTGCTACAGCCCGCCGGCCTACGCGCCCGACGTCGCTCCATTGCCTGCGCTGAGGACCGGGGCGATCACCTTCGGCTGCTTCAACAACCTCGCCAAAGTCACGCCTGCCACGATCGAGGTTTGGGCCACGATACTGCAATCGATCGAAGGCGCGCGGCTCGTCATGAAGTGTCATCAGATGAGCGATCCCGCAACACGCGAGGCTGTTGTCGCGGGCTTCGCCGCGCACGGCATCGCAGCCGATCGGATCGAGCTGCGCGGCGGTTCGCCGCATCGCGACCTGCTCGCCCAACACGGCGACATCGACATCATGCTGGATCCGTTTCCCTATTCCGGCGGGCTGATGACCTGCGAGGCGCTGTGGATGGGAGTACCGGTGATCACGATGCCTGGTGATATCTTCGCCTCGCGCCACTCCGCGAGCCACCTCGCCAATATCGGGCTGGGCGACTGGGTCGCGCCGGATCAGGCTGGGTATCGTGCGATGGCCATCGCGCGGGCCGCGGACCTGTCCGCTCTGGCTGCGCTGCGAACAGGATTGCGCGCACGCGTGAAAGCCAGCCCGCTCTGCGACGGCCCCCGTTTCGGCAGGCATCTGGGCGCCGCACTCCGTTACGTTTGGCGCGACCGGTGCATCGCGCGGCCATCGGTATGAGCCTGCGCCCGAGCGTCGATGTGAATGTGTTTGTCTTCAACGCAGCGGCGACCATCGTCGAGGTGCTGGACAGCCTGCGTGGCCAGAGCTGGTCGGAACTTGCCATCACGGTGATCGACAACGCCTCGACCGACGACACCTGCGCCCTCGTCGAGGGGATCGCTTTGCGGGACAGCCGGGTCGCCCTGCTGCGCAGTCCGATCAACGTCGGCCCCGTGATCAACTGCCAGCGCGCCTTCTGGCATGGCCAATCCGCATTCGTCCTGCCCAAGACCGGCGATGATCTGCTCGCACCGGACTTCGTCAGCGCGACCATCGATGCGCTTCGGGACGACGCTGCAACCGCCATGTGCCACGCCGCCGGCCTCGTTTTCGATGGCTCCGGAACAGTCCAGCACATCTATCCGCCCGGCCACGCGCTCGACGCCGTGGCGCCGGACCCGCTGGCACGGGCGCGGCACGTCATGACGCACTACACCAGCGCCCCGGCGTTCTGGGGGCTCTACCGGCGGACCGCCGTGGCCCGTCTGGCGCCGCTCGCGTACCGGCCGGGATGGGACCATGCGGTGCTCGCCGAGCTTGCGCTCTACGGCGCGATCCGCTCGGTTGCGCAACCCCTGTTCTGGCGCCGGCATGGCGGCAAGGATGTTGGAGAACTCGCCAGAGGCTGTTCCCAGTTCACCCAGCGCGGGCTCGGTTTGGACGACACGCTGGCCGATCTATTTTGGCGCCTGCCCCTGGTGGCCACGGCCTATGGCCACTTCGAACGGTTCGCCGTCGCCCAACTGAGCACCGCCGACCGTCACGCCCTTATGGACGACGTACCCGCCATATTCCGCGCCCGCTGGTTGCCGATGATGCGACAGGAGGCAGCACGGTTTCGGACCCACCTGCCGATGCTGCTGGACCGCGCCCGCGGGACGCCGGGCGCCGCCTCACTGTGGGCGGCGCGTCAGGTCGGCGAGGCGCTCCTCGCGCTTCAGACAATCCTCCCGGATGAAGATTTCACCTCAGAGCGGATCATGCTGCACGCCTGTAGCGCCGGAACATCGGAGGCCACGGGCCTACTCGTCGTATGAAACCAATGTATCGACCGGCACCGGGATCCGACCACGCCCGTTCAGAAACGTCAGCTCGATGAGCGCCGCCGCCGACGGCACGACCGCACCGATCTTCTGCAGCAAGTGGATTGCCGCATTCATTGTGCCGCCGGTGGCCAGTAGGTCGTCGACGACGACAACACGCTGACCAGGCTGCACCGCATCCTGCTGTACCTCGATACGGTCGGTGCCATATTCCAGATCGTAGTCGTAGCCGATGGTCGGGCCCGGCAATTTGCGTGGTTTGCGTATCATGATGAAGCCACAGCCGAGCTTGAGCGCGAGCGGGGCAGCGACCAGGAAGCCACGCGATTCGATGCCGGCGATGAGATCGGGCTGGTGCACCCGCACCGCACGCGCCATCCGCCCCATTGCGACCTGCCAGGCGTCAGCATCTCGCAGGAGCGTCGAGATATCGTAGAACAGGATTCCGGGCTTTGGAAAATCGGGAATGCCCCGGATATGCGCCTTGAGGTCCATGTCTGCTGTCCCATGTCGAAGCTTCCTGTTTAGCGGTGCGGCGACGAACGCGGCAAGCCACACCTTCCCCGGCCGCTCGACCTCAAGCCTTCATCGTACCGTCACTTATGTGCCATAGTACGGCAACCCCCTGCCTCTACGGGGCGTCAGGAACGCATTGCCAGGAGCATATCCATGAAGCGCCGCACCCTGTTGGCCACAACGGCCGCCGCCGCCACCCTGCCCGCCGCCGCTTTCGCGCAGGCCAAGACGAAGATCGTCTGGTGGCACGCCATGGGTGGCGCGCTCGGCGAGGAAGTGAACCGCATCGCCAAGGAATTCAATGCCTCCCAGGCCGAGGTCGAGGTCGACGCGGTGTTCAAGGGCACCTATCCGGAGACGTTGACGGGCGCGATCGCGGCCTGGCGCGCCGGGCAGGCGCCGCACATCGTTCAGATGTTCGAGGTCGGCACCGGCTCGATGCTCGCCGCCGGCCCCGCGGTGAAGCAGGTCTGGCAGCTCAGCCAGGAAACCGGCATCGAGTTCGATCCGAAGGCTTACCTCGGTGGCGTGCGCGGCTACTACAGCCTGCCGGACGGACGCCTCGCTTCCCTGCCGTTCAACTCCTCCACTTCGGTGATGTGGTACAACAAGGACGCGTTCGAGAAGGCCGGGCTTGACCCCGAGAAGCCGCCGGCAACCTGGAACGATGTCATCGCCGCCTGTCGTGCGCTCAAGGCCAAAGCCGCCACCCCGGTGCCGATGGGCTCGGCCTGGCCGATCTGGATCCAGTTCGAGCAGTTCGCCGCCATGCATGACCTCGTGTTCGCCACCAAGGCGAACGGGTTCGAGGGGCTCGACACCGAGCTCAAGGTCAATGCCCCGGCCTTCGTCAAGCAGATGCAGCGCCTGCTCGACATGTCCAAGGAAGGCCTCTTCAAGTACGCCGGCCGCGACAATGCGGCCGACGCGATCTTCCCCTCCGGCGAAGCCGCGATCGGCTTCAACTCCTCGGCCGCCCGCGCCGCCGTTGCGCGCGATGCCAAGTTCCGTTGGGGCGAGGCGCTGCTGCCGATCGATCCCGAAGTCAACGCCAAGCCGCTCAATTCCATCATCGGCGGCGCCAGCCTGTGGACCATGACCGCCCCGAACCGCACGCCGGCCGAGTACAAGGCTTGCGCCCAGTTCCTGAAATTCATCGGCCGCGCGGACAATGACGCCGTCTGGCACCAGCACACCGGCTATGTGCCCGTCACGCTCGCCGGCTACGAGCTGTCGAAGAAGCAGGGCTATTACGAAAAGACCCCAGGCGCCGATCTGCCGATCATGCAGCTCACCCGCGGCGAAGTGACCGCCAATTCCCGCGGCTTCCGCCTCGGCCGGATGGCGGAACTCCGCAACATCTTCTCCGAGGAGCTGGAGAAGGCGCTGCAGGGCCAACAGGGCGCGCAGGCATCGCTCGATGCCGTCGTGACCCGCGGCAACCGGGTGCTGCGCGAGTTCGAAAAAGCGACGAAGGGCTGAGCATCCGCTCCAGATGGAGCGTCGCACGATCTTCGGAGGCTGGGCGCTGCCGGCGGCATTCGTGCTGCCGCAGCTTCTGCTCACCATTTTCTTTTTCATCTGGCCCGCCGGGCAGGCGATCTACGGCAGCCTGACGCGGCAAGACGCGTTCGGGCTCAAGACCCAGTTCATCGGTCTCGAGAATTTCGAAGACCTGCTCACCGACCCGCTCTACGTCGAATCGATGGGGCGAACGGTGGCCTTCTGCGTTGCCGTCACCTTGATCTCCATGGGCGTCGCCCTGCTGCTCGCAGTCTTCGCCGATCGCGAGATCAAAGGACGCGGGATCTACCGCACCTTGCTGATCTGGCCCTACGCGGTGGCCCCAGCAGTGGCGGCGATCCTGTGGATCCTCCTGCTGCACCCCCAGATCGGCATGATCTCGCACGGGCTGAAGGCGCTCGGCATCGCGTGGGACTACAAGATCAACGGCACCCAGGCGATGATCGTGGTGGTGCTGGCATCGGCCTGGAAACAGGTCAGCTACAACTTCATCTTCTTCCTCGCCGGCCTGCAATCCATCCCGCGCTCGGTGATCGAGGCCGCGCGCATGGACGGCGCGCGCGGATGGCGCCGCTTCCGCACCATCCTGTTCCCGCTGCTCGCGCCGACGACCTTCTTCCTGCTCGTGGTGAACCTGGTCTACTCCGCGTTCGATACCTTCGGCACGATCCAGGCCATGACCCAGGGCGGACCTGGCAAATCCACCGAGACCCTGGTGGTGAAGGTCTATCGCGACGGCGTGGTGAACCTCGATCTCGGCGGCTCGTCGGCGCAATCGGTGGTGCTGATGCTGGGCATCGTCATGCTCACCGTCATGCAGTTCCGCTTCCTCGGAAAGCGCGACAAGACATGAACGGACGCACCGACTGGACCGCCCATATCGTCCTCGGAATCGGCGTGGCATTGTTCGTGCTGCCGGTCTGGCTGGTGTTTTCCGCCTCCACCCAGGACGCTGCGATGATCGGTCGCGGCGAGCTGTCGTTCATTCCTGGCGCCGGGCTCGACATCTACTGGAAGGTGCTGTCCGAAGGCGCGCCGGGCGTGGCGCCGGTGTGGCACCTGCTGCTGGTGAGTTTCGGCATGGCCATGAGCATCGCCATCGGCAAAATCACCATCTCGGTGCTGTCGGCCTATGCCATCGCCTTCTTCCGCTTCCCATTCCGCCTGCTGTGCTTCTGGATGATCTTCTTCACCTTGATGCTGCCGGTCGAAGTGCGGATCATCCCGACCTACGCCGTCATGGCCGGCTTCGGCCTGATCAACACCTTCACCGGCCTCACCATGCCGCTGATCGCCTCGGCGACCGCGACGCTGCTGTTCCGGCAGACCTTCCTCGCCATTCCCGATGAGCTCGTGGAGGCCGCCCGCATGGACGGCGCCGGCCCGCTGCGCTTCCTGCGCGATATCCTGCTGCCGGTCTCGGCGGCGAACATCGCCGCGCTGTTCGTCATTCTCTTTGTCTACGGCTGGAACCAGTATCTCTGGCCCCTGCTCGTCGCCACCGACTCCCGGCTCGACACCATCGTCATCGGCATCGTCAAAATGATCGGAGCCGATACCTCGGTGGAGTGGAACCGCGTCATGGCCACCGCGGTGCTCGCGATGCTGCCACCGGTGGCAGTCGTCGTGCTGATGCAGCACTGGTTTGTCAAAGGCCTCACGGAAGGCGACAAGTAATGGCGAGCCTGAAACTGACCAATCTACGCAAGAGCTTCGGCACCACGCCGGTTCTGCACGGCATCGACCTCGAACTCGCCTCGGGCGAAATGCTGGTGATCGTCGGCGCCTCCGGCTGCGGCAAGTCGACCCTGCTGCGCCTCGTCGCCGGGCTGGAGGAACCCACCGCCGGGGCGATCGAGCTTGACGGCAAGAATGTCGCGAACCTCGATCCGGCGCAGCGCGACATCGCCATGGTGTTCCAGAACTACGCGCTCTACCCGCACATGAGCGTGTTCGACAACATGGCCTACGCACTCAAGATCCGTGGCCTGTCGAAGCAGGACATCGCCACCCGCGTCCAGGAAACCGCCGACATGCTCGGCCTCGGCCCGCTGCTGGCCCGCAAACCCCGCCAACTCTCCGGCGGCCAGCGCCAGCGCGTCGCCATGGGCCGCGCCATCGTCCGCCACCCCAAGCTGTTCCTGTTCGACGAGCCGCTGTCGAACCTCGATGCCACGCTGCGGGTGTCGATGCGCGCCGAAATCAAGCGCCTGCAACGCCGCATGGCCGTCACCAGCCTCTACGTCACCCATGACCAGGTCGAGGCGATGACGCTCGGCGACCGGCTCCTGGTGCTGCACCAAGGCCGCGCGGTGCAGCTCGCCACGCCGATGGAAGTGTTCGAGCGCCCCGCCAACATCTACGTCGCCGGCTTCATCGGCGCCCCGGCGATGAATTTCCTGCCCGGCGCGCTCAGCCACGGCGGCACCGCGGTCACGCTCGACATCGGTCCGGTCATCCCCTTCGCCGACGGCAAGCGGCCGGAGCCGGACGGGATGAAACTGACCATCGGCATCCGCCCCGAACATGTGGTGGCCAACCCCGCCGGCCTCGAACTCCAGGTTGACCTGCTGGAGCCGCTGGGCTCCGAGACCGTGATCATCGGCCGCCTCTCCGATGGCACAATGCTGTCGGTCAAGCTGCCCAAGGCCGAGGCCCCGGCCGAGCGGATGAATGTCGGCTTCCCGCCGGCGCAGCTCCACGTCTTCGACGCCGCAACCGGGCTGCGCCTCGACCCTGGCTGAGTCGACAAAGGACTCCCGCGCCGCCACACTCGCCCTCCCGTGCAGCCGAGAGGACGCCCGCGCATGAGTGCCGCGCACCAGATTGCCCCCCCGTCCTCGCCCGCCGCCCGTGCCCGCGCCGTGGCTCCCCTGATCGCGATGGCCGCCGACCGGATCGAGGCCGCCTGCGAAATCCCGCCCGACCTGCTGGACGCACTGCACGAAGCCCGCCTCTTCCGCACCCTCCTCCCCCGGTCGCTCGATGGTGACGAAGCTCCGCCGGCCGAGTTCGTGCGCATGATGGAGATCATCGCCGCCGCCGACGCCTCCACCGCCTGGTGCATCGGCCAGACCTCGGGATGTTCGATGGCCTCCGCCTACATGGACCCGGCCGCCGCGCGCGCCATCTGGAGCGACCCACGCGCCGCGATGGCATGGGGCGCCGGACCGCAGGGCCGCGCGATCGCGGTGCCCGGCGGCTACCGCGTCTCCGGCCATTGGGATTTCGCCTCCGGCAGCCGCGGCGCCACCTGGATCGGCGGGCATTCCCGCGTGATCGGGCCCGACGGCGCCATGCTCCGCTGGCCGGATGGGCCGCTCGCCGGCGATCCGGTCGAGCGCAGCATGATCATGCCGAAATCCGCCGTCACCATGATCCGCAACTGGAACCCAATGGGCCTGCGCGGCACCGGCAGCGACAGCTACGAGGTGAACGACCTCTTCGTCCCCGAAGCCTTCACCGTCATCCGGGACAATCCCGCGGACCGGCGGGAGCAGGGGCCGCTCTACCGCTTCGTCACCAACCACCTCTACGCCAGCGGCTTCGGCGCGGTGGCGCTCGGCATCGCGCGCGGAGCGCTGGAGGCCTTCGCCGATCTGGCGCGCACCAAAACACCGCAATCGAGCGCCCGCATGGTCCGCGACAGTCACCATGTCCAGACCGCGATGGCCCTGGCCACCGCGAAGCTGACCGCCGCGCGCACTCTACTCAACACCACGCTGGAGGAAGTCTGGACTCGCGCCGAAACCGCGGAGATCAACCTCGACGATCGCATGCGCATCCGCCTCGCCGCCAGCTTCGCCACCCATCAGGCCCGCGAAGTGATGGATTTCGCCTACCACGAAGCCGGCGCGACCGCGATCTTCCCCACCCAGCCGTTCGAGCGCCGCTTCCGCGACCTGCACAGCGTCACCCAGCAGATCCAGGCGCGCACCGCCCATTTCGAAACTGTCGGCGCCCACCTGCTCGGACTCGGCGCGCCCTCCCGTTTTCTCTAAATCGGACCGATATCGAAAAATATGGCGCTTTCTCGATCGTTTCAGGGAAGCGCTTCTTTTTTTTCAAAAAAAGAAACCCTTCCTTCCCCGCGAACGGCATCAGGTATCCGAGTCCGGCATCGCCCCCTTGCCCCGCATCATGTAGTCGAGCAGCGCCTCATCGACGCCGGGATCGATCGCCGGCGCCTCGTATTCGCGAAGGGTGCGCTTCCAGATCGCGTTGGCCCGCATCACCGCATCCTGTGCGCCCTCGGCCTCCCACTGCTCGACACTGTTGTTGTCCGCCACGGTCGAACGGAAGAACGCCGTCTCGAAATTGGCCTGGGTATGGGCGCAGCCCAGGAAGTGGCTGCCAGGGCCGACCTCGCGGATCGCATCCATCGCCTGCCCGTTCTCGGACAGATCGGCCCCGTCGGCGAAGGCGTGCCACATGCCGGCCTGGTCGCAATCCATCACGAACTTCTCGTACGACAATGCCAGCCCCCCTTCGAGCCAGCCGGCGGCGTGGAGCACGAAATTCACCCCGCCCATCATCGTCGCATTCATCGTGTTGGCCGACTCATACGCCGCCTGCGCATCCGGCACCTTGGACGCACACAACGCGCCGCCCGACCGGAACGGCACCCCCAGCCGCCGCGCCAGCGCCGCCATCACATACAGCACCAGCGACGGCTCCGGCGTCCCGAAGGTCGGCGCCCCCGATTGCATCGAAATCGAGGAGGCGAAGCTGCCCAGGATCACCGGGGCGCCCGGATTGACCAGCTGCGCAAACGCCATCCCCGACAACGCCTCCGCCAGCGTGACTGTGCACGTCCCCACCACCGTCACCGGCGACATCGCGCCGGCGAGAATGAACGGAGTGGTCAAATTCGCCTGATTGTTGCGCGCATAGACCTTGAGCGCGCCCAGCATCGTCGCGTCCCAGGTCAGCGGCGAATTGGCGTTGATCAGGCTGGTCATCACCGTCTTCGGCCGCCCCGACGCCGGATCGAGCCAGTCATCGCCGAACAGGATGCGGGACATGCTGACGCTGTCTTCGGCCCGCTCCGGCGCCGTCACCGAGCCCATGTACGGCTTGTCGCTCCACCGCATATGCGCGTACAGCATGTCGAAATGGCGTTTGTTGACGGGCAGGTCCACCGGCTCGCAGATCGTGCCGCCGGAATGGTGCAGATACGGCGAAGCATAGGTCAGCTTCACGAAATTCTCGAAGTCCGCGATCGTGCCGTAGCGCCGCCCGCCGTCCAGGTCCCGCACGAACGGTGAGCCGTAGTTGGGCGCGAACACCGTGCTCGCGCCCCCCATCACCACCGAACGCGCCGGGTTGCGGGCATGCTGGACATAGGTCTTCGGCGCATGCAGCTGCACGATCGACCGGCACAGCCCGCGCGGGACATGCACCCGCTCGCCGCGCACATCGGCCCCCGCCTCGCGCCACAGCGCCAACGCCTCGGCATCACCCTTGAAGTCGATCCCGACCTCTTCGAGCACCGTGTCGGCGTTGTGCTCGATCAGCGCCAGGCCTTCTTCGCTCACGGCTTCATAGGGCAGCAGCTTGCGGGTGATGAAGGGAACGGTCTCGGCGGCATGGGCCAGCCTCGCAGCGCGCTTGGCATCGCGGCCACGGCGTGGACGATCCGACATCAACCGGCCTCCGGCACAGGATGGTCGTACAACCCGGCAAACCGACCATCCGCCATCTGCCGCAGCGCTTCACCGATCGCGGCGAAGGAGCGCGCCACCGCCCGGCTCGCATGCCGTGCCCGCAGATACCCATGCACCAGGCCGGGCTCCGAGCGGAACAAGACGGACACCCCGGCGGCGGCCAGCAGCGCCGCATAATCCTCCGCATCCTGCCGCAGGGGATCGATCCCGGCCGCGATGATCGCCGCCGGGGCCAACCCGGTCGCATCCCATGCGGACAGCGGGGCGAATTCCGCATCGTCCTTCGGAATCCGATCCTCCCCGCCGGCGTACAGCGTCCGATAACCCCCGGAATGCCGCACCGGCAGCAACGGCGCATCGAGATTGCGCTCGCCATTGCGGAACGGATCGCCGCCCAGGCCCGGATAGATCAGCACCTGCCCCACCGGCTGGGCCGCGCCGAGCCGCTTCAGCCGCAAGCACAGCGCCGCCGCGAGATTGCCCCCGGCGCTGTCACCGCCCACGATCACCCGCCGCCCCATCCCCACCAGATGCCGGTAGGCCGCCTCGACATCATCGAGCGCAGCGGGATAGGCGTGCTCCGGCGACAGCCGGTAATCCAGCGACACCACCTCGATCCCGGCGTCCCGCGCCAACTCCGCGCACACATCATCATGGGACTCGAGCCCACCCACCACGTAGCCGCCGCCGTGCAGATACAGCAGCGTCACCTCCGAGGTCACGCCATCCATGATGTAGTGCCGCACCGGCAACTCCCGCGCCGGCGCCTCGGCTTCCAGCATCAGGTCCATGACGGTGCATCCGGCCGGGCGCGGCGCGCGGAAGGCGTCGCACATCCGGTTGTAAACCGCCCGGTTCTCCGCCGGCCCCGCCGCGTTGGTGCTGGCGGGATAGAACGATTCCGTCCGCGCGATGAACGCCGCCACCTCGGCATCGATCATCCGCGGCACCGCCGGCCCAGGCACGCCGCGCGGCTTCTGGCTGCTGACGGCGCGGCCGGCCGAATCGGGGCGGGGCAGGCTGGCATGGGCGGCGCGGATGCGGGCGAAACGCCCCGCGATCTCGGCCGGCGCCGGCACCGCCTTGCCGGCCTTCATATCCACATGCAGCAGCATGTGCTCGCCCGACGCCAGCAGCGCATCCGTCCGGCCGTGACGGATTTCGTGGAACAGATGCACCCGCTTGTCGTCGGCACCCAGCACCAGCGTCGTGGTGTAGTAGGGATCGAGCCCCGGGATTTCCTTGCGGTGCAGGATATGGGTCTCGGCGGTGAAGTAGCTGTGCCCGGCCGAGACATAGTCGAGATCGACACCGACCAGTTTCAACAGCGCATCGGTGGCATGGGTGCAAACCTGGAGATAGCGGCTCTCCGTCATGTGCTTGTTGTAGTCGACCCAATCCTCCCGGACGATGCCCTGATGCAGCCGCAGCGGCTGGGCCAGGTCCTCCGGCAGGACAGCCGTGGCATGGCCCGAACGATACAGCCCGGCCTCGTACGCCGCCAGCACGGCGCCGGCTCCGAATTCCTGGGACTTCAACGCCTGCATCACCGCCACAAGGCAGTCATCCCGCTTGCGCTCAAGCTCCCGATGCGAAAGCCCTCCCGCCTGCGCGTCCGACTGCGCCGTCACCTCATCGATCAGCGCATCCGTCAACTCCGGCACATCCATCAACTTCGTCCACGGCAGCTTCAGCGCCGGGCCGAACTGCGCCATGAAATGCCGCATCCCGGCCTCGCCCCCCGCGAGTCGATAGATCAGGAACGTCCCCATGAACGACCAGCGCAGCCCCGCCCCATAGCGGATCGCATCGTCGATCTCCTCGGTGGTGGCAACGCCGTCATTGACCAGCCACAGCGCCTCCCGCCACAGCGCCTCCAGCAGCCGGTCGGCAATGAACCCGTCGATCTCCTTGCGCACATGCAGCGGCTTCATCCCGATCGCGGCATAGAACGCCCGCGCCCGCTCGATCGTCTCCGGCGCCGTCTGCGCCCCACCGCACAGCTCCACCAGCGGCAGCAGATACACCGGGTTGAACGGATGCCCGACCGTGAAGCGCTCCGGGTGCTTCATCCCCGCCTGCAACTCGCTCGGCAACAAGCCCGACGTCGAGGAGCAGATCAACGCGTCCGGCGCCGCGTTTGCGTCAATCTCGTTGAGGATCGCCTGCTTCAGGTCCACCCGCTCCGGGGCTGACTCCTGGATGAACCCGGCCCCCGCCACTGCCTCGGCGATGGAGCCGGCGAAACGCAGCGTGCCGCGGTGGCCCAGCGGCGCCAGCGTCATCCGCGCATAGGCCCGCTCGGCATTGGCCAGCATCTCGCCGACCGCCCGCTCCGCCGAGGGCGCCGGGTCGAACACCGCCACGTCATGCCCGTTGAGCAGCAGCCGCGCCGCCCACCCCGCGCCGATGACGCCGCCACCGACGACCGCGCATTTCATCGCACGGCCTTCCGCAGCTTCAGCATCTCACGGACCTCGGCGGGTCCCTTCACCCGCACATTCATCCCCTCCAGGATCGTCACCGCCCGCTCCACCAGGGTCCCGTTGGTCGCCTTCTGCCCGCGCGACAAATAGATGTTGTCCTCCAGCCCCACCCGCACATTGCCCCCCGCCAGCGCCGCCATCGCCACATAAGGCAACTGGTGCCGCCCGATCGAAAACGCCGAGAACACGCAGCCCGCGGGTAGGTTGTGTACCAACGACATCAGCGTCAGCGGATCGTCCGGCGCCCCGTACGCTATCCCCATGCACAGCTGGATCATGACCGGATCATCGATCAACCCCTCCGCGATCAACTGCTTCGCCAGCACAAGGTGCCCCGCGTCGAACACCTCGATCTCCGGCCGCACCCCCAACGCCTGGACCCGCCGCGCCATCGCCCGCAACATGCCAGGCGTGTTGGTCATGACATAATCGCCCTCGGCGAAATTCATCGACCCGCAATCGAGCGTGCAGATTTCCGGCAGCAACTGCGTCACATGCTCAACCCGCTCCTCGGCGCCCGCCATGTCGGTGAACCGCATGTCGAGCGGCAGCGGATGCTCGGTCCCGCCGAGCACCAGGTCTCCGCCCATCCCGGCGGTGAGGTTGATAATGACATCGGTGTCGGACTCGCGGATGCGCTCGACCACCTCACGGTAGAGCGCCGGATCGCGCGCGGCGGCACCGGTTTCGGGGTTGCGGACATGGATGTGCGCCACCGCGGCGCCGGCCTTGGCCGCCTCGATCGCCGAGGCCGCGATCTGCTTCGGCGTCACCGGCACGTGCTCGGATTTGTCGGTGGTCGCGCCGGCGCCCGTGATGGCGGCGGTGATGAAGACGTCCCAGTTCATGGCAGGTCCTTTACGCGCGCAGGCGCTGATTGGCCGGATCGAACGGCGATTCGGTGATGACGGTGGCACGATGCGGCATGCCGAGAATTTCGATGACCAGTTCCGTGCCCGGCGCCGACAGATCCGGCCGCACGAAAGCCAGCGCGAGTGATTTGTGCAGCCGCCAGCCGAAACCGCCGGAGGTGGTGCGGCCCACGAGTGCGCCGTGCAGCGTGATCGGCTCCGAGCCCCGCGCATCGGTGTCGGTCACGCCATGCACCTCCAGCGTCACATACGCGTTCTGAAAGCCCGTCGCCTTCCAGTTGATCAGCCCCTCCCGCCCGACAAAATCCCCCTTGTCCAGCGCCACAAACCGCTCCAACCCCGACTCCAGCGCCGCATACTCGATCGACAACTCCCGCCCCACCAACTTGTACGACTTCTCCAGCCGCAACGAATCCATCGCCTTGACCCCGAACGGCTTCAGGTCGAAATCCGCCCCCACCGCCATCAGCGCATCGAAAATCGCGTTCTGCTGCGCAATCGGATGATGCAGCTCCCATCCCAACTCGCCCACATAATTCACCCGCAAGGCCTTCGTCGTCGCAGCCCCGATGTTGATCGTCCGGCCGGACAGCCACGGAAACGCCGCGTTCGACAAATCGGCATCCGTCACCCGCTCCAACAGCCGCCGCGCATCCGGCCCCGCCACCACCAGCACGCCAATCTGCTCCGTCACCTTGCGCAGACTGACGCTCCCATCCCCGGGCAGCGCGTGCGCAAAGTAGTCGAAATCATGCGTCTCCAACGCCCCCGCCGAAACGATATAGAACCGGTCCACCGCCTCGCGATACACCGTGAACTCCGTCCGCACGCCCCCGCGCGGCGTCAGATGGTAGCACAGCCCGATCCGCCCCACCTTCTGCGGCGGCCGCCCCGCGACGAACCGATCGAGCCACGCCGCCGCCCCCGGTCCCGCGATCTCGAACTTGGCAAACGCCGACATGTCGAGCAGCCCGACCCGCTCATGCACATGCCGGCACTCGCGCCCGACCTGCTCGAAATAGTTGGACCGCCGGAAACTCCACGTCTCCACCACCCGCCCATCCACCGCCGGCGCGTGGTTCTCATTGAGCAGCACATCGCTCTTGCCCAGCGCCGCCGCGTCCAGCGCATACCCCGGCGGCGCAAACCAGCCCGGCCGCTCCCAGCCATAGGCCGTCCCGAACACCGCCCCCAACGCCTGCATCCGCGAATAGCACGGCGACGTCTTCAACGGCCGCGCCGCCGCCCGCTCCTCGTCCGGATAATGCACGGTGAACACCTTGGCATAGGCCTCCTCGGCCTTCGCCTTCACATAGCCCCGCGTCGCATAAGGCCCGAATCGCCGCGGGTCGACCCCCATCATGTCGATCGAAGGTTCCCCCTCCACGATCCACTCCGCCAACTGCCACCCCGCCCCGCCAGCCGCCGTGATCCCGAACGAATGCCCCTCGTTCAACCAGAAATTCCGCAGCCCCGGCGCCGGCCCCACCATCGGCGAGCCATCCGGCGTATAGGCGATCGCCCCGTTATAGACCTTCTTGACGCCCACCTCGCCAAACGCCGGCACCCGCGCAATCGCCGTCTCGATATACGGCCCCAGCCGCTCCAGATCCTCCTGGAACAACTCGTACTCGCTCTCCGCGCCGGGTCCGTCGACATAACAGGCCGGCGCACCCGCCTCATACGGCCCGAGCAGCAGCCCCCCGTTCTCCTCGCGCATGTACCACGACGAATCGCTCTCCCGCAGCACCCCCATCTCCGGCAAGCCCTGGCGCCGGCGCTCCTGGATCAACGGATGCGGTTCCGTCACAATATACTGATGCTCGACCGGGATCACCGGGACTTCCAACCCCACCATCGCCCCGGTCCGCCGCGCGAAACTGCCGGTCGCCGAAATCACATGCTCGCACGTCACCTCGCCCTTGTCCGTGCGCACCAGCCACGCGCCCGACGCCAGCCGCGCAATCCCCGTCACAGTCGTGTAGCGGTTGATCTCCGCCCCCATCGCCCGCGCCCCCCGCGCCAGCGCCTGCGTCAGATCGGCCGGCTGGATATAGCCGTCCTCGGGATGCTGGATGGCGCCGAGCAACCCCTCGACATTGCACAGCGGCCAGATCTCCTTCACCTCCGCCGGCGTCAGAAACCGCACCTCCACCCCGATCGCCCGCGCCACCCCGGCGTAATAGCGATACTCATCCATCCGGTCCCGCGTCCGCGCCAGCCGGATATTGCTGACCTGCCGCAGCCCCACATTCTGCCCGGTCTCCGCCTCCAGCCGCTGATACAACGCCACCGAATATTTGTGGATCTGCCCCACGGAGTAGCTGAGGTTGAACAACGGCAGCAGCCCCGCCGCATGCCAGGTCGACCCCGACGTCAACTCCTTCCGCTCGATCAATAGGCTGTCCGTCCACCCCTTTTTCGCCAGATGATACAGCGTCGAAACCCCGACCGCCCCGCCCCCGATCACCACCGCCCGCGCCTGCGTCCGCATCAGCCCTCTCCCCGTTGCGCCGTGCGCCACGCCGGCGCCTCCCAGTATGGCGCATCGACCGGCGCCAGCAACGCCCGCCCCAGGATATGATCCGCCGCCTTCTCCCCGATCATGATGGTCGGCGCATTCAAATTCCCCGTCGTCACGTTCGGCATGATCGAACTGTCCACCACCCGCAGCCCATCAACCCCGATCACCCGCGTCTGCGCATCCACCACCGCCGCCGCATCATCCCCCCGCCCCATCCGGCACGTCCCGCACGGATGATACGCGCTCTCCACCTTGCGCCGGATGAACCCGTCGATCTCCTCATCCGTCACCACCCCCGCCCCCGGCGCCAACTCCTCCCCCCGATACGGATCGAACGCCGCCTGCGCGAACACCTCCCGCGTCAGCCGCACCGCCGCCCGCATCTCCTCCCAATCCTCCGCCTGGCTCATATAGTTGAACCGTATCTCCGGCTTCCCCTCCACATCCCCCGACCGCAACCGCACCGACCCCCGACTCTTCGAGCGCATCGGCCCCACATGCGCCTGGAACCCATGCCGCTCCGCCAGCGCCGACCCGTCATACGACACCGCCAGCGGCAAAAAATGATACTGCAAATCCGGCCACCGCACCCCCGCCCGGCTCCGGATAAACCCGCATGACTCGAAATGATTCGTCGCCCCCAGTCCATCCTTGCGCCACAACCAACTGGCCCCGATCCCCAGCTTCGCCCACCGCCCCATCGCCGAATACAACGTGATCGGCTGCGTGCACGCCACCTGGAAATAGAACTCCAGATGATCCTGCAAATTCTCCCCCACCCCCGGCCGGTTCGCCACAATCGGAATCCCGAACCCCCGCAACTCCCGCGCCGGCCCCACCCCCGACAGCTTCAAAAGCTGCGGCGAAGCAATCGGCCCCCCCGCCAAAATCACCTCCCGCGCCGCCCGAACCACCACCTCCTCCCCCCCACGCCGATAGCGCACCCCAATTGCCCGCCGCCCCTCGAACTCCACCCGCGACACCAAAACCCCCGTCCGAACCTCCAGATTCTTCCTCCCTAGCGCCGGCCTCAAATACGCCACCGCGGCCGAACACCGCTCCCCCCCCCGCACCGTCATATCCATCCGCCCGAACCCCTCCTGGCGAAACCCGTTCACATCCTCCGTCACCCCATACCCGGCCTGCCGCCCCGCCTCGATCCACGCCCGATACAACGGATTCTCCAGCCGCCCATACTTCACCCCCAGCGGCCCCTCCCCCCCACGATACAAATCCCCCCCCTCCTCGCGCGCCTCTGCCCGCTTGAAATACGGCAACACATCCGCCCACCCCCACCCCTTCGCCCCCGCCGCAACCCACCCCTCATAATCCAAGACATTCCCCCGAATATAAACCAACCCGTTGATCGAAGATGACCCCCCCACCACCCGCCCCCGCGGCGTATGCATCCGCCGCCCCCCCAACGCCGCCTCCGGCTCACTGGCATAAAACCAGTTGTACTTCTCCATGCTCATCGGAATCGACAACGCACTCGGCATCCGAATGAACACCGACCCATCCCCCCCGCCCGCCTCCAAAACCAACACCCGATTGCGCGCCTCCGCACTCAACCGGTTGGCCAACACACACCCTGCCGACCCCGCCCCCACAATCACATAATCGAACATCTCTTCCATGCCCCCGGCCCTATCACCTCCCCGCCCCCGCATCAAACCAGCGGAACCACCCCGCCCTCAAACAAGACCACCCGGTAGGGTGGGGCGCGCTTTGGCGCCCCACCATCGCACCACGCTCCAGACCCCCGAAGACAAGCGGCAGCGCTTCTTTTTTGGAAAAAAGAAGCAAAAAACTCCCCCCACAAGGTCCTTACCACCCTTCCCAATTCGTAGGAGGCGTAAGCGAAGCGCGACACATCACCCCCCGAGGATCGCCCGCCCGCATGCAGAACCTTGCATGACACGGTGATCTCTTGTCACAGTGCCTCCTCCTCCTCCTCCTGACGTGTCAGGGACGAGTTTGCACCATCACACTCCGGGACTGAACTTCTAGGGCTGAGTAGCAGCCGGACTGGCGGGCGCGTTCGCGGATCAGGGCGAGCACGGTTTCGCAATTGGGCATGATATGGCCGGTGACGGTGCCGAGTTCGACGACGGCGCCGAGCAGGGCGTCGATTTCCATGGGGCGGCCGCGTTCGAGGTCTTGCAGCATGGAGGTCTTGTGGGCGCCGACTTCGGCGGCGCCGTCGATGCGTTTTTCCAGCGAGATGGCGAATTTGGTGCCGAGGGCTTCGGCGACGGTCTGCGCCTCGGTCATCATGGCGCGGCAGATCGCGCGCAGGTCGGGGCGGGTGGTGATGATGTCGAGCGTGGCGCCGGTGAGGGCGGAGAGCGGGTTGAAGCAGAGGTTGCCCCACAGCTTGACCCAGATCTCGTCGCGGATGCGGGGGCGGACGGGGGCCTTGAGGCCGGCGGCGATGAGGGCGCGGCTGAGGGTTTCGGCGCGTTCGGAGCGGGTGCCGTCGGGTTCGCCGAGGGAGAAGCGGTCACCGTAGGTGTGTTCGATGATGCCGGGTTCAGGGACTTCGGCGGCGGGGTAGACGACGCAGCCGAGGGTCTGGCTCGGGGGGAGGAGGGTCCAAAGCTGGCCGCCGGGGTCGACGGATTGGATCGGGCGATCGCGGTTTGGCGAGTCGACGCCGTAGAAATACCAGTAGGGGATGCCGTTGATGCCGGTGACGAGGGTGCTGGCCGGGCCCATCATGCGGGCGATGTCGGGGGCGGCGGCGGGCAGCGAGTGGGCCTTGAGGGTGACGAAAACATAGTCCTGGTGGCCGGCTTCGGCGGCGGAGCCGACGCAGCGCGGGTGGGTGGTGGTTTCGCCCTCGGCGGTGCGCAGGATGACGCCGTTTTTCTGCATGGCGGCGAGGTGAGGGCCGCGGGCGATGAAGGTGACGTCGGCGCCGGCGGCGGCGAGTTTGGCGCCGAGGAAGCCGCCGATGGCGCCGGCGCCGAAGATGGCAATCCTCATGCGGAGAGGCCGAGTTTTTCGGCGAGGCCGATGCGTTGGAGCTTGCCGGTGGCGCCCTTGGGGATTTCGGCGAGGAAGACGATTTTGCGCGGGACCTTGAAGGCGGCGAGCTTGGTGCCGGCGAAGTCGCGCAGCGCGTGCTCGTCCAGCGTGTGGCCCTCGCGCAGGACGACGGCGGCGGCGACGTCTTCGCCGAGTTTGCTGTGCGGCATGGCGAAGGTGACGACCTGCTGCACGGCGGGATGGTCCATCAGGCACTCGTCGACTTCGAGGGGAGAGATCTTCTCGCCGCCGCGGTTGATGATTTCCTTCAGGCGCCCGGTCAGGCGGAGGTAGCCCTGGGCGTCGATGGTGCCCTGGTCACCGGTCCGGAACCAGCCGTTGGTGAAGGCGGTGGCGTTGGCCGAGGGGTTGTTTTCGTAGCCGGCGGTGACGTTGCGGCCGCGGATGACGATTTCGCCGAGGCCGCCCGACGGCAGCAGGTTGCCGTCATTGTCCATGATGGCGACTTCGGGGCCGGCGGCGATCCCGACGCTGCCGGCGAAATGGGGGGCGGGGGGGAGCGGGTTGGAGGCCATCTGGTGGGCGGCCTCGGTCATGCCGTAGCTTTCGATGACGGGGACGCCGAAGGCTTCCTCGACCGCGGTCATCACCTGGGGGGGGAGGGAGGCGGAGGAGGAGCGGATGAAGCGCAGGCGGCCCTTGGCGATGGTGTCCTTGTTGCGGGCGGCGAGGCCGAGGATGGCCTGGTGCATGGTGGGCACGGCGGTGAACCAGGAGGGGTTGGCTTCATCGAAATGGGCGAAGAACTTGAAGGCGTTGAAGCCCGGGGTGCAGTTCACGGAGGCGCCGGCGGCGAGGGAGGAGAGGACGGCGGCGATGAGGCCGGGGATATGGAAGAGCGGCATGATGTTCATGCAGGCGTCTTCGGGGGTGAGGCGGAGAACTTCTCCGATATGGTAGGCGGAGGCGGTGACGTTGATGTGGCGCAGGGGGACGATTTTGGGGCGCGAGGTGGTGCCGGAGGTGTGCAGGACGAGGGCGATGTCCTCGGCTTCGGCGGGGCCGGGGTGGGTCGCGGTGCCTTGGAGACTTGATTCCAAGGAGAAGTCGCCGGCGGCTTCGCCCGGGGTGAGTTCGACGATGGGGATGTTGCGGGCGGCGGCGACGGCGCGGGCGGGGCTGTCCATGCCGTGCTGGATGAGGAGGCATTTGGCGTTGAGGTCGGAGAGGTAGAAGTCGAACTCGTCGGCCTTGTAGGCGGGGTTGAGCGGGGCGGTGGTGGCGCCGGTGGCAATCGCGACGAAGGCGGTGGCCATTTCGGGGCCGTTGGGCAGGACCATGGCGACGCGGTCATTGCGGCCGATGCCCATGGCGTTGAGGGCGTCCCGGGTGCGTGCGGCGAGGGCGCGCAGGCCCTGGTGGGAGAGGGGGAGGCGGCCGGGGGCGGCGATGGCGGGCGCGGTGTCGGCGCCGCGGGTGAGGAGGTCGAGGATGGTGTCGGCGAGATAGGCGGTCATTGGAGGGCTCCCGAGCCAGCGGTTTGGTGGAGGCATATACCGGGGGGGGGATTTCGGGAAGTCTGCACGGTTGATAACTAAACGGAACAATTAGGGCGCGGCTTGGCGCGGCAGGCTAGAGGGTTCTTGCGAAATGGACGAAGCGGAGCTGGGGTTTGGCGGGCTGGGGTTGGGGTGTCGGGGGGAGCGCGGGTGGTTTCACGGCGCGGACGGCGTGGCCGATGGCCAGGGCGCGGCGGAGCGGGTTGAGCACGCGTTGCAGGGTGGGGACGACGGCGAGGAGCTCGGCGATGCCGGGCTCGGCCAGGAGTGTTTCGAGGCGGAGCCGGGTGAGGGCGGCTTCGTGCTTGAGCTCGCGCAGGAGCCAGCCGGCGCTGGCGGGGAGGGCGGCGCTGGCAGGGCGCGGGGTGCGGGCGCGATTGCGGCGCAGATCGATGCGGGGACGACGGCCGGCGGCGATGCGGGCCATGGTGTTGGTGATGATGCGGGCGACGCGCTGGAGGCGACGGCACAGAAGGGGTGTGAGGGTCGCGAGGGTCGGGTGGCGGACCAGACGCAGGGCGATGAAGCCGATCAGCTCGGCGATGAGCGCGGCAAAGCGGGCCGCGAAGGAGGGGGCCAGCAGGCGCAGGTCAGCCGGGATGGGCGACAACGTCATATTTGATAGTTATGATATGAGTTGATCCGGCGCAAGCGATTTCCGGTTCTACTGCCTCAGAACGGCGAGCGCCTCGGCGTGGAGTTCGGGGGTGGCGGCGGCGAGGATGGTGCCGTCGCTGTGGCGGCCGAGGGGGGCGCCGGACCAGTCGGTGACAGTTCCGCCGGCGTTGCGAACGATGGCGTCGAGGGCGGCATAGTCGTGCAGGGCGAAATGGGCGGAGGCGACGAGGTCGACGCGGCCCTCGGCGAGCAGGCCGAAGACGTAGAAACTGTCGGCGGTGACTGTGTTGCGGTGGTTGACGCGCAGGCGGGCCAGTTCGGCATGCCGCGCGCCGGCGAAGGTGTCGTAGCCCATGGTGCTGAGGATGGCAGTGTCGAGCGTGCGGCCGGGGCGGGTGTGGACCGGGGCGCCGTTGCGGGTGGTGCCGTGGCCGGCGGCGCCGAGCCAGCGATGGCGCAAGGCGGGCTGGTCGGCCAGGCCGAGGATGATGTCGTCGCCCTGGGCGAGGGCGAGGAGGAAGCCGTAGAGGGGGAGGCCCTGGACCCACTCCTTGGTGCCGTCGATGGGGTCGATGATCCAGACGAGGGGCGCGTCGATCTGGTGCGGGGGGAATTCCTCGCCGTGAATGCCGTGATCCGGGTGGGCTTTGAGGATTTCGGCGCGGACGGCGGATTCGACCGCCTTGTCGATGGTGGTGACGGGGGAGCCGTCGGACTTGATTTCGACCTCGGGGGGGCGATCGGCATGGGCGCGGATGATGTCGGCCGCGATGTCGGCGAGGTGGTTGGCGAAGGCGATGAGGTCGGAGGGGCAGATCGGCATCTGGCGGGGCCTTGTCGAAGGGGACCGGAAGGAAGGCAAGGGGGAAGGAAGGGCTTCTTTTTTGGAAAAAAGAAGCAAAAAACTTTTGGTCGTTTGGAGGGGAAGGTGGCCGGAGGGTGCCGGACGAATCGTCCATTGCCGTTCGAGGCAGAAGTCTTGACTTGTGCAACCGCGTTTTTTTGCTGGACGCGGGTTTGACCACATCGGCTCCGGTGCTGATGGTGGGGTGCGGAAGAGCACCCCACCCTACGCTAGCTGGTGTCGGCTGCGGCGGCGGGCGACGCTGAGGCCGAACAGGCCTGTTCCGAGAATCGCAAGTGCGGCGGGCTCGGGCGCCTCTGTGACGGCCGGTTCGAAGGCAAGACCATATGGTTGACTCAGACCGGTGGTGGTGAAGACTGAGCCGCTGACCCCGGCCGGCGTGAATTTCCGGATTTCGTCGCCTGCGTTGTGATCGGCGGTATAGAGATTGCCGCTGGAGTCGAAGGCGAGCCCGATTGGCCCGCTGGAGCCGGTGTCGGCGAAGAGCGAACCGGTCCCGACTGGGGTGAATTTTTCGACTTCGCGGAGCTGGTAGTAATTCGCCACATAAAGATTCCCGCTGGCATCGAAGGCAAGGCCCGCGGGTCCACTCAGCCCGGACGTGGCGAAATACGAGCCGACTCCGCCTGGGGTGAACTTCTCAATCGTGTTTCCGCCGTAGTTGGCTGCATAAAGATTGCCGCTGCTGTCGAAGGCTAGACCTATGGGCGCGTTCAATCCGGCGCTCGCGAACAGCGAGGCGGTACCATCCGGCGTGAACTTCTCGATCGTGCTGTTGCCGTAGTTCGCTGCATAGAGATTGCCGCTGCCGTCAAAGGCCAGGCCATAGGGCGAATTCAGTCCGGTGCTGGCGAAGACAGAGGCGACCCCGCTCGGCGTGAACTCCACGATCGTATTTGTGAGATAGTTGCTCACAAAGAGGTTGCCTCTGGCGTCGAAGGCGAGGAAGCCTGGCTCGCTCATCCCGGTGCTGGCAAAGACCGAGCTGACGCCGCCCGGTGTGATCTTTTCGATCGTGTTGTTGCCGCGGTTCGCGACATAGAGATCGCCAGGTGCTGCCTGGGCAAGGATGGGGGCGCCGATGGTCAGACCGACGAGAGCGGTCGCCGCGAGGAAAATCTTTATCATCGGGAACTCCTTCGGATTTTTAAACGGTGAGGTCATCGTTGCGTTCACACCGTACAAAGCCACACGACGATATGCCGGATATTTTGCGATAATGCAATGGTTTTTCCGGCTCATTGACCGAGCGGCACGGGAATGTCCGCATAGGCGGCGGATGGCGCTGCGCTTATCCGCCCTACGGATCGTGGGGGGGGGAAGAAGGGGGGGGAAGTTTTTTTGCTTCTTTTTTTCCAAAAAAAGAAGCGCTGCCGCTTGTCTTCAGGGATTGGGGCGGTGGTGCGATGGTGGGGCGCCAGAGCGCGCCCCACCCTACCGGGTGATCTGTTTTGAGGGGGGTGATGGAAGTCGTGCTGCTCGGCCGGCGGCGTTCGCTCGCGTGGCGCGTCGCGCCTGACGATCTGGCGGTGCTGCGCGAGGGCGACCTGATCGGTCTCGGGCGGGCTGGCGAGGTGTTGAGAGTGATGCTGATGCGCTCTCCTTCGACCACGGTTTCCACAGACTCCGCGATCATTGGCCACTCGCCAAGGTGCCTGCAATTTTCCCGATGTGTCACCGTTGCCGAACGCGCGGTTTGGTGGCTACCGTGCCGCCGCGACGGCCCGGACGGCCGTCGTGCGGGGGCAGGAGGCGGGCATGGAATATCGCCGGATGGGCCGGAGCGGCCTCAAGGTTTCTGAGATATGCCTGGGTACGATGACGTTCGGCCATGGCGCCGACGCGCGCGAAGCGGCGCGCATCGTGGCGGCCTGCCTCGATGCCGGGGGCAATTTCTTCGACACCGCCAACACCTATAATTCGGGCGAATCCGAAACAATACTCGGCACCATCCTGCGCGGCCGGCGCCGCGAGGCGGTGATTGCCTCCAAGGTGTTCAACCCGATCGGCCCCGGTCCGAATGACTCCGGCATGTCGCGCCTGCACATCATGCACGCGGTCGAGGACAGTCTCCGCCGCTTGCAGACCGACTATCTCGACATCTACTACATCCATCACGTCGACGTGCAGACGCCGCTGGAAGAGATGCTGCGTGCGATGGACGACCTCGTCCGCCAGGGCAAGATCCGCTACGCCGCGTGCAGCAACTACGAAGCCTGGCGCCTGATGGAGGCGCTGTGGACCAGCGAGACGAAGAATCTCACGCGCTTCGAGTGCTACCAGCCGCAATACAGCCTGGTCGTGCGCGACATCGAGCAGGAGATCGTGCCGGTCTGTGACCTGAAGGGCGTTGGCGTCGTCGCCTGGTCGCCGCTCGCCGGCGGCTTTCTCGCCGGCAACTACGCACCTGGCTCCGCACGGGCCGCCGGCTCCCGCTCCGAAGAGGGATGGGCCTTTCCCGAGCGTTATTTCGCCGCCACCCGCGATGAGACGTTGGCCGTGCTGCTCGACGTCGCCCGCGAACTCGGACGCACGCCTGCCCAGGTGGCGCTGCGCTGGGTGCTTGACCAGAGTTTCATCACGAGTGCGATCGTCGGCGCCCGCAACGCTGGCCAGATCGCTGACAGCCTGCAAGCCGCGGGCTGGCGGCTACCGGACGTCGCTCGTGAGCGCCTCGACGCGGTCTCTCACCTGCCGCATCGGTATCCGCGATCGATGGAGGATGGCATGGCGGCGCGGCGTGATGCGGCGGTGAAGCGGGTGGGGTGAGGAACGCGCGATGGCAGGTCCCGTGAAGAGGCCTGTGGGCCGGCGCGTTGTGCTGGGTGGGGCGGCTGGTCTGGCGATGCCCTGGATCGCGCGGGCGGGGGCAGCGGATACGTTGATGTTTGCGCCGGTGTCGGATTTGACGGGGACGGACCCTTTTCTCAACGCCAACGACATCACGACCCACCATATCGGGCTGGTGTTCGAGACGTTGTGGGCAATGGATGCGACCCTGGCGCCGCAGCCGCATCTGCTGGCCGGGCATGTGACCGAGGATGACGGGCGGACGTGGCGGCTGACGTTGCGCGAGGGGCCGCGGTTTCATGACGGGGCGCCGGTGCGGGCGGAGGATGCGGTGGCGTCGATCCAGGCGTGGGGGGCGCTGGATGTGTTCGGGCGCAAGGTGATGGCGGTGACGGATGAGTTGCTGGCGCGGGGCGATCGGGAGATCGTGTTCCGGCTGAAGCGGCCGTTTCCGCTGCTGGCGCATGCGTTGGCCAAGCCGGCGACGGTGATCCCCTGCATCATGCCGCGGCGGGTGGCGGAGGTCGCGGGGAGCGGCAAGCCGATCGAGGTGATCGGCAGCGGGCCGTATCGGTACCTGCCGGGGGAGCGGCTGGCGGGCGCGCGGGTGGCGTATGCGCGGTTCGACGGATATGCGACGCGCCAGGACGTGCCGAGCTATATGGCCGGGGCGCGGATCGCGCATTTCGCCCGGGTGGAGTGGAACGTGATCCCGGATGCCTCGACGGCGGTGGCGAGCCTGGCGAAGGGGGAGATCGACTGGATCCATGATCTGCCGCCGGACCTGGCGCCGGCGGTGCGGCGGGATGCCGGTTCCGTGGTGCAGGTGCAGGATTTCATCGGGGGTGAGATTTTCATGCGGCTGAATGCCCTGCATCCGCCGTTCGACAATCCGGCGATCCGGAGGGCGGTGCTGGTTGCGGTGGATCAGGCGACCTTCATGCAGGCAGCGATGGGAGACGATCGGGCGCTGTGGCGGGACCGGGTGGGGGTGTGGAGCCTGGGCAAGCCGATGAGCACGGATGCCGGGGTGGAGGTGATGGAAGGCAACGTGGCGAAGGCGCGCGAGATGCTTGCGGCGGCGGGATATCGGGGAGAGTCGGTCGTGCTGCTGTATCCCGGCGATTATCCGATGCTGGCGGCCGCGGCGGCGGTGGCGGCCGATCTGCTCGGGCGCATCGGGTTCAAGGTCGATATCGTGACGCTGGACTATGCCAGCATCAATCAGCGCCGGAACAATCGCAGCCCGCCGGACAAGGGGGGCTGGAGCGTGTTTTTCGGGCCGTTCAGCGGATACAACCGGTATGATCCGGCGGCGCATCTGGGGATCAATGGCCAGTATTCCGGCTGGCCGAAAATTCCGGAGATCGAGGCGTTGCGGGAGCAGTGGTTCGATGCGCCTGATCTGGCGAGCCGGAAGGCGATCGCGCGGGAGATCCAGCTGCTGGTGTGGCGGGATGTGCCGTATATTCCGCTGGGGAGCTATTATCCGCTGACGGCGTTCCGGCGCTCGTTGCAGGGCGTGATGCGGGGCGGTGCGACATTCTTCAACGTGCGGAGGGTTTGAGCTTTGGTCACCGAGGCGCAGGCGCTGGCGTGGTTGACGGCATGGGACCGGCAGGGGGCGCATCGCACGGCAACCGAGGGCGACGAGGCGGGGGCGGCGTGGCTGGCCGGCGAAGTGCGGGCGGCCGGTGCCGAGGTGACGGTGGAGCGGTTCGCGATGGCGCGGGTTGATCCGGTCGCGGCAGAGGTCAGCTTCGAGGGGCAGACCATCGGGGGGGTGGCGATGTTCGACGCGCCGGATGGGGACATCGCGGGGCTGTGCGGTCCGGTCGGACAGGGGGCGGAGATCGGGGTTGGGACGGTGACGCCATGGGCAGTCTATACCGAGGCGTTTCGCGGAATGCGGCGCGACAGCGGGCATCAGGCGCTGGTGCTGGCCACCATGGGGGGAGCGCCCGGGCTGGCGCTGCTCAATGCCGAGGCCTTCAATGCGCCGTACGGGTCGCCGGTGCTGCTGGTGGACAGCGCCCATGCGGAGCCACTGGCAGCGGCGGCGGCGCGCGGTGGGCGGATGCGGATGCGGGTACGGGTGCGGGCGGAGCGGGTGCCGGTAGACGCCTGCAACATCGTGGCCACCATTGCGGGAGCGGATCGGGGACGGCCGCCGCTGGTGATTATGACGCCACGGTCGAGCTGGTGGACATCGACGTCGGAGCGGGGTGGCGGTTTGGTGTGTTGGCTGGCGTGTCTGCATGCGCTGCGCGCGGCGCCGCCGGCGTGCGATGTGGTGTTTACCGCCAATTCGGGTCACGAGTTGGGGCATATCGGGCTGGACGCGTTCGTGGCGTCCCGGCCTGGCTGGGAGACCAGCGCGACCTGGCTGCATTGGGGGGCGAATATCGGAGCGGCCGGGGGGACGACGTCGGTGGTTTCGGGGCATGAGGCGTTGCGGACGGCGATGTCGGCGTTTCTGGTGGCGGCGGGGGTCGAGCACGCGATCACGCCGGGCGGGGTGGTGCCGAACGGGGAGTCACGGGACATTCACCGGGCCGGCGGGAGGTATATTTCGCTCGTCGGGAGCAATCCGCTGTTTCATCTGCCGCAGGATCGGCTGCCAGGGGCGGTGGATGTGGCCGCGGTGGCGCAGTTGGCGACGGGGGCGGCACGAATGGCGATCGCGTTGTCCCGGTAGGAGGCGGGCATAGTGGCCAAGTAACGGTTATCGTGAAGCGTGGCGATACCTGTTCGGGGACAGGCGCCATGCCTCGGTCAGCGACATCGCGCAGGTGGAGAAGATCGATCGGACCCATGCCGGCGATATCCTGCGGCTGACGCTGCTGGCGCCCTGGGTTCATCGATCAACTCGCTCTCCCTCAGCCTTTGCGCGGGTTGGTATCAGTTCCGATAAAGCTCTGAGGCGCTGCGGCTCCCGAAAGCCGGGGTCAATCGGTCACGCAGGCAAAGCTGCTGGCCTGGTTCACATCACCGTTGCCTGCGTATTTCGGCCACGCCGGGTATTCGCAAAGTGGGCGGGTGCGCCCTTTGGTAGCGACATTGGTGTCCGCCACGATCTGCGGACCGGGGGCTTTGCCACCGTCGACCCAAGCGTCAAGTGTTGGCAGCGAATCCCAGGCCGCCATGAAGGCGCTCAGCCCGCCGGCGCCGTGGCCGTAGCCCGGGACAGTGTAAAGGCGGGCGAACTGGCGGACCGTCGGTGTGCCCATACGGTCGTTCAAGCGGTTCCACCACAGGACGGTTGAGCGCGGCGTTACCACGGCGTCGGCGAGACCATGGACGACCAGAAGCTTGCCGCCGTGGGCCTGGAAGGCGAAAAACTCGGTCGACGGCACATCCAACATGCCTTCGACATACGACAGGCGCGGCTGCCAGACACCTGGGTTCTCGGGATCCACCGCAAGCGAATTCACTCCAGGATCGCGTGCGACGGCGTAGCGGATCAGTTGGTCCCAGAAGATGGCGGTGATCGATTGTGTGGCCGTGGGAGGCGAGACCGGCGGGGTGGTGCCGAGTTGCTGTGCGCCACGCAGGTCGGCTCCGGACAGAACCGGCCAGCCCTGGAAGGCCGTCTCGCCGCTGCCGAGCGGAAACTTGAAGGCCACGGGCGCTTCGATGGTTCGGATGGCGGCAATCTGCGGATCGGAGAGGCAGGAATCGCCGGTATCGGCGCCTCCGGCGCAGCGAAGCGTGGCGATGTCGAACTTGCAGGCGCCGGGATTCGAGATGACGCCATCTTTCACGCCGTCCAGGCCGTCGCAGGCGGACATGACGGCGTTGAAGAGGAGCGTCTGCTTGGCGAGGCCGGGATAGGCGCCGGGGGCCGCGATGGCGCGGGCCATGCGGCCAAAGCCCATGGCGTTGACGACCGCGGACCAGTAGGGGTACGCGACGATGGCGCCGTCATAGTCCTGCGGCCAACGGGCCAGAACGACGAAACCTTCGCGGCCGCCATTCGAGCCGCCGGCGTAGTAGTTGCGCACCGGCGTGCGCTCGTAGCGGCGGACGATGAGCTGCATGGCGGCGTCGCGCGTCTTCTTCAGCGCATCAGCGGCATAGTTCGCCAGCGCCTCGTCGTTCATCGCGAAGCTGCCATCGACGTTGGGGAAGGCCACGTTGGCGTTGGTGCCCTGGTGTCCGGAATCTCCACCGAAGACGGCAAAGCCGCGTGAGACCGGTGGTGGCTGGTCGGCCGGGCCAACTGTCTGTTGCCCCGCAACATTTGGGATCACGCCATCGAAGCCGCCACCCCCCAGCATCAGCGTCTTGCCGTTCCAGTCGCTCGGCAAGGCAAGGGCGAAGCGTATCTCAGGCGCTGCAGGATCTAGCGGGCGGATGGCGGCTGTCACCTTGCAGTGCTCGGCGACGAGGGTGGGTCCGGCGCCAGTGGCCGCTATGAACTGCGCCCCGGTGACGCGGGCGCCGGTGGTCGGCAGGCCGATGGCACCGGGCGGGATGGTCACGGCATTAAGAAGGATGCACCTCTCTTCCGCGGGAGTGGCAGCGCGTGCCGTCGTCCCGTGTACCGAAGAAGCCATGCAGCAAACGACGGCAGCGAGCGTTGATAACCGCATTTCGATTCCCCGTGGTCGCCGTTCGATCGGCGCTCTTTTATGGTCACGGGTGAAGGCTAGCAGACAAGTACGGGATTGCCGAAGCTGTTTTCAGCCGGGGCTAAGGGGCTCCCGCAGATGCCCCCGAGTCCGGCAAAGCTGCCTTCGGCGCTGGCGTTCCGGTGGCGCTGGATGTTGGAGGACCGGCGCTGGCGACATCCTGCGCCTGACGCTGCCGGTGCCTGACATTGTCGGGGCGATTGTGGACGGGCGGCAGCCGGCGGGGATGACGCTGCCGGTGTTGGCGCAACCGTTTGCGGTGGCGTGGAGGGGGCAGAGGGGGTGCTGTCACATTTCCAGCATCCCCTTCGCCGGCCGTCGATAGTCGGCCTGCGATGATATCCGCAGATGACGAGGCTGACGGACAAATGACCGCTGCGATCCTGGTCACCTCATCGATTGCCGAGGCGTGCAACTTCGGCTTCGAGCTCCGCAATGCGACGATCCTTGGCCTCCAACGCGCTGGCGACATCCGTCGCCTCGAACCGTTGCGGTATATGCTGCGGGCAGTTGGCGTCCCAGGCTGTGACGGTGAACAACAGGGCCCGCTCGGGTTTGGCTTTGTATTCCGGCGGCATCAGGCGCGCTGTCAGGGCGTCGTCGTCCTCGATGATCCGCGCCTCTCCCCAGATTTTCACGCGCCGCCGATGGGCATAGTCGATCAGGAAGAGATGCGCCTTGGGCCGCTCGGTAAGGTTGCCGTGGGTGATATACTGCCGGTTGCCGGCAAAATCGGCGAACCCGATCGTCTGCGCATCGAGCACGTGGAGGAACCCGGGTGGGCCGCCGCGGTGCTGGATGTAGGGCTGCCCTTCGGCATTGACGGTGGCGAGGAAGACGCTGGTCTGCGCGGCGATGAAGGCGGCGAGGTCCGGCGTGATGGCGGTCTGCCAGCCGCCGCGCTCCTCCATGCGGGCGTAGGTCGCGCGGGAACCCTTGCGGTCCTGGATGGCCTTGACCGCGGGCGTGAAGGCGACGTCGCTGGCGGAGATTGGCATGATCAGAGTCCGAGATTGCTGAGCGAGGGGTGGTCGTCCGGGCGGTGGCCGACGGGCCAGGGAAAGCGGCGGCCCACCGGGCCGATCGCGAGGTCGTTGCTGCTGGCGAGGCGGAGCCGCATCGGGATGCGCGACATGGCGGGTTCCTTTCGAGCGGGAGGCCGGTTGGCCTGACGAACGAAGACATGCCTCTTTCCAGCAAACCCCAATAGACGGCATTATCGGGATCGATCCTACCAAATTTTGGAAGAGGCCATGGACCGTCTCGATTCGATGTCGACCCTCCTCGCCGCGGTCGAGGCCGGCAGCCTCTCGGCGGCTTCGCGCCGGCTGGGAATGCCGCTGGCGACGGTGAGCAGAAAGGTGTCCGAGTTGGAGACCCATTTGCGCACCCGCCTGCTCGTCCGCACCAGTCGACGGCTCGCGCTGACCGATGCCGGTCGCGACTACGTCGCCGCGTGCCAAACCATCCTGGAGACCATCGGCGAGGCCGAGCGCGCGGCCAGCGGCGAATACAGCGCCCCGCGGGGCGCGTTGTACATCACCGCGCCCGTCGTCTTCGGGCGCCTCCACGTGCTGCCCATTGTGTCCGCATTCCTCGCCGCCTATCCCGACATCAACATCCGCCTCGTGCTGGCCGATCGCATGGTGAACCTGCTGGAAGAGCATGCCGATCTCGCGGTGCGCATCGGCGCGCTGGCCGACAGCGCCCTGGTGGCCATCCGCGTCGGCTCCATCCGCCGCGTTACCTGCGCGAGCCCAGCCTATCTCGCAGCCCACGGCCACCCCCTACACCCGCGGGACCTGACCACCCATAGCTGCGTCACCTTCGAGACCCTGATGTCGCCGACGTCCTGGAGTTTCACCGTCGGGCGCGACAGCATCCCTGTCGCCGTTCGCTCGCGCCTTGTCGTGAGCACCGCCGAGGCTGCCATCGACGCTGCCATCGCCGGGACCGGCATCACTCGCGTGCTGTCGTATCAGGTCGCGGACGCGGTACAGGCGGGCAAGCTGGCGGTCGTGCTCATGCAGTACGAGCCGCCGCGCGCGCCGGTCAGCTTGATCACCAACGGCCAGGGCCTGCTCCCCCAGAAGGTGCGCGCCTTCCTCGATTTCGCGGCTCCAATCCTGCGAGCTCGCCTGGAGCGATGTGAGCTCTAAGCAGAGATTCGTCGCTCGTCCGACGGAACGGGCATGCGCTCTGAATTGAGGGCTTCCCCGCGTTCGCGCGCCTCGATCTCGGCGCGCAGGCGCGGAATAGTCCAGTTCGGCCGGTCGGCAACAGGGGCGGCCGTGGCCCTCAGCGCGTCGACGCCGCCTTTCATGACATCGCTGCGCCAGAGCCGAACCGTGTCTTCCCGAACGCCAAACGCCTCGGCAACCCGCCAGGTGCGCCAATTCATACCGATTCCGAAAAGAGTAACGCTTCCCGGACCGGGGCAGGGAAGTGCTTCTTTTTTGAAAAAAAGAAGCAAAAAACTTTCTTCCCTTGGAGACTGTCGTTCCATTTGCGGCGACGCCAGCGGTGAAGTTTTTTGTTTTTTTCAAGAAAAAGAAACATTTACTGTCGGCTGTTCCTTCTCTGCGATCCGCGAAGGTCAATATTTAGCAGGATTGGCATCAGTCTGCTGTCCATGGGTAGCCGAATGAGGGGATTTGCCTGTCATGCCTGCCCACCATGAACCGAGGTCGGCAGGGACCCAGCACCCCTTCCATTGGTCAACCTGCCGATTTCTGCTGAGAGCGTGAGCGTTTGAGGCCGACCGGTCACAAAACGTGAATCACGCGACAAAACAAAGAGCTATAACGCTATCGGAACGCATGTCAGTTCCGATAGCGCCTTAGAGGAGCCCCACCGAAGCCAGGATCGCCTCGACCCGCGCGGTCTCCTCGGCATTCAGCGCGCGTTGCGGCCGCGCCATCAGGTTGGTTTCGATCACCCCCAGCCGCCGCATCGCCGTCTTGAAGCCGCCCACGCCCGAGGCGCCGGCCGATGTCCGCGGCGTCCCCTGCCAGACGATCTCGAACAGCCGGCACAGCCGCGCCTGTTCCGCCTTCGCCGCCACCCAGTCGCCGCACTGGGCGGCATCCCACAGCCGCACATATCCGGCCGGATCGACATTGCCGAGCCCCGGCACCACCCCGTGCGCCCCCATCGCCAGCACCGAATCGACCACGATCTCGGAGCCCGTCATCAGGAAAATATCCGGCCGGTCTGCCAGGTCGGCCATGATGTAGCGCAGATTGCCGTCATCCCCGCTGCTGTCCTTGAGCCCAGCGATCACCCCCTCGCGCGCCAGCCGCACCACCATGGCGCGATCGAGCTTGGAGTGCACGCAAACCGGTATGTCATAGGCCACCACCGGCAGATCGACCGCGTCAGCGACGTAGCGGAAATGATCCTCCGTCTCCGCCGCCGAGGTTCGCGTGTAGAACGGCGCCGTCACCACCAGCGCATCGGCCCCTTCCGCCTTGGCCGCCTTGGCGTGCCCGATCACCCGATCCGTGGCCGGATCGATCACGCCGGCCAGCACCGGCACCCGCCCTGCCGCCACCTGCACCGAATGCGCGACAATCCGCCGCCGCGTGGCCTCGTCGTGGAAGACCACCTCGCTGGTCGAGCCGAGCACAAACAATCCATGCACCCCGCCGCCGATCAGATGCTCCAGCACCTTGGTATAGCTCGCCCAGTCCACCGAATAATCGGCCGCCAGCGGCACCACGACCGGCGGGATCACGCCATGAAACTTGCCCATCGTCGATCTCCTCCTGAGCCCGGCCGTTCAGACGAACCGGATATGGGCCGGCGCCAGGCCGGCAAAATCAGCCACCACCGTGCAGGGCGCGTCGAGCCACAGCGGCGGCGTCACGCTGCCGAGCATCACGATCTGCCCTGCCCGCAGCCCGCCGAACGCCGCCACCTCGGCCGACGCCGCCAGCCAGGCCAGCGCATTCATGGGATGGCCGAGCAGGTCGCGCCCATGCCCGGCGGCACGCTCCGCGCCGTCCACGAGGAACCGGCCGGGAATGGAAGCCAGATCGAGCGCGCGCCACTCCGCCGGCCCTTCGGCCAGCACGCACGCGGCGTGGTAGACTTGGTCGGCTATCAGCGTCGGTGTCCCCACCGCCTTCAAATCCCCCAGCGGCGGCGGCCCGTAGCGGTTCTCCACGATCTCGATGGCGGCACATACCGTCCCCACCGCAGCGGCTGCTTGCGCTGCGTCGCACGGCCCCGGCGGCAGGTCCCGCGCCAGCCGCACCGCGATTTCGCACTCGACCCCCGGATTGCGATAATTCGCCCAGGCCAGCACCGCCGGGCTCGCATGCACATTGGCATGGGCGATAAACCCCGCCGCCGGCCCGGGCAGGTCGAGATAGACCTGCATCCGCTGCGCGGTCGCTCCGATCTTGAACCCCGCTGGCGGCATTGCGCCCCAGCGCCGCGCCAGCGCGACCTGGGCGGCGATTCCTTCGGCCACCGTTGCCGGTCCGACCCCGGCCGGCAGCGGCCCGGCGGGTACGCGGGCCGCGCGGGCGATGTGCAGGGCCTCGGCCGCGCGCGTCGCATCGAATGCCATCGTCCGCACTCCTATGCCTTGCGCGTGATCTCGTAGAGTGCGATCGCCGCCGCCGCCGAGACATTGAGGCTCTCCATCGCCAGCGACTGCCCGATCCCGGCCACCGCGTCGCAGGTCTCGCGTGTTAGCCGCCGCATCCCTTCGCCCTCTGCCCCCAGCACCAGCGCCACGCGGCGATCGCTGAGCCCCGGCCCGGACAGCGGCGGACCGGACGCATCGAGCCCGATGCACCACAGCCCCGCGGCCTTCAGCGCGACCAGCGTGCGCGAGATATTCACCGCCTTGAACATCGGGATACGTTCGAGCGCGCCCGAAGCCGCCTTGGCCAGGGCGCCGGTCTCGTCCGGCGCATTGCGCTCCTGGGTGATGATCGCTGCCACCCCGAAGGCCGCGGCGGAGCGCATGATGGCGCCGACATTGCGCGGATCGCTCACCTGGTCCAGCACCAGCACCGGACCGGGCCGCTCCAGCGCCTGCGCCAGCGCCGGCGGGGTCAACGGATCGGTCAGCAGCCCGGCGCCCTGATGCACCGCATCGCGCCCCAGCGTCTGATCGAGCCGTGCGCGGTCGACCCGCTCGGCCTGCACCGGCCAGGGCTGTGGCAACCGCGACAGCACCGCGGCTTCGGCCTCCTCGGTCAACACCAGTCGGCGGATCCGCCGCGCCGGATTGCCGAGTGCGGCGGTCACCGCGTGGATGCCATAGAGCCACACCGTCCCCTTCGGCGCCTCGGTATGGCGGCGGTCCTGGTGCGGCTGCGGCCGCGCCCCCTGCGGCGGGCGAGCCTCCTTCGCCCGGTTGTCCGGCGGCCGCACGGTCAAGGTCAGCCGCTCGGCCCGCGGCGCGACATCGCGCGCGCCCTGATCGCGCACGCCTTGGTCGCGGGGCAAAGCCTCCCTGGCGCCCTGCTCACGCTTGCCGCCGACCGGGCCCCGCGGCCCCTGCCCGGGCGCGCCCTGGCCGCGGAACCCCGGTCCTCCCCGGTCCGGCGCGGGGCCGCGCCCGCCCGGGCCGCCACGCCCGCGCGGCCCTCCGTCATTGCGATTGCCCGAATTCTTGTCATGCGGTGGTTTCATGGCACCATCCTATACGCCCGATCGCGCCATCATCAAACGCATGCAGCCGCTACATGGGCGCCCGTCGTTGACAAGCACCCCCGAAAGCCAATAGAGCGGCGCTTCCGGCGGACGGTTTCACCGTGCCGAACGGCGGAGGGGTGCCCGAGTGGCTAAAGGGGACGGACTGTAAATCCGTTGGCGTGCGCCTACGTTGGTTCGAATCCAACCCCCTCCACCAACGGCCTGCCGGGTTTTCCCGTCGATCACAGGCGATGCGGCTGCCCGGCGCTGGGGTGGGGCCGTCTCAGGTTTTCGGGGGTTCGGGCGGGGCCTTGAGGCCGGCGACCTTGCCGGGATCGACGGTGTTGATGCCGCCGTTCTGACTGGCACCTTGCGCTTCGGCCTGTGCGGTCTCACTGTCGGCGACCCAGCGGACGAAAGTCATCTTGCCATAGTCGACCTTGACGATGCCGTCGTCGGCAACCGAGACAATGGCCAGGCGGAGCTTGCCCCAGGCATCCATGCGCACGACGCGGGCCTTGTTGGCCTCCTCCTCTGGCGCGGGGAGATGGCCTTCGATGTCCTTGGGATTGATCTCGGTGGGATTGGTCTGGGCGGCCATCGGCTCCATGTCAGGTGTGACCCAGGCGCGGAACACATAGGTGACACCGGAGCCGAGCAGGCCGGGCTCGGCGTCGATCAGGACGCGGGCGTAGCGCATGCGGCCGTAGGCGTTCATTTTTACCAGCATCTCGTGGCCCTTGTGGCTCTGAGCCGCGGCCATGGGGGGGGCGAGCTGGGCCATGAAATGGTCGGCCTGCTGGCGGATGGTGGTCTTGTAGAAGTCGGGGGTGCCGGCCTCGAAGCTCTTGAACAGGCCGACGAGGCCGCTGAAGTCGTTGGTGGTGCCGATGATGGGAATCAGCTTGCTGATGGAGCCGTCGGCAGTGGTCTTGAGGGCATCCAGAAAGGCATGGCCGTTGGCCCATTTGTCGGGATGCTGGGTGAGCTTGACGGCCTGGCCGCTGAGGGCGGCAGTGCCTTTGTCGATGGCGGCCTTGGCCTTGTCGGCGTTGAACTCGGTGATCAGACGGGAAAGGGCGCTGTTGGAGAAATCGCTGTAGGCGGCGGCGGTGATGGCACTGATCGCGTTGTCGTCGGTCATGCCGGCGAGCTTGGCCAGGCGCGGGCCTTGGGTCTCGATCTGGCCGCGCAAAGTGGCGTCAAGGCCATTGACCTTGGTGGCCGCCGCGGCGGCGGCGGCGCCGAGGGCCGGGCCGGCGGCGAGCAGGGCGACGGAGATGACCACCGTGGCGACCGCGGCATTGGCGTCGTTCTCGTCCTTCTCGGCCTTGTCGAGCGCGCCGCTGACCTGATCGATGGAACTGAGATAGGCGGAGAAGGCCTTGTTGGCCATGCCGATGACGATGGGCCGGAGCAGACCGATGGCGATCTTCTCGACCTCGACCATGACGGCGGGGGTGACGGTGAAGGGGGTCGTGGGGGAGACCGCGCCGTCGGTGACAATATTGGTGCTGGGCTTGGCACCGAGCGGAGCGGTGACCGGAGCCTGGGCAGGCGGCCCGCCGGGACCGCCCCCCGGAGCGCCGGGGGGAGCGCCAGCGGGAGCACCAGTGGGAGTGCCTCCCGGTGCCCCGCTGGCGGAGGCCGCCGCCGGCGGTCCGCCCACCTTGCTCAACCAGGCACGCTTCTCGTCCAGTCCCGCCATCTGCCCCGCTCCGGTTGCATCGCTGTCGCGCACACGTTCTCCCGCGGCGACCCAGTATCGGGTACGGACCCGGCAATTAGAAATAACATCGGCGGCACCGCCCGAGCGGGATGCACGGCGCTTGAGCCGGCGGCCGGGTCCTGTTACGGAGAGGGGCGTGCGGGTGTAGCTCAATGGTAGAGTCCCAGCCTTCCAAGCTGGCTGTGCGGGTTCGATTCCCGTCACCCGCTCCACGCGCGCCGCAATCCTCCCCCCCTTGCGCAATCATCCCCTTGACATCGCGGCGCCAACATTCTCTTTACGCCCCCCTGGACCGGGCCGTTCTGTGACATGCTCGGGCCGGGCGCGTAGGGGTGTAGCTCAATTGGCTAGAGCGCCGGTCTCCAAAACCGGAGGTTGGGGGTTCGAGACCCTCCACCCCTGCCAGCGCCGCACCGGTCCCGCAAATTCGTGCGATCCGGAATTTGACGTGACTAAAAGGGGAATCACCCCCGCACTGGAAGGCAGCCTGGGAGCATGACCGGCGTGGCGTTCGATCCGTTGAAATTCGCGCGCGAAGTCCGCAGCGAAGTCACCAAGGTCACCTGGCCTTCGCGCAAGGAGACCATGGTGACCACGGGGCTCGTCTTCGCCCTGGGCACGCTCGCGGCTGCCTTCTTCTTCATCGCCGATCAGATTATCGGCGTCGGCGTCCGTCTGTTGTTCGGCACCGGTTTCTAGGAAGCGTTGAACATGGCCAAGCGCTGGTATGTCGTCCATGTCTATTCCGGATTCGAGAAAAAGATCGGACAGCAGATCAAGGAACAGGCGGCCCAGAAGGGCCTCGCCGACCAGATCGATGATGTGCTCGTCCCCTCGGAGGAGGTCGTCGAGCTGCGCCGCGGCCAGAAGGTCAACGCCGAGCGCAAGTTCTTCCCGGGCTACGTCCTGGTGAAGATGGAACTGACCGACGAAGCCTGGCATCTCGTCAAGGACACGCCCAAGGTTACCGGCTTCCTCGGCTCCAAGACCAAGCCGACTCCGATCAGCGATGCCGAGGCCGAACGCATCATGAAGCAGACGCAGGAGGGCATCGAGCATCCCCGCCCCGCGATCCTGTTCGAGATCGGCGAGCAGATCCGCGTCGCCGACGGCCCCTTCACCAGCTTCAACGGCACCGTCGAGGAAGTCGACGAGGAAAAGGGCCGGGTCAAGGTCAGCGTCTCGATCTTCGGCCGCTCCACCCCGGTCGAACTCGAATACAGCCAGGTCGAGAAGGTCTAGCCTTTCAGCTGTCGGTGAACTGCAAGGCCGCGAGCCGGGCGTAGAGCCCGCCGGCGCGCACCAGCTCTTCGTGCTTGCCCACCGCCACGATCCGCCCGCGATCGAGCACGACGATCCGGTCGGCGCGGCGCACCGTGGCCAGCCGGTGCGCCACCACCAGTGTCGTCCGTCCCACCGACAATGCCGCCAGCGCCGCCTGCACGGCCTGCTCCGACTCCGCATCGAGCGCACTTGTCGCCTCGTCGAGCAGGAGGATCGCCGGGTTGCGCAGCACCGCCCGCGCGATCGCCAGCCGCTGCCGCTGCCCGCCGGACAGCATCACCCCCTTGGCGCCGAGAAAGGTCGCGAACCCGTCGGGCAACTCGTCGACAAACCGCTCCGCTGCGGCCGCACGCGCCGCGGCCCTGATCTCCGCCTCCGTGGCGCCGGACCGCCCGTAGCCGATATTCTCGGCCGCCGTCGCGCTGAACATCACCGCGTCCTGCGGCACCAGCCCGATCCGCGCGCGCAGCTCCGCCGGATCGACCAGCCTGATATCCACCCCGTCGATCTCGATCCTCCCTTCCGAGGGATCGTGAAACCGCAGCAGCAGGTCCAGCAGGGTCGACTTCCCTGCCCCCGAGGGCCCCACCAGCGCCACCGTCTCGCCTGGCGCCACGTCCAGCGAAAACTCCGCCAGCGCCATATGGTCCGGACGCGCCGGATAGCGAAACGTCACGTCGTGGAACCGGATGCGCCCTTGCGCCGGCACCGGCAAGCTGACCGGCCGCGCCGGGGGCGCCACCGTCGGCACGGCCGCGAGCAGTTCGAGCAGCCGGTCCGCCGCCCCCATCGCGCGCTGGATATCGCCCCAGGTCTCCGATAGCGTCGCCCCCGAGGTTGCCAGCAGCACGGCGTAGAAGACGAACGACGACAGCTCCCCGCCCGTCATCACGCCGGCCACCACATCGCGCCCGCCCACCCAGAGGCTGAACGTGATCGCCCCGAAGCCGAGCAGGATCACCCCCAGGATCAGCGCCGCCCGTGTGCGCACGCGCCGCAGCGCCGCCACCACCGATGCCTCGGCCCCGGTGGCGAAGCGCTCCCGCTCCAGCACCTCGCGGGTGAAGGCCTGCACCACGCGCAAGCCGTTGAGCACTTCCTCCGCCACCGCGCCGAGATCGGCCACGCGGTCCTGCGCCACCCGCGAGAGCCGCCGCTCGCGCCGCCCGAACAGCACCAGCGGCGCCACAACGAACGGCACCACCACCGCCACGATCCCCGCCAGCTTCGGGCTGGTCGCGATCAACATCGCGAACGCGCCGACCAGTTGCAGCGAACTGCGCAACCCCACCGACACTGCCGAGCCCACCAGCGCCTGCAGCAGCGCCACGTCCGCAGTCAGCCGCGAGAGAATATCCCCGGTCCGGCTGGTCTCGAAGAACCCCGGCGACAGGGTGATCACATGCTCATAGACGGCGCGCCGCAGATCCGCCGCCACCCGTTCGCCGAGCCAGGAGACCAAGTAGAACCGCAGACTGGTGGCCAGCGCCAGCCCCGCCACCACCGCGAACATGCCGAGCGCCGCCGCATCGAGGCGCCCCGGGTCGGCCGAACCGAACCCCCGATCGATCAGCCCGCGCAGCCCCTGTCCGAGCCCCAGCATCAGCCCTGCCGACATCAGCAGCGCCAGCCCCGCACCCAGCGCCCGCCCCCGATAGGGCCGCAGAAACGGCAGCAGCAGCCGCAGGGACGCGAAGCGCGGCGGCGCCGGGAGCGCGGGGATCACCGACTCAGATCGCAAACGTGATCGGTTCCGCCGTCGGCCGCCGCAGCCCTGCCGCCGTCGCTCGGGCCAGCAGGTCCTCGATCGTCAGCTTCGCCAGATGGGCGTCGGCTGCGGTCTCCAGCTCCGCCCACAACGGATCGACCACGCCCGCCTGCAACCGCCCGCCCGGGGCCTCGCGGCCGGTCTCCTCCTCCGCCGTTGCGGCCGCGACGATGTCCGCCACTTTGATATCCCGCCGCGGCCGCCCCAGCCGATACCCGCCGCGCGGCCCGCGCAGGCTGTCCAGCAGCCCCGCCCGCGACAGCGCCTGCAACAGCGGTTCCATACCGCGCCGTGCCATCCCGAGCCGGTCCGCCAGCTCAGCGGCACTGACCGTGCTCGACCGCCCGCCGTGGAAGGCGATATCGAGCACGATGGTCACGGCGACCATGGCGCGGTCCCGGCGAATAAGCATGGCGACTCCGTGATTTCGGGATGGGTAGGGAATTCGGGGCGGGCAAGGATTAAACCACGATGCACCTCTGTGATACAGATGGATCATGACCGAATCGCCCCCCCTCCACGGCCGCATCCATGCCAGCATCCTCGGCACCATCGGCCGCACCCCGCTGGTCCGCCTCCCCCGCCTCGCCGCCGAGGAAAATCTGCGCGCCGACCTCGTCCTCAAGCTCGAATTCTTCAACCCGCTCGGCTCGGTCAAGGACCGCATCGGCCTCGCCATGGTCGAGGCCGCCGAAGCCGCGGGACTGATCCATCCCGGCCGCTCCGTCCTGATCGAACCCACCTCCGGCAACACCGGCATCGCGCTCGCCTTCGTCGCCTCCGCCAAGGGCTACCGCCTGATCGTCTGCATGCCCGAAGGCGCCTCGGTCGAACGCCGCAAAATGATCCGCCTGATGGGTGCCGAGGTGCAACTCACCCCGCGCCGCCAGGGCATGGCAGGGGCCATCGCCAAGGCTGAAGCCCTGCTCGCCGCCACGCCTGACGCCTGGATGCCGCGCCAGTTCGACAACCCCGCCAACCCCGCCGCCCACGAGGCCGCGACCGCCGAGGAAATCTGGTCCGACACCGCAGGGGCCGTCGACATCGTCATCGGCGGCGGCGGCACCGGCGGCACTCTGACCGGAATCGCCCGCGCCCTCAAACCGCGCCGTCCAGGCCTCAAGATCATCCTCGTCGAACCGGCCGAAAGCGCGATCCTCTCGGGCGACGAGCCCGGCCCGCATGGCGTCCAGGGCATCGGCCCCGGTTTCAAACCCAAAGTCCTCGATCTTGCCCTCATCGACAGCATCGTCCGCGTCAGCGAACGCGACGCCATCGCCGCCGCCCGGCGCGCCGCGCGCGGCGACGGCGTCCCTATCGGCATCTCCTCCGGCGCGGCGCTCCACGCCGCCATGGACCTCGCGCGCCATCCCGGGAACACCGGCAAACTGATCGTCGCCATCGCCCCGTCCTTCGCCGAACGCTATCTCTCCACGCCGCTGTTCGCCGGGCTCTGATCCCGGGAGGCGCCGCTCCTCACCATTGCCGGCCCTCGGGGCGGAGTTCCTGGCGGTCGGCGGCCTTGATCATCTCGGCGGGGGCATCGCCGGCGTCCTGCAGGCGGTAGCCGGTGCGGGTGTAGGGGCTGTCGCCATTGGTGGGGCAGTGGGCGAGGCGGGGGGCGGCGGTGATGGGCGGGCGATGCCGATGGAAGCGGTCGCAGTATTTGCACCAGACCAGGAGCTGGCCGCCGGGGTGGCGATAGGCGGGCAGGAGCGGCATCACTGGCATTGGTATCCTCGTTGGTCGCATCGGCGCGCGGGTGGACGCGGCGACGCGATTTCGCCACTTTGGCGCCGCATTGATCCCCCTCCATCAACCACTAGGTCAAGCCTCCATGTTGCTGCTGATTCCCGGCCCGGTCACCACCAGGCCCGAGGTGCGTCAGGCCATGGCGCAGGATATCGCGCCCTGGGACAATGATTTCCGCCCGCTCTATGTCGACGCCCGCCGCCGTGTGCTGGAAATCGCCCGCGGCGATCCGGCGGTGCATGCCGCGCTGTGCCTGCAGGGGTGCGGGCATTTCGCGGTCGAGGCCGCAATCCGGACGTTCATGCCGGTGGGGGGGCGCATCCTGGTACCGATGGCGGGGGCCTATTCGGAGCGGATGGTGAAGCTCGCCAACGAGGCCGGACGGGTCGCGGTACCACTGAAGGTCGATCCCGACCTGCCGGTGAGCGCGCAAGCCGTGGCCGCGGCGCTGGCGGCGGATCCGACGATTTCCCATGTCGGGCTGGTCTACAACGAGACCGGAACCGGCGTGGTGCATGATCCGGCCCCGGTCGGGGCGGCGATCCGAGCGGCGGGGCGTCGGCTGATCCTGGACGCGGTCTCAGCTTTCGGCGCGCTGCCGCTCGACGTCGGGGCGCAGCCCGAGCTCGACGCGGTGGTGTTCACCTCCAACAAATGCCTGGAATGCCTGCCCGGCCTGTCGTTCACGGTGGCGCGGATCGACCGGCTGGAGGCGTGCCTGGGTCAGGCCGGGAGCTGGTCGTTCGACCTGGCCGATGTCTATGCCAACTACAAGCGCAGCCCAGGCGGTTTCCGCTTCACGCCGCCGGTGCAGGTGCTGGCGGCCTTCGTCACCGCGCTCGATCTGTTCGATGCCGAAGGCGGGCAGGCGGCGCGGCTGGCGCGATATCGGGCCAATGCAGACGCGCTGTATGACGGGGCGATCGCGATCGGGCTGGTACCGTATCTGGCGCGCGAGATGCAGGGGCCGGTGGTGATGAACATCCATGCGCCGGCCGATCCGGCGTGGTCGTTGCAGGGGTTTGTCGACGCGCTGAAGCGGCGCGGCTTCCTGATCAGCAACTTCTACAACACGCCGCAGCCGAGCTTCCGCGTCGGCTGCATCGGCGCGATCGGGCCGGACGATATGAAGAACTTTGTCGTGGCGGTTGACGAGGCCTTGATCGAGATGGGCATAAGGAACCGCATGCCGGGCCAGAAGGCCGCCTGACGGACCCCGAGGGAGCGCAAGAACATGGCCACCGACCAGGAAATCGCCCATCTCCACACCCTCCAGCCGATCGGGGCGATCGCGGCGAAGGCGGGAATCCCCGACAGCGCGCTGAGCCCCTACGGCAAGTACAAGGCCAAGATCGACTTCGACTTCATCCGCTCGGTGCAGGATCGGCCCGATGGCGCGCTGGTGCTGGTCACCGGGATCAACCCGACGCCGGCGGGCGAGGGCAAGACCACGACCACCGTCGGGCTGGCCGATGCGCTCACTGCGCTGGGCACCAAGACGATGATCGCGCTGCGCGAGCCGAGCCTCGGGCCCTGCTTCGGGGTGAAGGGCGGCGCCACCGGCGGCGGCTATGCCCAGGTGGTGCCGATGGAAGACATCAACCTGCATTTCACCGGCGATTTCCACGCCATCACCTCGGCCAACAACCTGCTCGCGGCGATGGTCGACAACCACATGTACTGGGGCAACAGCCTCGGCCTCGACCCTCGTCGGGTGACGTGGCGGCGGGTGCTGGATATGAACGACCGGGCGTTGCGCAGCATCGTCAACGGGCTGGGCGGCCTTACCTCCGGCCCGCCGCGCGAGGACGGGTTCGACATCACGGTGGCCTCCGAAGTCATGGCCGTGTTCTGCCTGGCGCGCGACCTCGATGACCTCAAGGCCCGGCTCGGCCGCATGGTGGTGGGGGCGCGGCGCGACGGCAGCTTCGTCACCGCCGCCGAACTCAAGGCCGACGGCGCCATGGCCGCCCTGCTGCGCGATGCGCTGCAACCCAACCTGGTGCAGACCCTGGAGGGCAATCCCGCCCTCGTCCACGGCGGCCCCTTCGCCAACATTGCCCATGGCTGCAACTCCCTGATCGCGACCCGGCTCGCCCTGAAACTCGCCGATGTGGTGGTGACCGAGGCCGGCTTCGGCGCCGATCTCGGCGGCGAGAAGTTCCTCGACATCAAGTGCAGGCTTGGCGGCCTCGCGCCGTCCTGTGCCGTGGTGGTGGCGACGGTGCGCGCGCTCAAGATGAACGGCGGCGTGGCCAAGCCCGATCTCGGCCGCGAGGACGCCGCCGCGGTGCGGCGCGGCGTCGTCAACGTGCTGCGTCATGTCGAGAACATGCGCAAATTCGGCATCCCGGTTGTGGTCGGTCTCAACCGCTTTACCACCGACACCGACGCCGAGATCGACGTCGTGGTGCAGGCGCTGGCCGCGCTCGGCACCCGGGTCTGCGTCTGCACGCATTGGGGCGACGGCTCGAAGGGGGCGCTGGAACTCGGGCGTGTCGTGCGGGCCGAGATCGCCGCCGGCACGGCCGCCTTCAAGCCGCTCTACCCGTCGGAGATGAAGCTCGCGGACAAGCTGCGCACCATCGCCCGCGAAATCTACCGCGCCGCGGACATCGATCTCGCCCCGGCCGCCGCGCGCAAGCTCGCCTCCTACGAGAAGGCCGGTTTCGCCGATGCGCCGATTTGCGTCGCCAAGACCCAGTACAGCTTCTCCGCCGACCCGACGCTGCTCGGCGCGCCGGAGGGCCATATCCTGCCCGTCCGCGATGTTCGCCTCTCCGCCGGCGCCGGTTTCGTCGTCGCGATCGCCGGCGACATCATGACCATGCCCGGCCTGCCCCGGATTCCCGCCGCCGAGGGGATGACACTGCTGCAGGATGGCGCCATCACTGGCCTGTTCTGAGCTGCACGACGAAAATTCACTCCCTGCCTATCGTTTTGAGTGATAACGTGACTTTCGTTAAGCGTGGGCAGCGCGCTCACGATACCGGAGAGTTGGACCGCTAGAGTGGATGACATGACTTCCCTCGCAATGGCTTCCTCCGCCGACGCCGTACCGAACCGCACGCGCTTGTCCGGCCTGTCGTCCGGCAAAGTGCTGTTCGTTCTCGATCTGCTGACCGTCGCCGCGGTCACCCCGGTGGCGCTCTGGCTCGGGGCACGGGGCGGCTTCATCCCCAATGTCGCCGAGTTCACGCTGTTTCCGCCGGCGAATCTGCTGCTGCTGTTTGCCATGGGGCTATACCGCCGCGATGCGATGATCGAACTGCGTCGCGCCCTGGGGCGTGTGCCGCTGGTGGTCGGCATGGGCGTGATCGTCGCGGTGATCTCAACCCTGATTCTCGACGGCCTCATCGGCTGGCCCACAGCGCGCGCGTTCGACTGGAACAAGACCACCACCCAGGCCGCCGTGGCCGAAACACTGTTCGTGATCGCCGCCATGCTCGCGCGCGGTGTGTTCCGCCTTCTGGTCCGCCGCGGCGTGCTGCACCGCCATCTCCTGGTGATCGGCGCCGGCGCCCGCGCCTGGGAGCTGCTGCACATGCTCGGCAAGGAAGGCAGCCGGCTGCATGACACCATCGTCTTCCTGCACGACCCCGCCCTCGGGGCGCTCGATCCGCGCCTGCAGGAGGATACCAGGGTGCGCGTGGTCGAGGGACTCTCGGTGCTCCAGGCGGCCCGCGCCTCGGACGCCGACCAGATCGTGGTGGCGCCGGACGAGCGCCGCGGCATGGACCTCGAGCGCCTGCTCGCCTGCAAAAGGGCGGGCTTCCCGATGGTCCAGTACCTCGCCTTCATCGAGCAGGAGATCCGCCGGATCGACCTCAAGCGGATGGAGCTGAGCTGGCTGCTGTATTCCGACGGGTTCCACTTCAACGTGATCGACCGCGTGCTCAAGCGTGTGTTCGACCTCGGGGTCAGCGCCCTGGTGCTCGCTCTGATGTCGCCCTTCCTGGCATTGGCGATGCTGGCGATCCGGCTCGAGGGCCCCGGCGCGGTCCTCTATCGGCAAACCCGGGTGACCCTGGACGGTCAGCCGTTCCAGATCATGAAACTGCGCACCATGCGGGTCGACGCGGAAAAGGGCGGTGCGGTCTGGGCGCGCAAAAACGATGACCGTATCACCGCGGTCGGCCGATTCCTGCGGCGCTCGCGGATCGACGAGCTGCCCCAGCTGATCAACATCCTCAAGGGCGACATGAGCTTCGTCGGCCCGCGGCCGGAACGCCCGGAATTCGTCGCCGAACTGGTCAGCCAGATCCCGCTCTACAACGAGCGCCACATGGTCAAGGCCGGCCTCACCGGCTGGGCGCAAATCAACTACCCCTACGGCGCCTCGGTCGACGATGCCCGCTCGAAGCTGAGCTACGACCTCTATTACGTGAAGAACTTCTCGATCCTGTTCGACTTCGTGATCCTGCTGCAAACCCTGCGCGTGGTGCTCTGGCCCTCCGGGGTGCGCTGAGGGCGACCTAGCCTACCGCTTGCGGTCCGGATAGCTCGCCGCCATGCCGTCGCGCACGTCCTGCTGGATGCCGTATTGCGGGAAGGGGTAGCGCAACCCGTTCTTGCCCAGCGCCTGCATCCCGGCCACCGCCTGGGCGATGTAGGACGGCGGCAGCGCCATCAGCATCTCGTCGTCCAGCACCCCGCCGTAGCGTCGCTCGGCGAAACACGGGATGGACAGCGACGGGGTCCGCGTCGCCAGTGCCCGGCCCCAGCTGTCCGCGCACGAGCTTTCGCCCACCACGGACCAGTCGAACCGCTTATAGCCGGCCCATTGCAGCCCGTTGATGAAATACATCATTGCGCCCGGCGTGGCGTAGAACAGCACGATATCCGGCTCGGCCAGGCGCTGGGAGGCCAGCGGCGAGACCACCAGCGCCTCGTAGAGCCCATCCGGCACGCACTGCATCGCCGCCTGGTGGGCGCCCGCGTCCTCAGGGGTGGAGAACCACACGCCGACCATGTGCTGGCCGGACTGCCATTTCGGGTCTTTGGCATTGCCGAGCCCGACGACGGCGCGGCATTGGGCGCCGACGAGGTCATCGGCCGTGATCCCCACGGTCCAGCCGAGCCGCGCCGCCTGGGCGACGATCTGGTCCATGGTATGGACCGCCTTGGGCCGGCGCAGGCGGGGGATGGCCTCCATTTCGGCCTTCTCGGCAAACATCTTCATGCCGAACGGGCCATTGCGCAGCTTCAGCAGCGAGGTGAGTTGTTCGCCCAATACGGCGAGATCGGCTGACATGATGGAATTCTCCTACCCGAGATCGACAAGTTGCTTGCCGAGATTGGCGCCGCCCAGCATCCCGATGAAGGCCTCCGGGGCGGCAGCGATCCCCTTGGCCACCGTGCGGTGCCACTTGAGATGCCCGGAGGCAACGCGGGCACCGAGGTCGGCCAGCGCGCGCGGGAACACATCGAGATGATCCGACAGGATGAAGCCGCGCAGCATCACCCGCTGCGTCAGCAGCACGGTGGCATCGCGGATCGGCATTGGCTCGGCGTTGTAGCCGCCGGAAACCAGGCCGCACAGCGCGATCCGCCCGAACACGTTGATATGCTTCAGCGCCGCATCCATCACGGCGCCGCCGACATTCTCGAAAATCCCGTCGATCCCGTTCGGCACCGCCTTGGCCATCTGCCCCGCAAGGTCCGCCCGATAGTCGATGCAGGCGTCATAGCCCAACACCTCGACCGCATGGCGGCATTTGTCCGGCCCGCCGGCGACGCCCACGGCCCGCGCACCGACCGATTTGACAAGCTGGCCGGCAACACTGCCCACAGCGCCGGCGGCGGCCGAAATCAGCACCGTCTCGCCCGCCTTGGGCGCGATGATGTTGAAAATCCCGTGCCATGCCGTCACGCCGGGCATCCCCGCCGGCCCAAGATAAGCCTCCAGCGGCAACGACCGATCAACCTTGCGCAGCGCCTTGCCATCGGACAAGTGGAACTCCTGCCAGCCGCCACCGCCGGCGACCGCATCGCCCGGCGCAAACCGCGGATTGTTGGAAGCGACCACCTCCCCCACCGTGCCGCCCACCATCACCTCATCGAGCACCTGCGGCGGCGTATAGGACTTCACGTCGTTCATCTTCATCCGCATGTACGGATCGAGCGACAAAAACCGCACCCGCACCAACACCTCGCCCGGCCCGACCTCGGGCACCGGCACCGCTTCCAGCCGAAAATTGGCCGGCGAAATCCCGCCCTGCGGCCGCGAGGCCAGGACGACGCGATGGTTCATGGTGGTCATCAGTAGGTGGCCCTTCCGCCAGAGACATCAAACACGGCGCCGGTCGAGAAACTCGCCTCGCCACTCGCCAGCCAGCAAATCAACGACGCAACCTCATCGACCGTGCCGAACCGCCCGATCGGGATTTTCGAGAGCATGAAATCGATATGCTCCTGCGTCATTTGATCGAAAATCGGCGTCCGCACCGCCGCCGGCGTCACGCAGTTCACCCGCACATTGGACTTGGCGAGCTCCTTGCCGATCGACTTGGTGAGCCCGATCACCGCGGCCTTGGAGGTCGAATAGGCGGAGGCATTGGGGTTGCCCTCCTTGCCCGCGACCGAAGCGATATTGACGATCCGCCCGTAGCCGCCGGCCAGCATATGCGGCACCACGGCGCGGTTGCAGTAGAACACGCCGTTGACGTTGACATCCATCACCCGCTTCCAGGCATCGACCGGATACTCCCAGGCCGGCCCGTTCGGCCCGGTGATCCCAGCCGAGGCCACCAGAACGTCGATCTTGCCGAGCGCCTGCGCCGTCCCATCCGCCGCCGCCTGCACCGCATCGGCATCGGCAAGATCCAGCGCCACCGTGTGCACCTGCGTGCCCAGCCGCGCCGACGCATCGGCCAGCGCGCCAGCATTGACATCCCACACCGCCAGCCGCGCCCCCTCGGCCACCAGCCGCTGCGCCACCGCGAAGCCGATACCGGACACCCCGCCCGTCACCACCGCGACCTGGCCTGCAAAACGCGCCATGTTCGAACCTCCCGTTTGTTGCCCGCAGCCTTACCCCACGCCACGCGCGCGGGGAAGTCTCAGGGCCTGTTGGCCGTTCCGGGATCGGTGAAGGCAAGCGCTTCTTTTTTGAAAAAAAGAAACAAAAAACTTTCATCCATGGGAGTCGGTCGTGCCACCTGCGGCGAAGCCATGGGTGAAGTTTTTTTGCTTCTTTTTTTCCAAAAAAAGAAGCGCTTCCTTCCTGGCGGCCGCCCTCAGCCCCCCACCGCGAACGGATCATCAAACGACAGAGCCGGCGTCGTGAACCAGTGCGCCCCGTCCTCGGCCATGTAGATATGATCCTCCAGCCGCACCCCGAACTCGCCGTAGATGCAGATCGTCGGCTCGTTGGAGAAACACATCCCCACCTCCAGCGGCGTGCCGTTGCCCCGCACGATATAAGGCTCCTCATGCACATCGAGCCCGAGCCCATGCCCGGTCCGGTGCGGCAGACCGGGCAGCGCATAATCCTTGCCGAACCCGGCCGCCTCGATCACGCCACGGGCCGCCGCGTCCAGCGCCTCGCAGGGCGCACCGAGCCGCGCCGCCTCGAACACCGCCTGGCACGCGGCCTGCTCGATGTTCCACACCTCCCGCTGCCGCGCCGTCCCCTGCCCGAACACATAGGAGCGTGTGATGTCGGACTGGTAGCCATGCAAGGTCGCGCCGATATCGATCAGCACCATGTCCCCCTCCTTCAGCGTCTGCGCGTACGGCACCCCATGCGGATACGCGGTGGGCTCGCCGAACAGCACGATGCAGAAGGTGAACGCCGGGTCCATCCCGATCCGCTGATGCGCGGCCTTGATGAAATCCTCCACCTCGGTGGTGGTGATCCCCACCCGCAGGATGCGCGCGGTCGCCTTGTGCACCTCCAGGGTCATCGCCATCGCCTGCTTGATCAGCGCGATCTCGGCCGGCGTCTTGCGCATCCGGCAAGGTGCGATCACCTCGTTGGCATTGACGAAATCATACCGGTTCCCGGCCCGGCGCAGCCCGTCGAAGGTGAAAAACGGCGTCGCCGGATCGACCGCAATGGTCCCCGCGTCGTACCCCATCCCGCGCACAGTCTCGACCACCAGCGCGGTCGGGTCCTCATGCTCCTGCCAGCCCCGGACCGCGCCCTCCAGCGTGATCATGGTGCGCAGCTTGGCCTCCTCGAACACCGGCGTCAGATACGTGATCTCCCCGTCGGCCGGGATCAGCACGCCATGCAACCGCTCCGAACCGCGCAACCGCAACCCGGTGAAGTAGAACGTGCTGGTGGAGGCATCGAGGTAGAGCGCCTGCACCCCCTTCGCGCGCATTCCCGCCTGCACGCGTGCGATCCGGGCGCGCAATTCGGGCTCCCCGATCGCCACCGCACTGTCCCGCCACGAGGCGATCCGCCCCAGTTCAGCCTCGATCGTCGAGCCGCCGACTCCCAGGGTCATGCCGCTCACCAGGTCCGGATGATTTCAAGCAGCGTCGGCACCGCGAGCGCCCCGAACACGTTCAAGGTCGGAATATCCGCGGCACTGTAATACCCGCTCTCATGCAGGATATTGAGCATCCCGAGCGTCGTCCCGTTCCAGCGCACCGGCACGTTGATCGAGCTTTCGCAGCCCAGCGAACGGATCAGTTCATGGTCGAAAAACGCCGCGCTCAGCTCGGCATAATCATGGTTGATCCGGCACTTGCCGGCGAAAATCACATCCATCATGCCCTGGTTGTCACGCAGGATCGGCTTGGTGCCGCCCACCGGATAGGCGTCCGGCATGTTGGAATAGTAGCGCTGGGTCTCGTTGGCCGCGAGGTTCACCGCCAGCACGGTGAAGAGCTTGTGCCCGATCGCGCCGCGCAGCGCGGCAACAAGCGCGGCGAGACTCGCCGCCGGCTGCGGACCGGCGGCCACGCCGGCAGCGGCGGCAATGAAATGCGGATACGGATCAGGCCGGTTGGTCATGCTGTGCTCCCCTGTCCACCCCACCCGGGCGGCGCGTCCCCCGAATTTATCCCCGACCGCCGCACCCCGGCCAGAGCCGCCGCCGCCTCGCCGCACATGCCCGCCGCGCAGCGGACGCATCCGCAGCCGCGGCGCTCCCACGGACATTGGTCCGCAGCATCGTCCAAAATCATAACCATTTGCGTTTCGTCCGGAACATATGTAATTAAAGTATCTGGCGTGCGAGCAGGCGGTTGACAATTATTTACAATTCGACAAAGGAGGCCAAAGCGATGGCATCCAGCACCGTTCTACTGTCCGTTTCTACCGTCCTTCGCGCATCATGGCACCGATTAGCCTGCGCCTTGCTTGTCTTATCTGCGCTCTCGGGTGCCGCCTGCGCCGACACCCTTGGCGCTATCAACGCGGCCGGCCAGCTCAATATCTGCATCTGGCCCGACTACTACGGCATCACCTTCCGCGATCCGCGCAGCGGCACCCTCACCGGCATCGACATCGAACTCGCCCGCGCCTTCGCCAATGATCTGGGCGTTCGACCGGTCTTCGTCGAAACCTCCTTCGTCCGCTTCACCGCCGATCTTGCCGATCGCAAATGCGACATCGCCATGTTCGGCGTCGGCATCACCCCCGAGCGCGCCGCCAAGGTCAGCTTCACCGCCCCCTATCTGCGCTCCGATGTCGTCGCCGTCGTCATCAAGGACCGCTCGCCCATCGCCGGCTGGTCCGATATCGACATCCGCGGCCGTGTCGTCGCGGTCCAGGCCGGCACATTCATGGAGCCGCTGATGCGCAGCACCCTGCGCCAGGCCGAACTCCTGGTCATCTCCGCGCCCGACTCGCGCGAGGACGCACTGCTCTCCGGCCGCGCCGATGTCTTCATCTCCGATTACCCCTACACCCGCCGGGTGCTGGATTTCCTCTCCTGGGCCGCTATCATCCTGCCCTCTCAGCCCGTGCGCCCGGTGAACT
>CAIYSR010000128.1 GCA_903928895.1 uncultured Rhodospirillales bacterium | reverse complement strand
GAGACGCGGAACGGCACCGAGAAGGTCTCGGTCGACAGCATCCAGGTCTCGTCGTTGGCGTTGGCACCACTGGCCAGCGTGAGTGCACCGCTATTGACCGTGATGGCGCCGCCGCCAGCGACCTGGCTGGTCCATTTGCGGCTGTCGAGCGCAGCCGTGGCAAAGCCGTCGCGCCACTTCTTCTGGATGCTGGTGACCTTGAGCAGGTCCTCGACGGGATCGTAGCCGTAACTCATGGTGTTTGATCCTGGCTGGGACGTTGGGGCATTGCAGCACCCGTGGCGGCGATTTCCACCGCGGCAATCTGGGCCGCGTCCTGGGCGGCGCCGGATTTGGCGACGCGGCGGGGATCGGTATCGAGCGCAATGCCGGCGGCATCGATCTCGGCATTGGCCTTGCGGATGTCTTCCACCACCTGGCGGAAGTCGTAGCCGAACGAGCCGACCGCCTCGGCCTGGGGCACGAAGCCAGCGCGAACTTGCGCAATCAGGGCGCTGGTGTCCTTCAGCGGGTCGATCATCTCGTGCGCCGGCGGCACGTGGCTGACATCGCTCGGCATGTCCGCGCCCCACAACCCGAGCAGGGCACCGTGGGCATGAAAACGCTCGGCGATGGGCCGCACCAGCATTGGGATCAGCATGCCGTACTGCACCTGCTCGCAGAGCCGGCGGAACTCGATCTTCCCCGCCCGCAGGCTGGAGTAGTTGGCCTGGGTCAGATCGCCGGAAACCTGGTCGTAGGTCAGGCCAGCACCGACGGCGGCGGCCTCGAGGGTGCGCCGGGCGAAGGCGGCGTGGCTGCCGCCGCCGGATGGGTTCACCACCTCGACGCTGCCGGAGCCCCGACGATACAGGATCATGCCCGGCTCGAACGCCTCGATGGCGCGGCCCTGGGCATCGCGCAGCAAATTGGCGGCCGTTCCAGTCATCGCCTCATCGCCTTCCTCGGTGACGATGGCGGCCAGGCAGGCCTCGATCTTGGCCTTCATCAACAGCGCCGCCTCGTAGTCGCCGAGATCACGCAACCTTGTCAGCACCGGGGCGAGCCAGGAGACGTCGCGCAACTGGCCCGGCCGGCGCTTGCGGTAGAGATGCAGCACATCGCGCGCCGCGATCGGCTCGCTCGCATAGGCAGCCGGCATGCCCGGCCACCAATTGCCGGGATGCCGCGGATACAGCCAGTAGATCTCCGGCGCCCCAGCGTCATCGAGCCCGATGCCTTGCAGAGTGGCGAGACCGTCAAGCAATCCGGTGCGGGTGGTGTCGAGATGATCGCTCTCCAGCACCTGGAGCCGCAGGCCGATCGGGTTGGTGGGGGTGATCTCGGCCGGCAGCAGCCTGATGAAGCATTCTCCGCTCTCCACCACCGCCCGCATGGCCAGCGCCTGCAAGCCGTAGAGGTCGAGCCGGCGTTCGGCATCGCAGGAGGTGCTGTCCGACCATCGACGCCAGGCATCGGCATGGGCGGCGTCGGGCCAGCGAGTGGTGATGCCGGCACCGACGGCGTTGCCGGTCCACAGATCGACAATGCGGGTGGCGTAGGGATCGTTGCGCACGGCGTCGCGCGCGCGGCGGGACACCGTGGCCGCGGCACCCGCCACCTCGGCGGTGGCGCTGCCACCGGACGGCGCCCACACCGAAGCACGCAGATCGCCGGCCGCGGCATAGCCACGGAGCGCATGCCACGCCGATCGGAGACGGTTGATCATGCGGGCGGCGCAGCGCCCAGCGCGGTGGTGAGGGCGGCAAACAGGCCGGTGACCGCGTCCGACACCGGCCCGGTCGCGGTGCCGCCGGCCGCGTCCTGCCAGGCGATGGCCAACGTGGCGGCTTGCGGCAGCGACAAGCGGGCGTTCCAGCCGAGGCCCTGGAGGTGGGTAAAGGCACGGAAGGCCTCGTCGGGCACGGCGAGCGCGCCGGCGAGCGCTGGCAGGGACCATGTGATGTCCTGGGTCATTCGGGCCTCGTGAAACTGGCGAAGGTGGTGGACGGGCGGCGCGTGGTGCTGTTCTCGGTGGCGTAGCCGACCGCCAGGGCACGGCTGATCTCGTCGAGGCCACGGTATTGGATGGTGCGACCCTCGTAGGTCACCCGCGTGGTGCCGGCGGTGTAGGCCTCGGCCAGGGCACGCCAGCGATTGACGGCGGGTTGCGCCAGGGCCCAGGTCAGGACGTCAGGGTTCATGGTCAATCCTCAGCGAAGCCAGCCGCCGCGCTGGCCGAGCCAGGAGCGCGGCCGCATCGACTGTTCATTCAGCCGAGCTGCGATTGGTGTGGCCGATGGTTCCGGCACCGCGGCACTGGCAGTATTGGCCGGCACCGGCGTCAGCACCGGCGCGTCGGCAATCTCGGTTTGCAGGCGCTGCCAGTAGCGGTCGCCATAGCGATCGGCCCCCAACAGCCACAACGCCGCGCGCGCCAGCACGGCACAATCCAGCGCCTCGTTCCGCTCCCGCAGCTTGGCCCATTCCTGCCTGGTGAAGCCGCGCTTGTCCTTGGTCGTGCGCAGCTGCTCGGCGACCAGCTGCTTCACCCACTCGATCTCGATGCCGCGGGGCAGATGCACCCAGCCCACCGGGAAATCCTCGACGTCGCCGCGCCCGAGCCACAGCCGGCGATACAGGTCGGCCTTCCAGGTCGAGACCGACACCGTCCAGAGCTTCAAGCCGCGCCGCAGCTTCTGTCCGTTGACCAGGGCATCGACCAACGTCGGCCCCTGCACCGGCTGCGCCCGGTTCCAGCCATCGACACCTTTGGTCGGCGCAATCCGCGGATCCCGCAAATGGCGGAGATGGCCATAGACCGAGGCGGTGTCGCGCCCTCCAGTATCGACGCAGACCTTGGCGATGCGCATCGCCCCACCGGACGTCCGCGGCCAGTCCCGCGCGAGCAGTTTCGCCAGTTCCTCCCATGGGCCGCGTTCCCGCGGACTGCCGGGGATGACGATGTGATCAATCAGCCACGAGGTGAAACCCCCGGCCCAGCCCCAGACATCGCACTCGATCCGGTCGTCCTGCACGTCGACGCCGGCGGTCAGCACCAACGCCGATGTCGGCACCACCCCGAGGGCAAAATCCTCGCGCCGTTCGACCAGGCGTTCCCAATCCGGCGCCTCGCCGCGCTCCTGCCAGGTCTCCCCCAGCACGGTGTTGCGGAAGGTCTTCAGATCCTCCGGCTTGCCCTGCGCCGCCTCCCAGTCCCGCGCGATCTGCTCCCAGGACAGCCAGCCCACCGGCGAATACAATGCCGAGATGTGGAAGCCGACCGTGAACGGGTCCTGCGACTGCGCTGTCGCCCGCCATTCGCCGCCCGCCAGCATCGCCGTCTTGTGATGCTCGCCGATCGGCTGGTCACAGCCTTCGCAGTGATAGGCGACGCTGGTGGGAACGCCCTTCTCCCAGATCAGCCGTTCGAACCGCAGCCACTGCATCGCCTGGCAAATCGGGCACGGCACGAAGAACCGCCGCTGGTCGCTCGCCTGATACTCGCGCTCGATCCGGCTGCGCCCGGCGATCGTCGGCGTCGAAACCAGGAACGCCTTGCGCCGCCAGCCGAAGGTGCGCGCCCGCGCCTCAGCCAGGGCAATCGGATCGCCTTCGCCTTCGACGTCGCCGGGATAGGCATCGACCTCGTCTAGGAACAGAAACCGCGCCGTCATCGAGCGCAAACCCACCGCCGAATTGGCCCCGGTCAACACCAGGATCCCGCCCGGGAACTCCTTGGACAGCATGGTGTTGCCGGCATCGCGCGACCGCGCCGGTGCCACCCGCTCCCGCAACGCCGGGGTCTCCTGCAACAGTGGGTCGATCCGTTGCCGGCTGAAGCGCTTGGCCAGTTCCACTGTCGGCTGCACCGCCAGCACCGGGGCCGGCACGTGATGCATGATGTAGCCCAGCCAACAATTGCCGCTCTCGGTGTTGTGGGTCGGGATCCAGCCTTCGCCGCAGAGGTAGAGGTGGTTCGGGGAGTCCACCGAGATGCACCGGACTGGCACGCTCTCGGCTGGTTCGATGCTTACGATGCGCCGGCGCCGGCTCTTGTAGGGACGCCCCTTCTCGATCGACCGCATGCGGGCGACCTTCCGCGAGAGCCGGAACATCGGCTCCTCGCTATATCCGGTCCACGACACGCGCCAGTACCCAAGCGACGTCCGCTCGGTGCCGCCGATCACCTTCCGGCGAGAGGCCATCTCGTAGATCGCCGGTTTGTAGCCGAGGCTCCGCAACAGTTCGACAATGCCCTCAATGATGCCGGGATTGCCGTTGCAGAACTCGCAGCGTTTGCCGTCCGGTGAGATCGTGCCGTCCGTGTCCATCAATCCGCGGATCAACTCGAGCCGCTGCTGTCGATTGCCGCGCAGATACGCGGCTGGAATGTGCTTGTTGTTGAGCAGGTTCAGCATGCCGAGCCGGGCGGTGAAGCGAGATCGGTGCTGGATGGTGGCCGGCGTCCCGCCGTCATTGATCAGTCGGAAGGTCGGATCGATCACGATGTTGGCGCAACGCCCGACCCGCCAATGAGGCAGCCGGAACTCTGCGGTCACGCCACAGTCATTCAGATGGTCAGCCAGTTCCCCATCGTCCTCGTGGATCGAGATGTGGTTCATGGTCGACGAGCCATCGCCGAGCCACACCCCCAGGACATAGGGATGGATGATCAGATCCTGCTCCGGCAATTCCACCGGGGCACAGCAGTCGATGGCGTAGCGATATCGCGGGCCGCTGCCGATCTGGACGCGGCCGATCATCTCATCAGTGCGGAGAACCCGCTCCTTGGGGCGCTCGCCATCGGTAAAGTCCCGGACCGGCCACCGATGCTGGCCATCACAGACGATGCGTTCGCCATCGTCGAATGTGATCGCGAAACAGGGGCGGCCGATCATGACCGGGGACACTCCGGTCACAACACATGGCGCACCGGTCTCATCGAAGATCGTGTCGCCAACCAGCAGGGCGCCCATCGTCGCCCAACCCTCGACGGTCGGGATCGGGGTGTCGATCGCCAGCGGGGCGCCCACCTGCGCCCCCTTCATGAAGACGACGCGGCGGACGGGGTTCACTGCCGAAAGGGCGTCCATTACGTCGCGCAGATAGGGTGTCCGGGCCGTGCGCCATGGGCCCGGCTCCGACGAGGCGCGAGTCCCGAGCATGCGGTGTTGCTCGGCCCACTGGCTGACGGTGAGTTGCGGTGGCGGGCGGAGCATCGCGCCGGCACGACGCCGGACGTGGTCAGCCGTCCGCGCCCCTACCTCCGATGCCAGGGGGATCGAAGCGATTGGCCGCCTCCGTCAACAGATCGGTGATGTGCTGCTGCAGCACAGTCTGCACCAGGTGTGGATCGGCCCCGAGGTCGGCGGCGATGAGGCCGGAGACCCGGGCGGGCCAGTTCAGCAAGGCGTCGCGCATGGCGCCGGCGATCTCGTCGATCGCGGCGTTGGCGGTCTGGGCATCGAGCAGCCGACCCTTGTCCTCGTCCAGCGCCATCCGCTGGGCTTCGACTTTCAGCGCCAGCTGGGCGACCTTGAGCCGAGCGTAGGGCGTGGCATCACCCGACATCGAGCCACCCATACCACCGCCCGCCAGGGGCGAACGTACTGGATCGGCGGTCTCGACCATGCGGCGGCGGGTCTTCTCGACGTCCCACTGGCCGTCCGGCTCGCGCTCGATCCGACCCTTGGTGGCGGCCTTGCGCAGGGCGGTCTCGGTGACGCCGATGCGCCGCGCTGCCTCGCGGGTGGAGGGGGTCAGTTCCGGCATGGCGGCGACCTCCCGCCGCTCTCGTCAACGCGAAGATTGATGCAATTCCAATGCGTTATACTCTTGGCTCCAGTCGCCCGCAGCGCGAATGGTCCATCACGCCAAGGGGACACCCAAGGCTCTCGCCCCGACCAGACCGCTGGTGGGGCTCGGGGTGGTAGCAGGCGCCCGATGGTCGGGCGCCGCACCACGGAGCACGAAGATGAGCCTTTCCCCCGCCGCCATGATCGTCCTGACCCGCGCCGCCGAGCGGCCGGACCACCGCCTCCAATTCCACCGCAAACTGCCGACCGGTGGTCGCCACAAGATGATCGACGCCCTGCTGCGTGATGGCCTGATCGCCGAAACCCTGGGCGACTACCGCCTCGGCGACGCCTCGACCCTGATCGAGGACAGCGCCACCGGCCTGATGCTGACCACGCTGGCCTTGACCGATGCCGGCTTCCGCGCCATCGACCGCAACCCTCCCGTCCCCGCCACGGACGCCAACACGGCGCCACACGCGGCTTCGGACGCCGCAGTGGCCAAGGAAGCCGCCGCGATCGCCGACGCCCTCGACGCCGCCACGGTCGCGCCCACGCCGCGGGCCAACCTCCGCACCGCCGCCGCCGCAGTGCTCGCCGCCTGGGATGACCAGGACAACCGCGACACCGACATCATCGCAGCCCTCGAGGCGCCGATGGAAACGCTCCGCGCCCTGCTCGCCGAGAAGGCACCGCGGGACATCAACGCCCCGCGCAAGCCGCGCGAGGGGACCAAGCAGGAGGCGGTCGTCGCCCTCCTCCGCCGCGCCGAAGGCGCCACGGTCGTGCAGATCGCGGAGGCGACCAACTGGGCGTATCACACGGTTCGCGGATTCCTGGCCGGACTGAAGAAGAAGGGCATCAAGGTCGAGACCCTTGAGAAAGTTCGGATGGTCGGGCCCAACAAGGAGGGCGCGAAGGGGGCCTACTCGATCTACCAGATCGCCGACTGATCGAAGCTCGGCTATCTGGCTGGAGGCGGGGGTGGGGCCACAGTCTCACCCCTCTTCTTGTCGGCCTTTGGCCGATGCAATGCCGCCAGCAATTCCGAGACTTCCCACCCCTGCCGCTTCGCCGCAGAGAGCGTGTCGATGAGCACCAGCCTGGCATCGTCGACGTAAAGCTTCACGACCCGGGGAGTGCCGGCCTTGACGTCCGCGAGGGCCATCGCCTTAGCCGTCGCCATGACCATCTTCTCGGGGTCTTTGTCCGGCATCGCCGCTCTCCGATCCTGGAGACGCCATGTTGCACGTTATGATGCCGCCGGCACACCCCGAATTGCCATAGCGTCAGCAAAAGATTGGCCGTCGCCGTCGAGGATCGCGTTCTGCCCAGCCGTCTCCTGCCACCGCCGCACGATGACGTCGACATAGCGGGGGTCGATCTCCAGCAGCACCGCCTGGCGCCCAGTGCGTTCCGCCGCGATCATCGTCGTGCCAGAGCCACCGAACAGATCCAACACGGTATCGCGCTGCTTGCTGCTGTTGCGGATGGCGCGCTCGACCAGGGCCACCGGTTTCATCGTCGGGTGCAGGTCGTTGCGGGCCGGCTTGTCGAAATGCCAGACGTTCCCCTGGTCGCGGGCGCCGCACCAGTAGTGTTGGCTGCCCGCCTTCCAGCCGTAGAGCATGGCCTCAAACTGCTGATGGTAGTCTGCGCGCCCGAGGGCGAAGGTGTTCTTGGCCCAGATGATGGTGCTGGACCATTTGCCGCCGGCTTCCTGCCAGGCGCGGTGCAGCGTCGGCCATTCCGATGAGGACATGCAGATGTAACTGGCACCCTTGGTCACCGCGAGCAGATTGGTGAACGCCGGCCGCAGGAAGTCGATGAAGCCACCGCCGAGGGCATCGTTGGCGATGGTCATCTTCGCCGCCGTTCCTCCCTCATACGCAACATTATAGGGTGGATCGATCCACCCCATGTCCGCCAACCGATCGGCGCCGAGCGCGCGCTGCACGTCGGCCAGGTTGGTGGCGTCGCCGCACAGCACGCGGTGGTCGCCGCAGCGCCACAGGTCGCCGGTCTTGGAGACCAGCGTTTCCGGTACTGGCGGCACCTCGTCGGCATCGCCCTCGTCGTCCGCGGCGGCGAGCAGCTCGTCGAGTTCGAGCGGCGAGAAGCCGAGCACGTCGAGATCGATGGCGCCATCGTCGCGGATGCGGGCAAGTTCGGCTGCCAGCAGCGCCTCATCCCACCCGGAATTGAGGGCGATCTGGTTGTCGGCCAGACGCAGCGCCCGAGCCTGGGCCTCGCTCAGATGCGCCAGTCGGATGGCCGGCACCGTAGCCAGGCCCAGCCGCTTCGCCGCCATCACCCGGCCATGGCCGGCGACAAGCACCCCGGCGGCGTCCACCAGGACCGGGTTCACGAAGCCGAACTCGGCAATCGAGGCGGCAATCTGCGCCACCTGGGCATCCGAATGCGTCCGTGCGTTGGCGGCATACGGCACCAACGACGCCGTGGGCATCGCTATGACGGCGAGATCAAGCTGCATCGGCGATCTCCGTCACGCCACGTGCCGCGCCGATGGCGTCATAACTTCGACCGTCGCCGTCCAGCGTCACCGCCAGATTGGGATGCAGCGAACGGAACCGGGCAATGGCCAGGTCCACGTAGGCCGGCGCCAGTTCGATCGCCCGCACCGGCCGGCCAGTGCGTTGCCCGGCCAGGATGGTCGTGCCGGATCCCGCGAACGGCTCGAACACCAGGCTGCCTTCGTCGGTGAACGCCTGGATCAGGAACTCCGGCAGCTTCACAGGGAACACAGCGGGGTGCTCGGTCTCGATGCCGCGCGCCTTGTGCCGAGTGATGCGGAGCACGTTGTCCGGGATCCGGGTGTCCTGGACACCCTGGCCGGCATGGGTCCATTCGCCGACGGTGCCATCCTTGGCCCGCAGCCCGCCCTTTTCGCTGTTGACGTGACCGGCCCAGCGACAGGGGATGATCTTGTTGGCCTGGCGTGCAACTCGGTTGAAGTGAAAGACGAACTCGAACGACGGCGCGAGCCGTCCGTTCCAGTCGCCGGGGAGGCCAGGCCCCTGGTCCCAGACATACCAGCCGAACCGGCGCCAACCGGTGGTGCGCATCCAGTCGATCCAGCCGGACCAGTATGGCTGCCACTCGGCATCGCGATGGATCAGGCCGAGATTGACGAGGACCTGGCCGTCCGCGGCGATGGCCGCGTCAAGATGACCGCACACGCCGCGCATGAGCGCGTCCCAGTCTCCGATGCCGCCGGTGGTGTAGTCGCGCTGGTTGCCATAGGGCGGCGAGGTGAACAGCAGGGCGGCGCGGTCGTCGCCCATCAGCCGCGCCACGGCGGCGGCGTCGGTGGAGTCCCCGCAGAGCAGGCGATGCTCGCCGAGCAACCAGAGATCACCCGGGCGGGTTACCGCCGCACGCGGCGGCGGTGGCTCGGCGTCCGCAGGATCCTCGGCATCACCGCCGTCCACTGAGGTGCCGCCACCAGTGCCAGTTTCGCCCGGATCGGCATCATCCTGGTCATCCGGCGATTTGCCATCGATGACGGCCTCTTCCGCCGCGGCCAGGATGGCGTTGATCTCGTCGCGCGAGAACCCGATCGCCAGCAGGTCGACATCGCCGACCTCTTGAAGCCCGGCCAGCGCATCGCGCAGCAGCGCCTGGTCCCAGGTCGCGTTCTCGGCGATGCGGTTGTCGGCCAGGCGGAGAGCGTCTTTCTGGGCCGGGGAGAGATGCCGCAGCACGATCACCGGCACCTTGGCGATACCGAGTGCCGTCGCGGCTTCGAGCCGGCCGTGCCCGGCGATCAGTTCGCCAGCCTCATCGACAAGCAGCGGGTTGGTGAAGCCGAATGCCAGCATGCTGGCCTTGATCTGCTCCAACTGGTCCGCCGAGTGCAGCCGGGCGTTGCCGGCGTGCGGACGCAATTCCGCAACCGGGCGCAGCACGATCTTCGCGGCCATCCAAGGGAGGGACATCAGGGCATCCGTGCTGTGTTGGGGGAGCGAACCGCGAACAGTTCGCAGGGATCTGCAATGGCGGAAAACCGCCACGCTGAGGCGGTGCGTGCAAACTGCGAACCATATTTCAGAGCTGACGCTAGCGGGCTATCGCGCACTTGCTTCCCGCATCGATCCGGCCTAGGAAGGAACCATGTCCCTGGCGATGAAGGCGGGGCTGTCTCGCTGGCGAGGTGGGTGGGCCTCAGGCCCACCTCCTCTACCTGTCGTTGTTATACCCCGATCGTTATTTGCGCCGCGAGAGGGTTTAATGTAACAGAAACGGCGTTGCGCTGTTACATTCTGGATTGACCTGTCGCTCGTTCAGGCCGCCGCCGGGCGCCGCATCAAGCCGAAGTGCCCGGCCAGCACGGTGAGGGTGGCGACCAGGATGCCATTGGCCACCGCCGGTGCCAGCGTCCGCCCAGCCCAGCCGTGGCGCATCGCCCACTCCCGCACCGAATATTCCAATCCGATGACGAACCAGGCGCAGGACGCGGCTGACCCGTCCTGCCCACCCAGCGCGTCAAGGGCAGCGGCGATGCGGCGACGGGCTTCCATCTGCCGCTCCGACAGTCCGACGCCGCTATCCCGTGCCACGCGGATCAACTGCGACGTCGACATGCTGTCGAACGTGGCGCTGCGGAATAGGCCACGGAGCAGCTGTCCCGCATCGTGCATCTCGTGCGTGATGCTGCCATTCGCCAGCATTACGCCCAGCGTATCGACGGCGCGGCGATGCACGACGACCGCCCCCGTCTCGGGATCGGCGTCGAAGCCTGGCGCAGTGAAGTTGCCATGCTGCAACCGCCATTTGCTGGGCTTCGACAGGTCCTCGCGGCCCTGCGTCGGGCGTTTGCCCTTGCGCTTAGCGACCATGGTGATGTCCTCCGTTGCGACGCCCCCAGCGCCGGTTGGCTTC
>CAIYSR010000127.1 GCA_903928895.1 uncultured Rhodospirillales bacterium | reverse complement strand
TGCCGATATCGCAGGATTGATAGCCTGCGGCGCAAGCAAGGCCGGTGTTTTCAACTGTGGTCGCTGATCCAGCCGCGGAATGGAACGGGTTCAAAGGGCCCGCGGCCCTTTGCCGGCGGAGCCTTGATTGCCTTGCCTGCCCTCACCCGATTGCCCCGCGCCAGGCGTCCCCTAGGTTTGGCGTCCGGGCACCACCGCGAGCGCGATGCCGGACAGCACCAGCACGGCCCCGGCGGCGAAGCGCAGCGTCAGCGGTTCGCCGAGCAGGAGCATGGCGCCGCCGATGCCGAAGATCGGTTGCAGCGATTGGGTCGAGGCGGCGATCCGGGCAGGGACGGTTTTCAGCATGGTCAGCCACACGTAGAGCCCGGCGACGGTCACCAGGGCGCCGAGATAGAGGATGATCAGAATGCTGGGAATGCTGGGGGTGATGCGGTGGCTGGCGAGTTCCCAGGCGGCGGGGGGGAGCAGAAAGATCGTGCCGGACAGGCAGGACCAGCCGGCCACGGTGAGGACGCCGTGGCGCGCGATCAGCCGGCTGGCGAGCACGTAGTAGGCGGCGATGGCGGCGGTGGAGGTGAGGCAGAGCAGATTGCCGAAGAGACTGGCGCCGGAGGTGGGATCATTGTCCCAGGCGACGATGCCGACGCCGGCCAGGGCGATGGCCATGCCGGTGAAATGGCGGGAGCGGACCGGCTGGCGCAGGAACAGGGCGGCGAAGCCGGCGATGAACATCGGGCTGGTCGCGGACAGCATGGTGGCGACCGAAGCCGAGGTGCGCACGACGCCGACGGCCTGCAGGATTTGTCCGGCGACGATGCCGAGCAGCCCGAGGCCCAGCATCGCCCACAAATCACCTGCCGGCGGCAGCGGGCGCAAGCGCATCAGCATCGCGAAACACGGCGCGGCGACGAGGTAGCGGGCGGCGGTCAGGGAGAAAGGCGGAAAATCGGCCAGCGCGATCTTGGTCGCCGGGATGGACAGGCCCCAGACGAACATCAGGACGGTTAGGATACCCAGCGAGCGGAGCAGGCTCACGCAATGGCGCTCATCGGGCGAGCGCGACCAGACTGCGCGCCAGCACGCGCGTGCCGGCGGCGAGTTGCCCGGGGGAGGAGTACTCGGCCGGGTTGTGGCTGATGCCATCCTTGCTGGGGACAAAGATCATCCCGGTCGGGGCAAGCGGCACGACAAACTGGGCGTCATGGAAGGCGCCCGATGGGAGGCGCTGGGCGGTCAGGCCCTCGGCCGCGGCGGCATCGGCGACGGCTTCGACGACAACGGGGTGAAAGCTGATCGGGTCGGCGGTGAAGTGCTCCTCGATGACCGCCTCGCAGTGCCGGATGGCGGCGTGCACGGTGGCGGCGATAGCGTCGCCCTTGGCATGCAGGATGGCGGCGTCGGGATGGCGCAGGTCGATGGTGAAGCGGGCGCGTCCGGCCACCGAGTTGGAGGTATTGGGGGTGACATCGATGCGCGCCACGGTGAAGCGCAGGGTGTCGTCGGGGTCATGCATCAGCGTGTTGAGCGCGTTGAGAGCGCGAACCATGTCCTGCACCGCGTCCCGCCGCAGGCCGACCGGGGCGGTGCCGGCATGGGCGGAGGCGCCGATGAGGGTGACGCTGAACCAGCGGCTGCCCTGGATCCCGGTGACAACGCCGATGTCGCGCCCGGCCGCTTCGAGCAGCGGCCCCTGCTCGATATGGGCTTCAAGATAGGCGTGCGGGGTTCCGCCCAGCGGACGGTGCGGCAGGTCGGCCTCGCAGGCCAGATGTTCGGCCAGCGCCGCGGCGAAGGTGATGCCGGCCTGATCGGCGACATGCGACCAGCTGGTCAACGGCGCGTGGCCGGACCACGCCATGCTGCCCATGCAGCCCGGGGCGAAGCGGCCCCCCTCCTCGTTGGTCCAGGCGACGACCTCGATCGGGTGGCGGGTCGTGATGCCGGCGTCGTTCAGCGCGGTGATGGCTTCGAGCCCGGCAATGACGCCGTAGATCCCGTCGAAGCGGCCACCTTCGGGCTGGCTGTCCATATGGCTTCCGCTCAGCACGGGCGCGAGGCTGGGGTCGGTGCCTTCGCGGCGGAGAAAGAGGTTGGCGGCGGCGTCGATGCTCACCGCGGCGCCGGCCTGTTCGGCCCAGGCGATGACGAGGCGGCGGGCTTCGCGGTCCAGGGACGAGAGGCAGGGGCGATTGACCCCGTCGCCGGGGATCGCGCCGAGTTTGGCGAGTTGCATCAGGCGGTCCCACTGGCGGGCTTCGCTGACGGCGGCAGCGGCTCGGCTGGGATCAGAATCTTGGCTGTCGGTCATGGGAAGAGGGTCCGGAGCGTGGCGCAGATGTGGCTGACCTCGGAGTCGGTCAATTCCGGATACATCGGCAGGCTCAGGACTTCGGTGCAAGCCTTGGCCGAGGCGGCACATGCGGCGGGGCCCATGGCGACGCGACCGAGATAGGCCGGCTGGAGGTGGACGGGCTGCGGGTAGTGGATGCCGCTGCCGATGCCGGCTTCGCGCAGGGCGGCCTGGACACGGGTGCGATCGGGCAGGCGCAGGACATACTGATGGAACACATGGCTCGCGCCGGCGCGGCGTGCCGGGCGCAGGGCGGCCGGCAGCGCCGCGTCGTACCCCGCCGCGATCGCCTGCCGGCGCGCGTTGTGGCCGTCGAGATGGGCGAGCTTGACCCGCAGGATGGCGGCCTGGAGCTCATCGAGGCGGGAATTGATGCCGGCTTCGGTCGAGATGTAGTGGCTGCGCCAGCCGTACTGGCGCAGCGCCGCGAGCAGGTCGGCCCGCGCCGGGTCGGAGGTCGCGACGATGCCGCCGTCGCCGAGGGCGCCGAGGTTCTTGGTCGGGTAGAGCGAGAAGGTGGCGGCCTCGGTAAAGGTGCCGACCTTGCCGCCGCGATAGGTCGCGCCGTGGGCCTGGGAACAGTCCTCGATGACGGCGGCGCCATGCGCCTTCGCTGTGGCGATGATCGGGGCGAGGTCGGCGGCTTGCCCGTAGAGATGCACCGGAATGACGGCCGCGATCGGCGGCAGCCCGGCCGGCGGGTCGGCGAGCACGGCGGCGAGCTCGCTTGGGTCCATGGTGTAGTGGCTGGGGTCGATATCGATCAGCACCGGTATGGCGCCGGTCATCTCGATGGCGGCGACGGTGGCGACCGCGGTGTGCGAGACGGTGGCGACCGCGCTGCCGGGTCCGACGCCGAGGGCGCGCAGCGCCAGGACGAGGGCATCGGTGCCGTTGGCGCAGCCGACGGCGCGGTTGGTGCCGAGCCAGGCGGCGAATTCGCTTTCGAAGGCGCGCCCTTCGGCGCCGAGGATGTACCACCCCGAGTTCAGCGCCCGCGCGACGGCATCGTCGATCTCTGCCTTCAGCGCCCTGTATCCCGCACCCGGGTTCGCCTGAGGAATCATGCTGTCATCGCCTCAAATGGATAAAAGTTTTTTGCTTCTTTTTTCCAAAAAAGAAGCGCTTCGCTCGCTTATAGATAAAGCGCCAGCCGTGTCTTGTACCACTCCAGCGACCGCGCAATCCCCTCCTCGAGCCCCACGAGCGGCGCCCATCCGGTGGCCTCGCGGAAGGCGCCATCATTGGCGTGATACGAGCCGATATCGATCGTCGCGCGGTCGGCGGGGAATTCGCGGGTGATGAAGCGGGTGCCGGGCACGATGCGGGCGAGCATGCCGGCGATTTCCAGCAGCGAGGCGGGCGGTGGCCCGCCGATGTTGAAGACCCGGCCGTGGCAGGAAGGCGCGGCGGCGGCGAGGAAGGCGGCGGTGACGTCATCGACATAGGTCATGTCGCGGAGCTGGTCGCCGCCCCAGACCTCGAATGGTTTGCCTTCGAGGGCGAGGCGCATCCAGATGCCGAGGAAGGTCTGCCGGGCGTCGCGGATGCGCAGGCGGGGTCCGTAGCAGTTGGTCAGCCGCAGCGAAACCACGGGGCGGCCGGCGGTGCGGTGTTCGATCATCCAGTATTGTTCGCCGGCGAATTTGGACACGCCGTTGGCGTCGGGCGGGTTGACCGGGTGTTCCTCGTCGACCGGCAGGTAGTGCGGCCGGCCGTAGAACTGGCGGGTCGAGGCGTGCACGACGATGGCGTTGGGTGCGGCTTCGCGGGCGGCCTGGATCAGCCGGACTTGCGCCACCGCATTGATGTCGATGTCGGCCAGCGGATCGCGCTGGCCGCCCATGTGGCTGGTTTGGGCGGCGAGGTTGTAGATGACATCGACGCCTTCGCAGAGGTTGCGCAGGTCGATCTCGCGGATATCGGCGCGGACCAGCTCGACATCGGCGCCGTCGAGATTGGCCGGGTTGGCGCCACCGCCGAACAGGAACCCATCGAGCGCGGTCACCCGGGCGCCGAGCCCGGCGAGGGCATGGCACAGGTTGGAGCCGAGGAAGCCGGCGCCGCCGGTGACGAGGATTTTGCGGCCGGTGAAATCCATGGCGCGTGGGCTCCCTGATGGCGAGTGGTTTGCTAGTCCCGGATCGTGGCGAAGGGAAGGCCCCGGGGTGGCGGCCGGCGGGCACTGCGGGCATGGTGGCGGCGAAGGAGCGGACGGATGGAGCATGGCGGCCACGAGGGGCATGCGCGGCGTGGCGGGGCGGCGGCGCTGTCGGTGGCCGCGCTCGGCATCGTCTTCGGCGCGATCGGAACCTCGCCGCTCTATGCGCTGGACCAGTTGTTCTTCCACGCCGGCGTGCCCGCGGCGGCGCGCGATGTGACCGGCGCGCTGTCGCTGGTGCTGTGGACGATCACGCTGATCGTGGCGCTGAAATACGCCGTGCTGGTGCTGCGCGCCGAGAACGATGGCGAGGGCGGCGTGTTTGCGCTCTACGGCCTGGTGCATCCCTATAAGCGCCGCGGCGCCCATTGGGTGCTATGGCTGCTGATGCTGGGGGCCGGGCTGCTGTTCGCCGACGGCATGCTGACGCCGGCGATCAGCGTGCTGGCGGCCGTCGAGGGGCTCGGGGTGGCGGCGCCGGCGCTGGCGGGGGCGGTGGTGCCGGTGGTGCTGGCGCTGCTGACCTTCGTGTTCGCCGTGCAGCCCCGCGGCACCGCGGGGATCGGCGCGGTGTTCGGACCTGTCCTGCTGGTGTGGTTCGTGGTGATCGCGGCGCTGGGGGCGGCGCAGATACGGCTGCATCCGGAGGTTCTCGCCGCCTTCGATCCCCGGCTCGGGCTCGGCTTCCTGTGGCGCGCCGGCGGCTGGCAGACGCTGCTGGCGCTGGGGGCGCTGATCCTGGTGGTGAGCGGCGGCGAGGCGATGTACGCCGATCTCGGCCATTTCGGCGCGCGGCCGATCCGCCTGGCCTGGTTCCTCGTGGTCTATCCGGCGCTGGTGCTGAACTATCTCGGCCAGGGTGCGTTCCTGCTCGGCGGAGGCCAGGTGGTGGGCAACAACCTGTTCTTCAGCATCGTGCCGGACGGCATGGGGCTGCCGATGGTGCTGCTCGCGACGCTGGCCACCGTGATCGCGGCGCAGGCCCTGATTTCCGGGGTGTTCACGCTGGCGGTGCAAGCGATCCGGCTCGGCCTGTTTCCGCGCCTGGCGATCCGCCACCTCCACCACATGCATGCGGGGCAGGTCTATGTCCCCTTCGCCAATGGCGCGCTCTATCTCGGCTGCGTGCTGCTGGTGCTGCTGTTCGGCTCCTCGGCGGCGCTCGGTTCGGCCTACGGGCTGACGGTGGCCGGGGTGATGGCGGTGACCACGGTGGGCATGATTCCGGTGGCGCGCTACGTCTGGCGCTGGCCGCGTGCCGCCGTGGCGCTGGTATGGGGCGGGTTCGGTTCGGTGGCGCTGCTGTTCCTGCTGGCGGCGCTGCTCAACGTGCTGGACGGCGGATGGGTGCCGCTGCTGGCCGGCGGCGTGGTGCTGGCGGTCATGCTGACCTGGCAATGGGGCCGCAAGGCGACCTTCGCGGCCTATTCGGCGCGCCCGGCGATGACGATGGAGGCGCTGGTGCGGATGCACCGCGAGGCCGCCAGCTTCATCGAGCGCAACGCGGTGCTGATGGCGCCCAAGCCGATCCGCGCCGTCGGCGACCGCGCCCCGGCGCTGATGCGCCTGCTGTGGGAACGCACCGGGCTGCTGCCGCGCAACCTGCTGTTCGTCGAGGTCACCCACCGCAAGACCGCCTATATCCACGAGGCCCGCTGCGAAGTGACGGTGTTCGCCCGCGACCCGGCGCTGGGCAGCATCGTCAGCGTCGAGGTCAAGTTCGGCTTCATGGAGGAGCCCAATGTCGAGCGGGTGCTGGAGGAGATGGCGCGGCACGCCGAGATCGACCTGCCGACCGACCGGCACCAGTGGATCGTGCATGTGAGCCACGAGAACCTGCTGCCGGCGCGCGGCATGGGCTGGCCCGGGCGGCTGCGGCTGGACCTGTTTTCGCTGCTGCGGCGGGTGTCCCAGCCGGCCTATTATTATTACGGGCTTGGCGACGAGGTGCAGTTGTCCGCCGAGATCATGCCGGTCCGGGTACGATGAGGGAGCGCGTGCGATGAAATGGCGGACACGACTGACCCAAGCGCTGGATATCCGGCTGCCGATCCTGCTGGCCCCGATGGGCGGCGCCTCCGGCGGGCGGCTGGCAGCGGCGGTCACGGCCGGCGGCGGCCTCGGCCTGATCGGCGGCGGCTACGGCGATGCCGCCTGGCTCGATCGGGAATTCGCCGCTGCCGGCAACACGCGGGTCGGCGGCGGCTTCATCACCTGGTCCCTGGCCCGCCAGCCCGAGCTGCTGGCGCGTATGCTGGATCGCGCGCCGGCGGCGGTGATGCTCTCGTTCGGCGATCCCGCCCCCTTCGCGGGCGCCATCAAGGCGGCCGGCGCCCAGCTGATCTGCCAGGTCCAGACCCTCGCCCATGCCCGCGCCGCGCTGGCCTGCGGGGCCGATATCGTGGTCGCCCAGGGCAGCGAGGCCGGCGGCCACGGCGCCGTGCGCGCCACCACTGGTGCCCGAAGTCGCCGACCTGCTCGCCCGCGACAGCCCGGACACGCTGCTGGTCGCTGCCGGCGGCATCGCCGATGGCCGCGGCATGGCGGCCGCCCTGATGCTTGGGGCCGACGGCGTGATGCTCGGCTCGCGGCTGTGGGCAGCGCCGGAATGCCTGATCCACCCCAACCACCAGGCCGCGGCGCTGGCCTCGGACGGCGACGGAACGGTCCGCCAGGTCGCCGCCGATATCGCCCGCGGCTACGATTGGCCCGAGGAGTTCACCGGGCGGGTCTTGCGCAACGGCTTCGTGCAACGCTGGAACGGAAACGAGGCGGAACACCGCACCGTCGCCGCCGCGACGCGGGCCGACTACCTGGCAGGCGTGGCCGAAGGGCGCAGCGACGCGGTCGGCATCTTCGTCGGCGAGGCGATCGGACTGATCCACGAGGTTGCCCCGGCGGCGGAGATCATGGCGCGGATCGCGGACGAGGCGGCCGCGCTGCTGCAGGGCCGCGCCGCCGCCCTGCTCGGCCCCGCGCCGCCGCAATAACAGGTTTTCCCGGGCCGCCGGATTGTGTTATATTTTACTTTCTCCGCGAACCCCACCGGCCCAGGTCCGGACGCGGCAGGCCACGACAAGGAGGTTGAACGATGCGGATAATGTTCGTCGTGACGGCCCTGTTGGCCGTTGCCTTCCCGGCATTTGCACAGACCCAGGCGCCGGTGACGGCGCAGCACCGGCCGACCGCCGAGCAGATCATCGCCGCCCTCAAGCCGACCGGCACCATCCAGTCCGGCACCCGCGGCATCCGCGCCGCCTCGGGCGCCGCCTCCGGCACCCCCGCGCTCGCCGCCAACGAGGCCGCGGTGCGCCACGGCCCGGCGCCGAAGCTGCCGGCGATCGACCTCAATGTGCATTTCGAATTCGGCTCCGCCGAGTTGACCCAGGACGCCGCCCGCACGCTCGACGAACTCGGCCGCGCCCTCAGCAGCCAGTCCCTGGCCGGTTACCGCTTCCGCATCGAGGGCCATACCGACACCGTGGGCACCGAGGATTTCAACCGCAACCTGTCGGACCAGCGCGCCGCCACGGTTGCGCGCTATCTCGAAGGCAAGTTCGGCGTCGGCGCCTCGCGGCTGGAGACGGTCGGGCTCGGCGAATCGATGCTGCTGGTGCCCACCCCGCCGCAAACGCCGGAGATGCGCAACCGCCGCGTCCACGTGGTCAATCTCGGCGCCTGAGCAGCGCTCACTTCCCACCGGCTGGGCGCCAGCTATGATCCCCCTGGAAACACTGTCCAGGGGGATTTTTTATGAGCAATCCGGAAATCGATGCACTGCGCGCCGTCATCGCGGCACGGCCACGCCCGGCTGAACTGTCCGAAATGCGCGCCGGGATCGATACCCGCGGCCTCGCCAACGGCGTGGCCGACGATGTGACGGTCGTGCCGGTCAACGCCGCCGGGGTGCCGGCGGAATGGACCTCGACGCCGAACGCCATCGCCAACCGCGCGATCCTGTATTTCCACGGCGGCGGCTACGTGATCGGCTCGCTCGACAGCCATCGCCACCTGGTCGCCCAGATGGGACGGGCGGCGGCCGCGGCGGTGCTGGCGCTGGGCTATCGGCTTGCCCCCGAGTGTCCGTTCCCGGCGCCGATCGAGGATGCGCTGGCGGGGTATCGTTTTTTGCTCGCGCAGGGCTATTTGCCCGGGAGTATCGCGCTCGCCGGGGACAGTGCCGGCGGCGGGCTGGTGGTGGCGGCGATGGTCGCAATCCGCGATGCCGGGCTGCCCCAGCCAGCCTGTGGATGGACGATCTCGCCATGGATCGACATGGAATCGACCGGGGCCTCGATCACCGGCAAAGCGGCGGAGGACCCCGGGGTCCAAAAAGCCGGCCTCGATTTCATGGCCAAGGCCTATCTCGGCGGCGCCGATCCGAAGCATCCGCTGGCCTCACCGCTGCACGCCGATCTCACGGGGCTCGCACCATTGCTGATCCAGGTCGGCGCCGCGGAGACCCTGCTCGATGACTCGACCCGGCTCGCCGCACTTGCGGGGGCCGCGCATGTGGCGGTGACGCTGGAGATCTGGCCCGAGATGCTCCACGTCTGGCACGTCTATCACCGGCAACTCGCGGCCGCACGCAAAGCGATCGCCAATGGCGGCGCCTTTGTGCGCGCGGTGATGGATGGGACGACCCCCGTGACACCCCGGGTCGGCTGAGCCGACAGAAGCAACAGGACAGCGCGTCATGGACCTTACCGCCCAATTCCCGACCCGCGACATCGGCTCCGATCCCTCAAGAATCAAGGACTGGGCCCAGGCCGCCGAGGATCTCGGCTTCACCCATATCGAAGTCGCCGACCATGTCTTCGGCGCCGCCCCGCGCGGCGACTTCAGGCCCCTCTACAACGAAACCGACCCGTTCCACGAAACCTTCACCACCCTCGCCTTCCTCGCCGCCGTCACCAAAACCATCAAACTCACCTCGGGCGTGCTGATCCTGCCGCAGCGCCAGACCGGGGTGGTCGCCAAGCAGGCCGCCGAGGTCGATCTCCTCTCCGGCGGACGCCTGCGCCTCGGCGTCGGCGTCGGCTGGAACCACGTCGAATACGAGGCCCTCAACACCGAGTGGAAAACCCGCGGCGCCCAGCAGGCCGAACAAATCGAAGTCATGCGCAAACTCTGGACCGGTGAGCTGGTCACCTTCAATGGCCGCTTCCACACGCTCGACCAGGTCAACATCGTGCCGCCGCCGGTGCAGCGCCCGATCCCGGTCTGGTTCGGCGGCTCCTCGGACGCGGTGATCAAACGCTGCGCCCGCATCGGCGACGGCTGGATGCCGATCATGGCGCCCGACGCCGCCGGCGAGGACAAGCTCGGCATCCTGCGTGGCCACCTCAAGACCTTCGGCCGCGACCTCGCGACCTTCGGGCTCGAAGGCTGGCTGCGCTTCCACGACGATGACGAGGAGGCCTGGGGCCGCGCGGCGGCCGGCTGGAAGCGCCTCGGCGCGCAGATGGTGATGCTCTACCCGATGTTCCGCATCCCCGAATTCAAGGACCAGATCCGCCTGCTCGAACGCTTCAGGGCGGTCGCCGCGTCCTGACCGGACGCCCCCGATCACCGGGCCATCGGGTGAAGGCGAAGCGAACAAGACAGGCTCCGCCGGCCAAGGGCCGTAGGCCCC
>CAIYSR010000126.1 GCA_903928895.1 uncultured Rhodospirillales bacterium | reverse complement strand
CAAAGGGCCGCGGGCCCTTTGAACCCGTTCCATTCAGCGGCTGGATCAGCGACGTTCAGTTGAAAACACCGATCTTGCTTGCGCCGCAGGCCATCAATCCTGCGATATCGGCACGATCTTGCCCGTGAGGAAAGAATTGACGGGCTTCGCCCGCCTCCGCACGCGAGATCGCGGGCTTCCAACTGAAGGCCAGCGATCCGGCCGCTTAAATGAATGGGGTCCAGGGGCCTACGGCCCTTGGCCGGCGGAGCCCGTCTTGTTCGCTTCGCCTTCACCCGATTGCCCTGGTGGCCAGCCCCTCAGGCCGCATCCTCGCGTCGGTCCCGGACCTTGACGTAGGCGATCTGCGCATGCTCGGTGCAGTACGGCTTGCCCGCGGTCGCCGCCGCATCGCAGAAGCGGAAACTCTTGGTCCCCGGCTCGCCGATCGGCCAGCAACAGGCGGTGGAACGCCCGAGCCGCGGCGCCACCGCCCGCAACGGCGCCGGCTTCACCACCGCCAGCGGCTCGCGTGCCACCGGGCGCGGCATCACCGGTGCCGGCGCAACAACCGACGCCGGGACAGCAACGCCCGCAGGCTCAGTCGCCGCAGCCAGCGGCGGCAATGTGGAGCCGGTGACCCGCCGCAACGCCGGCGCCCGGGCCGCCCCACCAAGACCGTCGCGACGGATCGGGGAGGGCCGCGCCGCCAGATTGAGGCGATGTGCCTTGCCCACCACCGCATTCTTGGAAATACCCATCCGGCGGCCGATTTCCGCAGTCGAGAGACCCTCCGCCCAGAGTGCGCGCAGACGCTCGATGGTCTCTTCGGTCCACTCCATCTCGGTGCTCCCATGCTCTCGCTGCTACCACATATGGTAGCCAATACTGGCAAAGGGTCAATCCGCGACGGAATGGTTTCCACAATAAGTTGTGGACAACCCCCCTCACGATCCCGATATCTTGTGGACGGAAGGTGAGTCGGAGCCGCCGGTCCCTATGGGGTCTGCGGCTAGAACAGGAGCCCCTTCTTCAGCATCCCGTGCACCCCTTTTTCCCCGTTCACGGTCTGCGTCACATGGAAATCCACCGCCAGCGAGCAGAACTGATACGCCTCCTGGCGCGACAGGTTGGAGCGCCCGCAGATGAACGCGATCATCTCCCGCAGCGCCTGCTTCATGGCCAGGTCGAGGTCCTCGTTCATGCCCATCGAGATGTAGTGCGTCGCGGTCTCGCCGCGCGGATAGCTCAAAACCGGCCGCGGCCCGGCCTGCTTGTGCAGCGTCAGCGTGAATGTCCCGGTCAGGCAGGTCTCCAGCGCATTGATGCAGACCTCGCCATCGCCCTGCACCCCGTGCCCGTCGCCGGCGCTGAACAGCGCGCCCTTGGCCAGCACCGGCAGGAACAGCGTCGCCCCGGCCCCGATCTCCTTGTTGTCGAGATTGCCGCCATGCTCGCGCGGCTGCACCGTCGAGATCGTGCCGTAATGCGCCGGCGGCGCGACCCCCATCACCCCGAAAAACGGCGCCAGCGGCAGCTCCACCCCGTAGGACAGCGTGCAGGTGTTGCGCGCCCGGTCGATCGGGATATGGGTCAGGAAGCGCTCGGGAAAATCCTCCGGCAGGGTGCCGGCCAGCGGCCGGAAGCCGCAGAACCCCCAGTCGGTGCCAAACTCGATGGCCTCGATCTTGACCTCCAGCATGTCGCCCGGCTCGGCCCCGTTCACCGCCACCGGCCCGGTGATGATATGGCCCGGCCCGCGCGGCACCCGGGCATGAATGGCATGCAGCGCCGGCGGCACCGCCATGCCCGACCCCGGCGGCGGCAGCGTGTCCGGCCCGCCCGAGACGCATTCAAGGATCACGGTGTCGCCGGAATCCACCGTCAGGACCGGCGGAATGGCCGCGTCGAACACGCCCCAGCGCACGGTTTCGGGGGTCGCGGGAATGCGATGGATGGCCATGTCACGCTCCATTTTTCTGGGGAGCGCCACAACAGCCGCTCAGGCCGCCGAGGGCAAGCCCAGAATGGCGGCGGCCTCGCGGAAATCGGTCGCCGCGGCATGCCGCTCGCTCGCAGCGCCACCGTCGCGCCGGATCTGACAGGTCCGCATCCCCGCCACCGCTGCCGCGTCGAGATCGTCCTCGATCGCGCTCACATAAGCGACCTCGAACGTCGGCACCGCCATCGCGATGGCCAGGCGCGCGAAACTCTCGGGCTCGCCTTTCATGCCGACGCGGGTGTCGAAAAACCCCTTGAACATGCCGCTGAGATCGCCGCCCGGCGCATGGGCGAAAATCAGCCGCTGCAGGATCGCGAAATCGGCCGAATAAGCCGCCAGCCGAACGCCCGCGCCGGTCCAGCGCCGCAACATCGGGCCGACATCGGGGAAAATCGGATCATCGAGCGTGCCATCGACCAGCGCCGCCCGCCACAGCAGCGCCTTGAGCATCTGCAGCGGCGGCGCCGGCAACTCGCGCGCCAGCCAATGCGCCAGCGTCTCCTCGGGCCGCTGCCCGGGCACCGCCTTCACCACCTCGGCCAGCGCCACCTGCACCGCCTCGTCCTGCGTCGACGCCGCGACGAACGGGAGCAGGCGCCCGGCCGCGAACGGCCGCAACACGCCGGTCACGAAATCGCCCGGAATGGCGGTGCCTTCGAGGTCGATCAGCACCGCCGCCGCCGGCAGAGCTCCCACCGCCGCCGCCGCGTGCCGGCTCAGCCCTGGTGCGCGGTGCCGGTCGGCGCCGGCGTCGGCTTGGCGCCCGCCGGCCCGCCGATATTGCCCGCCGGCTTGTCCGCGCTGGCTTCCATCGAGGCATCGTGATCATCGGCCATGTTCTTCTTGAAGGACTTGATGCCCTTCGCGAAGTCACCCATCAGCCCGCTGACCTTGTTGCCGCCGAACAGCAGCATGACCACCAGCAGCAGAATGAGCCAATGCCAGATGCTGAAACTACCCATCTATCCCTCCAGAGGCGCCGCGCCATTCCAGCTACGCCGGTTCACAAGACATGGTACACCGGGACCCAGCCCGCAAGCACCACCCTTTGCGCGTTGCCTACCCCGGATCGCGCGCCGTGGCGAGTCTCCGTTGAGCTTTCCTTGCCCTTGTCCGCGTCTGATGGCACATCACGCCCGCATCGGACCCGGAGGTTTTCATGGCGGTGAACAAGGTTTACGCGGACGCGACGGCGGCGCTGGCCGGCCTGCTGCATGACGGCATGACCATCATGGCCGGCGGCTTCGGCCTGTGCGGCATTCCGCAAATCCTGATCGAGGCGATCCGCGCCTCGGGCGTGAAGGACCTCGTCTGCATCAGCAACAACGCCGGCGTCGACGATGCCGGGCTCGGCATCCTGCTGCAGACCCGCCAGGTCCGCAAAATGATCAGCTCCTATGTCGGCGAAAACGCCACCTTCGCCCGCCAATACCTCGCCGGCGAGCTCGAAATCGAGTTCAACCCGCAAGGCACCCTGGCCGAACGCATCCGCGCCGGCGGCGCCGGCATCCCGGCCTTCTATACCAAGACCGGCGTCGGCACCCAGATCGCCGAAGGCAAGGACGTCCGCGAATTCGACGGCGAGCTTTACGTCATGGAGCGCGGCCTGTTCGCCGACCTTGCCCTCGTCCACGCCTGGAAAGCCGATACCGAGGGCAACCTCGTCTATCGAAAGACGGCGCGGAACTTCAACCCGATGATGGCCACCGCCGCGAAAATGACGGTCGCCCAGGTCGAGCACCTCGTCCAGCCCGGCGAGATCGACGCCGACCACATCATCACCCCCGGCATCTTCGTCAAACGCATCGTCAATGTCGGCGCCGTCGAAAAGCGCATCGAGCAGCGCACCGTGCGCAAGCACGCCGCCTAAGGGAATCATAAAAATGGCCTGGACACGCGACGAAATGGCCGCCCGCGCGGCCCGCGAAATCGAGGACGGCTTCTACGTCAACCTCGGCATCGGCATCCCCACCCTGGTCGCCAACCACATCCCGGACGGCATCACCGTGCAGCTCCACAGCGAGAACGGCATGCTCGGCACCGGCCCCTTCCCCTTCGAGGGCGAGGAGGACGCCGACCTGATCAACGCCGGCAAGCAGACCGTCACCCAGATCCCCACCACCAGCTTCTTCGACAGCGCTGCCAGCTTCGCCATGGTCCGCGGCGGCCACATCAACATCTCCATCCTCGGCGCGCTGCAAGTCGCCGAGAACGGCGATCTCGCCAACTGGATGATCCCGGGCAAGATGGTCAAAGGCATGGGCGGCGCGATGGACCTCGTCGCCGGGGTCAAGCGCGTGGTGGTGCTGATGGAACACACCGCCGGCGGCAAGCCCAAGCTGCTCACCGCCTGCACCCTGCCGCTCACCGGCATGGGCGTGGTCGACATCGTCATCACCGATCTCGGCGTCTTCCGCACCGGCCGCAAGGGCGGCAAGCTCACCCTGCTGGAAACCGCCCCCGGCGTGACAGTGGCCGATCTGCGCGCCAACACCGAGGCCGACTTCGCCGTCGCACCCGGTCTGGCCTGATACCCACGCCCTCTCCCGGAAATCCGGGAGGGGGCAGCTCAGCTCCCGTCGGTCACCACCACCGTGGCGCCGACCAACAGCGCGCCGAGCGGCACCACATCCTCCGCCGCCCCCGACCACGCCACCACATCGTCCGGCCGGGTCCCCCGTTCCAGCAGATGGAACGCCGCCAACCCCACCGCGTCCGCCGCCGCCAGCGCCGCCATCACGTCCGCCGGCAGCGCGTCATAGGTCCAGACCCGCCGGACCCCATCGCGAACCTCCACCACCGCCTCCCGCAAGCCGCGCCCCGGGCACAGATGCGGCCCGCTGGCCCCCCACCCCATGAACGCCGCCATCGCCGCATCGAACTCTGGACTGCGCGCCCGTGCCCATTCCAGCACCCGCGCCGGTTCCGCGCCGTGCATCCGCCCGCTCGCCCGCAACCATTCCACGAACACCGCCAATGCGCTGGCAGCCATCCGCTCATCGGCCGGGTGCCATGCATCTGCAATCATCGTTTCCCCTCACTTACAGCCTTGATGCCACAGCAAGGGGGGGTTATACGCCCCCACCCGCTGCCCAAGGCGGGATGACGATGTGGGGCCATAGCTCAGCTGGGAGAGCGCCTGAATGGCATTCAGGAGGTCAGCGGTTCGATCCCGCTTGGCTCCACCACCCTCCCATCCCCCCGATCAGGCCGCACCCTTGCGGAGCCGCGTTTCCGCTGCAACCGCGGCGGCGAAGGCGTCGAGCGTCTGGGTCACATCGGCCTCGGTGTGGGCGGTGGAGATGTAGTATTTGCCGTCGCTCTTCAAAATCCCATGCGCCCGCAGCATCGCATTGAAGCGGCGCTGCACGTCGGCGTTGCCGCGGGCCACGCTGCGATAGTCGTGCAAATCACCGTCGGCGAAAATCACGTCGAACATCACCGGATGGCCGAGCACCTGGCCCTCGATCCCGGCCTGGCGGAGCATCGCCGTCATGCCATCCATCAGCGCCCGCCCGGTGCCATAGGCCCGCTCGTACGCGCCGGGCTGGCGCAGCACTTCCAGCGTCTTGAGCCCGGCCAGCGCCGCCACCGGGTTGCCCGACAGCGTGCCGATCTGGGTCATGAAACGCTCGCCCGCCTTCTCGCGATCGAACAGCGCCATGATCTCGGCCTTCCCGGCGATCGCCGAGAGCGGGAACCCGCCGCCGATGATCTTGCCCATCGTGCACAGGTCGGGCGTGATGCCGTAATGTTCCTGCGCGCCGCCATAGGCGAAGCGGAACCCGGTCACCACCTCATCGAAAATCAATGGAATCCCCAATTCCGCCGTCACCTCGCGCAGCGCCAGCAGGAAGCCCGGGGCCGGCGGAATCAAGCGCTGGAACGGCTCGACGATCACGCCGCCGAGCTCGTCGGCATATTCACGGATCATCAGCACGGCCGTGTCGATGTCGTTGAACGGGGCAACCACCACCTCGCTCTGCACCGAACGCGGAATCCCCGGCGAGTCAGGCACTGCCTGGGGGAAATTCGCCAGCCGCTTCGGCGCCAGGCTCATCAGCCCCCAATCCGACATGCCGTGATAGCCACCCTCGAACTTCAGGATCTTGTCGCGCCCGCGATAGGCCCGCACCAGGCGCATCGCATAGGCATCCGCCTCGGTGCCGGAGGAGCAGAACCGCACCTGCTCGGCACAGGGCACCGCCGCCACGATCGCCTCGGCCAGGAGAATGCCGTGCTCGTTGTTGGCGAAAAACGTCGTCCCCCGCGTCACCTGCTCCTGCACCGCCGCCGTCACGTCCGGATGGGCATGGCCGATGAACATCGGGCCGGAGCCGAGCAGATAATCGACATATTCGTTGCCGGTCACATCCCACACCCGCCCGGCATTGCCTTCACGGATCACGATATCGGTCGTCACATTGCCGAATCCCCCGCCGGGGAGCACGCGCCGGGCAATGTCCTGGAGTTCGCGTTCGCGGGGGCTGGTCGGGGTCATGGCGGCGTCCTTCGGGATAAGGCGCAAAGCGAACCACTCCGCCCCGTGGCGTGCAAGGGGGCGCGACGGGTGCTAGAGGGAGAGGGTCACGCATGGAGACCGTTATGCGGCCTATCTTTCTCGCTTCGATGCTGCTCCTCGCCGCCCCGGCCGGGGCGCAAAACCCCGCCATCGACGTCACGGCCCCTTGGGCCCGTGCCACCGCCCCCAATGCCCGCGCCGGGGGGGTGTTTCTGACCCTTACCGATCGCGGTCCGGCCGATCGGCTGCTCGGGGCCGCCACACCCGTGGCCGGGGTGGCTGAAATCCACCGGACGGTCAACGACAACGGGGTGATGAAGATGCTCCCGATCGACGGGCTCGATCTCGTGCCGGGGGCGGCGGTGGAATTCAAGCCGGGCGGGCTGCACATCATGCTCATCGATCTCAAGCGCCAGCTCAAACCCGGCGACAGTTTCCCGTTGACGTTGACCTTCGCCAAGTCCCCGCCGGTCACCACCATTGTCACCGTCGGCGCCGCCGGGGCGGCGGGACCGGTGATGGACCATGGTCACATGCATGTGATGCCGAGACCCTGAGCGGCACCATGGCGGCTCCCCGGGTCTCGGTGCTGATGACGACCTGGAACGGGGCGGGTTTCATCGGCGCCAGCCTGGGCAGCGTGTTGAGACAGAGCTTTAGCGACTTCGAGGTGATCGTCGTTGATGACGGCTCCACCGATGGGACGGCCCGCGTCGTCGCGGCGATCGGCGATCCACGCCTGCGCCTGCTCCGGCTGCCGGCAAATGGCGGTATCGTTGCCGCCCGCAATGCCGGGTTTGCCGTGGCCACCGGCACCTATATCGCCGCCCTCGACCATGACGATCTTGCCGACCCCGATCGTTTTGCGCGCCAGGTGGCGTTTCTCGATGCGCATCCCGAGATCGTCCTGGCCGGGACTGAAATCCGGATCGACGACCACGGCACACTCAGGCGACCGGACCATCCGCGGCAGGGCGATGCGTTGGCCTTGCGGTGGCAATTGCTGATCGACAATCCACTGACCTGGTCCTCGGTGATGTTCCGGGCGGATTCGGTGCGCCGGCTTGGCGGGTTCATGCGCGGGGCGTACGAGCCGGCGGATGATTTTGATTTTTATCATCGGCTGCTTGCGGTGGGCGGAATTGTCCGGCTGGACGAGGTGTTGACGACCTATCGGTATCACGGCGGCAATGCCTCGCATGCCGCCGCCGAGCGGTTGAACCACAATGCCGCCCGGGTGCTCGAAGCCGCCTATATGCCGTGGTTCGGGGCGGGGGCGATGGCGGCGGCGGAACTCGTGGTGCGCCATTTGTCCGATCGCCAGCCGGTCCGCGATCGGGCAACGCTGGTCCGGATCGGGGAGATTGTGGAGACTCTGTTCGCGGGCTTTTGCGCCGTCCACCATCCCTCGGCGGAGGACCGGGACCGGCTGGCGGCCAGTGTCGGGCGGCTGTGGTGGCGGGTGGTTCGGGCGGCGGTGCGCTCGGGCGGGCCGGGGCTGGTCAGGGTGCATCGGCGGATGGCGATGCTTGCCGGGTTCCATCGGCCGGGGGTGGCCGATGTGATGATGTCGGTTGGGGTGGGGGTTATCCGAGGCGTTGTCAGGCGCTGAGGCGGACGGCGGCGACTTCGGCGCGGATGGCGGCGGCGAGTTCGGGCAAGGCGCGGCGGATCTGGGAGACCCGGAGGGCGGGGCCGGCACCGGGGGCGGGGGACATTTCCCAGCGCTCGAGAAACAGCAGATCGGCGGCCATGGCGCGGTTGGTGCGATTGGCGAGGTGGTGGCGGACGGCGTCGGTGAAAGGCTGGGCGGTGAGCATCGGGCAACTCCATCCCGGACGGGGCTGGGCCCGGTTTTCGAGCCTCATGTGGCGATGGATGTGATGCGTCGCCATGGCAGAATTATGATGGCTTGGTGAAGTGAATCGCGGGTTAAGGTTGGGGAAGAAAAGACGGCGCCTTTTGGGGCGCCGTCGGGAAGGCGTTAGGGCGCTTTCGCGGTCGAAGGCGACCGCTGTCGCTCGCCTCGCCGCTTCGCTTCGCTGCGCGTCTGTGTCAGTACCGGTAGAGATCGTGCTTGAAGGGGCCGTTGACGGGGGCGCCGATGTAGTCGGCTTGCTTGGGGGTCAGCTTGGTCAGGGTGGCGCCGACTTTGGCGAGGTGGAGGGCGGCGACTTTTTCGTCGAGGTGTTTGGGCAGGGTGTAGACCTGACGCTCGTATTTGCCGGCGGGGGCTTGCCAGAGTTCGAGCTGGGCCATGACCTGGTTGGTGAAGCTGGCGGACATGACGAAGGAGGGGTGGCCGGTGGCGTTGCCGAGGTTCACGAGGCGGCCTTCGGAGAGCAGGATCATGCGCTTGCCGTCGGGGAAGACAACTTCGTCGACCTGGGGCTTGACGTTGTCCCAGGTGTAGTTGCGGAGCGCATCGACCTGGATTTCGCTGTCGAAATGGCCGATGTTGCAGACGATCGCCCGGTGCTTCATGGCGCGCATGTGATCGAGCGTGATGACATCGACATTGCCGGTGGCGGTGACAAAGATGTCGGCGTGGGGGGCGGCGTCATCCATGGTGACGACCTGGTAGCCTTCCATGGCGGCCTGGAGGGCGCAGATCGGGTCGACTTCGGTGACCATGACGCGGCAGCCGGCCTGGCGCAGGGAGGCGGCGGAGCCTTTGCCGACGTCGCCGAAGCCGTTCACGACGGCGACCTTGCCGGCCATCATGACGTCCGTGCCGCGGCGGATGGCGTCGACCAGGGATTCACGGCAGCCGTAGAGATTGTCGAACTTGGACTTGGTGACGCTGTCGTTCACGTTGATGGCGGGGACGAGGAGGGTGCCGGCCTTGGCCATTTCCCACAGGCGGTGAACGCCGGTGGTGGTTTCCTCGGAGACGCCGCGGACGTCTTTCAGCATTTCGGGGTATTTGGTGTGCATGATCTGGGTGACGTCCCCGCCGTCGTCCAGGATCATGTTGGGGGTCCAGCCATCGGGGCCACGGAGGGTCTGTTCGATGCACCACCAGAATTCCTCCTCGTTCATGCCTTTCCAGGCGAAGACGGGGGTGCCGGCGGCGGCGATGGCGGCGGCGGCGTGGTCCTGGGTGGAGAAGATGTTGCAGGAGGACCAGCGGACGGTGGCGCCGAGGTGTTCCAGGGTCTGGATCAGCACGGCGGTCTGGATGGTCATGTGCAGGCAGCCGACGATGCGGGCGCCGGCGAGGGGCTTGGCGGCGCCGAATTCGGCGCGGATGGCCATGAGGCCTGGCATCTCGTCCTCGGCCATGGAGATTTCCTTGGCGCCCCAGGCGGCGAGGGAGATGTCTTTCACTTTATAGTCGGTCATTGCGCGCTCCTGCGTTCGGCGGGCGTATATAAGGAAATGTTTATGTCGGCAAGTCCGGGCTGGGGTGCGGCCATGTGGGGGGTGGTATGGCAGGAATTGGTTGCGGGGGGGTTAACCGGCTATTGATAACTAAATGGAACAATTAGGGCGTGAAAAGGAGTGAGGGGCTCAGGCGGATTTTGAAATTCGGCGGGGGAAGAGGAGGCGGGGGCGACGTTGGGGGAGGAGGGGGGTTGCGTGGGGGATGGGGGGCGCCGGTTTGCGGGTGCGGCGGGGGATGGCGGGGGGTTTGGGGAGGGTGGTGGTGGCGCCGAGCATGTGGGCGAGGGGGCGGAGGATGCGGGCGGCCTGGGGGCAGGCGGCGACGAGGCCAGCGATTTCGGGGTCGGACAGGAGGGTTTCGAGCTGGGTGGTGTAGAAGGCGGCTTCCCAGGCGAGGTCCTTGAGGAGCCAGGCGCGGCGGTGGGGGAGTTTGACGGGGGGTGTGGCGGCTGGGCGGGTGCGGAGGCGCTGGCGGGGCTTGGGGAAGGGGGTGTTGGTGGCGAGGTGGTCCATGACGCGGGCGAAGCGCTGGCCGGCGCGGGTGAGGCGCTTCCAGAGGGGGACGATGAGGGGGGCGCGGAAGGGATTCTTGAGGAAGGCGCGGGCGATGAGGGCGGCGAGACCGGCGACGATGGCGGTGACGCGGGCGGCGATGGCGTATGCGAGTTCGGGGGATACCCCGGGGGAGGGGGGGACGCGCGGGTCGGGGAGGTTTGGCGCGTCGGACATGACAATATTCCTATCGCGGTCGGGGGACCGGTTCAAGGGGTTTTTTGTGGGGGGACGGGTCAGAATGGGTTGAAGCGGTCGGCGCGGGTGAGGCGGTGGATCTGGGTGGTGGTGGGATTGGGGTTGGTGAAGCTGTGGCTGGCGGACTGGGTGGGTTGGAGGGGGGTGGGTGCGGGGGCGGCTGAGGAGGAGGAGTGGGGGCGGGAGGGGGTGGTGGGTTTGGTGGAGGGGGAGGCGGGGCGCTTCATGGGTGAGGTCCTTATGTTGACGTGTGCTACGATGCGCCGCCGGAGAAAGAGGCGCGGCTCGATTATCAACATAGGAATTTGCGCCGCAAGAGGAATTTTTACCTTGGCAGATTAGCCGATTTTGGCGGCGATCTGGTTGGACAGGGTGGGACTGCCTTTCTGCACGACGGTCATGAGGAAGAGGGCCTTGCCGGCGCTTTGTTGCTCCCAGAGGGCACCGATGTTGGCTTTTTCCTTGCTGTCGTCGTTGGTGGCGTAAACCTTGCCCTTGTGTTCGACGACGAGGAGGCGGCCGTCGGTGAGTTCGGCGACGAAATCGGGGTAGAATTTGGATTTCGCCAAAGGCAGGGAGAAGCCGCGGCGCTCCAGATTACGGACCCAGTGTTTGACCCCGGGGGACATGTCCAGAGCCCTGGCGCATTCGTATTCCTCGCCCTGGTTCTCCAACTCACCGACGATCGGGTAGTAGTGGCGCGCGAAAATATGGGGATTGCCGGGATAGGCCCAGCGCGAGGGGTAGGTGTTCGGGGTGAAATCGAAGGTGTGGGCGAAGCTGGTTTCGACGGCGGCTTGGGGGCCGAAGAGGTTTTTCTGATAGCAGGCGAGACTGGCCTGGTCGCGGTGGAGGCTGATTTTCTGGGTCAGGACCTTGGCGAGGACGAATTTCCAGCGGACGAGGGCGGTGAGGGGGAGGTGGCGCTGATCGATGAGGTAGGCGATGGCCCGGCGGGTGAATTCGAGCCAGACGGCTTGCGCGAACTCCGATGTGCGCACCTTGCGTTCGAGCCAGCGGTTAAGTTCGGCCTGCGTCCAGCCGGTATCGACGAGGTCAAGATCGATTTGTTCGGCGGTGCCGATGGCACGTTCGGTGATCTTGCCGGCGGCGCTGAGATCGATCTCCCATTGGATGCCGGTTTCGGTGATGCGGAAGTCGGCTTCGGTGATCTCGGTGGAGTAATCGAGCGGGCTCCAGGCGGCGGCATCGAGGAGGGCATCGCGATCGATCGGCTCCAGAGTGTCGTCGAAGGTGAAGCAGAGTTGGGGGACGCGGAAGGGGACGCCGCGCTGGGCGGGGGCGATGTATTGCTGCCAGACGGCGTGATGGCGCTTGGCGTCGGCTTGGAGCGTTGTCCGGGCGTCGGCCGACCGGGTGGCGGCGGCGAGGCGGGTGAAGGTGGCGTCGGGGAGGGGGCCGGTGAGGATGAGACGGCTGCCGGTTTCGGTTTTTTCGATGGTGACGGTGGCGCTTTCCTCGGCGGTGAAGGCGAAGGCGCTCAAATCCTCGGAGAGATCGATGATGGTGGGGGGCGGGGTGGGGGTGAAGAGGGTGGCGCCGCCGGTCAGGCCATGGTCTTCCAGGGTGGGTTCGATGTAGGCGTCGGCTTCGTTGTCCTCGAAGCCCATGTCCACGAGGCGGTCATGCAGGAGTTTGACGGCGTTGGGCCAGGAGGCGCGGGAGACGTGGGCATAGGCGCGGTTGAGGTCGACCTGGGTGCGGCGTTTCGCGTAGGGCATGCGCAGGACGCGGCCGAGGATTTGTTCGACGGCGGTTGTGGAATTGACGGTGGCGACGGAGCAGAAGACATAGGCGAAGGAGCAGTCCCAGCCTTCCTTGAGGGCTTCGACGGTGATGACGTAGTCGATGGGGCAATCGGGGGCGAAGAGGTTGACGCCGGCGAGGTCTTTCTGGTCGCCGGTGACGACGGCGATTTTGTGGGGCGGGATGGCGTGGGCATCGAGGAGGTGTTGGCGGAGGACTTCCTTGGTGACGTCGCGGCCTTTCTCTTCGGCCTGAAAGAGGATGATGGGGCGGATGTAGTCGGGGTCAGCGGCGGCGACGTCCAGCAGATGCTGGCGGGTGCGGAGGCTGTCGCGGACGGCGGATTCCCAGTTGTCATGCGGGGTGAGGCGGATGGGGAGTTTGATCATGTCTTCCGCCTTGAGTTCGGTGGCGGAGACGTTGTGCAGGACGTTGCTGTCGGTGGCGGGGGTGGCGGTGAATTCGATGACGCAGGCGGCGTTGATGCGTTGGAGGACTTCGTAACTGAGGGAGGAGGTGTTGTTGTGGGCTTCGTCGACGATGACGAGGGGGCGGTTGCGGGCGAGGAGGTTGCGGAAGGAGAATTTGATCGGGCTGGCGGGGTTGTCCGCATCGATGCGGTCCATGCCGGGGGCGGAGTGGGGGACGGTGGAGAAGTGGGGTTCGAGATTTTCGTTGTGGGCATAGACGCGGCGGCCGTCGGTGTTGCTGACGCGCAGGGTCTGCATGGTGCCGACGATGATGCAGGCGTGGGTTTGCAGGTCGGCGGGGGTGATGTTGGCGAAATCGGCGATGTCGAAGACGCGGAAGCGGCCGTCGAAGGCGGTGCGGAGGGTTTCGTGGTTGGGGTTGCCGGGTTGTTTGAGGGTGTCGAGCGTCTGGGTGCGGATGGTGTTGGTGGGGACGAGCCAGAGGACGAGGGGGAATTCGCGTTCGAGGTAGGCGTCGGCGGCGAGTTTCACGGTGTGGGCGGAGAGGAGGGTTTTGCCGCCGCCGGTGGGGAGGCGGAGGCAGATGTAGGGGACGGTGGGGAGGTAGGGCAGGGGGCGGTAGGCGCGGGGGGTGCGGACGCCGTGTTTTTCCATGCCATCGAAGGCGGGTTTGGCGCCGGTGACGCGGGCGGCGGCGAGGTAGGTGCCGAGGGCGCGGAGGGTATCGGTCTGGTAGGTTTTGAGGGCGAAGACGGTCATCGCGCTTTCAGATCGTAGGGGGTTTGTTTGAAGACGATGGCGAGGGACTTGAGGCGGGCGGGGCTGATGCGGCAGGCTTCGCCGTAGACGATCTTGGGGCCGTCATGGGGTGGGAGGGCGGCGAGGAGTTTGGCGGTGAGGACGTTGCCGCCGGCGGGGCGTTTGTCGCCGAGGATGCCGTTGTAGAGGAGGTAGAGGGCGACGCCGTTGTGGACGCCCAGGAGGGGCAGGGTGGCTTCGCCGTGAAGGGCGGCGTGGGTTTCGGAGAACCAGACGTGGGCGGCGAGGTGGGGGAAGCGGATAGCGGGGTTGATGCGGCCTTCGGTATCGAAGACCGGGGCGCCGAGGCGGTAGAAGCGAAAGCCGCCGCCGCCCTGCCAGCCGACAGACTGGGAAATGCCGCCCTGTTCGCCTTCGATGACTTTGCGCAAGCGGGGGACGCAATGGGTGATGGCGTGGTCGCCCATTTCGATGCCGATGTAGCGGCGGCCCATCTTATGGGCAACGGCGGCGGTGGTGCCGGAGCCGAGGAAGGAGTCCAGGACGAGGTCGCCGGCGTTGGTGGCGATTTCGAGGATGCGCCTAATCAAGCGCTCGGGTTTTGGGCTCTCAAAAGCACCGACTTTCCCGAAAAGACCATGAATTTCCTTTTTAGATTCATCGGTGTGGCCGACCTCTCCGTGAGACCACCAAGTCCACGGAACAAGACCTTTGACCTCTGATAGAAAGCGTATCACGCTGGGCTGAGCGTTGCCGTCCTTACCCCAGTATATGCGGCCTTCCTGCTTCCGTTTCAGAAACTCCGATTCTATCAACGACCAGCATCGCCCTTCGGGTGGAGAATGCTTGGCTCCATTTGGCGCAGTGATCGTGTACATCTGGTTTGCTCGGTAGCCCTGTGCGGTCATGGGTAGACCGCGCCAGCGCTTGGTAGGGTCAGTTTCCTTCGAATTGTCGGGGTTTCGATATATTCTAGCCTGATCTTCATCGAGAGGAACGAGGTTTCTCAATTTCTTGAACTGCTCAGGGCTTTTCACGTATACTGTAATGTATTCATGAACGTCTCCAATAGCTTCGCGATTTTCTCTTGAATATCGCTTTTGCCATACGTTATTTGCAATGAAATTAGCGCGGCCGAATATCTCGTCCATTATTACCTTGAGATAGTGCCCCTCATTGTCATCAATGGAGACCCATACGCTTCCGTCCTCAGCGAGCAGATCGCGGAGAAGGGAGAGCCGCGGATACATTAAGCCAAGCCATTGGCTATGTTCAATATTATCATCATAGTGCACAGAAACTGCGCTTCGTGTGTTGTACGGCGGATCGATATAGATGCATTTTACCCGTCCGGCGTAGTAGGGCAGCAGGGCTTTCAGGGCGTCGAGATTGTCGCCTTGGATGAGCATGTTGGTGGAGGCGGGGTCTCCGGCGCTGTGGGCGGGGTCGGCTTCGAGCAGGCGATAGGGGACGGTTTCGGCGGCTTTGACGTGTTGGTCGCGGTCGAGCCAGTGGAGGATGGGCATCAGGCGATCCGGGATTGTGGCGCGGGGGCGCCGGGTTGTGGCCGGGGGGATGGTTCGTTGCGGGGGAGGGTCGTGCAGGGGTTGGGCATGGTTTCATAGTGCAGGGGAATGGGGGGCGCGGCTAGCGGGGTGGGGTTGGGGTTCAGGTGTTTGACGGGTGAGGCCGAGTTCGGTGCCGACAAGGGGGGAGCGGCGGAGGGCGGCGTAGAGGTTGCCGCGTGGTGGGTCGGTGGGGGGGATGCGTTGGGCCTGGAGGCCGTCGGCGAGGGTTTCGTCCTCGGCGCGGCGGCGGGAGAGGGCGCGGATGAAGTGGGCGAGGGTTCGTCCAAGCACGCGAGCCTCCGGTGGCGACTGCCGGGTGGATTTGATGGCGAGACGATAGGGGGGATGCGGGGTTGTCGCAAATGGGGAGTGGTGGGGGCGGGGAATTGGGGGCGGTGGCTCTGGATTGCTTCGCTTTGCTAGCAATGACGGAGATTTGGGAGGGAGGGTTTTCGGTCGCGCCAGCGGGACGGGATGGCGGGGTGTTCGGGGGCTTATGGGTGAAAGTTTTTTGCTTCTTTTTTTCAAAAAAGAAGCGCT
>CAIYSR010000125.1 GCA_903928895.1 uncultured Rhodospirillales bacterium | reverse complement strand
GTGGGTTCGAATCCCGCCGCGGACACCACCCGCCTTCTGCGAACCCAGTCTCCGACGGGTTCGGGGGGGCTGAAAACCGCAGGAGTCCTGCGGTTTTGCGTGGATGACCTGGGGCTCCGAGGTCGCAACGAACATCAAAATCTCTCTCCGAATGGCCAATCGTCTCCGCGACCTGGGACTAGGGGTGTTTCGGCCCCAGGTCGTAACACATTGAATTTGCTTAGTTTATAGGTTCGGCGTTGCACCATGAGTTGAAAACTCGGTTGGTGGGGCGTAGGTGACCGGGAGCGAATCTCTGGTCCCAGGTACATCAGTAGTTGGATCCTAAAACTGCGAAAGTTCGAATATCGTGTAGCGTTTGAGGAACTGAGTCGCCCCAAATGTCCAGCCCCCGGCATGACGGCGGGATGGTTTCCCGGATGGTCGAATGCCGCCGCCTAGCCCAACAGGTCGAATCTGAGGACAAACGCATCGACAACATGCGCGAATGCATCGGGTGCAAAAACTTTGCCCCACTGGTTACGCAGATTCCAGCGTCGCCGCCCCTTTCGCAGGCGGTGTCTTTATCTTCCGCGCGAAGCGATCGGATCGGCTGAAGCTTCTGATCTGGGTCGGTTTCGGCCTTTGCCTGATCACCAAGCGGCTGGACAGTGGTGCGTGCGTTGCGCCGATACCCGACTCGACAGGCTCTCGAGCTTGGAAGATCATACGATCGGCTGGAGAGTTTTTGGAAAATGCTGACTTTAGGCGAGATTGATAATCTCGAGCGGCAGCTCAAGGCATCAATTGTTGCGTTGAACAGGAAGAAAATCACGGACATCACCCTCGTTGAGGTGATCGACGATGCGATGCTTTGGCAAGCGTCGTTTGAGCAACTTACACCGATTGCCCCCATTTACAGCTTGGACAATCTCCTCATACGCGCGCCACTGCTTCTGTGCGCAGTGGCTGCGGAGATTGGGTTCCGGTTTGAGGGCGTCGGCACGGTGTTCTGGGCGAAGTACGCCGATGCACTTGGGCTACCAATTACAATGGCGCATCGTCAGCGGATCGCCGATACGTTTAAAGCGTTGGCCGCGCGCTATTCGCTATCGTGTCCAAGAGAGAGCGCGTTCAGCAGTCATTTTTCAATCATCGCCTGGCCAATTGCCAATGCGCTCCTGCCGGTCGAACTGGTCGGTCCCGTCAGCCGGATGATGGCCCGCGCGCCAGTCATGGGGCTTCCGGGATCGGGGCGATCTGTAAATTTCGCCAGCCTGCGAGCCTGGGCGAGCGTAGCTGAGGGTGCGCGACTCGCCGACTGGCTCCGGTTCGAGGGACCGGCCACCCGCGTTCTGACGGCGCTCTTGACCGAAAATCGCGGTTCGGCGGTCTCGCAGGCGAGCTACGCTAGGCTACGCGAAGCAGTCGCAGCCAATCCCGAAGCATTCTTTTCTGCGCGCGCCGCGAGACAACGAACTCGCACCACAAAGGTGGTTACGACCGTCGAGCAGGGCCTCGGGCGGCTGTCGGTGTCACGCGACTCCTCGGGCATTCACTTCTTCGCAAGTTGGCCCGCTCTCCCGCCGGCACTGTTCGACGAGGCACGCAATCTAGCGCGCTCGGCGGGATGGCGCCCGCGACTCTGGGGCGCGGGTCCACTCCTCCACCCAGATAACGCCCTCGGCCCGGGACCCTTTGCGTTGGCGCTGAGCGCAGTGCCAAATGAAGACGACCACCCCTATCGTGGCGCTGCCGATCTGTTTGGCGCGGGCAGCGAAATTGCGGAGGCGCTTGCAGCGCGATCGATCGACTGGCCGGCGATATTGTTATTCGACCCCAATGACGACCGCACGCGAGCGGAGCAGAGGCTTAGCTCGCTCAGTGGAACTGGTGGCACTGTTTGGATCGCGACGCGCAGCGAGATGCCGGAGCTTTCTGGCTTGCGAAGGCTCGGCGACACATGTGTATACCGCCTCTACGAAGCGGATCTCGCCGATAGCGCCGATCGCGCGATCCTGATGGACCGAAAGCTGCTGGAGACCGAAACCCGGGCGACTCTTGCCCGCCATCCGATCGATGCCATCGGTGCGGGACATGGCGTGGTGCGCCCCGACCGACCATTCTTGCTCTACAGGGACTGGGCAGAAAAGGCCGAGGAAACTCCCCAGAAACTGGCGGCAGGAGGCCACATCAGCCCAATTTCCGGCGCGACGGGCTCGCCCGGGGTTCGCGCCGAAGCTGCGGCTCCGGCGAACGAAAGCATCACCGATGTAATCCTGTTTGAGCGCGACAATGCCTTTGAAGCATTGGTTGAGTGTCGCTTGCAACTGCGCATCGAAAGCCGACTGCCGCTCGTAGACGTCCCTATTAGTGCCGACCTCGAAATTGGTGGGGTACTGGTCGCGCGCGGACGCGACAACCTCGCAACGCTGCCGGCGACACCGAATGCCGGGTCGGCACTGCTTGCGCCGCTTTATGAGGAACCGGTACGGGCGAAGCTGCTTAAGACCGGCAAGGGTCGATTGCGGATCACCGTCGGTCGCTCGACGGCGATCGAAATTGCGCTTGAGCGAACGCCTGCCTCGGTCGACTGGAGCGGCGAGGCGCCCCAATTATTCGGAGCCGAGATGGCTGTGTCTCTGGTTGGCGCCACAGCGCATGCGCCCCATCGCTTCGTCCCTGCCCCGATGATAGCGATCCCCGCGCGCGGTGCTGCCGCTTTCGGCCTCAAGCTATCGGATGGGCGGATCGCCGATCCGCTTAGGTTGTTGGCGTCGGAGGTCTTCGACTATGGCGATTTCGCCGCGCTCTTCGGCGAGGATGTCGGATCTCGGCGGATGTTCGACCAAGGTAAGGGCGTCGGCGACTTCGCCCGTAGCCGCGTGGCATGGGCTCGCGCCTTGTGCACGTCGTTGTCGGCGATCGCAGCAAAGAGCCGTGTTGTGCGCCAATTCGAGGAACCGCTGGTGGTCAACCTGTGCGGCAGAGCTTGGTCGCTTACGGAAGCGCGAATTAGAAACCAGCCGGTCGACCCCCATGCAGCCCTCTGGCTCGAAGCGGTTGATCGCGGCTTAGCGACTCTGCCTGATCAGGCCATCGATGCGCATTGCGACGTCTTCAGTCGTGCATTCGCGAACCATGCGCGTGCAATGGATCCGGACTGGCCGACCGCAAGCCGAAGTCTCGTCGATGGTGCGATGGACGACGCACTCAATGCCGCCTTTTCCGAGGCGCTGGTCGAGCTTCACGGTCGCGGTGACCTGCTCAACGTAGATGATGACTTCGATTTCGGCTCCCCAGCAGAGGATTGGGAAGCAGCGGCTGCCAGTGCGCTCAAGACGATTGAGCGAGCCCCACTCACCAAGCTGTTGGCGCCGACGGACGGCGCGCGCCAGCTTTCCGAGCGCGCCTACTCCGATGTCGGCATCGCCGAACTGGCGGAGGATCTCAATGCGTGGACCAAGTCCTGGGCTCTACCCAGAGGCCAATTGTCCGCCGAAGTGGCAGCGAGCGCGCTCCAGCTTTGGCTATCCCCGGCGGCGTGCAACGGAGTTGATGCGGCGGTGCATGTGCTCGCGAGCGACCCCTTCGTAGCCCGCGCCACCCGTTACGTCGCCATTCGGCTGGGTTCGAACTACGCAGAGGTTGTCCAGTGAGCGACTTTCACCGCGCCCTGCTCGGCCTTCTTGCCAGCGCGCGACGGATCGACCGGGACCAGGCGCTGCTCGGCGCGCTTGGGGTGGGAGCGTTCGCCTACGTCCACCAGATCGATAGTGTGCACAGGATGGTCACCGGGACCGCCTGCCGGTGGTTGCTTGCTGACGAGGTCGGGCTCGGTAAGACGGTGCAGGCGATCATGGTGATGCGTGCACTTGCCGCGCAAAGTCCTCGGCCGCTAACTGCGGCTTTGGTGGTCCCGGACGACCTTGTCGATCAATGGGAGAAAGAACTGCTCTGCCGCGGACATGCGCTGGCGCTGGAAAGCGGAGAGCCAGGCGCCGTCTCAGGTAATCTTATATTGCGGCTCTGCCGACCAAGCCGTCTGCTCGACGGCGGCAAAATCGTCGCCGATCGTGTCGACTTGTTACTCGTCGACGAGTTCACCAAACTCCAGGTGCAGGTGCGCGAGGATTTGATCACCGCATCGCGCACCATTCCGAACGTCATCGTGATGACTGCGACGCCAGCGCTCCATGACACGCGCCAGCGTCGCGAGCTGATGCAATTGCTGGAACCCGAAGCGGACCGAATCGCCCGTGCAGAAAATCGCGATATTCTAGCGGTTCTTGCCGACCGCGAGGCGGTAGCGCGCGCGCGTCACGCAATGGATCTGCAGGAATCGAGCAAGCGCCGCATGATTGAGGAAAGTTATGGGCTTTACCGCCGACTGATCCGCACTGCACGGGACGACTATCCAAACGCCCTCCCCAAGCGCGTCTATCAGCCCATCAAATTGTCGCCGACCGATGGCGACGCCGAGCGAGCCCGCGCAACCCTAGGCTATCTCGAAGCTGCGCGAACGAGCAACCTCAACATCGATCGCAAGGCGCTTCTTCAGGTCTCGGGGCGCAGCCCCCAGTCACTCCGTCGGCGTTTAAGTACCTTGAGGAGGACAACGTCTGACCTGCGGACCGCATGGCAGCAAATCACCACCTGCCTGCGCGACGAACCGGGCGACGCGAAGCTTGACGCCTTAATCGATCATTTGCGTGAGCTTCATACGAAACATCCAGACCGGCGCGTGGTAATCGTCGCTGAGGATGATCCCACTACTGACTATCTAAGCGAGGCAATCGAGAAGCTGACTGACATGCAGGTCGCGAAGAAGCGGCGCAATGCCATTGCAGCGGAAGAACTCGAAGTTCAGATTGCGCTTTTGAAGGATGCTCTCGACGATTTCATCAGCGGACAGGCAAAGGTGCTCGTCGCGGCAGAGGCAGCCAAAGAAGGGCATAATCTCCAATTCGCGGATGAGATCATCTTCTTCGCGCTGCCCTGGTCCCCCCCCGATATCCAGCAATGGATCGGTCGCATCGACCGGTTAGGCACAAAGGGCCTGCCGGCCAATCGTCGGATCGCGATCACCCCGATCGTAGTCGAGGAATCTATCGAGCATAACATCCTCAGCGTACTGGAAGGCACCGGCGTGTTCCTGCGGAGCGAAGTGTTCGACGAGTCAGAATGGGAAGAGATCAGCGACGCGATCGGTGCCGCTGCCAATGGGATCACGGGCGCGAGTTGGCGCGATGCCGAACGGCAGGCGAAGACGCTCGGCGCAGCCTATGGTGAATGGCTTAAGGCGACCACGCTCCCACCCTCACCCCGCACCGCACTCGCGCTTAAATGCGAGTCCGCCTTTCGTAGTCGACGCTATGCGGCGCCAATGCTTGTCGCTGAGAGTGACCGCTGGAATTGGTTTCAGGCACGCGAGCGCGCCGCCGAAACGATGATTAAGCTGGCACGCGAAGATGTGCTCGATGTGCGAAATGGCCGATTTGGCGAGCAGCGCTTCAGGACGATGTGGTACAAGGTGAAACCCGGACCCGACGACTTGATCATTCCAGAGTTAGATCCGCAGGGAAGCTGGCATCTTCAGGCCTTCATCACCCGCCGGTCCGACATTGAGTGCCCGCCGCGTCCGTATGTGCTTCACCATGGCGACAAGCGGCAGCTGCGCTTCTTCGATCATGGGTGCGCCATTCACGACGGCGCGGTTGCGGCGTTCGAGGCGAAGGCGCCCCCTACCGGGATCAGCGCCGAGTTTATCATTGAATATCCCGCGGGCCACCCCGCGCTTCAGTGGGAAAATCGTAGATTGCTGCTAGCGGCGAGCGAGGTCGACTTGCGTGGTGCGATGGGCTTCGACGCCGAGGCGATCCCAAGCGCAGGCGACACGACCACGTCCAGGTTCGAACAGGAGGCGCGTACGAGCGTGACGCGCATCGCGCTTGCCCAATTCCAGGCGGACCGCCGATGGATGATCGATCTGGCGCCACCCGAGATGGTGTTTGCCGCCTTAGTCGAGGATGGCCAGGACATGGTCGTTGCAGACGCGGTGGCGGCGCTGCTCGAGCCATTCCATGACGGTCATGGCGTGCGCCAGCTCGCACGCCGCCGCTCCATGCTCTCCGAGCCGCATCTTAGAGCCGCCCAAAGCGCGGCCAGGCGCGAACTGAACCGCCTGGGCGGTATATGTCTGGGGCAGGCACTCTCGGCGGTGCGGCGGTCGGTCGGTAAGCGACTGTTCGCGACGCAAGCGGACGCCGACAATCTTGCGGATGCCGCGCGCGCCGAGGTCAGGGCGACTGAATTGCTCGAGGTGCCCACTGAGATCAAGCGTGCCGCCATACGCGGCGCGGATCTGATGCTCCAGCTAACTGAAGCCGCCTGGTGCGTGCGGCTCGCGCGGCTCGAGGGCGTCGAGGCAACACTCAAAAAGGTCGCGACACTGAAGCCGTCCAAGATGTTCTGGGTAATTCCCAAGTCCGCTAACGCGGCGAATCCATAAGCCCCTCGATGGTCGCATATGCCTGCGCGTCTACGCGCCAGGACCAAGCGCTGGTTCGCGAGCCCGTGAGCAGCGCCGACCGTTCCGCTTGGCTCGGAGGCTCGGTCAAGAAGTCGAGTCCGCCGGTCGCCGCATTATAACGCAGTACAGGATCGCCCATGGCCAAGGTCTGGCCGACAACAATCCAGCGCCAAACGTCCCTGTCGGGAGGAAACCAAATCGTCGCTTTCCCCGCAGCAATATTGAGCACAGCGGTCCGGCTACCGTAGCCGCTCTTGATGATGGCGGCGAAGCAGCCATCGTCTCCGACGCGTTGCCAACGCCCCGTGGGCGTGGGTTCGGCCTTGCCAAAAAAGGGGCCGCGTCCACTTAGCACCGCGACCATGTTCGGTTCATCGAGCGCGTAGCGTTCCCCGCTCGTGGCGAGCCCGTGTACCAGCCGGAAAAGCGCTACCGGACCCTCACCGGGTGCATCGGCACCACCTAACTCGACTAGCACATTGCGCCATTCGGGTCGGCCCAGTTCAGCATGAAGGCTGACATTGGGGATCGTATCGCCCGATACTGTGTCGCGGGCATTGCGACGGACCGCGACACTTGCTCCGCTCTCGGGCGCAGCGCCCAGCGTTGCCACCTCCGTGCCATCCCAATCGACTCGGCGAGGTGGCGTCGCCGCATAGCCCCGGCCCGCAGCTGTCGCATATTCGTCGAGATCGCCGCTCAATCGCAGCAAAGCCAGCGCCTCTTCGATCCGGGTGGCAAACACTAATTCGTCAAGAGCGAGCGGCCGGTATGCTTCCCTCAAGCCAAGCGTGATCCGCCCTCTGCTGACAAAGCCTGCTTCGACGACGGCGGCTCGAATATGCCCAATAACCATCTCGAGCGATGGCGCGCCTTCGTCGTCGGCGATGAAACCGATCGCCTGCGCCCAGGTGCTCATTCGTCAGCACCCGTTGCGATGGCAGCGGCAAGCGCAGCGTCCAAGCTTTCCTTGGCGATGCGATCATGAGCGACAATAATTAGATGTGATCGGGCGCGGGTCAGCGCGACGTACAGATCGCACACGGTGAACAGATTGCCCAGACCGGAAAAGTCGCAGAGGATGACGACATCCGCCTCGAGTCCCTTGAAGCTTCGCGCAGTAGTGACCAGCACTCCTTTGCCCTGACGCCATGCAGCAGCGTCGTCGACCAACGGTACGCCATCAACCGCGTGTACGTTCGCGAGCGGTCCCCTTGCCTTGCTTGCTGGTCCGAGAATTGCGATCTGGCGCGGTTCAAGGCGATGCTCGCCGAGCAACGCGCGCAATTCCTGCTGCACAAGACCGCTGATCGCCGCGGTCGATTGCGGCACGATCAGCTTAGGTGGACGGCCAAGGGGGGCCAATTCGAAGGGCTCACTGTCGATGCTGGTGGCACGGTTGGCGCAGGCAACGATCCGGCGGGTGTTTCGGCAATTGACATCGAGAGCGACGCGGAACGCGCCCTCGAGTGGTGGATCGGCGGGCTCGCGACGGAGACTCTGCGCCTTGTCGAGAAATGCCCAAACCGGGTTGGAGCGGTCGCACAGATAGTCGAGCGCGTCCCACCAGCCGGGCGAGAAATCCTGCGCCTCATCGACCACCATAGCATCGAAGGGTGGACCATCAGGGTGAAGCAGCATCGCTGCTTCGGCTAATAGGTCGGGCGCTTTCTCGTCCCACCAGCGCTGCGGATCGGAGGTGTTGACGACAAACTCGACATCGGCACGCTTACAGAACTCGGAGGCCAGACGATGAAAGTTCTGGACCGTGATCGTGCCGCCATTTTCGGCGAGATCATCCCCCATCTCCTCACGAACCCACTTCGCGAGCTCACTGTTGAAGCAAGTGAACAGCACGGCCTTGCGGGTCTTGGAGAATGAACGCGCGCGTTGGATCGCGAGCAATGTCTTGCCTGAACCCGCCACGCCTTCGATGATTGCACGCGGGTTCGCGTCGAAACCGCGCAGCACTTGCAGTTGTTGTCGGGTCAGTCGCGTAAGCGTTTCGGCTGCTTTGTCGACACTAACGCGTAGAGGCTCGTAGACGCGAAACTCGGGCGCGAGTGCGCGACGAACTGCGTCGAACTCTTGGACCGAGAGCTCATACTTGCCGCCGCCGCCTGCCTTGTACACCCGGAGGATCGCGGGTTCGATGTTCGACAGATCGTCCATGGAGAGGATCGCCTCGACTGGCAGATCAGTTGGCGGATGATCCTTGAACAGGCAGTGCGGAAAGGCGATGCCGACCGATATTGTCGCACGATCGGCGACCAGCTGGCCGCAGATCAAAGTGAGACGCTTCTTGAGCGCCCAAAGACTCCGGCGCGCCTGCTTGACCGGATCTTTGATCTCCTTCGGCGCCGACTTGACCCAGCGCACCCAGGTCCGGCCCTTCAAGCTAATCTCACCGCCCTTCACCTCAAGGATCAGTAGGCCGTATTGGCGGTGCAAGATCAGGAAATCGACTTCGCCCTCACGCGCCGGAGCGGCGATGTCGTCTCGCTCAGGAAACACCCAGGGAAGGGAATGCATAACCAGATACCCGGGGCCGAGTTGCTTCAGCATCATGCGCGCGACGTCTGCTTCGGAGCCGAACTCCATCGTCTCCAGATCGATTGGCGGAATAAACTGCGCCATCAGGAGACAGCCTTAACGAATAGGGCGAGAGGCAGCACCACCTCGGCAGGTTGCACCAGTTCACTTGCGCACTCCATGAAGTGCGACTCGGGGCGGTAGCGGACACGGACTCCGCCATTGGTCAGCGATTGGAGCAGTCCGACCGTCCAGTCCTTGCCAGTGGCGCCGAAAGCCTTTCCGTCGGTTCGGCGGATGAGATAAACGTCGTTCTTACCTGCGTCGCCTTTGTGTGGGCGGAAGAGACACACCGTCCCCCTGGGAACAGGCGCGTTGCCATCGCCCTTTTTGCCGCTGAGCACATTGGCGTCCAGGCGGAAAAGGATATCCCCATCCTCCGCATCTTTCACCGCGAAGCATTGCGCGGATTCGGGCGGCGTAAGGCCATTGGCGGTAATATCCGTGGCTGTAAGTTCAGGCACGCCGTTCCGGTCAGGTCTCAGCCCAGTACGGTGATCGGCGGTTGCCACCGAGAGCGCGAGGTTGGACGCTATCGGGAGGGCGCGCAACACGAGCAGGACGTCAACCGCGACGGTGTCCTTACCCTTGGCGAGCGCGGCGCCCCGCTCCGAGCCGGGCCGGTTCTCGACGAATGGATGAGCGAGGCAGATTATGTCGCCATTGTGCTTGATCAGCCCTCCATCGACGCGCGTGACAGTCGCTCCGCTTTCGGCCAAATCAGTCGCCAGTCTGTTAAGCGCGAGATCCTCGCGAATGGGATCGAGCCCAAGCGGCACGCCCTTGAAAGCTGCGCGCAGCAGATCAGCACCGATCCGCCGATCGAACAGCTCATGCTCGAAGCGATTTTTGTACGATCTCAGGCATTGGTAGCAGCTGTCGTCGCATTCGCAGTGATCGAGCAGATCAAGTGCGTCGTCTACGAGGCGTTGCGGGTCGCGCGCCGCAGCCTTGACGAAGCCGGCCCCTCCGGCCGCCTGATCATAGAGATAGAGGTCGATATATTGCCGCGTGCCATCGCTGGGCGCGAAGCGAAAATCACCGTCGATGTCGTTGGCCTCGAGATCCTCAAGCCGGCAGGCAGCGCGGCGCAACGCCTCGACCGCGGAGCGCGCGGCGATCGTCGTCGAAGGCCGATCGGGGTCGAGAGCCCAGTCTGCCGGGAGGGCCAGTCGGAACACCACAACGTCTGTCTTGAATTCGTTGCCGAGTACGATTTTGGTCGGCGTGCCGTCACACTCGACGCTTTCCTTCGGCCGGCTTGGTCGGGGCCGCGGGTGGCTCTGACCGTTTCGTAGACGGCGCAACGCGGGGTCGAATTCGCCGGGCTCGATACGACCGCACTTATTACAATAATTGAAACCATAATCGGTCGCGCTCAGTGTCCCCCGATTGGTGACGACAAGGGTCTTGGAGTCGCTCCATCCTTCCCAACCGGCACCAATCGGCCAGGTTTCGCCGCCAATTCGTGCTTGGGGCACGAATTGAAGTGAATCGAGCGTGGCACGGGTCGGCCTCAGCCGCGTGCCGGCGTCAAAATCCGGCGGAAGCGCTATGATCGTTGGCGGATGGGAAAAGCCCGTCGGTCGGACCCAGCGGCGTGCAGGCCCCAGCGCGCCACGGCTGGCGCAAGCTGGGCAGTCGCGGGTCTCCTCGACGTAGCCGTCCTTCAGGTTCTTAAGATCGGCATAGTTGCAGACCCGGCACTGATAATAAAGACGGCGATCCTTGAACGCCTGGAAGCGATCGGCCTCGTGCTCCGAGTAAAGACCAAGCGAGATGTAGCGCTGGCTATCGACATAGACCTCGTGACCAGGCGCATATTGGCTGAGAGCAGCATTGAGGCCGAGTTGGGGTGAGTAGCGCCGCTTTGGATTCCAAGGATCGGTGTCGGTTTCGAAAACGCTGAAGGTCGCGACATCGGTCGGAAAAGCGTATTTCGGGAGCAGGCCGACATCAAAAAGCCGGTCGAGAAGCTTACCGTTGTCGACGACGCCGTGGTCCTCATCGTCGGCGTCTTCAACTTTCTCATCCTCGTCGTCGTCGCCCTCCTTTGCTGCGGCTGACGGCGGCGGAGTGATGGCTTCGGTCGGCAGCGCCAGCGCCTGCTCAAGTATATCGGGAAAACTGTCCAGCAAAGCGTCGACCTTGAGCGCAGGACAATGGCGCGTGAACATCCTTTCAAGATCGGCCCCAAACGCCTCCCTGCCGTCGGCGATCCACTGCTTGAAGCCGGCAAGCGAAAATACCTCGGCGGTGCCGTTTATGAAATCAGCCACGCTGCCTAACGAAGAGAAGACATCCGCGTTTCCGCCGACGGTATCGATGCGGTCCTGCTGGAACCGTCCGATCAAATAGGCGAGTGCCTGGCGCCGGGCGATCACAGGATTGTCCAGATTAAGTATCGGATCGGGCGCTGGTCCCGCGACGATCGGCGCGGGATTGCGGAAGTAGCTCTGGTCATGGCTGTCGGCACCGCAAAACATCACGACAGTCGAAAGTCCGGCACCGCGACGTCCTGCGCGGCCGGCCCGCTGCTGGTAGTTGGCGCGTCCTGGCGGCACGTTACGTAGGGCGACGGCGGTCAGGCCACCGATGTCGATGCCAACTTCCATGGTCGTCGTGCAGCTCAATATATCGATTGGCGAACCGATGCGACCGTCCTGCTCGATCGGGATGTCCTGGAATCGCAACTCATAAGCTTCATTGCGCGACATCGCATTGGCGAGACCGCTGTCGTTAAGAGCAGCTGAATGCTCTTCGGCGATCAACTGGTGCGGCACGTAGGTATCGTTTGGATCGCTTAAGCGCTCCCAGAGACGCCGGTAGAAGGCCTTGCGGCTACGGAAGACGGTGTCATGCGCCGGGTCGATCGCCTTCGCGGTCCCACCACAATAACCGCAGATTGCCCCGAGCAGCTTGTTACTGGGCGACACCTTGGTGCAGCGCTCGCATCGCAGCCACTCGGTAGTGTCGCCGGAATCGAGTGTGGCCCGACCCGCCTGGACGTGGTAATCACCCTTCTCACCATGGCTGAAGACCGCGCGAAGCACCGGCTCGCAGCAGGCGAGAAAATCACCCTTGACCCAGCTCTTGAGCCCGCGCTGCTCGAGCCCCTTAGTGATAACTTGGCTGAACCTGCCGTTCCAGAGTCGAATGCCCGACGATCCCGTTGCGGCCTCGATGTTGGAGGGCGTGGATTGAAGCTTGATCGCATGCCTGCGCATCGCCTGCCACAGCCAAAGTTCAATTAGCGAGGTTCTGACCTCGTCCGGGGCCATGCCATCGACGATCGGAAGCTTGAGCTCATCGTTCAGGCGCTGTTGTTCAGTCTTGGTGAGCTTGGGCCGGAGCATCGCGAGGGCCAGCGGAAAAAGACCGGTGTGATCGTCCTGCAGGACTGCATAAATGCTCTGGAATACAGAGAGCGGCGCATTGTCCGACGTTTGGCTGGTCAGGCCACGAAAGTCCTCGTTTTCTGCATCCACATTGTCGATCAGGCCGATGGCCACCTGGCCGGCGCGCTCCATGACGCCATCATCGCCACCGATCGGCCGCAACCGCACCCCGTATTTGGCGGCCCCCAGAGCGACCGCAAGCGGCGCGTCGTTGAGCGAGGGCCTGAAAGTTTGATGGCGAAGCGCCGCCATGCCGGTCAGTAGAAGCGGCCGCAGGCTGTCGCGGAACGAGAACGTCTTCATATCACCAGCAAGTCGCGAGGCGGACTGTCGGCCGTCCGAGAAGACCAACGCTTTGCGGCCCTGAAGCGGGGTATGGCTCTCGGGGCGCGGCGGCTGTTCGAGCACCTGGACGGTGATGAGTTCCTTAAAGGGCTGCTCGCCCTTGGTCTGGAGATCGGAAATGCCGCCGACCTCCGTATCGCCGCACGCCGCCCCGCAGCGCGGGCATTTCTCGAACAACGTGGGGCTGTTGACTGGCGGTAGCCAGACCTCCCGATTGAAGGTCCCGCTGCCGTCAATCCGGCCTGAAGCAAGATCCAGATAGACTGGGCGTACTGTGCCTCCCTTTTGCGAAAGAGGATCTTCTAGGCAAACATGGATGGGCTGGATTACGCCAGTGTCGCCGGCATAAGCGCGACCGTTGTCCTGCCAAAGATGCTCAACGCCTGTTGGCGCGCCGACGTTGGCACGTACGACCGATAGTCCGCAGTCGCGGCAACTGTGCAATTCGTAGACCTGAGAACCGCACCTGCAATTGCGGCGTGCGTCAGCGTAAAGCGCACCCGTTGGGCCGCCACGTTCACTTTCTGAGATTTGGTCACACTGAGGGTTCGCACACGCCCATAGACCTGGGAGCCCACGAAATAACATATGAACGCGCGCCGGTAGTAGCGGTGGGGCTCCTGGCGTGGACTTAGCGAGCGAGGCCAGCTCGAGCAACGAGTCGACCGCCGCCCCAGCCGTATCAGAGTCGGCGGAGGGAAACAGCGCTCCTGGCAATTCGGTGAACGGCCAGGCGGCACCAGGCGAGGCGACCGGATCGGTCGACGACGCCGCTCCCGATGTGATGTTGCGTAGGCGGCCGAGCACGGGGAGATCCCCGAGAATCGCGGCGAGCGCCGAGGGTAGATCATCCTCATCCCAGTCGCATGTCTCGGGCGTGGCGGTTCCAAGATCATGGGCGCGGGAAAAACTAACGCGACCCGTATCTGCACGCACATAATCTACAATCAGGAAAGCCTGCTCGGTCTCGACCGTCAAGCCACTAGGCACAACCACCAGTTCCTCGATTTCCACGCCGCTCCAATCGCGTCCGCGGACGGTGGCGATCATCTCATCATGGCCGCTATCGATGCGGGTCAAACGTACCTTCCGTGCGCCATTCCTCTTGGCATGGGCGACGAGCGGGACAAGAACCCTGGCGCGATCGGCTGGCGACGAGGATTGGAGCGCATTGAGCGGAACGGCCGCCAGCGCGGCAGCAAGGGCGACCGGTCCTTCGCCTGCGGGCTCGAAGGAGCGCTTGTCTCCCCGGAGGGTCTGGATCCGATCCTTGTCGAGCCCGGACAAGCCGGCGACGAATGCGGCGGCCGACTCGCCATCCGAGAATGACGCGCTGGTCGCGATAACGATCACACGCGACGGTGGCAGTCCGAGGCGGTCGAGCAGCCGTCGAATCAGATAGGCGACTTCGGTGCCGTTGGCGCCACGATAAAGGTGCGCTTCGTCGAGAATGAGAAAGAACCTCTCATCGGGGTTCGCCTCGTAATAGGCCCGCGTGTCGGCGAAGATCTCTCGCTCAATCGGGCGCAGCAGCATATATTCGAGCATCGAGTAGTTAGTGACGAGCAGATCTGGGCTTGCATTCTGAATCTCATGGCGGGTGAGAAGCTCGGGATCCTCTGGCCGCTCGTTGGCACGGAGAGGCACCCCCGCATCTTCCCAATGTTGGTGGGGTTTACCATACCAGTTGCGGAGCCCGTCAAAGGCACCGAGGAAGCTGTCGGGCTTGGCGGGCCAGCGTCCCTTCTCCTTTAGGATGTGGACGAGCGCCTGGTGTTTGGCGTCGCCGGCGCGGGCGCCGTCCTCGATCTTCAGATAGAATTCGAGCGTCTTGAGACGCTTCTGGTCGCGCTTGCCATCGCGGATGCCGGGATAAAGGGTGCGACCGGTATAGCGGCCGAATTTAGCCGGGCGCTGGGCGGCGGATATGAAAAATCTCCGCACCGCCGATGCCCCGAGCAGGGTGCGCAAGCGCCCCAACTGGTCGTTGACCAGTGCGTTCATTGGATAGAGCAGGAGCGCTCTGACCGCTCGGGTTGCGAAATGCTTGGGCCGATGAATCGCCTCGTCGGCAAGTCGCGCGAGCACGGGCAACAGAAAGCTCTCGGTCTTGCCCGAGCCAGTACCGGTGGTGACAACTATGCCGGTCCCGGGAGCCCCGCGGTGCATGGCTTTCTCAAGCGCCTGTGCCTGGTGCTCATAGGGCGGGTCGAAGAGGAGTTCGCCAAGTTCCTCGGTCGCGAGCGACGTAAGGAAATTGCGGACATCCTCGTTGAGGTCGAGCGAGGCGAAAGACCGGTCGCCAACATAGACGGGCGTGCTCTCGATGTAGGGCGTCTGCGCGACGCCGCCTTCCATGAGCAGGCGCCGACGAAGGTGGACAGCCTTGGAATTGGAGAGATGGTAAGTCGCCTCTATGTAGGAGGCGAGCGCTTCGCGCATGTGATCGATTTCAGCTCGCACCGTCGGCTCCCAATGCGAGGCAGATTGTCATCCCGCTTCGCTCCTCGCTACATTAACTTCGTCTAGATTCGGCGCAACAAAATGTGGACGGCGCACAGAAACCCGAAAGCTGCGGTCAGGAGGCACTGATTGCCACGGCAGCTAGCCGCTGCGACGCGAGATCCTATCGCGCAGGTTTGGCGGTGAGGGTGCCGTCAGGTAGCGCCGCCCGTCCGATGTCAGGTTACGCCCCCCCGGACCGACGCGTATTAGATCTAAGCGCGTCAAGTACTCTGAGACGTTCACGAAATCGCCTCGGTTCGAAATACCCAGCGCACGGCGTATTTCTTCCTCGGCAACCGCTCCCCGCGTTCGCAGCAGCTTCAGATAGGCGATATGATCGGAGCCGAGACCGTTGCTATCCACGCCGAGCGTCTCATCGAACCAGTTCGCTACCGCGGCAGCGCTCATGCGCTCGCCAACCTCAGCCTTAGTCGGAACTCGCCCCAAAGCCTGTTCTGCTGTACCGTAAAAACTCGATACCAACGGCTCGAGGATATTGACGCTTGGCCGAGGACTGCACTGCATACGGGCCGAAATTTCCAGGCAGGTCTCGCGACTGAGGCCCGGCTCCCCAAGCTTTTCGACCGAGTGCAACCAAACGATCCCGGCCATTTCCTCGAGCGTGTAGGACCGCAAGATCGTCTTATCAGGCCGACTTTGAAACGCTTCGCTCAGCTTCCCGGGATCAGTCGTGGCGAGTAGGAAGACGACGTCACCGAAGTCGTAAATCACATTGCCGACCGTGGTGTTACGGCGCTCGTCGAGTGCGCTGAGCAACACCGTGGAAACGGCGCTGGCCACTGCATGCACTTCGTCGATGAAGATCAGACAAGGGTCGACCCGGACCGTCCCGCTTGGATTGTCCGGCACCTTATCGAGCTCAGCGAGCCGGTCGATGATCATTTCCGGCCTACGAAGATCGGCGCCGTTAAAGGTGATTGGCTCAAGACCCAGCAACTGTTCAGCGATCCGCCGCGCAAGCGTGGTCTTGCCGACACCTGCTGGGCCGACGAATAGCTTGTCAAGGAAGCGCTCGCCCCAACCCTTGGCCTTCCGCGCCTGATTGTCGAGTTCGCGCGCTATTTCATCCTGCCCGATCATTCCGAGGGCGTTCACCTGGGGTGGCCAGATGGCGGCTGTATCGGACAAGAACAAGGCGGGCAGCGCCGGCGTGGCCTGGGACGCTGGCTGACGGGGTCGGTCGCTCCTCTGAAGTGCGACAGCGCTAGTGTTCGGCTTCGGCGACACCAGTCTTGGGCCATCTTCGGCAGCCTGATTTCTGGTTGCATGCGGCCCAGCCCGCCTTGGAAAGTTTGCCGCCGGCATTTCGATCGGCGCGTTCGATCCTCGGTGCGGGCCGGCGCCCTCAGCTCCGGGCGTTGGACCTATCGGCACGTCGGTCGGGTTATCATCGCTCGGTAGTTCGCTTTCGGGGGGAGGCCTCTGGACAAAATCCTTGCCAAATAATTCCTCGGCCAACTGCTCGGTGATCGTCCGCACAGTGATTGGGATCTCTCGTGCGCCAAGCGGCGTCGACCGCGGCAGTTCCGTCGCGCGCAGCTTCACGATCACAATCTCGCCCTCGACCTGAACGACCGGCGGTTGTGGGCTGTCACCAAAGAGATCCTTTAGCCAAGGCCCCCATATCTTGCGCTGTGCGACATCCTCGCGGTCATTTCCCCATCGATTGGACGCCGCCCGAACTAGAACTTCCTTCAACATTTCGGACCGCGGCGCCGCAAACGGCCCGCTGCCGCCTACTGCGTTGAGCAACACCGCGGCCGTCTTCTCGATCTGGTCGGCCGCACGTGCTACAAGAGCAGCCTCATCGAACAGCGTGGCCTCACGGGTCGTCTTGACCTCAATGCAGGTTATACGGAACGATCCGCCGCCCTCACGGCGGACCGCGATCAGGTCGCAGCGTTCCCCCCCGCTATTGGGGCCGAGCTTGAGCCAAAGCCGGGCGATCCTTCCGTCGACCGAGGCGACCAGCGCATCGGGATACTGCCGGCGCACGTCACGTGCGGCGAGCAGCATGCCAACAAAACCAAGCACCTTGGCATTGTCCGGCAAGCCGGACTGCTTCTTGATCATATCAAGCAAGCCAGCGCCGACCAGGTTCACACCCTGTCGTAGGACGTGACCAAGGCCTTCGTCGGTGATCGTCAGGTTGCAGCTTCCAAAAGCCGAATACATAAGCGTCGAGAGGCGACCGTAGTTGGCCGCGCTCAGTAGCAGTTGGCGATTTCCCTCCTTGCGCTGCAGGAGCCGGATCGCCTTCATGCCACTTTCGGGCGGCAGCGCCCGGTCGGCCAGAAGCACCCACTGTGCCGACGGCCGCTCCCCAATTACGAGGCTGTCAATTGTCGTTCGCAGCCGATCCGCGTCGGCAGACGCAACCATCGTACTGTCGCGCTGCTCCTGTTCGAATTCGTGAATCATCATCACAAAATCAGAAAAGGGCGGCTCGCCCGGATGAGGGCTTAAGCTAATGTCACCCAGCATCCGATCAATGACGATTTCATTGCGTACGCAAAATGGACTCATCGGCAGCAATCGCTCGACGCGCCGGCGCCGCACCGAAATCGCCGATTCGTCGAAGATCGCGACAACGTGCTGCGGGCGCGCCGACAGGACATCCTGAACGAGCTTTTCAAGGCTCTCATGCGCACAGCGATCGACCCGAAGATCGAGGCGGCCAGCGGCGACCTTCTCATAAACGAGGTCCTGCGCCTTGCCTTCGAGCGTTGCGGCTGCGACCAGCCGGTCCTGGTGACCGGCCGTCGCGAAGATCGATACGTCGAGCATGGGCAATCGATCTGGGCCATGGCGCGGCTCGCTCAGAAATTTCGCAAATCGTTCAAGCAGTTTTGCCGGTTCGGGCGGATTGACCAGCGTCAGGCGCAGCGGGCGCGGATGATTGGGGTAAAGTAGGACATAGTGGGTGAGTGCGAGCACGAGTGTCTCGATGCCGTCAGCGCTGCTCACCGCGTTATGAAGGTTCTCGAAGGTCGCTAGCCCGCATATGGTGTTTGCCACTGGTAAGAGCTGGTTGAGACCCAACCCTTCTGGCGTAGCCCCTGTCCTGATCACGCCAAGAAACTGCTCGGGCCGCTGCAGCTCTTCGACAACGACCTTACGGTCGCTGTCAGACATAACACCAGCCAGTGACAGATCCCGCAGCACTTCGCCAAGGCGCTGATAGCGCCACAGATGCAACGGATGCAGTGGCAGCATCACCGTCTTTGCGCTGACGCCGCCGTCCGCCCGCCGGATGCGGACCTGGACCAGATCGAGCGAAAGGATCGCGTCAAGCGTTGCTTGCGCCCAGTCTCGTGACTCGTCCCAGACCGCGCGATAATTTTGCTGAACGGCCCTATAGAGCTCGGTCGTCACGGCTAGATATTTGGTGCAGCGCTCCTTCGCCTCGGGATGCGTATCCAACCACTCGCGCGGGTGTATCAACAGTGGCCGGACCGCATCAGCGAGCGATGCGCGCGCGACAATAAAATCACGCCACATGGCAGCGATCGGACGCGGACAGGCTTCCGCGACGGCGCCAATCTCATCCCAAGCTTCAAGCAAGGTTTCGATCGAATAGGACTCGCCATTGTGCCGCCAGATCGCTTTCGGATCGACGAACAAGGGATCAAATTCGGCGTAGCGCGCTAGAGCCTGTGGCAGGTCAGCGACATCGGTCTCCATAAGCCCGCCGAAGCGGTCAGTCGCACAAAAGCCCGTGACCCAGTCAATGATCTTTGGATCAATGGACTCGTCAAGCTTGGCGACGCCCCGGCTGGTGGACTGATTCGATGCCAGCCGGTCCCCATTCTGGTCATATTCCTCCCAGGCGTCCTCAAGCGCCTTGCCGATCGCAGCGAGATCTTCCACGCGCCCTTCGAGAAGCGCATCGACGGCCATTTCTCGAAAATCGGGTTCGTCCGGATTAGGCGTGCCGTCCGAACCGCCTCCATCGTCGTTGACGACATCCGGCTCGTCCTTCGTCGGCTGCTCTCCTGTCGTCGGCGGATCGGCAGGCAGGGTCACAAGGCGATCCGCGTCTTCCAAGGTCAAGCCAGATCCTGGTTCGCCGCGTCGATGCGCCTCGAGCCGGTCCAGCGCACGCGTCACTGCCTCGGCGGTAGCTATATCCTTGTAGCGTGAGACGCGCAGGCGCCGCTGCCGGATCTCGCCGGGGGCGAGGATAGTGATGCGCTCTCCCACCTGAAGATTGTGCTCAAGCCGTTTGGCGACGTCGTCGACTTCGAACAGCTGCGGGTCGGCGAGCAATCCCAACGCCGGCAGTGCATCACGCGGGGCATCGATATTGCCCTCGGGCGCTGCGCTCCACACGGCTAGAAAAGCGGATACGCCTTCGAGTGAACGAAGCGACGACAGTGGCGCTGACAGGCGAAGCGTCGCCAGTAGGGCCCGGTGTTGCGGCGTGCCGGTAAAATTCGAGCCGGTCTCAGCCCAGCTCAGGAGATAGCTGGCAAGCTCTCCCGAGGACGCGCGCGAGAAGAAGCGCAAACCGTGCACGCTGGGATTGTAGCCCCGTGCCAGTGCGATGATCCGCGGATGACGCGCGCGGTCATTCCGCCACTCAGTTGCAATATGCAAGTCGTTGGTTATACCCACCAGGTCTGAAAGGCCCGCGTCCGCCGCCCTGGACCGGACATCAGCTTCACTTGCATCAAAGCCGACGAGCGCCAGCGAAAAAGACTGGGCCGGCAGTCCGCCTGTCGCTAGCGCCTTCAGCAGACTGCCGACGTCGCAACGCGGAAGCCCCTCGCGGGCAAAATCATTTTCGAGCTCCAGTCTCGCCAGAATCCATGAGGCCAGTGCCTCGCTGACGAAGGATGCGGCAGATCTCGCCATCTCAGATGAGCTCTTCGGCGTTGATGGCAACCAGGGTCAGACCATCCGATGGTTCAACGGCCAAGCCCAGGCGGATCAGCAGTGCTTCAAAAGCGATGGCATTGGGCCGGAGATCGTCGTCACGATCCAGCGGACCGAAGCGACTTGACCGCAGTAGATCGCCATCTTGGACGCCGGCACCGACAAGCAATGACCATGTCGTCCGCAGGCGCTCGGCGAATTCGGCCATAGTCAGTACTTGGTCTTCTTTGAGCAGACTGAGCGCGAGGACCCGTAGCGTATCTGCCTGCAACTCGATATGCTTATGTTTGGCGACCGCAGAGCGCGGCTGGATGACCCCGATACGAACCCCCAGATCGCGAAAATGCTCGTCCAATATCTCGCGTGCCTCAGCAGAGCTTGCAAAGACGTTCCAATCGCCTTCCGCCACGGTATGCCGATCGACGGAGGAGTAGGCACGGTCATAGCTTGACGAGAAGAAGTCGAGTGCGCGCGCATAAGTCGCACGACTCTGCCCCCTTATGCGAGGGTTGCTTCCCTGAAGGGCATCGATCAAAAGCAGCGGCGCGTCACTGGCCTGCCGCATCATATATGCGAATAGCCAGCAGCAGAGTCCCAAAATGATGTAGCGCAATGCATAGTTGGAGCGTTGCCGCTCGAGATTAGCGGCCAGCTGGCCGATTGCGCACGTGCAGTCCTGCATTTTGGCCGCGATCGTCGCCGCCCGAGAGGGCTCGATCACGCCGAAATATTCATCGTGACGATCAAGCCATTCATGGTCCACCGCGTCGAGCAGTGGCTCGCCCAGCGCTGCAAGCGGTGACGGAGGCACTTGGAGCAGTCGCTTAATCGTCTCAAGTGCGGACCGCCCCGCTCCGGTTGCCTTGAAAATGCTGATGACGAAGCTACCCGAATAGCCGTGGTTCTTTGACGAATTTGATACGTAGCGTACTGATGGGGCGCTATAATCGGCGCCAAAGGTCGAATACGGTGGAAACGCGGCGGCAAGCGCGGAGCCGTCATTGTTGTAGGCGACGTTGAGATGCGCCCGCAATGTCCGGAACGCGTCGAGGTCCACCGAAGGATCAAGTCGGCCAAGGTCGATCAGCAGAGGATGTAGCCGGTCCGACGGGTATTGGTCCTGAACGCGTTGACTATCCTTCGGCGCGACCTTCGGCACCGACGCCTTGTTCAGAAATTCCAACGTATAGTAACGCCCCGTCAGTGCCAGGAGGAAGCTCGTTGCGAAATGGACCGGCTTCATGCGAAGCGGTTGGTACCCCAATATGGCACCATGCACTCGGCGTTCCGCCGCCGTATCTTCACGCCTCTCGGCACTGCTGCGCTGGAGTTTAGGCATAAGTACGCACACCGTCGAACCGACGACCGTCCTCGCTCAGACTGACCTGGATAAGCTCGAGGCTCTCGAGATGGACAGACCAGATCGTATCGCGCCTACCGGCCTGGCCCGACCCTAGCTTTTCCATATAGGCGTCAAGACGATGAACATCTCTTTCTGGAATGAGCTTGCGCGGGAGACCGCGTGCCAAGCGGCGCAGGGTCCGCCACAATGGGAAATCGATCCTCAGACGCGGCGCCCGGGGTAACTCACGAGCGGTCAGCGCGACATGATCGGGACGATAGTGGAAGCAGCCGGCGAGCCGCGAGGGCAGACGCGGTACCTCGAGCGAAAACTGCTCGGCTGCGACCCGTTCGGCCGCGACGAAAGAACGTGAAGGCTGCTCGTGGAAGCGATGCCCGCTCCAAAGATATAGATGCTGGTCCCGTGAATCGAAGCGGACCGGGCAATAGGCCGCGTTGATAGCATCGACGAGTTCAGCGACAAGCGCGCGTCCCGAACCGCGCCGCCCGGCCAGCAGATTTTCAAAGTCAGTGGCATCGGGATCAGCCAGGTCGAACACTTCGTGGCCGTGCGTATGCTCAAAATAGAATCGCCGCTTCAGTGCAGCAAAATCCTCCCACTCAAGCGTCGCATGTGGCGGCGGGACTGGCGCGCGCAGAACCCATCCCTCACGCACTTCGGGCGTACGGACCTCGAGCGCTGCATCCCAGAGCGGGTGGCTGCATGCCGCTGGATCGACAGCCTGAAGCGCTGCTGTCAGATCGAAGCGCTCATCGCGGCCAAATAGCGCTTCAGAATACCAGTCGTTGCTTTGATAATCACCGCGTCCCAGTTGCCCAAAGATCATGCGGGCAACCATGATCCAAAGCTCGCGTACCGTTGCGCGATAGCCAAGCGCCACCAATCGATCTGCTAATGCCCCGAGGCGCTTGCGGACGAGCGGCAGCGACAGGAGTTCGACGTTGCGGCGCGCGATCGGCTCGCTGATGCCGGCAAGAGCGCGCTTCAGCCCCTCATCGGCAAGGATCTTGTCGAGCAACCTATCTACGAAGTCTGCTGTAAGCGGATTGCGCAGACTGAGGTCGACGACGAGCACATCGGTGGCGCACTCATCGGGCATCGAATCGCCGTAGGCAAGGCGGTGACGACACTGCCGCGAAACCTCGGCGAGATGCGGCGCAGATGGATCCTTCATTCGCATCTGGTACAGCGGAAATTCGTTGGCGGCGATGCAGAATGGGTGTCCACTGGCAAGCGCATCACGCCAAACCGCCAGGATCGGACCGGGATCGTCTCCGCGCATGCCCGCGGTCGCATCCTCAATCACGACAGCGCCTGCCGCTTCCAGATCCGCCTTCACTCGCCGTAGCATATGGGTCTTGCCATCTCCGGCGTTGCCAGTCAGCACGATGCTGTTTCCGGCGCGGACCTGCTCGGCCAGGAATTGCTCAATATCGCCAGGTATGTGCAGCCGGGCGAAATCCTCATCGGTCAGCGCCTCTGCAATCGCTTTCGGTCCTGCAGCCGCGAGCGTGCGCCACAGCGCGCTGCCATCATGCTCGCCAGCCAGTTGCGGCGAATCTGCTACCTTCCCACTCATTCCCGCGGTTCTCCAGCCGTTCGCAGGGCACCATTGCCCAATGGAATGAAGGCGTCCAGCGGCAAGGCCGTCATGGAGGGATGATGGTCCAGCCGGCTTGCCAGCCAGCGCTGGCGCCAAAAGTCGGCTATGCGTTCTGAGGCGTCTTCGAATTGGTCTGGTGCAGCGAGATAGCTGGGCAATTCGGTGGTGCGTTCGACCAACCAGTCCGGCGCATTCGGGAATAGCGGCGCTGCATAGATCAATCGGTGTTGGCGGTGTTGGATCAGCTTGTCGGGATCGAATCCAAGCCTGCGCAGTCCGTTTTTCAATTTGCGCAGCTTCGGACTAGTTCCTTCACCAAAGACGCTATTAACCTCCTTGAAATAGTTTTCAGAGGAGAGATATAGGTCGATAGACTTACTAGTTTCGGGTGAGAATTGCACGGTGCCGAAGCCCGAGGTCTGGCCAATCGCATTGTACCGGATGTCCGCCTGATCCGGAGCAATTGTTCCGGCCGGCAGGCGCAGCCGGTTATACTGACTCGAGCCGTGGACATAGAGGCTCGTGGTGCCAAGGTAGACCAGCGTATTGTCTCGCGTGACGGGCCGATTGCGCATCTGCGATGAGATGATCGATGGGCTGCCATAATTCCGCCGATAGTCTGCACCGATCCGTGGACTTAGCATCAGCAAAGCGATCAGCTTGCCACCGAGGATGCGGCTATAGGGAGCGATTGCCCCGCAGGTCGTAATCTCGAGCAGGTTGGCACCGGCGCGCCGACCTTTTAGCGCCTCCAGGATGATGTTGATCGCGCTGCGCACCTCGTCTTTGCCGAGCACCCCAAGAGCAAGCGTGGGCTCGGTGAGGTCGTGCCTATGTCGGGATATAGTCAGGCGGGCAGACAGCAGCCTAGATATCGCAGAGGCGCGTTTTTTGGCTACGAGCTGCTTGCGCGCCGTGTGCATGCGGGCATCTAGCGACGCTTTGGGTTCCAGCTTGAGCATCTCGTCGTCAATGGGGGGCGCCTCTGCATCATGCCAGAGCCCTGCATCGAACGCGTCCCGATCCGTGCCCGCTACTTGGCGCAACAGCTCTTCACGCAGCTTCGCGAAACCCTGGCCCAGGCGAGCGAGGCGACGGATGAGCGCATTGTCGGGTGATGCGACCTGGTCGGGTGTGACGAGATTGGTCCAGTCAACCTCTGACAGCGATGTCTCTATCTGCTGTTCTAGCCACTCGACCTCGGCTTCGAGCGCTTCCTTCCCCTTGGCAATTGCAAGCAGAAATCGATTGGTGATCGCGGTCAGATGCCAACCGATATATGCTTCACGCTTCTCGCCCATTTCAAGCGGACAGTTGTTGAGCGCGGCGATGCCGATGACGGGATGGGCGGGATGGCCCTCGTCGCGCACCAAATAGAGGAGTTGACGACCGGGCGTCGGCACCTGTGGGATCGACCAGCTGTAGCGAAAATAGCGCCATATCTCTCGCAGCCTTCGGCCGGTGATCGGGTCGACGCTATCATCCGCCGTCTGGAGATATGGTTTAATTGCCGCCCGCAACGCCGCCACGCGTGCGTCTCCGGTACAGGCATGGGCCGATGTAAGACGCTGTGCAAGCTCGTTCCCATCCGCCATCAGCAAGCACACGCTGCGTCTCCCCATTCGATCATCACCCTCCATTTTGGCGATAAAGTCGAGTACTGCGGGGTGACGTTGCTGCTCGTCGACGACCGGGCGGAGCTCGCTGCGCATCAGTTCCTTGCTGGCGACGATTTCCGCGGTGGGGCGTCCACCGACTAGTTCCTTGGGATTCTCCAGCGCGAAGCCATACCCCTGCTCGACGATACGCCAACGCATCCGCGCGAGGTCCGTGAGTACTCGGACGCAGGCTTCATAGGCTGGGGCCCGCTTTCCGAGATAGGTCGCTGACCGGCACCATTCAACTTCAAGCGCAAGCGCCCGATACATTTCATCCTTGCGCCCATCGCGTTGGGCATCGGCAAGCGTAATGGCAAATGCGTGAAAACGCTCGGCGGCTTCTCCGTCGAGAGGTGGAAATAGCGGGACGATCATTGGAGCCGACAGCCTGGCCTCAGCAGTTGCACGAGAGGCAGGCGCAGCATGATGCCGGCGTCTTGGGAGGGATTGGTCGCTCGGTATGGCACTTTTGCACTATAGCACGCACGGCCCGGCGAGGCCACCCGGTTCCTGGCAGCAATCACACGTTTTGACGATTGACCTGGCTTACGCCACCGCAGATGTCGGCTTTGGCGGGGATTGCGAGGCAGGGGGTGCGTGTTCCGTACCGGTGCCAGGCAAAAGATGCAGCCGCTCATGCCTCTGTCGGGACGATTGCAGCCTACCAGCCCGTCGGAATTAAGCGCAAAGAGAGAATGATAGGACATTTATTTCGTATGATGTCGTTTGTAAGAAATATAGTTACGCCGTGACGCTGTTCATCAACTTAATCTTTCGCAAACTTGGTCACTCTGACAAGCTCCTAGATGACGGGTCCGTAGGAACCGGGCCGAGAAGCCACCACTAATTGTCCCGTGGTCACGAACGCAGCACGTTTCGCTGCTCCCCCCACTCCACCGGAAACCCTTCCCGCAGCACGTGCACCCCGAGCTCTGCCGGCTGCCGCCCATCCATGATCGCCTGCACGATGTCCGGCGCCAGCAGGGTCAGCATCAGGATGCGGCCGAGATACCCACGGTCCAGCTTCTCCGCCGCCGCCAACTCGCTGACAGACCCGTAGCGGCCGTCGTCCAGCATCCGCTTCCACCGGTGCGCCCGCGCCAACGCCTTGATCAGTGTGCCGTCGATGCGCGCCCGCTGGGGCGCCCAGGCCTGCGACCCGTCAGGCGCGAGGACCAGATTCCGGCGGCCACGCTGCCGTATCGTCATCGGCACCCGGACGGTGATGCTCGCAGCGGCGCTCATGCCGCCCGCCGACCTTCGAAGCCGCCGGGGTTCAGATCCCGCATCAGGCAGGCCAGCCCCTCCAGCCGCAGCCGGATGTCCGCTCCGGTCGGGCTGATCTCGACGCGCTCGACCAGCAGCCGCACGATCCGCGCCTGTTCAGCCGGGAACAACTCCTCCCACAGCGGGTCCAACCGCTCCAGCGCGTCGCGGGTCTCGGCCTCTGTCAGATCGTCGGTCTCGCCCTGCGCCGTCCGCCAGGTGCCCATCACCACCTCGGGCTGCCGCAGCAGCGCCCGGACCTGATCGATCACCGCGGTTTCGATCTCCCCCGCCGACACACGCCGGACGACGCAGCCATCATCCGTCCCCTTCAGCACGGCCTGGGAGACGTAGTACCGATATATCTTGCCCTTGCGCCGCGTGTGCGCGGGCGACAGCGCCCGGCCGTCGGGGCCGAAGATCAGCCCGCGCAACAGCGCCGGCGTCTGGCGCCGGTTCTGGTTGGTGCGCTTCCTCGGGCTTTCCTGCAGGACGGCGTGGACACTGTCCCACAGGTCCTGGGGCACGATGGCCTGATGCTCGCCGGGATATACATTCCCCTTGTGGACGACCTGTCCGAGAAAGGTGCGGTTGTTCAATTGCTTGTAAATGGAGCCCTTGTCGAAGGGACGGCCGGTCTTGGTGAGGAGGCCCTCGGCGCCCAGCACCGGGACCAGCAGCGTGGCGGAGCCGATGGCGGCGAACGCCTCGAACACCCGGCGCACCGTGGCAGCGTCCGCGTCATTCACCACCAGCTTTCGGTCACGGACATCGTAGCCGAGCGGCACTGACCCGCCAATCCACATGCCGCGTGCCTTCGAGGCGGCGATCTTGTCCCGCACCCGTTCGCCGATTACCTCGCGCTCGAACTGGGCGAACGATAGCAATATGTTGAGCGTTAGCCGACCCATGCTGGTGGTGGTGTTGAAGCTCTGGGTCACGGAGACGAAGGTGACGCTATGGGCGTCGAACGTCTCGACCAGCCTGGCGAAATGCATCAGGGACCGGCTGAGGCGGTCGATCTTGTAGACCACGACGACGTCGACCCGGTCGGCCTCGATGTCGTGCAGCAGGCGTTGCAGGGCCGGACGCTCCAGGGTCCCACCGGAAATCCCCCCATCGTCGTAGCGGTCGGGCACCAGCAGCCATCCCTCGGCGCGCTGGCTGGCGATGTATGCCTCGCAGCTCTCGCGCTGCGCATCGAGACTGTTGAACTCCTTCTCCAATCCCTCGTCGGTGGATTTCCGGGTGTAGACTGCGCAGCGGATTTTCCGTACCACCGCCGCCGCCGTCGGCGCGGTCGCCGTGGTGGGTTGCGGGCGGCGGCTCATGCTGCCCCCCGCTGATTTTTCATGCCAAAAAACCGCCAGCCATTCCAACGGGTTCCGGTGATTGCGCGCGCGATCGCCGACAACGATCGGTATGGCCGCCCATCCCATTCGTAGCCATCCGGCAGCACGGTGACCGTGTGATCCACCCCCTGGTAGTGGCGCACCAGCCGCGTGCCGGCGATCGGCTTGTCGTCGCCGCGGATCCGCCGCAGGACGATGTTGCCGCCGTCGAGCTGGTCACCGAGCGCCTCGAGCCGGGCGAGCGTCGCGGGCTTCAGCCCCCCATACGCCAGCTCCTGCACCCGGTAGGCGAGCCGGCTCCGCAGGAAAGCGCGGTTGTGTGACGGCGGTTCTTTGCCGAACAATTCGCGCCACTGCTGCTTCAGCTCCGGCGTGTCGGCGTCCTGCAGCGCCGCGAGTCGGCCGAGCACGTTTGCCGGCGGGATCGCGGGGACGGTCGGCGTGGGCGTGCCGGTGGTGGCTTCCCTGGGTTTGGCCTGTCGCGTCATGCGTGTCTCCGCGGTTTCGGTTTCGCATGACCGCGCTGGCGGGGCGGAATGTGTAGGCGAAACTCTCCATGGTCCCCGGTCGCGGCGGCGCCGCGCGCGAGTTCCTCAACCGTGCGGCTGCGGAGCCGAGTCAGGCCGCGGGCGAGGATCTCGCAGACCTCGCGGAGGTGGGGCGGGAGGTGGGGGTTGACGGGGTTCAGGAGAGATTTGATTGCCACCCTCACCATCTACCCAGGCAGACGCGATTCCGTCTCACGCCGGCAGATGGGATTCGACTCGGGGGCTTAGCATTGGTAGAACAAGACAGGAACATCCCATTTGGAGCTTTCGGTGTCGAAGAACGTCAGAAACTTCGTCAATCGCGCCTTTATGCGCACCGTGGACCTCAGCTTGCTGCGGGAGCTTTTGGCACCGTATGCAGCGGTCATGGGTTTTGAATGGGATGACCTGCCCGTCAACGAAGCCCAGCGCCGAGACAAACTATTCGATCTGTTCCGTACCGGTGGCGAGGCGTTCCCCGATGAACTGCTGGATGCTCTGCATTGCATCTTGATTCTTTCAACATCCAATGGCGCTCGCGCCCTGCAGGAAATCGCCGCGGCCAATGGCATTGCCTTGGTCCCAGAAAGTGAACTTGCCGAGCCAGGCGATGGAAAGCACATCACGCCTCGGCATCTCGCTCTGCGCGCCTTCCTGCACAATCGTCCCATTTTCGATCGTGCAGTTCACCGTCACGCGTTCTTTGCGCCGTCTCCGTTGCGCCTGGTAGGCGCCCGGCGTGCGGTTCAGGTTCGGCATGAGACCGCCGCGGCGAAGGATGCATTCAAATCGGCTTGTTCAGGTTTCTTCTCGAAGCGCTACCAGGGGCGGATTTGCGAGATGCACTGGTACTCCGAAGCAGGCCTGATTAATGTGCTCGTGGAGCATGGCATGAACGCCGTGACGACCACGGTCGAAGAAGACGGAGAACAGAAGGTCAAGACGATACGTGAAATGACGCTAGACACCATCAGCTTTGATCCGCGGACCGGGCACATCAAGGTGAATGCGCGGAGCCTCGTGGAGCGGCGCGAACTGGTCCGCCTCTTCGCTGTACATCTTCTCGCCGACCCGAATTTCTTCGCGGAGCCCGGGAATGATCAGCTTTACACTCTTGCCCCAGTCCGGTCCGGCGGCGCACTTTGGAAATTCAAGAACGACTGGGATGAGGACTTGAAGGAAGTTTTCATCAAGCAGCTTGATGTGGATGAGGCGGAGGAAGGGCACACCGGCCGTGCCGGATCGCCCTGGTCGATGAGCATGCACGACAACGAGAATGCCCTGGCGCGGCTATACGAGATGGTCCCTAATATCGACCTCGGCACGCTACGGATCGAGACCCTCAAGCTACTCCTGCGCTTCGAGTTTGAGGGCAAGAGACGTGATGTCCTTGTGACGATCCGCCCACACAACGTAGCCAGCTTCCGCGATCATATGTTTGAGGCCCGAATCTTCCAGCACCTGCGCGAGAACGGTTTTGTCCAGCCACTTTCAACTCTCCCAGCTTCTGCTGCGGCAGCTTGACCGCCACCCGATCCGTGCTCTTGCGGAATCTGACGTGGACTCATCAGGGGAAGCGTTTGCAGCATTTCGCCAGGCGGGCGTGCTGCGCTACCGCCGGGCTGCTGACGATCTCGATTTATGCAGCATCGCCGTGGCCGACGACGGTGAGCTGGTAGTCGAAGGTGAGGCGTCGGGCGGCCACAGATGGCTCGACATCGACTTCCGATCGGTGGGGATGCTGGTGCGGCGAACCGCAGGCCTGGTCGGACCACCCCTGGAGCGGCTCAATGACCGCATTATCCATCTCGGTCAGCTGCCTGGCGATATCCACCGCCGGGTCTTCTATCTCGTCCGCCTTCTGAATGACGCCAATGCCCTCGACGTGGCTCTTGCTCTGCGGGGACGGAGCAGCGGGACATTGCCGGTCATCGTGACTCCCATGACCCGGGATCTCGCGCTCGATGTTGGCCGTCGCCTCGAGCTTGAAGGGATCACTGTCGCGTCGGCGATCGATCTTCTCGATGAGCAGGCCGCTGTGCCAATGGCGCTGAATCTGGCGGACGTAGGCCTCCCCAAGCAAGCACCTCCCGACGCTCTCGAAATAGACGAGCATGCGCAGACGGCGCATTTCCATCGCGTGCGTCTCGAACTGGAGCCGCGCCATTTCCGCATGCTGGTGATCCTGGCGCGCGAAGCGGCGACCGACGGTGGCATCGTCCCGCCCGACGATCTGCTGGCTGCGCTCGCTGAAGGAAAGGACGAGGATCATCAGCCGCAGCCAGAGCAGGTCACCGTTGCGGCGAGCCGTATCCGCAAAGCGCTTCGCGACGCGGCAGGCATGCAGCCCGACGGCAAGCGGGTGCTGCTGAAGAATGACCGGAAGGGCGGCTACGCGCTGGCGATGGACAAGAGGAAGGTGCTCTTCGTCTGACGCATCGGCATCGGCACCGGCGTCGCCCCGACCGATAGAGAACCGATAGGAACCGATAGACTGCCGAAAGGCCAGGACCCACTTCATCCGCGAGGCTGTCCCCATCGCCACTCGATGGACGGGACCAGCCGATGCCCTTCGCTCCCACCCCTGCCGACACCGCCGCCCTGCAGCGCGACGCCGATCGCGTCGCCCAGCGCATCGTCCGCACTTGCGGCATCCCCCGGCATGAGCAGGATGACCTTCGCCAGGACCTCCTCACAGACCTCTTTGCCCGCCTGAAGGGCTTCGATCCGGCCCGTGGCGACGTCGGCGCTTTCGCCACCTCCTGCTTCGACCACCGCGCCATCCGGTTGACCGAGCGCATTCTCCGCGGCCGCGCCACCATGGCGCCGGTCTCGCTGGACGACCCGCAGCCGCGCGGCGATGGCCTCACCATCGGTGACAGCATCGCCGAGGCGGATGGCTACTGCGCGTGGCTCGGCCAGCCCACAGACGCCTTCGCGGCGATTGAGCGCCGCATCGATCTTGACCGCGCACTCAGCACCCTGCCGGTCAGCGCACTCCCTCTCTGCGCCCGCCTGACCGAGCAGTCCCCACACGAGCTTGCCAAGGCCGGCCGGACGTCGCGCGCCACACTGTACCGCCACCTGCGGGAGCTGCGGCTCCGCTTGCTGGTCGCCGGCATCTCTGCGGCGGCGTGAGACGGATTCGCGGGAGGCTGGGTAATACTCAATATGGACAGCACACTCATTCACCTCCGCACCGCGGAGCCGCCGCTCACCGAGATGATGCTCTGCGCATGGGTTGGCTCTGCCGTGCCTGGCGACCGCATCATCTATCACCGCGGCTTCCTGGCGGTCGACGTGTCGCCGCTCACCTTCAAGGTTCCGGACGCCGAACGCCGTGAATTGCTGCGCGTCGCGCAGCGCGCATTCCAGCTGGCGGAGGACGGTCTGGTGCATCTCGTCCAGGGCCGCGATGCTGAGGGCGACTTCACCTACATCGCCATCGCCCGTTCCCGGCCGCGCAACCGTCGCGGCGCGCTGGCTGCGCTTCCGGCGATCGCCAGGTCGATGGATGTCGCCGCATGACGACGGTGACTCCCCTCGCTCGCGAAGCGCAACTGCCATCCGCCGCGAGAATTCCAGCGATTGGAATTTCCTACGGACAGCGCGGCGTCGCCATCCCTCTGCTGTCGCGGTTCGCATCTCGACGTCCTGGCAGCGGGAAGTCGGCGGCCCCGGCCGGCCGGTTTCCCTGTGCTGAGAAGCAGACGCCTGCACTCAGCCACTTCCCCATCCCATCCAACCAGGAGAACGGCATGACGCCGCGAACCCCGCTTGACCATCTCCGTGACAAGCTCTGGCTCAAGATGCTGCCTGACAGCATCGAGGTGCCGACTGGCCCGGGCACCAGCCCGGTCATCACCAAGCCGATCGCGCAGGCAACGGTGGACGACATCGCCTTCGCTACCGAGGCGCTCTCTCGCCAATCGGTAGCCCTGCACCGCAAAGCCGACGCGCTGCGGCAGATCCACGACCTGGCGCGCCGTGCCGGCGCCGTCGGCACCGTCAACGCTACAGCCGCCGCAGCCCGCATCGTGGACCTTGCGGAATGAGCGCGCCCACTACCCAGACCCGAGGGCGCGGTTTCCGGATCACCCCCGCGGATGAACGGTTCGCCGCAGCGTGAGGAGCAACACCATGGGAAAAGCATCGCGCGACAAGGGCCTGCGCCGCGAGCGTGCCATCGTCGACATCCACACGAAATGCGGCATCCAGGCCGAGCGCGTGCCGCTGTCCGGCGCCGTCCGCTACCGCGGCAACGGCGCCGACGTCGATCTCTACGTCCGCGGTGAACAGCCCGTGAAGGCCGAGGTCAAGGCGCGCGGAGACGGCGATGGCTTCCGCACCTTGGAGCGCTGGCTCGGCGGCAATGATGCCCTGTTCCTGTGGCGCGACCGTGCGGCCCCCTTCGTCGTCCTGCCGCTGCATGTCTGGCTCGAGGTCGCCGGCCGCAGTGCGGGCCCGGCCGCCAACGCCGACGCCGACGCCAACCGGCGTGCCCGGCGCCGCGATGCCGAACAGGGACCGCTGCCTCCGAGTGATGCCATCGCCCATGAGGCCGCCTGACCGACCACCCCGTTTCGCCTGACCACGACCCACCCCCTGGAGATCACATGCCCACCAACCGTCCCCACCTCACAGACCTGCGCGGCATGGACGCCGCCCAGGTTGCTCAGTTGCCCGCCGACCAGCTCGCCCTGCTGCTGGACGAAGTCGGCGAGATCAAGGCTGAGGCCAAGCGCCTCGGCGATCTGCTGAACGATGCCCTGCATATCCGCTACGGCGCCGCCGCGGCCGCGCTACGGCAGGCGACCAACAGGGACACCGGGCGGGTCCGCATCACCGACAACGGCTTCGATGTCGTCGCCGATCTGGTCAAGCGCGTGGAATGGAACCAGCCGCTGCTCGCCGACGCGGTCACCACCATCCGCGGCTGGGGGGAGAGCGCCGAGGACTACGTGACCACCGAAATCCGCGTGCCCGAGAGCCGCTACACGGCGTGGCCGCCGCGTCTGCGCGCGCTGTTCGAGCCCGCCCGCACCGTCGCGCCCGGACGCCCGTCCTACGCCTTCGAGCGGAGGAATGCGTGATGGCCCACGAACTGCGCATCCAGGTTGCCATCCCGCTCGCCGGCGATGCGCTCGCCCGCGCCAAGGACGTCGCCGCGCTCGAACCCACGCTGGACAGCTTCACCGAGGTGGTGGCGCGCGCTGGCGGCCAGATCACCGTCGACGTGATCAAGGCCAAACCCCGTACCGCGAAGGAACCCCAATAATGGCGATCTCCCTGGCATCACTGCGCCGCAGCGGCGCAGCGTCGCCGCCACGGCTCCTCGTCTACGGCGTTGCCGGTGTCGGCAAGACCAAGCTCGCCGCTGATGCACCGGGCCCAGTGTTCCTGCAGACCGAGGATGGGCTCGGCACCATCGAGGCGCCAACCTTCGGTCTGCTGCGCAGCTTCGAAGACGTGATGGAGGCGATCACCAGCCTCTACACCGAAGCGCACGATTTCCAGACCGTCGTCCTGGACAGCGTGGATTGGCTGGAGCCGCTGATCTGGCGGGCCACCTGCGAACGGCAGTCCCCGCCGTGGAACGACATCGAGCAGCCCGGCTACGGCAAGGGTTACGTCGCCGCGCTCGATACCTGGCGGAGCTTCCTCGACGGCATCAACGGGCTGCGTGAAGACCGCGGCATGGGGGTGATCCTGATCGCCCACGCCGACATCAAGCGCTTCGACAGTCCGGAGACCGAACCGTACGACCGCTACCAGCCGAAGCTGCACGCACGTGCCTCCGCGCTGGTGCAGGAACATGTCGATGCCGTGCTGTTCGCGAACTACCGCATCAGCACGCTGAAGGCCGATGCCGGCTTTGGCAAGAAAGTGGTGCGCGGCGTCAGTGGCGGCGACCGGCTGCTGCACACCATCGAGCGGCCCGCCTTCCTCGCCAAGAACCGTTTCGGCCTCGAGGAGAGCCTCTCGCTCGACTGGGCCACGCTCGCCACCGGCATCCCCTTCTACGCCACCCCCACCCAAGAAATCCGGAGCTGATTCCATGGCACAGATGAACTTTGACGCCAGCGGCGTCGAACCCGCGGCCCCGATGGAGTTGCTGCCGCCCGGCAAATACGTCGCGCAGATCGTCCAGAGCGAGATGCAGCCGACCAAGCAGGGCGATGGCCAGATGCTGTGGCTGGAACTCGATATCCTCGACGGCCCCCATCGCGGCCGCAAGCTGTGGGACCGGCTGAACCTGGTCAACCGCAGCCAGCAGACGGTCGAGATCGCGCAGCGGCAGCTCTCGGCGATCTGCCATGCGATCGGGCAGATCCAGGTCAGCGACAGCGAGCAGCTGCACTTCAAGCCGGTGCTGGTGACGCTCGCGGTGGAAGCCGACAGCCGCGACAAGCACCTGCCGGTCGAGCAGCAGCGCAAGCAGAACCGGATCAAGGGCTATACCCCAACGAAGGGGGCGTCTGCGCCTGCGCTGGCCGTGCCGCAACAGCAGGCGGCGCAGCCTGCGCGGCCGACCGCCCCCGCCGCTCGTCCCGCGGCGGCGCCGGCTACGGCCTCGCCGCCGTGGCGCCGGAGCGCCTGAGGCGAACATGGCCCCGCTGCCATCCCCCTCCAACCCGACGGTATCGGCCATCTACGCCGCTTATGAGGCGGCGGCCGATACCGGATGGCGTGAGCATCTCGGTGCGTCGCTGATCGGCACCGAATGCGAACGCGCCATCTGGTATTCGTTCCGTTGGGCCAGCCGCGCACGGCACACCGGGCGGCTGCTTCGGCTGTTCGACACCGGCAACCTGGCCGAGGCTCGCTTTGTCGCCGATCTGCGGCGGATCGGCGTCACCGTGCTGGACCTCGATCCCGAGACCGGCCGGCAGTGGAACCTGCGCGACGCCGGCGGCCACTTCGGCGGCAGCATGGACGCGGTGGCGATCGGCTTCCCCGAGGCGCCGAAAGCCTGGCACGTCTGCGAGTTCAAGACCCACGGCCACAAGTCGTTCGCCAAGCTCCAGGCCGATGGTGTCGAGAAATCCAAGCCGCTGCACTGGGCGCAGATGCAGGCCTACATGCATCTCGCGGGCATCGAGCGCGCCTTCTATCTCGCGGTCTGCAAAGACACCGACGAACTCTACCAGGAACGTGTCCGCCACGATGCCGAGGCGGGGCTGCGCATCCTGGCGAAAGCTGAGCGCATCGTCGCCGCGGCGCGCCCGCCCACGCGCATCAGCGAGGACCCGGCGTGGTGGCAATGCCGCTTCTGCGATCACCACGCCGTCTGCCACACGAATGTGGAAGTCGACCGCCACTGCCGCTCCTGCTTGCACGCCACGCCGATCGACGGCGGCGCCTGGCACTGCGCGCGCCATCAGGTGCCGCTCGCCCGACGTGAGCAGACGGCCGGTTGTGCGGCGCATCTCTACATCCCTGACCTCGTCCCGGGCGAGCAGATCGACGCCGGCGAGGATTGGGTCAGCTACCGCCTGAAAGATGGCAGCGAATGGCGCGACGGGGTGCCGGCGACGATACCCCCCGAAATCATCACACACGGTCCATGCAATCGCTGCCGCGGGACCACCTATCGGGTCGGGCCCGGTGTTGGGCCGCATCGCGCGCAGCTCATCTGCACCGCGTGCGGCAATGGCGGCCGGTGGCTCGCCGCTGAACATGTGCAGGCGCTGGAGATCCCGACATGACCCTGTCATTGCGACCATATCAGCGAGCGGCCATCGACGCGCTCTACGAGTATTTTGCCGGCAGCACCGGCAATCCCCTGGTGGTGATCCCGACAGCGGGTGGCAAGTCTGTCGTACTTGCCGGCTTCATCCGCGAGGCGATCACCGCCTATGCAGACACCCGCGTGCTCGTACTGACCCACGTGAAGGAATTAATTCAGCAAAATTTCATGGCGATGCTGCGCGCCTGGCCGGAGGCGCCCGCGGGTATCTACTCGGCCGGTCTGTCGCGTCGCGACATCGGCGCACAGATCTTGTTCGCCGGCATCCAGTCGATCCACCGCCACGCCATGCGGGTGCAGCGATGCGACCTGGTTCTGATCGACGAGGCGCATTTGCTCGGCCGGAACGACAGCGGCATGTATCGCTCCTTCCTCCAGCAACTGAACGAGATCAATGCCGGCCTGGTCAAGGTGGTGGGCTTCACCGCCACGCCCTATCGGCTCGACAGCGGGATGCTGCACGAGGGCAAGGACCGGCTGTTCACCGACATCGCCTATCACGTGCCGGTGCTGGAAATGATCCAGCAGGGCTATCTCTGCCCCGTCGTGCCGAAGCAGACCGAGACGCAGCTCGACGTCGGCGGCGTCGGCACCCGCGGGGGCGAGTTCATCGCCAAGGACCTCGAGGCGGCGGTCGATCGTGACGAGGTGACGCGCGCCGCGGTGGCCGAGATCGTGCAGCACGGCGAGGGCCGCGGCTCCTGGCTCATCTTCTGCTCCGGTGTCGCCCACGCCCGCCACGTCCGCGACGCCATCCGCGAGCACGGCGTGTCCTGCGAGACGGTCACCGGCGAAACGCCCGGGCCCGAGCGCGCCGGCATCCTCGCAGCCTTCAAAGCCGGGCGCCTGCGCTGCGTCACCAACGCCAACGTGCTGACCACCGGCTTCGACGCCCCAGGCACTGACCTCATCGCCCTGCTCCGGCCGACGAAGAGCGTCGGCCTCTACGTCCAGATGGTGGGCCGCGGCACCCGCCTCGCCGAGGGCAAGGAGGATTGCCTGGTGCTGGACTTCGCCGGCAACACCGCCCGACACGGACCGATCGACACCGTCGACGGCCGCAAGAAGGAGAAGAGCGAAGAGCCCGGTGAGGCGCCGATCAAAATCTGCCCGGAATGCCAGACGATCAACCATGCCAGCGTCCGGCACTGCATCGAGTGCGACTACGAGTTCCCGCCGCCGGTGGTGAAAGTGGCGCCACAGGCGGCGTCGAATGCGTTGCTCTCGACACAGATCCAAGCCGAGTGGTGCGACGTCACCGGCGTCTCCTACGCCCGGCACGAGAAGCCCGGCAAGCCGGCGTCTCTGCGCGTCACCTACGAATGCGGTCTCGCCCGCCACAGCGAGTGGGTCTGCTTCGAGCACACCGGCTTCCCGCGGGAGAAGGCGGTGAGCTGGTGGCGCCGGCGCGCCAGCCACCTTCCGGCGCCCGCCACAGTCGACGAGGCACTGGGGAACCTGTCGACGCTGCGCAGGCCGATCGCGATCCAGGTGCGGCCGACTGGCCAGTACACCGAGATCGCCGCGGCGAGGTTCGTGTGAGATGCCGAAACTGCACCCGCACCGCTCGGCACTGGGATTGGTTCAAGCGCCACCGCGCGCTGCGCATCCACTGGACCGTGCCGACCTGCTCGCCCGTTTGCCTCGAAATCTGGAAGGAACATCGCATGGTCGATCCCAACGAACATGAGCTCGCTGCCATGCGCCGGGCCGGCGATCGCGCCGGCGAATACATCGACGCACTCGCCCGCACCGACATGGCGACATGGTCGCCGGCCGAGTGGGCCGCGTTCATCGACGTGATCTGCGGCGGCTACGTCGATGCGCTGATCGAGCAACAGATCGCGGTGAGTGCCGCGGCAGCGAAAGTTCAAGGAGCTTTCCCATGAGCAACATCCCCGAACTGAATGCCTGGCGTGACCTTCGGATTAGTGAAATCCGCCTCTGGTCCCCACGGGTTCTGAATGCGCTGAAGCCGCATTACGACACGCTGGGCGAGCTTGCCGACACGCCGATAATGATGCTCCGGCGCCATCCCAATGTGGGAATGATCGCGATCAGCGAGATCAGGCAAGTCATCGCGCAGGCGGTGGTGTGCACCGATCTCGCAGGGGTCGCCGATCCCGCCGATCCTGCAGGCATTGCGATGGTCTCCGGCACCCCGACCTGTGCGACCTGCCGCTGGTGGGGCCATGACAGCGCCGCCCCGTGGGTGGTCTCCCCGAAATCCCCCTGCGTCAACGTCTGTGGCGTTCATCGCCAGGAACACAGCCGGCGGCCGTCGCTGAACATCATCACCGAGCAGAATGATTGGTGCGGCGAGCATGCATGGCTTCCGATCTCCGATGCCGCGGCGGGGCAATGACTCAACCCTCGAATATGGCGGAGCACGGTGCCCGGCTGGTCGACAACGGCTACGCGGTGATCCCGATCATGCCGGACAGCAAGGTACCGGGCCGGTTCACCCAGGGCGAGTGGAAGCCCTATCCCGACTGGACGCGGCACTGCGACCGGGCGACCACGGACGTCGAGCTCGACATCTGGCGGCATTGGCCCGACTGCGGCGTCGGCATTGCCTGCGGCGCCGTCGTCGCGCTCGACATCGACACCCTCGATGGCGAATTGGCGATCGCGCTGACCGATCTCGCCGCCACCATGCTGGGCGACACGCCCTGCATCCGCATCGGCCAGGCACCGAAACGGATGCTCGTCTACCGCGCCGAAACGCCGTTTGCCGGGCGCAAGCGCCACCCGCTCGAGGTGCTCGCCCGCGGCCAGCAATTCGTCGCCCACGCCATCCACCCCGGCACCGAGCGGCCCTACGAATGGCCCGAGGACACCCTGCTCGACGTGCCGCTCAGCGGGCTGCCGGTGGTGGCCGAGGCACAGGTGCTGGCCTGGCTCGATCGGGCCTATGCCATGATCCCCGCGGAGATGAAGCCGCGCACGCTGATCGGCGACGCCGCGCCAGGCACAGCATGGCATGGACCCTCCGACCCGCGCGGCACCCTCGAGGCGGTGCAATCGGCGCTGGCGTTCATCCCCAACGATGATCTCGACGGCACGTCCTGGATCACCATCGGCAACGCGCTCAAGGCGGCGCTCGGCGACGAGGGCAAGGACCTCTGGTGCGCATGGTCGCGGCAGTCGAGCAAATCGGGCGGCTCCGGTCGCAGCGACACACCCGAGCGCCGCTGGTTGCGGCTGCGGCCGCACAGCATCGGCGCTGGCAGCATCTATGCCATGGCGATCGAACGGGGCTGGGTGCCACCGCCGGAGGTCACCCTGAACGCCGTCGCGGCCGAACAGGCGGTGCGACCACATCCGGCCGCCGGGCTCCTGGCGAAGGTTGCGGCACAGCCGCGGGCGGCGCCGCCATCCCCCAAACCCTATCGGGTGCCGCCGGAGCTGCTCGAGGTCGACGGCGTGTTGCGCCTGTTCATCGACTACGCCACCAGCACCGCGGTCAGCCCGCAACCCTTCCTCGCCCTGGGCGCGGCGCTGTGCCTGGTCGGCGCCGTCGCCGGCCGCCGCTACCGCACCCCCACTGACCTGCGCAGCAACGTCTACGCCATCGGCATCGCCGATAGCGGCGGTGGCAAGGATCACGCCCGGCGCTGCACCAAACGAGCGCTCTATGCCGCCGGGCTCGATCGCTATCTTGGCGGCGAGGACTTCGCTTCGTCGGCCGGGCTGCTCACTTCGCTCCAGCTGCACCCGGCGCGCTTGTTCCAGGTCGACGAGTTCGGACAATTCCTCCGCCTGGTCCTGAACCCGCGAGCGCCAATCCACAAATCGGCCATCTGGGCCGAACTCACCAAGCTCTACACATCGGCGGCGGACCCATACATCGGCGCCGAATACGCCGACCAGAAGGCGCGTCCACGAAGCACCATCCAGCAGCCCTGCGCTTGCGTCTGGGGCGTCAGCGTGCCCGGCCCGTTCTGGCAGGCCATCGAGGGAACCGCGCTTGCCGATGGATCGCTCGCGCGGTTCTTGGTGTTCCTCACGGATGAGCACTACCCCGCACGCAATGGCGCGCCGGCGCTTGCCGATCCATCGGCCGAGCTCGTCGCTGCGCTGCAGGCCATCGCCGCCGGCAATCCGGATCATGACCATGGCGGCAATCTGGCCGACGGCATGCAGGCCGGCGCCACCATCACCCCCTACACCGTGCCGCTGACGGCGGACGCCGAACGGGAGATGGCCCTCGTCCGCGACCAGGCGACAATGCGCCTGCGCGCCCACGAAGGAACCTACGCCACCGCCCTGTTCGGCCGCCACGCCGAGAACGCGGCCAAACTCGCCATGCTGGCCGCCATCAGCCGCAACCCAGCACAACCGGTGACAGAAGCCCGGGACGTGGCCTGGGCGGCACGGGTGGTCGAGCACTGTATCGGCACGCTCATGAAGCAGGCCGACCGGTTCGTTGCTGACACCCCCGCCCACGCCCGGCTGAAGAAGGTGCTCGACGTGGTCCGCTTGGCTGGGCGGATCCGACGTACCGAATTCACCCGGCGAACGCAGTTCCTCTCGAAGCATGAGCGGGACGATGTCGTCGCCACGCTGCTCGACAGCAAGCAGATCGCCATCGAGCTCGCGCCGAACACCTCGGGCCCGGACACCACCTGGATAATCGCGATCGACCAGCAGGAGAGCTTGAACCGTGACGCCCCCTGACCTCCCGAGACCCTTGAAAAACGGGACTTTTCAACTTTTCAACTCTTCACGCGGGCGCGTGGATATACGTGCCGCGGTCGCTGGGAGAGAGTACCTAGTTGATGTGTTTGAAGAGATGAATAGTTATATATATCATATATATAGGACCCCCTCTCCACCCTCGCGGCCGAGCACTCTTCAAATCCTGGGCTGGGGGTGCCTGGCATGACCCTGCCCGGTGCGCCCCGCCCGCCACGGTCCAGCCTCGACCTCGGCACACGCAGCCCGACGACCACGCCGGAGATGGAAGCCCTGCGCCAGCGCGTCTGGCGTGACCAGGGAGTGGCCTCGCTGCCGATCGATGACATCACCGACCCCTGGCTGCGCCAGGCCGTCAGCAACGAAGCCACGCGGCGCTGGGGCCCGCGTAACGGGGGAAATGGCCATGGCCGGTAAGCGGAAACGGAAATCGGCCGGCCAGCGCCAGGAGGACCTCTCGAAGCCGACGGTGTGGCGCCGGCAGCATGGCGAGTTCAGCCCGGCCAGCTTCGATGCCGATCCTGACACCGGTGCAGTCGTCGTGCATCGGCGGGCGGTCGACACACTCGGGCTGATGCTGGAGCACGGGACGATCACCCAGGAAATGCATGATGCTGGCTGCACCTTTCGGGCCCTGTTCCGGAGTGCCACGTTCGACAGCATGTCGACGTCGCAAATTCTGCGGATGCCGCGCAGGACATCAGACGGCATCTCGGAGCGCCAGGTAGAAGCCCATCGCCGCGTCGCCGTGGCGCTGGATGCGCTCGGTGGCCACGACAGTGCCACGGGCTCGTGCGCTTGGTTTGTCATCGGCCTCGAGTTCTCCGTTCGTGAGTGGGCGATGCGACAGGGTTGGGGCGGACGGCTCGTTCCATCGCCAGTAGCCCAGGGCGTGCTGGTGGCAACGCTGAGCGTGCTGGCCGGGCACTTCGGGCTGGCGAGGCGCCCAATTGCAGCGTGACCGGGCGACGGGAGTTGGGCGCATTGTAACAGCGCTTCGGCAAAACTGTTACAATTCACCCTATGGCACTGTGATAATCGATCAGGATAGACTCCCGACATGTTGAGAAGGTGCGACCGGGCACCGGCACAACAGCCCGCCTCGACCACGCCCTTGCCGATCAGATAGTTTCTTCCATGGTCGATGCGTCGAGAGCAATTCGGCGCGATGCGTTGAAGGCGCCAACTTCAAATTTCCGTTTCAGGTCGTCGCTGTCCCGTAGCCTGGATGGCGCCGACCCCGCTTCCCTCGATGGCAGCGAAGATCGTACCGTTCCGCGTCGCCGGCGTCTCGCCCGCTGAAAGCCCCAAATGATCGAAACGTCGCTATGGCCGGCCGATAGGACGGAGCGCTGGCCATTGGCGCGACTGGTGCCGTACGCCCGGAACGCGCGCACGCATAGCGCCGAACAGGTCGCGCAGATTGCGGCGAGCATTCGGGAATTCGGCTTCACCAACCCGGTTCTGGCCGATGAGTCGGGCACCATCATCGCCGGCCACGGCCGAGTGCTGGCTGCGCAGAAACTCGGCATCGACGATGTCCCCGTCATGGTGGCGCGGGGCTGGTCTGACGCACAGAAGCGCGCCTACATCCTCGCGGACAACAAGCTGGCGCTGAATGCCGGGTGGGACGAGGACCTCCTGCGCATCGAACTGTCGGAGCTGAAGCTCGGCGGGTTCTCGCTCGACGTCATCGGCTTTGCCGATGCCGAGTTGGCCAGCCTGCTGGCGCCAGTGCCCGCTGCTACGAACGCTGCCGAGAACCCCGACGCGGACGTGGCCGACGACGTGCCGGCGGCGGTTGCCGATCCGGTGGTCCGTGTTGGCGACATCTGGCATCTCGGCCGGCATCGTCTGCTGTGCGGGGACTCCACCGACGCCGCGGCAGTCGCGCGCGTGATGGGCGACGAGAAGGCGGCGCTCTGCTTCACATCGCCGCCCTATGGCAATCAGCGCAACTACACCACCGGCGGTATCGCCGACTGGGACAAGCTGATGCAGGGCGTGTTTGCGCAGCTGCCGATGGCGGCCGACGGCCAGGTGCTGGTGAACCTGGGGCTAGTGCACACCGATGGCGAATGGCAGCCGTACTGGCAGGCCTGGATCGAATGGATGCGCACGCAGGGCTGGCGGCGGTTCGGGCTCCAGGTTTGGGATCAGGGCCCCGGCCTGCCTGGCGACTGGAACGGGCGGCTGGCGCCGTCGTTCGAGTTCGTCTTCCACTTCAACCGCATCGCGCGGCAGGCCAACAAGATCATCCCGTGCATCTGGGCCGGTCACGTGAACGACTCCCACGGCGGAATGCGCGCCAAGAACGGCCATGTCGGCGAATGGACCCACGCCGGCCAGGGCGTGCAGGACATGCGCATCCCCGACAACGTGCTGCGCATCACCCGGCACAAGGCGCGCGGCATCGAGACTGAGCATCCAGCGGTGTTCCCGGTGAAGCTGCCGGCGTTCGTCATGGAAACCTACACCGATCCTGGTGCGATCTGCTTCGAGCCGTTCGGCGGCTCGGGCACAACCATCATCTCCGGCGAGATGACCGGCCGCACGGTCCGCGCCATCGAGTTGGCGCCGGTTTATGCCGACGTGGCGCTGCGGCGGTGGAGCGAGATCTATCCCGGGGTCGCGCCGGTGCTCGACGGCGATGGACGGAGCTATCCCGCGATCGCTGCCGAGCGCCAGCCAGGAAAGGCCGCATGATGCTGACGGTCGAGCAATGGCCCGTCTCGCGCCTGATCCCTTACGATCGGAACCCGCGGAAGAATGATGCCGCGGTCGATCGAATGTGCGGGGCGATCCGTGAGTTCGGCTTTCGGATCCCGATCGTCGCGCGATCGGACGGCAGCGTCGTCGATGGCCACCTGCGTCTCAAGGCGGCGCTGCGGCTTGGGCTGACGGACGTGCCGGTGGCACTGGCGGATGATCTCAGCGAAGCGCAGATCAAGGCGTTCCGGCTGCTGGCCAACCGCTCCGCCACCTGGGCGGAATGGGACGACAGCTTGCTGCAAATGGAGCTTGGCGAGCTTCGGCTCGCGGGCTTCGACCTGGCGCTCACTGGCTTCGATCTGAAGGAACTGTCTGGGCTGCTGGAGACCACGGCGGGCGCCACCGACCCTGACGATACGCCGGAGCCGCCGGCCAACCCGGTCAGCCGGCCGGGCGATCTCTGGATCATGGGCGAGCATCGGCTGCTGTGTGGCGATGCCACTTCGGCGGTGGACGTGGCACGGCTGCTGGACGGCGCGAAGCCGCACCTCATGGCGAGTGATCCACCTTACGGCGTGAATTATGATCCTACCTGGCGCAATCGCGCCGGCGTCTCGGCGACGGAGCGGACGGGCGTGGTCACCAACGATCACCGCGCGGACTGGCGGGAGGCCTGGGCGCTGTTCCCCGGCGACGTTGCCTACATCTGGCATGCCGCTGTGCACGCGCGCACGGTGATGGAGAGCCTCGAGGCGGCCGAATTCGTCGTCCGATCGCAGATCGTGTGGGCGAAGTCCCGCTTCGTGCTGGGCCGCGGCGACTATCACTGGCAGCACGAGCCATGCCTTTACATGGTGCGGAAAGGCGGCACGGGTCACTGGCAGGGCGCGCGGGACCAATCGACGCTGTGGGCGATCACAACGCGCGGCGACGAGACCGAAGACCCCGAGACGGTGCACAGCACACAGAAGCCGGTCGAATGCATGCGCCGGCCGATCCTCAATAGCAGCGCGGCGGGCGATGCGATCTACGAACCATTCAGCGGCAGCGGCACGACAATCATCGCGGCGGAGACCACGGGCCGGCATTGCGTGGCGATAGAGATCAGCCCGGCCTATTGCGACGTTGCCGTGCTGCGCTGGCAGCAATTTACGGGCCGTCAGGCGGTGCTGGACGGCGAGGGTCGGGTCTTCAACGACATCGCCGCCGCCAGAGGTGCCCCGGCGGCGGCGACGTGCGCGGCGTGAGTCGTCAGGCCGCCACGCTATAGATGGTCTTACCGTCCTGTTTGGTGCTGACCACCGGCGTGCCTTTCTTCTTCAGCCCGGCCAGGAAGCCGCGGGTGGTGTTCGAATTCCACCCAGTGGCGTCCATGATCTCCGTGCCGGATGCGCCGTTCGGGCGGCCGAGCAGCGCCAGCACCTGGCCCTTCTTGGTGCCCTCGCGCGGCGTGCCGGCGGCGGCGCGCGGCGCGGGCCCGGCGAGCAGGGCGCGGAGGCTGGCCATCGGCGCTTCGAGGGCGGCGATGATGTCGGTGGTGCGGTTCTCCTCGTCGTCCCAGGCGGCGAGCACTGCTGCGGCGGCGGTGCGGAGGTTGACCCGCGCCGTGGGCGCCACGGTCGCGGCGTCGAGGGCGTCGGCAACCGCGGCGGCTTCCTGGGCGACCGCCTCGGCAGAAGCCGCGTGTGGCGCCGTGTCGGCAACCGTGGCGGGGGTCCCCGTGCTGCCCGGCGGGTCGAGGTTCAGGGCGCGGAAGCCGGTGTCGGTGAGGGTGAGGGTGGTGAGCATCAGGCCGGTGGCGGCGTCCTCGATCAGGACCGAGGCGTCCCCGAGCCGGTAGTCGCCCTTCGTCTCGGCGATCAAGCCGTCGCGCAGAAGAGCGTCGATCATCTTGTGGCGGCCGCCAGTCGGCAGCTTGCGATGGAATTGGAGGAGCCGGTCCGGGCGCTCTGCGGCGCGGCTCAGCACAATGGTGGCGGCGGGGGAAAGGGTCATCTGGGTTCTCCGTGGCAGCGGCTCCCGACCATCGGGCGCCTGCTACCACTCCGAGCCCCGCCGGGCAGAACCCGGTCGGGGCAGTCTTCGGAGAGGGCCGTCAGACGTTCAGGAACTCGGTGATCTCTCTGAGTTTCTCGGCGACATGGCCGAGGCTGCCGGCGTGGCCCCAGTGGACCTCGTCCGGGTTGGCGTTGAAGTGATTGGCGCTGGCATCCTGGATGCGGGTGAGCAGGGCATCGACCTCTGCCTTGCGGGCGATGAAGGTGGCCAGGGCCTGTTCGTTGTTGGGTTCGCTGCGCTTGCTCATCGTCTGGTCTCCGTTCCCGCAGGGTCCGTCCCCTCGGCGTGATGGACCATTCGCGCTGCACGCCACCGGAGCCAAGCAAAAGTGCAGCGCCGATCATGGCGAATATTGATTGGATCGGATCATCCCATGACGCGCCGGAGTAAGCCGGCGCCACCCGGGTATCTCAACGACGAGGCACGGATCGGATGGCCACCAAGCTGACCACCCTTGCACCGCGCATTGGTCGCTTTGACACCCGCGTCGCGGCAGTCCCGGAGAAGACCGTCGACCCCCACTATGCGACGCCGGCACACCGTGCCTGGCGCGCCGCAGTTATCGAGCGCAGCGGTGGCAGATGCCAAGACCCGACCTGCCGCAGCCCTGGACGGCGCGGCATCCGACTGTTCGCTGACCACATCCACGAGATCAAGGACGGCGGCGCCCTGCTCGACCCCGCCAACGGCCTGGCGCGCTGCGGCGCGTGCCATAGCCGAAAGACCATCGCCGAGCGCGCCGCGCGGATGGCGAGGCCGACCTGACCCCCCATGGGGGGAGGGTCAAATTCCCTGCCATGGGGGCGCGAACCGATGCGGGGTCAGCCGCAGATTTTTTTCGTGCCCCGCCAAACGCAATCGAACCGGGCCGGCGGGGGAATTTCCCGCGCAGTTCCCGTTTATAAAACGTCGCCGGGCGCCGCGGCTTGCGGAGTGGCCGGAGGGGTGAATTTCCCGCCGGGTTCTCCCGCTGTAGATGATCGCCCCGTCCGCAGGGCGCTTCGAGTGAGGCATGTGATGCGGAAGCTGCACCAACCCACAGAAGATCAGCGCCGCTCGGCCGAGGCCATGGCGGGCGCCGGCGTCCCGCAGGCGCAGATCGCCCGGGCGCTGCAGATCGACGCCAAGACTCTTCGGCTGCGCTATCGCGCCGAGCTCGACCGGGGCGAAGCCGCCCTGGCACGCAAGATCGCGGGCGAGCCGGCCCTCGGCACGGCCGCGCCGATCGTGCCGACCCAGAAGGAACGCGACTCGGTCGAGGCGATGGCCGGGTTCGGCGTGCCGCACGAGGACATCGCCCGGGTGATCCGGATCGACGCCAAGACGCTGCGCCTGCATTACCGGGGCGAACTGGATCGCGGCCACGCGGTTGCCAAGGTCAAGGTGATGCAGAACCTGTTCACCATCGCCACTGGCTCGGGTCGGGAGGCGGTGACCGCCTCGATCTTCTGGCTGAAATGCCAGGCCGGCTGGTCGGAATATGCGGCTCCGCCTGCGGCCGGCGCTGGCGCACCGCTCGGCAAGAAGGAGCAGCAGCGTCTCGACGCCGAGACCGCGGCCGACGACACCGGGTGGCGCGGGCTGGTGAACTGAGGTGGCATGGTCGCTGGCCTGCCCGGACTGGCAGGAGCGCATCCGCACCGGGCGCTCGCTGATCCCGGACCTGCCACTGGCCAAGCCGGAGGCGGCGCGGGCGATCGCGATCTGGAACCGGCTGCGGCTGCCTGATGTGGAGGAGAAGCCGGCGCTGGCCGAGGCCGGCGGCGAGTGGTTCCGCGAGATCGTCGGGGTGCTGTTCGGCTCGTTCGACGCAGCCACCCGCGAGCGGATGATCCGCGAACTGTTCCTGCTGGTGCCGAAGAAGTCCAGCAAGACGACCAACGGTGCTGCGCTGATGCTGACGGCGCTGCTGTTGAACGCCAGGCCGCGCGCCGAATTCCTGCTGATCGGCCCGACCAAGATGGTGTCCGACCTGGCCTTCTCCCAGGCGGTCGGCATGATCGAGGCCGATCCGGAACAGTTCCTGGCCAAGCGGATGCATGTGCAGGAGCACCTGAAGAAGATCACCGATCGCCGCACCCGGGCGTCGCTGATCATCAAGACCTTCGACACCAGCGTGGTGACCGGGGTCAAGCCGGCCGGCGTGCTGATCGACGAGCTGCACGAGATATCCTCGGATCACAACGCTGACCGCGTCATCGGCCAGCTGCGCGGCGGCCTGCTGCCGAACCCCGAGGCCTTCCTCATCTTCATCACCACCCAGAGCGAGCGGCCGCCCGCCGGCGTGTTCCGCTCCGAACTGGCCAAGGCGCGCGGCGTGCGCGACGGCCTGGTGACCGACGTGCCGATGCTGCCGGTGCTCTACGAGTTCCCGCCGGACATCGCGCGGGTGCCGGAGCCGGGCGAGACCCCGCCTTGGCATGATGCCTCGCTGTGGTGGATGGTCACGCCCAATCGCGATCGATCGATCACGATCAACCGGCTGAAGTCAGACTTCGCCGGCGCCCGCTCGGACGGCGTCGGTGAGGTCGCTCGCTGGGCCAGCCAGCATCTGAACATCGAGATTGGCCTGGCGCTGCATTCGGACCGCTGGCGCGGCGTCGACCACTGGGCCGGAGCGTCCGAACCGGCGCTGACGTTCGATGCCCTGGTGACCCGCAGTGAGGTGATCTGCATCGGGGTTGACGGCGGTGGCCTGGACGATCTGTTGGGCCTGGCGGTGCTGGGCCGCGAGATCGGCACCCGCCGGTGGCTGCTGTGGAACCGTGCCTGGGCGCATCGCTCGGTGCTCGAGCTGCGCAAGGCGGAAGCGCCGCGGCTGCGCGACCTGGAGGCGAGCGGAGAGCTTTCCCTGGTCGACGACATGGACCTGGCGTTTGGCGAGCTTGCCGACGTGGTCGCCGCGGTCGACGCCAGCGGGCTGCTGGCGATGGTCGGCCTCGACCCCATGGGCGTCGGCGCCATCGTGGATGCGCTGGCCGAGCGCGGGATTGAGGGCAAGGACAGGGTGGTCGGCGTCAGCCAGGGCTGGACGCTGAACGGCGCGATCAAGACCGCGGAGGTCAAGCTGGCCAACCGGACGCTGGTGCACTGCGGCCAGGCGCTGATGGCGTGGGCGGTCAGCAACGCGCGGGTCGAACCGAGAGGCAACGCGGTCACCATCACCAAGCAGGCAGCAGGCGCCGGCAAGATTGACCCGCTGATGGCGTCTCTTGATGCCGTCGCACTGATGAGCCGCAACCCGGATTCCATGGGCACCTCGTTCTACGAGACGATGACGGACGCGCAGGCGGTGGAACTGGGCCTGCAATCAGCTGCCGAATCGCAGCAGATCCCTGCCCAACCAGCGCCGGACGACGCAATCGACCAGCAGATACTTGCCGATCCCTCGCACCCCAGGTGGGAGGAATTGAAGCGCCGCTACGAGGACGCCCTGGCGTCGGCAGACGAGGAGGACGAGTACTGATGTCGGCCTTCTCCCGTCTCACCTCAATCTTTGCCGCGCGCGAGACCGCCGATCCGCAACGCCCCGACGAGCGTCGCATACCCGTCGCCGCGCGCACGCTGGCCGGCATCGTCATCACCGCGGACAATTGCATCACGGTTCCGACCGTGTGGGCGTGCCTTCGCTACATCTCGCAGACCGTCGCCGTGCTGCCCTGGAACGCGATGCGGGCCGGCCAGAGCGGCGGCCAGCGCGCCGGCACGCATCCGATCGACACCCTGATCTCGACGCGGCCAAACCCGGAGTGGTCGAGCTTCCAGTTTCGGGAATCCCTGCTGCACTGGGCTCTGCGCTGGGGGAACGGCTACGCCGAGATCGAACGCGACCAGCTCGGACGCCCGGTCGCGCTGTGGCCGATCCATCCGAGCCGGGTGCACGTGCTGCGCGACGACACCGGCGGGATGATCTACCGCGTCCACAATGGCGTGCTGGCGCCGGTCGATCTTCAGCCGATGGATATGTTCCACATCCGAGGGTTCGGCGAGGGCCCGGTCGGGATCAACGTCTGCGAATACGCATCGGAGTCGATCGGCTGGGCGCGGGCGGCGCAGCTGTTCGGCGCCGGCTTCTTCGGCAACGGCATGAACGTCTCGGCGGTGATCGAGTCCGTCAAGCCGCTGAGCGAGCCGGCGATGAAGCGGGTCAAGGCGGCGCTGAACAAGCTGTATCGCGGGGTGCGCGGCGAGCGGGTGTTCTTCGCCGACGCCGGGATGAAGTACACGCCGATCGGCATCGAGCCCGAGAAGGCGCAGTTCCTGGCGACCAATGAGTTCCTGGTCACCGAGATCTGCCGATGGTTCGGGGTGCCGCCGCACAAGGTGGCCAGCCTCGATCGCTCGTCCAAGAGCAATGCGGAATCGCAGGTGACCGAGGTAGTGGTCGACTCGATCGCGCCCTGGGTCAAGCGGTTCGAAGACGAGGCCGACTACAAGCTCTTCGGCGCGAACCGGCCTGGCTACTACACCAAGATGAACATGAACGCGCTGATGCGCGGGGACAGTGCCAGCCGCGGCACCTACTACCAGCAGATGCGCCAGATGGGGGTCTACTCGGCGAACGACATCCTGCGCCGCGAGGACGAGAACCTGATCCCGGCTGCCGACGGCGGCGACAAGCGCTTCATGCAGGTCCAGTACGTGACGCTGGATAAGGCCGGCGACGGTCCGCCCGCGGCACCTTCCGCCCGCAGTGCGCCGACCGAGCCACAGCCGCCTGAGCCGCCGGCATCCGAGAAAGCGGCACAGGCCGCGATCGCCGCGCTGGCCGAGATGGAGTTCGACCTTGTCGCTTGAACCCCGCATCCTGAACCTGGCCTCGCCCGACGATGGCGGCGGACCATGGGCGTCCCTGTACCGGGTGCTGCGCGGGCTCGTGCGGCGGCTGGACCGCATGCAGGGGGCGGTCGACGCGCTGGCGCGGCAGCCCGGCCCGAGTGGCGACGTTGGTGCCCCCGGTCGCGACGGTGCTCCAGGGCGCGACGGCGTTGATGGCAAAGATGGGCAGCCGGGCCGCGGCGGCGTTGACGGTGCACCAGGGCTTCCAGGCCGTGACGGCGCCCCAGGGCGCGACGGCGTCGACGGAAAAGACGGTATCGGCATTGCTGGCACTCCAGGCCGCGACGGAACGCCAGGCCGCGATGGCATCGACGGAAAGGATGGCCAGCCGGGAGAATCCGGACCGCCGGGCCGCGATGGAGCCGATGGCGAACCGGGGCTGGCCGGCCGCGACGGCGCTGACGGCAAGGACGGGTCGCCGGGTGCAGCCGGTGCACCTGGCCGCGATGCCGCCGACGGTGCGCCTGGGCTGCCAGGTCGCGACGGCGCTGACGGAAAGGATGGCCAGCCGGGTGAAGCTGGGCCGCCTGGCCGCGATGGTGCCGACGGTGTGCCAGGGCTGGCCGGCCGCGATGGCGTCGATGGCAAGGATGGGCACCCGGGAGAAGCGGGGCCGCCGGGCCGCGACGGCGCCGACGGTGTGCCAGGGCTGCCAGGTCGCGACGGCGTAGACGGGAAGGATGGACAGCCGGGTGAAGCCGGCGCGCCTGGCCGCGATGGTGCTGACGGTGTGCCTGGCCTACCGGGCCGTGATGGCATCGACGGCCAGCCGGGAGATGCTGGCCACCCAGGCCGCGACGGCGCCGACGGTGCGCCAGGGCCGCCAGGTCGCGATGGCACCGACGGAAAGGATGGCCCGCCTGGCGAAGCTGGGCCGCCTGGCCGCGACGGTGTCGACGGCGCACCTGGACAGCCGGGCCGCGACGGCATCGATGGCAAGGACGGGCAGCAGGGAGAAGCCGGCTCCGCTGGCCGCGATGGCATCGACGGTACGCCTGGGCTGCCGGGTCGGGACGGCGTCGACGGCAAGGACGGGCAGCAGGGAGAAGCCGGGCCGCCTGGCCGCGACGGCACGGATGGCGCACCAGGATTGCCTGGACGCAATGGCATCGACGGCCTGCCGGGCCAGCGCGGCGATGCTGGCCATGACGGACGCGATGGCAAGGATGGCCGCTGGATCGCCCGCGCGTGGGTCGCCGACGGTGTTTTGCGCGGCGTCTACAGCGACGGCGTCGAGGCCGAGTTCGGATCAGTAGTCGGCCCGCCTGGCGCCGACGGAATTGCCGGCCCCCCCGGACACGATGGCGTCGATGGGAAAGACGGCAAACCCGGGATCAGCGGCGCCGACGGCAAGGATGGCGGGCGCGGTGCCGACGGCATCAACGGACGGGACGGCGCACCCGGCCGTGACGGCGTGGATGGACTGCCAGGCGAACGCGGCGAGCCCGGCGCATCCATCGCCCTCGGCGCGCTCACCAGCGCCGGCCTGACCGCCCGCACACTCGATCGCATTGCGGTCCGCGAGCTGGTGATCGACGGCGAGCCGGTGCGCCTGCTCATTCTCGACTGAGACAGCAAGGATATCTGCGATGGCAGTCACACTGAACTCGACAGGCGCAAGCCATGCGCGCTCGCTGATCAATGCCGGCAACTACGACGACGAGGCTGCCTGGTCGTTCTCGGTCGAGGATGGCGACAAGCTGCTCGGCCCGAGCGGAGACAACTGGGGCGCATACTCGGACATGTATCTTGGAGAGGATACCAGCGCCGCGCAGAAGACGAAGGCACGTTGGAAATACCCGTTCGGCAAGGATGGCAAGGTCTACGGTGCTGCGCTCCGCTCGATCCGCAGCCGTGCCTCGCAGCAGGGCGCGACCGCGATTTTCGACGAGGCCGGCCGCCTGCTCGACCTGATCGAAACGAAGGAAGGCGACAACCCCGCCGATCCCGAAGAGAAGCCGGCGAGCCGGTCGACCATCGTGCCGTTTGCGCGCCGCCGTGCCACAGCGCAGGCGAGTGGCTACCGCGTGGTTCGCGGCGCCGCCGGCGACAGTGCCGAGATTTATCTCTACGGCCAGATCGGCGGCGGTGGATTCTTCTCGGATGGCACCGAGATCACCGCCGCCCAGTTCCAGAAGGACCTGAAGGCACTCGGCCCGGTCAAGACGATCGACGTGCGCATCAACAGCGAGGGCGGCGACGTCTTCGACGGCAAGACGATCTACACGCTGCTGCAGCAGCACCCGGCCAAGGTGACCATGCACGTCGACGGGCTCGCCGCATCGGCGGCCAGCTTCATCGCCATGGCCGGCGACGTGATCGAGATTTCTGAGAGCGCGTTCATGATGATCCACAACGCCTGGTCGGTCGCATTCGGCAACGCGGCCGACATGCGCAAGTCGGCGGACCTGCTCGATGCGGTCGATGGCACGCTGGTCGGCGTCTATGCCGCGCGCACCAAGACGCAACCGGCCACCGTGAAGCAGATGATGGCCGACGAAACCTGGATGTCCGGCAAGGAGGCCGTCGCCAACGGCTTCGCCGACAAGATGGTCCCGAATATGGCCGTGGCGGCGTCGGTCCGCGACCCCACGAAGTTCCGCCGCCTCCCGGCCGCGCTGCGCCCGAACCGGGCCGCGGCGATGGCACGCGTCGCCGAGATGCACGCGCTGATCCGATAGCGCCGGCGGCTTCGCCGAGCGCCTCACGAAACCGGGCCGTCCTGGCCCGACCGCCCTTCCTGCCCTTGGGCAAGGCCGGAGCAGCGCTGGTTAGCGCTGCATCCCTCAGATGGAGCCTGCCAACATGCATGTCGCTCGCATGACCCCCGCGACGCCTTCGTCGTCGGGCGTGGCGCTGCTCGCTTCGGCCAGCAGCGCCGCCCTTGTCACCCTCGCGCCCGGTGTCGTGTTTGCCGCCGCGCCCAATATTGAGGCCCTGCGCACCCGCCAGCAGGAACTGGCCGACGCCTCCCAGCAGCTGATCCAGGCTGCCGACGAAGCCAATCGCGACCTGTCCGACGAGGAAGTCGAGCAGATCGAGGGCAATAAGGCCGAGACTGATCGGCTTGCCCGGCAGATCAGCGCCCGCGAGGCCGCGGCGCTGCCGCTGGCCGCCCCTGGCACACGCCGCCAGACCGCCGCCGAGCCGCGCGATGCCGGCGGCAACCGCACCATCCCGGCCGCGCCGCGGTCCGCGGACGCCGGCAAGGGCGGCTTCAAGTCGTTCGGCGACTTCTCGATGAGCGTGCTCTCCGCCACCCGCACCGGCCAGCCGGACAACCGGCTGCAGAACGCCGCGTCCACCTTCGGCGGCGAAGGCGCGGGCACCGATGGCGGCTTCGCCATCCCGCCAGACTTCCGCCGCGAGATCTGGGTCAAGGTGATGGGCGAGGAAAACCTGCTCGGCCGCTGCGCCCAGCTGGTGACCGCCTCCAACAACATCGTCATCCCCAAGGACGAGACCACGCCCTGGCAGACCTCCGGCGGCGTCCAGGTCTACTGGGAGGCCGAAGCCGCATCGGTCACCGCCAGCAAGCCGCAACTCTCGATGATGTCCATCCGCCTCGCCAAGCTGATGGCCCTGGTGCCAATCTCCGATGAACTGCTGGAGGACGCGCCTGGCCTGGAGAGCTGGCTGCGCGCGAAGGCGCCGGCGAAGATGGCGGCCAAGATCAACACGGCGATCATCTCCGGTACCGGCGTCGGGCAGCCGCTCGGCATTCTCACCGCGGCGACCGGCGGGCCGACGATCTCGGTTGCCAAGGAGACCTCGCAGGCAGCGGCCACGATCCTGTTCGCCAACGTCCAGAAGATGTGGGCCCGCATGTATGCGCCCTGCCGCCGCACCGCCATTTGGCTGATCAACCAGGACACCGAGCCGCAGCTCAACGGCATGGCGTTCGACCCCACCGCCACCTCGAAGGTCCCGGCCTACCTGCCGGCCAACGGGCTGTCGGTCGAACCCTATGCGACGCTGATGGGCCGTCCGGTGGTGCCGATCGAGGCGTGCTCCACCATCGGCGCGCAGGGCGACATCATCCTCGCCGACCTCACCAGCTATTGGGCGGTCACGCGCGGACAGGACATCCGCACCGACGTGTCGATGCACCTCTACTTCGACCAGGGCTTGCAGGCGTTCCGCTTCACCTTCCGCCTGAACGGCCAGCCGGCCTGGGGTTCGTCGATCCAGCCGCAGCACGGGTCGCTGACCCGGAGCTGCTTCGTGACCCTGGATGCGCGCTAACCGCGTCAGCTGAAATCCGGCAGCGCCAGTGGCGCCGTCTCTCCTGCCCTGAAGGGACCCACTTCCATGAGCGTCAATCTTCACTTCCTGGACAAGTGCCAGGTCGTCCCCGCGATCATGCCGGTCAACCTCGCCGCCGGCGCGAGTGCCGGCGACTGGGTATCGATGAAATACTACGGCCGCTGCGCGATCATCTTCCTCGCCGGCGTCGGCACCGTCGGCCAGGACCCGACCCTCACGCTGCAGCAGGCGAAGCTGGTGAGCGGCGCGTCGCCGAAGGCGCTGAACTTCACCCGCATCGATGTCAAGGAGGCGACGGCGCTGACCGGCGTTGGCCTGTTCACCACGCTGAAGCAGGCGGCGGCGGACAGCTACACGACCGCCGGCTCGGCCGCCGAGCAGAAGCTGTGGGTCGTCGACGTCAAGGCCGAGGACCTCGACATCGACAACGGCTACTGCACGATCCAGGCGTCGATCAGCGATGTCGGGACCAACGCGCAGCTCGGCGTCGGCCTCTACATCCTGCACGAACCGAGGGACGCGATGTCCGGGGTCCTCCCGAGCGCGATCATCGACTGATGCCCCGCATTCGGTTTACCGCGGACCCGGAGCGCTTCGATACGCCTCCGGGCGAGCACTATGAGGCGGGTCAGACTTACGATCTGACCGCCGACCAGGCCAACCGGTGGAAGAGCCGCGGCATCGCCGTCGACGTTCCGCCGGAGCCTTCGCCCGAGCCGGAAACCACAGCCACGGTGGAGCCGGTGGAAGCCGCAACCGCCGCGGCTGAGGTCGCTCCCGTCGCCGCGATGGCACCTGTCGCTGCGGAGTCACCCGGCCCGACGACGCCAGCGGACGAACCGACGACGTCGTCGCCGGAGCCGATGGAGGGGGAGATTCCATTCTCCACCGCGGCGCGCCGGCGAAAATGATCTCGCCACCCGCCGATGCCGCGGCTTGGACTGATCTCGGCAAGCGGCATCCTACCGCCGCTTTGGGTGAAAAGCGGTCCTTCGGGCTGAACGCGTCAACGGCCGGGTAGCGCCCAATGCGGACATCAAAATAAACAGGTGCCTCGCGGAAAAGCGGACATTGGTCGGGCAGGCGCCAACTGTTGCAGAGAGAGTGCGACGGAGCCTGCATTTGAGGCGATTTACCCGAACGGTACGATCTGATCGCCAATGCGCGTGCCGTAGCCGTAGCGGCATTTGAAGGCCTTCTGCTGGTCCTCGGTATATTCGATGACCCCCAATGGCAATCCGGCGATCGGCTGGACGTTGCAGCCGCAGAGGTAGGCCATCATCGCCTCGAAGATGATGGCGAGGTGGTTGGCGACATGGCCCATGAGATCGAGAAGATGCACAGACGGCTGCGCCGTTTCGGGGTGAATGACCTCGATACAGGGGAGCTGAAGTTCGCCGCTTCGCAAAAGAAGGATGTCCGTGACCTTGACGCTCTTGGTCACGTCGGGATGCTCCATTGCGTTTCGGGCGTTTCGAACAAACTGCAAGAAAGGCAGGACCTGAGCCAAGAACTTGGTGAATGGATCGTCCTCACCGAATTTTTGCTGAATCAGCTTGTGAAGCGCTTGGAACATGCCCTTGCCGAGCACGTCGCCATAGAACAGTTTGACGATGGCGAAGAGGTCCCGGGCTGCATGGTCTGCTTTCTGAAGAAACGACTCAACAGAAGCGCGCACGCCGCCCACGGTGGGCACCGTGAAGGATCGTTGGTGGACGGCTGCATTTTTCATGTCTTCCGATATGGCGTCGAGTTTCTTGCCCAGTTCCTCATGCATGAGGAACATAGCCGCCAAGTCCTGAAGAGCGTCGAAGGATAGATTTACGGCGCCTTTGTAATCGAAGTTCGACCCTAGAACGTTATTGTTGAATAGTCGCCGGGCGGTCATCAGAACCTGCCGGACAATTACGGCGTCCGTCCCGATAGAGAGCACCTTCTGGTGCGTGTTGGGTATTCCGATGTTCGTGCGCTGCGGGTCGATTTGATCCGCAAGCTGGACCCGGTAGATGGCCTTTCTCCCAATCATGTGCAGAGTCCCGGTGATCTCACACATGTCGGAAATGCCGCCCACATCCTCGGGCAGAGTCATCATTCCGCCTGAATTTCTCACCTTGTCGATAGGACGATCATTCATGCCTATTGCCTAACTCAACAATGGCAGGAATTCAAATAAGAGAGGGCTTGCCCGAGCCCAAGGCCGTAGGTGAACCCTCTGCGAACAACAACTTTCTCAAATTTTCACACCAAAGCTGCCTTTCCGCAATCGGCCAGTCCAGGCCATTAGGGCCGCGCCCGCGAAGGTCAGCTTTGGATCGACAGCAGCGGTTGTCGACGATGCTGAACTGGCCTGAGACGGCAGCCGCGCTCACGCGAAGCATCCTGAAAGGTTCGGGGTATGTTGATCCAGCGGCACTGGCTCATGCGGAAGGCCCTGAAAACGTTGAGTAGAAAGGTGGTCGCCGGGTCGAAGCCCGCCCTCGCGGCACCCGACGCCGCCAATCAAGCGGCAGGCTCACCTCGGCTGCCGAAGCGGCCGCCGGCTCAGCGCGGCCATGACTGACGACAGCCGCGGCAACGAATACTGGACGCCCGAGCCACTGCTAGCCGGCGACACGGTATTCCTGCTGGGCGGCGGCCCCAGCCTGCGCGATTTCGACGTGCAGCGCCTGCGCGGCCGGCGGGTGATGGCGATCAACTGCTCCTGCGCGATCTGTCCGTGGGCCGAATTCCTCTACTTCACCGACACCAGTTGGTTCGAACACCGGCGCACGCTGGTGGCGGCGTGGCCGGGAACGGTAATCACCGCATCGCGGGTCGCCAAGGCGGCGTTGCCGGAAAAGCTGAAGCGCATCCAGCTTGTCACCCAGCCCGACTTTACCATCGGCGAGCCGGTCCTGAAATTCGGCCGGTCCAGCGGGCACACTGCCATCAGCGTCGCCATCGCGATGGGCGCGGCGCGGGTGATCCTGCTGGGCTACGACATGCAAATCGTCGGTGGCCGGTCGCACCACCACAACGAATATCACACCGAGGACATCAAGCTGTTCCGGGACGATTTCCTGGTGCACTTCCAGGGCTGGGGCGAGGCGGCGCGGCGGATCGGCGTCGAGGTGCTGAACTGCACGCCCGGCTCTGCGCTGGCCGAATTTCCGATGCGGTCGATCGACGACGTCCTGGCGGAGGCCGCGCATGTCAACCACCAGCATCCTCACCGTCATCACGCCGGCGCCTTCGCAGGACCTGGTTAGCCTCGCCACCGTCCGCGCCGTGCTGAAAGACGTGCCGGTGAGCGACAACGCCTTTCTCAACCTGGCCAAGGCGGATGCATCCTCGGCCATCGCCACCTATTGCGGCCGCGTCTTCATCCGTGAGGCCGTGAGCGAACTGTTCCGCGGTCGCGGGCCGAGCTTCGCGTTCTTCGGCTCCGGGCAGTACCTCGGCTACCTCGCCGACGGTGCCAGCTTTCCCCACCCCGGTGATCCGGTGTCGCTCCGCCGGTATCCGATCGCCTACGTGGCCAGCGTGACCGAGGATGATGTGCTGCTGACAGCCGACGTCGACTATGAGGTCGATGCCGAGCGCGGCTTTCTGATCAGGCTATGGAACGACGCCGAGCGCCCCTGGGATTTTCGCAAGCTGGTCGTCCAATACACCGGCGGCTATGCCGCGGACGCCGTGCCGGCCGACCTGCGCAGCGCCGCGCTGCGGCTCATCACCGCGCGCTACGCCGCCCGCGGCCGCGATCCGATGCTGCGGCAGTATTCGGTGCCGGGCGTCCTGGAAGAGCAATTCTGGGTTGGTGCCGTCGGCGAGGATGGCGCGTTCCCGCCCGAGGTCGCCGGCCTGATCGACCAATACCGAGAGGTCCGCGTCTGATGGACAGCCCCGGCTTCTTCACGCTGGGTGATTTCGCGATCACCACGGCCCGCACCTATGCGCCGGACGAGGGCGATGAACTGACCGGCCTCGACGGCGCGGTCTCCGCCACAGTGCGGCTCGCGTTCGGCTACGGCACCGGCACCGGGTCGCCTAGTGGCAATGCCTACCTGCAGACGTCACTCGACCAGGCGAACGAGGGCGGCGCGCCGTCCGGCAGCTGGATCGACATCGCCTGCGTGACGTTCGACACGGCGAGCAAGGTCTGGGTGTTCAACTTCTCGGCGCTGACGCCGAAGACGTCGCCGGTCACACCTTCGGACGGCGCGCTCGCCGGCGACACGGCGATCGACGGCATCCTCGGCGACCGGCTGCGCCTGAAGGTGGTGACGCTCGGAACCTACGCGAACACATCATTCAGCGGCAGCGTCGTCGTGCGATGAACGTCGGCACCGTCGCGCATGCCATCGATCGCGTCGGCAAGCCAGCCACGCTGCGCCGCGTGGCCGGGCCGGGGCGCTTCGTCTCGGTAACGCTGAAGGCGGTCTGGCGCGGCTACCAGCCGCAGGAACTGGCGGGCGGCATCGTCCAGGGCGACCGCGAGGTCCGCATCGGCAACGCCGAGATCGCCGCGCGCAAATGGCCTGGGCCGCCCCGGCGCGGCGACCAGATGATCCTGGAAGGCCGCACCTTCACCGTCATGGCGGCCGACAGCCCGAACATCGGCGAGACGACCGCGATGCATATCCTCCAGGTCCGCGGAACCTGAACGCGAGGACGGTGGCATGTTCGACGCGACCTCGCTGCGCGGCTTCGTCAACACGCTCACCGTCAACACGCAGGCGATGACTGCGGACGCGGCGACCGACCTGCTGGTGCGCACGGCGACGGCGGCGCGTGACCGGGTGCTCGGCGGCGTGCCGCGGCCCTCTGGCTACCGGCAGATCGTCGACGGCGCCGAGGGTGCCCCGCTCACCGACGTCAGGCCCGACGGTGTCATCATCTTCGCCTGGCAGTACCTCGGCGAGGTGGTGCTCGACACCTTCGGCGCCCTGGTCAACCGCTCGCCGCGCGACACCGGCGCATATGTCGCTGGCATCCTGGTCATCGCCGATGGCGAGGAGGTGACCGCGGAGAACCTTCCGCCCGACGCCCGTGAAGTGCTGATCGTCGCCAGCGTGCCCTACGCCCGGCGTCTGGAGGTCGGCAAGCGCAAGAGCGGCGGCTCGTTCGTCGTTCAGGTCGCGCCGCACATCGTGGAGGAGACGGCGATCGTGGCACGGCAGCTCTATGGCAGCCTGGCGGCAATCACCTTCACCTACGTCGACCTGTCGAACCCCTACGCCCTGCGGACGGCGGCGAGCCACCGCCGGCGGCACGGGCGGCTGATCACCGACGTCCAATATCCGGCGATCCGGATCGTGCCACGGACGGCCTGAGCGCATGACCGTTGGCCTCTATCGCGCCATTCGAGACGATGTCCTCGGCCTGTTCAACGCCGCCTGGGCGCATCCCGACGTACCAGTGTTCTGGCGATCGGATGACCTCGAGCCGCGGCCCGATCCGTCCGACGTGGCGCACTTCATGCGCAACGAGGTGGATTTCGGGCGGGAGACCATCTTGGCCTATGGCGGCGGCCGGGCCACCAATCTCAAGGCGCAGTTCGGTTCGGTCAACCTGCGCATCTTCACCGCGCGGGCGACGGCGAACGAGGACCACGCGCTCGACCTGATGCATGACGCCATGGCGGCGTTCCGGTCGCAGCGGGTGGTCGGGAGCTACGACGTTGGATCGGACCTCTCCTTCGTCGGCGACGGCTCCGGCTTCGATGCCGGGCCGACCGAGGATGGCAACTGGTTCATGCGCGGTGCGCTGGTCGTCTTCCAATACCGCTTCCGGGGCTGACCCGGCGCCGCCCGACGATGCGGGCTGACCTGTATCAGAAAGGGGTGCTGCGATGACCATCGCGGAAGGAGTATCCACGCTCGTCGCCTATAAGTTCTACGCCTCCGGCGCGATCACCGAGAATGCGCTCGACGACACCTCGACGCTCCCCGGCACGTCCGGTGCCCAGCTTGTCCGGCGCGTCACCAGCACCATGGACCTGGTGCGGAACAACTATGCCGCGACCGAAATCCGGGCCGACCGGCAGGAGGTGGATTTTCGCCTCGGCACCGGCCACACCGCCGGCGATATCACCGGGGAATACTCCGGCGCGACCTATTTCGATTTCATCGAGGCGGTGCACCGCGACACCAGGGTTGCCGCCCTGGCGCTGACCGAGTCGGACCTGACCAGCGCCACCGCGTCCCATTCCGGCAGCAGCTTCACTTTCGGCGGCGGCGATCCCGTCGTCCTCGGTCTCTTCGTCGGCGATGTCATCCGCTTCACCGCCCTCTCGGTCACCGCTGATGATGCCGTGAATTTCACCATCCTGGGCTTCAGCGGCACGTCGAACCGCGTGCTGGCGGTGACCCCGGCGCCGTCCGACCAGACGGCCGACGTGGCATTCACCCTGACCCGGCCCGGCCACGCCACGATCGTGCCGGCGAGCGGGCATGTCTCGCGCAAGCTGGCGATCGAGCACTATGGCCAGGATACCGACTACAGCCAGCTGTTCGTCGAGAACCGGCTGTGGAAATATGTTCTCACCATGCCGGCCACCGGCCTGGTGACATTCTCGGCGTCGCTGATGGGTCGATGGGCCTATGATCTGAGCGGGGCCAGCGCGCCATACTTCGCCAGCCCGACGGCGGAGACCACGACCGGGATTACCGCGGCGGTGAACGGCATCCTGCTGCTGAACGGCACCGCGGTCGGCGTCGTGACCGGCGCGACGATCACTAACGAGACGGTCGCCGCGGCCGGCGAGGTCGTCGGCCAGAATTTCCCCGCGGCGATCTCGCTCGGGCACAATCAGGTATCCGGCCAGATCACCGCCTACCTGAACGGTTCGACGATCCCGGCGCTGTTCAAGGCGGAAACCGAGTGTGCCCTGCTGATCGGCCTGGACGCGACGTCTGCCGCGAACACGCCGACCACGCGCATCTACCTGCCGCGCATCAAGTTCACCGGTGCGACGGCGCCGGTACAGGGTGAAGGCCTGCAGGTGGTGACCGCGCCGTTCCGCGCCCTGCGCTACGTCGGAGCGACGCCGGGCGTGCCCAGCACCGTCATCCGCATCCAGGACACCGAGGCGTAGCCGGCGGCGTCCGATCAAGCCCTTCGACCATCCCCCTACAAAGGACACTCCCCATGAGTTCGAAATTCGCCGGCCTGGCGCTGGCGGTAGAAGCACCGTCGCGGCTCAATCTGGTTCATCCCGTCACCCGCCAGCCGCTGCGCAACGCCGAGACCGGTGACGCCGCGTGGATCGATCTGCTGTCGTCGTCGTCCGGCGCCGGACGGGCGCACGACCGCGGCGTCTCCGACCGGGTCATCCGCATGCGCGGGCAGCGCTATACCTCCGAGCAGGCCGAGGCCGACCTGGTCGAGAAGCTATCGAAACTCACGCAGGGCTGGGACCTGGTGGCGCTCGATGGCACGCCGCTCTGCGTGGAATTCTCCGCCGCCAATGCCCGAGAGCTGTATGCGCTGCCGGAGCTCGCTTGGCTGCGCGAACAGGTGGTGGAGTTCATCAACGACCTGGGAAACTTTCAGCCGCCGGCCTCGAAGAGCTGATCGAGTTCGCGTCGCACCAGTTCCGGCTGAACCGCAGGCTGCCGGACGGATCGACAGAGCGTGAGGGGTTGGAAAGTGTCGAACGGCAGACCGGGCGACGGCCGGTGGCACTCGACGGTCCGGAGCTGCCGGCAGATGGTGCCCATGTCTGGGTGTGGTTCCTCGAACTCTCGGCCGGGCGCGGCAGCAACGGCTTCGGGCCGAACCCGATCTCGTATCTCGACCTGCTGGCATGGAGCATGTTGATGGGCACGATCACCCGGCCAGCGGAGATCGAGGCAGTCATGGCGTTGGACCGGGTGTGGTTGGCGGCACAGGCCACGAATGCCGGAACACTGAGGGATAGCGACTGCGCCGGGTCAAATGGCGCCCCGAGGCGGATCTTGTAGCTACCGCTTGAGCGTCCGTTGTGTGGCGGGATTGAATTAGCGCATCGTCAGAGCCGCAAGATGGATTTTCAAACGCCAAAAGTGGAACTCGGGCGTTCGAGATCCAGTCCGCCTGCGGCTGACTTGAGCCCAATGACAGTCGCTCCAAACATGCTGTCGATCACTCTACTGCTGCCATTCATAAAGTAGAACAACCCAACGCGACCGAACGCTGCCCACCAAAGACAAAATCTGGTCGGCCTGGACGGCTCGGGCTGATCGTTCTTTCCAGTAACTGCCGCCGGATGCTTGCACGTGTTCTCAAACTCAGCACAGGACCGGCTTATGACGCCCTTGCGGGTATGCACGGATGGTAGGGTTCGACAATTTCTTCGAGGAATAGGCTCTCGACACGGTGTCCCGCGCCCTCTGCAAGCGCGCGAGCCATAGCTGGCAATTCGATTACGGCGCGTCTGTGATTGTCGAGAGGGATCGGAGTAGGCGTCTCCGGGGCATCCAACCGGACGACGTTTTCCTTCCCCAGCAACAGGTAGCTCTGCCCGAGGGCATTGAGAGACTGCGCTCGCATAGCTGCCTGGATCACGTCTCTCCACTGAAACTTGCCGCCGCCAGCCCGCGCAGGATCCACCTTGAACGATGTTTCTCCGCACCCGAGGCTCAACACTAATACCTGGGTCCGGTCGATGTCGAAGCACGTCAGCGCGTCGGTTACGGCATTCATGATGGGGTTGTTTGCCCACAGGCCACCGTCCACCATGATATAGCCGTTGTTAGGCATAGCCTTGAAATATGTCGGAGCTGCTGAGGTCGCGAGGCCGACCTTTACCATCCGTTCGACGCCGTCCTTCTTGTAGTCCGGATGGTGGGGCGTCTTATAGATCCACGGCTCCCCATGTGTTCCCTCGAAGCTCGGGACGCACAGGCGTGTCGTCGCGTCCCCGAGCGGGGTGTCGCCGAATATCCGCAGCAACTCCTCTTCCAGCACCCGGCTATCATAGACGTAGCGCCGATAGCGGTGGAACCGCCGCAGGAAACGACCGAAAGCGTTCGTCTCCGGGAAGATCAAGGGTCCCCGCTCGACGTAGAAAGTCTTGATGGCTCGTGCGGTAAGGCCGTGTGCAAGCCCCAGCGCGATGATGCCGCCAGTCGAGGTGCCTGCGATCATGTCGAAGTGGCCAGCGATAGACCGATTGCCGAGGAACCGTGTCTCGAACTCGGCGAGGACTGATGCGGGTAGGATGCCGCATATCCCACCGCCGTCGATGGAGAGAATCTTGAACGGACGGTCTTTCGGCCACGGCAGCGGTTTGCGCCGGTGCTGGAGAGTGCCGTCGGACCGCTTGGGTGGTATGTAGTTCATCCGATGGCCTCGCTCAGCATTGGGCTTTCAACATGCCGGCCGCCGCCGGTCCACTTCCCGGTTGCCCGCCATCCCTCGTAGGACGCCAGCCAGTCGATCGTCCAAGGCACGGTGGTTTCTGCGAGCGGCATCTCAGGCGACCACTCGCCCGTCCCGGGGTCGAAAATGCACAGTACGACATCCAATGGTCCGTCACCGACGTAGTAAACGTGGGGTAGCTGACCTTCCGGATCATTGCGCCTCGGCCGCAATGGTGGATCGACGACACGGACCCTGGGCTGGGTGCGCCGTGGATGCAGAAGCTCGATTGCAAGCGGCGCCCGGTAGATGATCCTAACAGTGAATTTTCGGAACAACGCCTGCAATGGCCCCTGCCATGCGGCGAGCGAACCGGCGCGGTGGACCAGCCTGAGGCTGGGCCAAGCAGCCGCCATCGAGTTGATCTGTTGCTCGATGTTCATCAGCCCAATCATAGCCGCCTGTCGCCCATGTTGGTGTGGGCGCGCGCGGGGACGTTCGACACAAGCGACGCGCCCGAAGCAATGATCGCGGGGGCTGCGGGTACGTAGAGCCCACCGGTCCGTCCGTAGCCATGCCCGCGTACGGCGAGGGTGCGCCCGTTGCGCTCATTCATCATCTGGATCGAGCGCGAAACCACCTGCGGTCCGAAGCACTTCCGCAACCACTCCTGCGCATCCTCCAGTTCCACCTCGCCGCGGCGGATCAACTCCAATCCGTCAGCGAATGTATGCAAAGCACCCGAGAAGCCCCTCTGCTGCGCGTGGTTCTCGGGCCAACGGTCCGTGAACCTGTCGTTCCGCATCTCAGGGTTTCGCACGTCCACCAGGCGCCCCGCGGCCGCCGCATCGTCGATCGCCCGCGCGGTCCACAGGGCCTGCCTGATAACCATTTCCGACAACGACAACCCAGGTTTCGCAGCGTGCCCGGCATGGCAGGACAGTATCACCGACGGTGGGTAGCGGCCTGGCTTGTCCAGGCTCCAGATGTCCCGGAAGCGCTTGATGAGCTGGAGCGCGACGGTCGTCACGCTCTTCCTTGGGAGAGGCGTTTGCTCGGGCACGTCGTGGACGATCGAATCCGCCTTGACCAACAACTGCATGTCCTCGGCCATGCGTTGGCGAAAGGCGGCGGCGAACCACTCCTCGTCGGGCGTGCGGTGGTTGTACCATCTGGCAAAAGCGAAGGCGTTCATCGGGATTTCGGCGTGCTCCGAAACCGGGGTTCCCGGCTTCGCGTGAAAAATCACGCTCTCGAAATCAGTCGTTCCCGGTATACGCCGAGACGGTGTCACGTCAACGTGCATGCCATCTGCGTATTGGATGGTCACGCACCGCGACTGGCGAATGACCTTCAGGCAGGGATAGTCCTTCAGAGCAAGCCAGAGCAGCTGGAGGGCGCCAGCCGGCGTCGTTCCCGGCGGCCATAGCGCCTCCAGAATAGCGTCAAGATCGAACTCGTTATCTGTTCCCCGGGTGGAGTTGGTGGCGTCGATGGCCATCGAGCCCTGGGTATAGAACTGAACGATGGTGCCCTCGAGCGGGCTGCCCGGTCGGCCCGCGAAGGTATGGATGGCGGCGTAGCGACGTCCCATTTTTGCATGGAGTCCAGGTGGAAGTTGAACGCCGATCGCTATGTCAGCGAGCAACGCGTCCAGTGGGTCGGCAAGGGGATCGACCCGACTTGGCAGCCCGACGAAGCGCGAGAGATCGTTCATGGCGACAAGTTACCTCCAGGCACGCGAGTCGACCTTGCCAGGGACCACGTCGTATTGCAGAATCGACCGATGATTGCTATCTAGCAATTCCGGGAACATGTCAGCTACCGGCGCCGATTGCAAGTGTCGAATCACATGCTAGACTCCGGCAGCCGGGAGAGGCCCATGAAACAGATTTTTCAGAACGACGCCTTTTGCGCCGCGCTGAACGCCCATCGACTAGCCCGTCGTCAGACCTGGAAACAGGTAGCCGAGGATAGCGGTGTCGGCGCCTCGACGCTCACCAGGATGATGCAGGGGAAGAGGCCTGACGTGGACGGCCTCGCTGCACTGCTGAGATGGTCGGGACTTAAAGCCGAGAGCTTCATCGCGGCCGAAGAGGGCAATCGTGCTGAGACCCTGGCGGAGATGACCGCCTTGCTGCGCGCCGATCCGAAGCTCAGCGAGGCCGGAAAATTGGCCTTGGAGGGCGTCTTGCGGGCGACATATGAGAGCCTTCGTACTTTGTGAGACAGAATGGCCCTTCGACATGGGTTTAAGACCAAGGCGAACAGCATCGCAGTCGAAATTAGAGGTGTCCTCGGTCTAGCTCCGACGGCACCCTTGGACCCGTGGGTTGTTTGTCGCCACTATGATGTAGTGGTACTCAAGCTGAGCGGCTTGGTCGATGAAAATGGCGGCGCCGTCGGGCACCACTTCCTGCACGTCGACCGGGAGTCATTCTCTGGGCTCGTCGTGCCCTTGGGAATGAGCACAGCAATCGTACACAACGATTCCCATGCTCCAGTCCGCCAACGAAGCAACCTCTTTCATGAACTGGCCCATCTCTTTCTCGGGCATCCCATAACACTGCTGCTCTCGGCAGATGGCACGCGGGACCGGGACGGGTCGGTGGAGGAGGAGGCCGCATTCCTGGGCGGTTGCTTGCTCATTCCCAATGAAGCTGCGCGTTACATCGTAAACTCAGGTAGTCAGTCGACCGCTGCGAAGACCTTTGGAGTGAGCAGTTCCATGCTCACGTACCGCCTCAGGGTGAGCGGCGCAAACCAGATCGCCGCTCGGCGTGCGGCCAAGCGCCCTGGCCGTTAGCAGGCACGTCCAAGGTCATTTTCATTTCTGCGCCGAAGGATTGCGTGAGCGTTATTCAAGAGTTGTGCTGCCAACTGGTTCTCCGATCGTCCACTTTCGTGGCGTAACTCAGACCACCGGTGCCTACCTGGCACGCAGCACAGCGGTGCATGCCGCTTCAGAAACATTCGGGCGCGGGGCGCGATCCCTCGCCCAATAGCGAGCACGACTCGCCGAGGTCGCCCCATGGCACTGACCGCCGAACAGCTCACCGTTGTCCGCAGTTCGCTGGACCCGAGCGGCTTCGTGCAGGGCATGCAGACGATGCAGCAGGCCAGCAAGGACGCGACCGACTCAATCGTCGGCGACGGTGATCGCGTGGTGCAGAGCACCGACAAGGTCACCCGCGCCGTTGTCGACTCCGGGTCCAGTTACGAGCGCGTCAAGCGAAGCCTGGATCCCGCCTATGCGTCTGCCGTGGCCTATGGGAAGACCCAGGATACCATCACCCGCGCCGTGCAGAATGGCCGCGCCACCCAGGATGACGCCAACCGGCTGCTCGACCTTGCAACCGTGAAGTATGGCACGCTGGGCGCTGCCACGGAGCACCACGGCACGTCGACCCGGGCGACCACGATGCTGGTCCGCGAGGCGACGCGCAGCTTCGCCGAGATGGCCGCGGGGATGAACCCGCTGGAGATCGCGCTGCTCAACATCGGCCATGTCGAGCACGCCTTCCAGAGTTTTGGCGGCGTCGCGAAGGAAACGTTTCGCTTCCTCACTTCGGGCCCGGCGATCGTCCTCGAAGTGGTCGCCGCCTTTGGGACGATGGCCTACGTGGCCGAGACCAACCAGCGCGCGCTGAATGATCTGGCCAACCGGCTGGCCGCCACGCGGGACAATTTCGCCAGCCTGGCGCCCCAGGTCCGATTGGCCGCGAAGGAACTGGCGGCAACGTCGACGCTGAGCACACCGCAGGCCAGCCTGCTGCTGACGACGGTCTACGCGGCGCCGATCTTTCAGGGCTCGACGGGACAGGCGAGCGACATCGCCCGAACCTTCTCCAACCTCAACGTCGAGCTCGGCGAGACCGCCGGCGACGCCAAGCGCCTGGCGGAGGCGTTCAACGAGCCCTCCAAGGTCCTGCAGGAACTGACGGATCACCACATCACCGGCTTCACCCAGGCGCTGGTCAACCAGGCCCGAGAGTATGAAGCCGCCGGCGACAAGGCCGCGGCGATGAGCCTGCTGCTCGGCCAGCTGAAGCCGGTCACCCAGGCGGTGAATGACAATTTGACGCCGTTGCAGAAGGCGATCCACGACATGGATGAGGCCTTCATCAAGGCCACCGGCAGCGGCGATGGTCTGGCCACCACGGTCGGCACCAACCTGAACAAGGGCGTGGCTGGAGCGATCGAGGGGATTGCCAGTTTCATTGGCTGGATCGATAAGCTGACCGACTTCCTCGGCAGCAAGCAGGCCGAGAAGACGCTGAAGGACATTCAGCAGAACGGCGTGCAATTGCCATGGTGGTCGCCGCTGCCGGCCGGGTCCGGCAACACCCGCGAGCCGTTTCCCTGGAACCAGCCGGCGACGATCCCTGGCAACTCCACCGTCCTGAACAACAACGACGCCGTCGGCTTGTTTCAGCTGCGCCAGGCAGCTGCGTCCGACGTCGGCATGTCCCCTGACGCGCGGTTCAACTACAGCGCCAACATCGCCGGCGGCGTCAGCTACTTCCGCCAGCAGCTCGACGCGATGCACGGCCACATCGACGACGCCACGCGTGCCTATAACCAGGGCATTGGCGGCGCGCAGTCGGGCAAGGGCTATGACTATCTGTCGTCGGTCCAGGGGCAGAATACCGCGCAGCTCGATCCGCAGGTCCAGCAGGACATCGCGCGGGTCTTCAGCAACGTGTTTGCTGACTACGGCAACCAGCTCAACAGCCCGGCGATCATGGATCGGATATTCCAGATCGCCCTACAGGAGAGCGGCGGGCATCACTACGGCACCACAGCCACCCCCCCGGGCCCAGTGCTGCCGGGTGTCGCACCGCCAGGCAGCGACACGAGCGCCGGCTCGGCCGCCTCCGCCATGTCGGCCGCAAACGGCTTCGGCCTGGGCAGCGATCCGAACGGTGCGGCAACTGCGGTCGACAAGCTGTTCCAGAGCGCGGTGCAGTTCCAGCGGATCGACATCGAGAAGCAGATCGAGCAGTTCAGCAAATACCGCGACAGCGTCGGCGCCGGCAGCGATGCTGGGCAGCGGGCGTCGGCGGTCATCCAGGACCTCCAGGTCAAACTGGGCGGCCTGCGCGATCCGCTGACCGAGCAGGAGAAGATCGCCCAGACCGCGCGCGACGCGGTCGCCCCGCTGATCGCCGAGAGCGGCGCCGCGCGCGATCTGCTCACCGTCTACCAGCGCTTCGCCCAGTTGAGCCGCGACACCCACCAGCCGATCGACCAGGCGGCGTTGACCTCGGCGCTGGCCGATGAACAGCGCAAGCTCAGCGCGGCGGCCAACGACAACGTCCGCCAGTTGAATCTCCAGGCCGCTGGCCAGGAGCGACTGACGCCGATGCTTATGCAGGGCGGCATCGCCGCCGAGCTCGCCGCCAACCGCGAGAAGGCGCTGACCGACGCGCGTAAGACCGCGGTGCCCGGCACCGCCGAGTACGCCCGCCAGGTCGTCGAGGAGACCGCGGCGCTGGACCGCAACACGCGAGCCAAGAACGACAACGCGGCGGCCGCCGACGCATCCCGGCTGACCCGGGACAACCAGTTGGTCCGGACCGAGATCAGCCTGCTCGGCGCCGACACCGCAGAGCGCAACCGCCGGCTGGCCGTGCTGCAGGAGGAGATCAAGCTCGGCATCAACGAGGGCGATGTGCTGACCGAGTGGCAGCGCAAGACCCTGGACCTGGTGGCAGCCAACGCTGACCTGAAGACCACGCTGCAGCAACAGCAGCAGGACATGAACGAGGTGGCGAACGCCTTCAGCCAATCGTTTGACACCATCGGCCAGGGCATCGTCACCGCGCTGGTCTCCGGCAGGGGCGCGGCGGTCACCTTCCAGAATGTGATGACCTCCGTTGCCGAGGAGATCCTGCGGGAGTTTCTGAAGCTGTCGGTGCTCAACCCGATGTTGAACTCGCTGTTCGGCGGCAACCGCTCCACGCTCAGCGGCGTGGCCTCCGCCTTCTCCGGCAGTGGCAGCAGCGGTGGTGGTTTCGGCGCTGCCGGCGGTGGCTTCCTCACCGGCATCGGCAACTTGCTCAGCGGGTTCAGCTTCGACGGCATGGCGTCGGGCTCGGCGCTGGCGGACTTGTCCGCCCAGGCCGACACCTTCGTCGCCCTCGGCGCCGCCGGCCTGCATCGCGGCGGCCTGGTCGGCGATCCCAATGCGCCATCGTTCACCCGCTCGGTGCCGGCGGCGACTTTCGACGGCGCGCCGCGCTACCACACGGGTCTGAACAGCGATGAGTTCGCCGCCATCCTGCAGCGCGGCGAACGGGTGATGACCGCCAATCAGTCCCAGCGGCTGGCCGCGGCGATGAACGGCATGGGCGGCGGCGGCAACGTGACCAACGTCTTTCACCTGCCGAACGTGACCAACGCCGACAGCTTCCGCCGCTCAGCGCCACAGATCGCGCAGTTGCTGCTCGCCCAGCAGGAGCGCTCGCAGCGGAGGAACTCGGCCTGATGACCGTTCCCTTCCACGAGGTGCAGTTCCCGCCGACCATCAGCCTCGGCGCCATCGGCGGGCCGAGCTTCAATACCACCGTCACCGAGCTTTCCGGCGGCAGCGAGCGGCGCAATCAGAACTGGTCGCGGCCGCGCCATGCCTATGACGTTGCGCACGGCATCAAGACCCAGGCCGACCTCGACGCCCTGCGGGCGTTCTTCATGGGCCGGCGGGCGAAGGTGTTCGGCTTCCGCTTCAAGGACTGGGCCGACTATCGCTGCCCGAACTGGGACGCCACGCCGGGCGATCGCGACCCGTTACCAATTTTCTTCACCACCGCTGGGGTCGTCGGGCATTCGACCTTCCAGCTGGCCAAGACCTATGCCGACACCGTCGATCCCTACACCCGCGTCCTGGCCAAGCCGGTCGCCGGCACACTGGCACTCTATAATGATGGCGCGCCGACGAGCGACTGGACGCTCGACGCCACCACCGGCATCGTCACGCTCGGCACCGCGTTGTCGCTGACCAGCGGCCGCGCCATCACCGGCCATCTTGAGTTCGACGTGCCCTGCCGGTTCGACACCGACGACATGAAGGTGACGATCAACGATCTCGACAACTTCTCCTGGGGCCAGATCCCGGTGATCGAAGTCCGGGTCTGACCGGCCATGAAAACGCTCAGCGACGCCTTGAAGGCCGAACTGGCCGGCGACGTCACGCGTCTGACCAGCTGCTGGTCGATCGTCCGCCGCGACGGTACCCAGTTCCACCTCACCGAGCACGACCAGGACCTCGTCATCGACGGCACCACCTACACGGCCGCCACCGGCTTCGTGCGCACCGCGCTGTCGGCCACCGCCGACGTGTCGGTCAACAACATGGAAGTCACCGGCGTCTTTGACGACGACACCATCACCGCGGCCGATCTGCGGGCGGGGCTGTTCGACTTCGCCGAGGTGCGGGTGTTCCTGGTGAACTGGGCCGACCTCACCATGGGCACCATGGCGTTGCACCGCGGCTATCTGGGCGAGGTGGTGTCTGCCCCCAGCGGCACGTTCTCGGCCGAGTTGCGCGGCCTGGTGCAACGCCTGGCACAGCGGGTCGGCGACCTCTACTCAGTCGACTGCCGCGCTGACCTCGGCGACAGCAAGTGCAAGGTGCCGATCCTGCCGGACGTGATCCACCGCGGGCAGATCTACGAAGCCGGTGACTACGTGCGCGTCGCCACCGATGGTTCGCGCGCCGACAGCCGGCGCTATCAGGACCGTATCTATCGCTGCACCACCGGCGGCGCCACGGCCGGCACCCAGCCGTGCTACGACACCACGCCGGGGAACAGCACCACCGACGGCGCGGCAGTCTTCCTGTGCATGGATGCATGGACCCGCTCCGGCAGCGTCTCTTCTGTCACCGACGCGGCGAACCTGACCTACAGCCTCGACGCCGCCGAGCCCCGCAACGTCGATGGCTGGTTCAACTACGGCGTGCTGACCTGGGAAAGCGGCGCCAATCTCGGCCGCTCGATCGAGGTGCAGGCCAGCACGCTGGCGGGCGCCATGACGCTGTGGCTGCCGATGGAGCAGCCGATCGCCATCGGTGACCGGTTCCGGGTCTATCCCGGCTGCGACAAGCTGACTGGGACCTGCATCAGCAAGTTCGCCAACATCGTGAACTTCCGCGGCGAGCCCTTTGTCCCCGGCATCGACCAAGTCGTCCAGTTCCCCAACGCGCCATGAACAGCGCAACGTCTTCGTTGTCGCTCGTGACCCGTGAGGATGTGGTGGCCGCGGCGCGCGGCTGGATCGGCGTGCCCTGGCGGCACCAGGGCCGCGACCGCCATGGCGTCGACTGCGTTGGCCTGGTGCGCGTCGTCTGCCGTGATCTCGGCCTCAGTGACTATGACCTCGCTGTCTACGAACGCCGGCCCGACACCACCCGGTTCCTGCGCCACTTCCTCGCCGGCGGCGGCATTCCCGTCCCGGTGCTCGAGGCCCGCCCAGGTGACGTGCTGGCGCTGAAGGAACAGCGCTTCCCCTGCCACTGCGCCTTCCTCAGCGAGAAGCACGGCGTGCCCCACATCATCCACGCCCTCGCCCCGCTGCGGAGGGTGGTCGAGGAGCCGCTCGCTGGCGAGTGGCTGGCCAAGCGTGCCGCCGCCTTTGCCCTACCCGGAGTGGATTAGGCCCGAGTGTCGTTTCTCCCCTCGCGAAGGATCGAGAGATGATTCACGGAAGCCGGTCCGGGACCCGTGGATCGGTGCGCGCCCAATCGGCATAGGGGAAGGTGAGGCTCAACCGAGGCATCTCGCACACGGCCTCGACCTGGGTCGCGCGGAGCATGTAGTGCCAGGTCTGCAGCTGCGTCGGCTCGGGCGTGGTGATCGCGCGGCAATCCAGCACGGCCCAGTTGTTGCCATGGGCGGGATCCCGGACGGATGCGTAGCGGATGATCGCGATCCCCTCCGCACGGGCGGCATCGGCCAGGTCCTGGCTGGCGCTGTAGTCGGAGGGGTGCATCCAGCGCGCCGCGTCCGCCGCCAACGGCGGCACGGTGAGATCCAGGCCGGCTTTGGTCTCGCCCCGGAAGCGGAAGGCGGTCCGCTCCTGCGGGCTCCTGGGGCGGATGGCGGCCGGGGCGTCCAGGAAGAAGCGCAGCCGGTAGAAGGCATCCTCGGCGATTGCGGTGTCGATCCGCTCGGCCGCATAGAGGCAGCCGGCTCGCTGGCGCGCCCGGCGGAAGCGGCTGCCGTTGGGATACGGCGCATAGCGAAAGGGTGTGGCCAGGAGCCAGTGCAGATGGTGGCAGTCGGACGGGATTGCCGGCTTCGAGCGTTCCAGCTCGGCTTCGAGGACTTGCTGCTCCGCCAGGTTATCGACGATCTTCATCGTTGCCACGCGCGCCTGGCTCTCGACGATGCGCCATGCCTCCCCGGCGATCGGACGCCGCTCAGACGCGAGCGCGGGCGCTATCGACATAGGCCACCGTCTCGACCAGGCCAGGCACCGTGGTGATCATGGTCATCGGCACGTCCCCGAGCGCCAGGTTCGGCGCCCGCATCCAGGATTGGACCGAGAGTTCCTCGCCGTTCATCAGGGCATCCAGTCCTCGGAACAGCCGGATCAGCAGCAGCGCCAACTCATACGGCTTGCCCGTCGGCGACAACACGTAGTCGCCGGCATGCAGGCGCGTTACGGTCGGAGGAGACAGTCCGAGCACACGCGCCAGGCTGGCATGGTTCAAGCCGGTGATCGCAGCCGCCCTGACAACGGCCTTGCTGACGACCAGGGCAGGTTCTGGGCCTTGATGTGGCGAATGCCTCTTGCGCGTGTTGGTGGGCATTGGTTTCTCCTGGAATATTTAGGTATTCTAATTCCACCAGGAATTCAAGGCCGGACGCTCTCGGCTGACCCGCCAGCTTGCGTCAGCCGCCACTTGACCAAGGGCTGTCTCGGTCCGCGCACCTGATCCGCGCAGCGTCGGCGCACGACGCCGTCCAGTTCGTCCGTGAGCCCTTGTAGGCGGCGATGCCGCTGTTTGGCTGATGATCATGCCCAACCCGGAGGCGCCTGATGGCCCAGATCGCCCTCGGCGTCGTCGGTGGCGTCATCGGCGCCTATCTCGGCGGCCCGCAAGGCGCGATCGCCGGCTTCTCGCTCGGCTACTCGCTCGGCAGTGTCGTCGACCCCAAGGTCGTGCATCAGACCGGCGAGGGGCCGCGGCTCAATGACCTCGTGGTCTCCGCCAGTTCCTACGGCGCGGTGCGCAACATCGTCTACGGCACCGCCCGGGTGAACGGCAACATCATCTGGGCGCTGCCGATCCGCGAGCAGAAGACCAGCAAGACCCAGCAGTCCGGCAAGGGAATGGGCGGCTCGGTCAGCCAGACCACCATCACCTATTCCTACTACGGCACCTTCGCCCTCGCGCTCTGCGAGGGGCCGGTGATGGACGTCCTGCGCATCTGGGGCGACGGCAAGCTGCTCTACGACGTCAGTGCCACCACCGAGGCGGTGCAGAGCCCAGGTCTCAACTTCCGCTTCTACCCCGGCGATGAGAGCCAGTTGCCGGACAGCCTGATCGAGGCGGACAAGGGCGTCGGCCAGGTGCCGGCGTTCCGCGGCACCTGCTACCTGGTGTTCAACGACATCCCGCTCGCCGACTACGGCAACCGTCTGCCGTCGATCACCGTCGAGGTCGCGGTGACCTCGGACGATACCCACACCTATCAGCAACTGACGACGTTCCCGACCGGATTCGGTTTCGGTGGCGTCGACGGTGGCCCGGTGGCGATCGACGCCGCGCGCGCCTTCCTCTACCTCGCCGGCAACACGCCGCACGGCCTGCTGCGCGCCAACCTCAACACCATGGTGCAGGACCGCCAGGCGGTGAGCACCGCGCTCACGCTCGACAACACCGACCTGGCGTTCACCGCGCTGATGGCGATCCCGGACGGCACGCTGTTCGCGGCCAGCTTCGGCGCCATCTCGCGTATCGACGGACCGACGTTGGCCGAGACGCATCGCGCCGTTGCGTCCGCCTACATGCACATGTGGGCCATCCCATCGAAGCTGGCCTACATCGAGGTCGATACCGACTTCGGCAACCACTACTTCGTCGTCAATGGCGGGCTGTTCAACGAGGTCGCGGTCCTCAACGCTGGCGACCTGTCGCCGGTGAGCGACCCCGGCAGCGGCACGCCGGACGGCAATTACACCTACGGCATCTGCCGCGGGCAGGTGAGCTACTCCTACGGCGATGCCTGGACCATCGCCGGCAACATCTATGCCGAGCATGATCCGATCTACATCGCCCGCATCCGGGTCACCGACACCTACAACCAGGGCGGTGACATGGTCTCCGAGGCCGTGCGCCTCAGCATCACCACCCGGGCCACGATCCACGCCGCCGATATCCTGGCCGGTGCCACCGGGTTCTTCGGGGCGCTGACGACGCCGGTCTATGACGACAGCGACGACTCCCTGATTTTCACCGCCTGGATCGTGCCTGCCACCGGCTCGTACCAGTGGTGGGCGGTGAAGTGGTCGAATGGCACCATCCTGTGGAAGACCCGTGTCCCGTTTGGCGGCGGCACGTCGGGCTCGCTGATCGGCGGCACCATCTTCCAGATGATGAGCGGCGTGGAGCTAGTGCAACTCGACGCCGTCACTGGCGCCATCATCTACGACAGCGCCTGGCCCGAGGGGAGCCGCACCACCTTCTTCCTCAACGGTGGTTATGTCGCCAACGGCGATGCGCGCCAGATGATTGCCCACACCGGTGGCCTCGGCTGGGCCAAGCTGTTCGTCAACCGGCCCACCGGCAACGGCGTGACCCTGGGCAGCATCCTCACCGATCTGTGCCTCCGCTCCGGGCTCGCCTCGACCGCCATCGATACGTCGGATGCGACCCAGAGCCTGCTCGGCTTCGTCGTCAGCCAGAAGGCTGCGGCGTCACAGATCGCCCAGAGCCTGGCGCAGACCTTCCTGCTCAACTGCGTCGAGCGCGACGACCGGCTGTATTTCGAGAACCGCGGCAAGGGCATCAAGGCCACCATCCCGCAGGACGATCTCATCCGCCTCAACGCCGGGGATGCCGAGCCCTACAAGGAGGTGCGCAAGCAGGAGGTCGACCTGCCCTACCGGGTCACCCTGACCACGATGGACTTGGCCAAGGACTACCAGACCAACGTGCAGAGCGCGACGCGGCCGCGGCGCCCCGATCCGACGATGTTCTCGGACAACCAGACCGACCTGCAACTGACCGCGGTGATGGACCAGAGCCAGGCCAAGCAGCAGGTAGAGAAACTCCTATTCACCGCATGGCTCAACCGGCGCAGCTTCCAGCTCCGGCTGCCGAGCAAATACGCCTACCTCGACGCCGGCGACAGCATCGCCCTCCAACTTGCCAGCGGCGACGTCATCCAGGGCCGGATGACCAATGGCGATATCGGCGCCGACTATGCGCTCGACACCACCATCGAGGCCGAGAGCTACGGCACCTATACCTCGTCCGCCACCGGCGCGGTGGGCGATGGGTTCGACAGCCAGACCGTCAAGCGCGTCGTGCCCAGCGCGTACTTCCTGCTCGACACGCCCCTGCTGCGCGACACCGACGAGAATTCCCTGGCCCTGCGCGTCTATTGGGCGGCGGGCCCTTTCTCCGATATCGGCTGGTCCGGCTGCGAGCTCGATAAATCGCCGGACGGGCAGGTGTGGTCGGTGGTCGACACCAGCCTCGCCGAGATGGACTGGGGCCACATCGTCGTCCCACCGGCCGATCCGGCAAGCTGCTTCCACACCCAGACCGTGGGGACGATGGATGTCGTGATGTCCGTCGGTGGCGGCACGCTGGCGTCGATCAGCGACGACAGCCTGGCCAACGGCTTCAACGCCATGGTCGTGCTGAAGGCGAACGGCGAGGTCGAGATCCTCCAGTTCCGCGACGTCACCGTGCTCGGCAACGGACAGTACCGGCTGTCCTGGCTCAACCGCGGGCGCCGCGGCACCGACACCATGGCGGGCGAGTTGCGGGCGGGCGATGCCTTCATCCTGCTCAGCAGCGCCACCGTGCTGCCGATCCAGCTTCCCATCGCCAGCCGCAACGTGCCGCTGGTCTGGCGCGGCGTGTCGATCAACCAGCTGCCGGAGAACGCGCAATCGGAGAGCGCCACCATCACCGGCCGGGACAAGATGCCCTATGCGCCGGTGCATGTGACGGCCACGCTCGGCGGCTCGGATGTCCACCTGGCCTGGCTGCGCCGCACCCGTCTCGGCGGCGATCTGCTCGCAGGCACCGGCACGGTGCCTCTGAACGAGCAGGTCGAAGCCTACGAGGTCGACATCCTCGCCGCGCCCGGCGGTACCGTGAAGCGCACGCTGACCGGGCTGACCTCGCCGGCGGCCGTCTACACCGCGGCGCAAATCACCGCCGATTTCGGCACGCGACCGGCAGCCCTGTCACTGCGCGTCTACCAGCTCAGCAGCATCGTCGGCCGCGGCTTCGGCCGCGAAGACCTCGTGGAGATCGCCTGATGACCACCACGCCGCTCTGGAGCATCCCCGAGGTTGCGCCGTCGCAGGACCAGAAAGAGACCACCATCAACAACGCCCTGGTCTGGCTCGAAGGGGCGCTGGCCGACGAGTACGACGGCATCACCTGGACCAGCAACGCCTGCACCCTGGGCAACAACGCCTTCACCCAGCATCTGACCTTCAAATGCCCGGACAACGCCTCGGCCGGATCGACGCTGACGGTGCCGCTGCTGAAGAAGTTCTTCGTCGTCAACAACGCCCTCGGCTCGCACCAGGTCACCGTGAAGGGGGCGACCGGGGCCACCGTCGTGGTCCCGAGTGCCACGGTGGCGATCCTGCTCTGCGATGGCACCGACATCTTCACCACCACGGCGCTCGCCGCCACGTCGGGCGTGCTGTCGCTCGGCGGTGCCTCGGGTGCAATCGGCGTCACCGGCAACATCGCGGTCGCCGGGAGTACCCTCAAGCTGAGTGGCATGGCAGCCGAGAGCATGCCGGCCGCAGGAGCGATCTACTCGACCGGCACCCACGTCGCCCACCTGACGCTCAGCGCCGATTTTGTTCTCGCGGGCGGCTCGCTGTCACTGACCGGCCTCGAATACGCGGCCAACAAGAACGCCAGCAACGGCTATGCCGGCCTCGACAGCGGCGGCCGGATCGCCTTCGCCCAGCTGCCAACCTCCCTTGGCACGGCCTGGTATCCCGCCGGCACGTGGAACGCCGCGACCAACAGCCCCACGTTGGCGAGCAGCACGGCGCCCGCGGGCGCGCGGGCCGGCGCAGTCTACGTCGTGTCGAACGCCGGCACCACGTCGCTGGACGGCTACGCGGTCTGGAACGTCGGCGACAAGGCCTTGTGGGACGGCACCAACTGGGAGCGCATCGAGGGCGACAGCACCGAGGTCACCTCGGTCGCCGGCCGCACCGGCGCCGTGACCCTCACCACCAGCGACATCGCGGGCCTGAACGGCATCGCCTCGCAGGCGGTGCCATCATCGGCCCTGGTCTACAGCAACGGCACGATCCTGGTGGCCGCCACCGCGGCCGGCAGCCTGGTATTCTCCGGTGGCACCCTGGCGATCGCCAGCCAGGCTAGCCACACGCTGTTCGGCAATCCCGGAACCGCGTCAGCCTCGCCTGGCGTCGTCCCGCTGGGTGCCAGCATGTCGCTGGCGAGCGGGACGCTGGAGATCGCGCCCATCGCGAGCCACACGGTGCTGGCCAACACCGGTACCGCATCGGCCACCCCGGCGGCCGTTCCGCTGAGCAGCCATCTGACCCTGACTGGCGGCACGCTCGATCTCGTGAACTACGGCTCCGCCAACGGCATCGCCGGGCTCGACGCCAACGGCTACGTGCCCTTCGCCCAGATGCAGCCGGAAGTGCAGAACCTGCCGTTCGCCATCTCGCATCCGGGCACGATGAGCGACAGCGAGGTGCTGCTCGTCATCCCCGTCAACCAGACCCTCACCATCCCCGCTGGCCTCACCGGCACCTATGTCATCCTCAACGATGACACCGCCGATGTGCCAGCCGCCACGACGGCGCTGCTCTACGCCTCCAAGCACGCCGGGGCATGGACCAATCGCGGCACGCTGTCCGTTTCCACCGCGGGGTCGCTGACCATCACCGGCAGCCCAACCGCGGACGTCACCCTGGTCCCCGGTGATGGCGTGCGGATCACCGGGCAAGCCACGCATGACACCGGGTTCAAGAATTTTGGGGTCGTCACCATGCTGAAGAAGGTAGCCGGCTGATGGTCGCAACATTCGATGTCCTCGAAGGCTTCGACGAGGTGAACGCCAATGCCGACCTGATGGCCGGCGTGCTCAGCAGCAGCACCTCCCCCTGGGGCTTCGCCGACGCGGTGTTCCCGACGCCAAAGTCCTCGCCCAACCGCGGCAGCGGCAAGAGCTTCGCGCTGCGGGCGACCAACACCAACGGCCATGGCTACGCCGTCTTCGCCCAGATGTTTGTGCACGCCGTGAGGTCGATCGGCACGAAATACACCACACGCCGCCTCGGCGTGGCGATGGCGTGCAACCAGCCGCAGAACAACCTGGCCTCGGTCTATTTCGGGGTGACGGATGGCGGGACGATGCAGTGCTTCGTCAAGATCGACACCGCCGGCACCGTGTCGGCCTACCGCGGCGATCCCAACAGCTGCACCTTGCTCGGCACCGCTGCAACCACGGTGAACCCGAACACGCTGAACATGATCGAAATGGAGCTGACGATCGACGGCACGTCCGGCGTGTTCAAGGTGTGGATCAATGCGACCGCCGGGGCGACGCCGAATATCAACCTGTCCAGCCAGAACACCAAGCGCACCGGCAACACCACGTTCGACGCCTGCGTGATGGGCGTCGAGCTGAACAATTCCGGCTACTCGAACATCAGCTGGAGCGCCGGCACCGACCTCGCATATTTCGACGACCTCTATGTCGGCGACACGCAGATCGGCAATCACCATGTCCAGACCTACTTCCCGTCTGGCGCCGGATCAAACACCGGGTGGACCCCGGACAGCGGCAGCAACTATGCCCGCGTCAATGAGGCGGCGATGGATGGCGACACCAGCTATGTCGCCGCGGCCAGCATCAATCTCATCGACACCTATGCCTGGTCCGGCACCTGGCTGTCGACGCCGACGGCGATCAACGCCATCGCCGTCGGCATTGCCGGCACGGCCGTGGCGGGCAGCGACACCGTGGCGCCGGTGGTGCTGGACAACAGCACCACCACGGTCGGCACCGCGTTCAATGTCGATGGCGCCGGCTATGCCTACGGGCAGACCATCTATGGCGGTGATCCCGGGCGATCGAACGCGGCCTGGGTGGTCGCCAACGTCCCGAGCCTCGAATTCGGCGTGAAGCGGATCAGCTAGGCCAGACCGAGGAGTTTCCGGCATGGCCTACGAGGCATGGAATCCGTCCGACAAGAATGCGTCCATCGTCATCCTGGATGCGCACAACCGCTCCCTTGGGTTCTCCGGCTCCGACGGCGCCTTTACCTCGTCGATCCGGTCGATGCCGGCCATTGCGAATACGGTCCTCGTCTACGCGGAATTCACGCTCAACAGCCTGAACCCGGCTGGCGACGGCATCCTGGTCGGCGTCATGGACGCGTCAGCCACGCTTGCCAACTATGTCGGGTTCAACACGCATAGCGGGGGCTTCCAGTCCAAGAGCACTGGCCAGACCTATTACCGCGGGTTGGTAAACGCCGTTTCGACGAACTACGGCACGGCGCCTGTCGCGGGCGACATCATCTGCCTCGCCGTCGATCCGGTGAACGCCAAGATATGGATGCGGATCAACAACGGGAACTGGTTGAACGCCGCCATCGGCTCGCAGGACCCGGCCTCGAACCTCGGAGGTCTCGGCTGTGGGGCGACCGTGTTCAGCGGCAACTGGTATCTGGCGGCCACGCTGGCCTACGGCACCGACGTCCTGACGGCCAACTTCGGACCGTCCTTCGCCTATACGCCACCAGCCGGCTTTGCCGGGATCAACACGGCCGCCACGGCCCGCGTCTCCCAGGTTGCCATGAAGGCGTCGGTGCGCGGCACCACGGCGCGGGTGTCCCAGGTCGCCATGAAGGCATCGGTTAAGGGAACTGTCGCGCGGGTCTCCCAGGTCACCATGAAGGTGTCGGTGCCCTACACGCCGCCACCGCCGCCGGTCGGTCCGTGGCCCGCCGTGGCAACGGCGGGCGGACCGGCTCTGGTGCAGAAGGCGTATGCGCGCGGCAACAGCAACCAGACCGTGACCTTCGGAGCCGCGGCAACCGCCGGCAATCTGCTGCTGGCGATCCAGTCGGGCTACAACCAGAGCCTGACACCGCCGGCGGGCTTTACGTCGCTCTATGACGGGCATGCCGACGAGACCTATAACGGCACCCAGGCCTGGACCAAGACGGCGGCCGGGGGCGAAACGTCCTTCGCCTTCACCGGTTTCTCCGACTACCACAACGTCGATGTCTACGAGATCAGCAACGCCGGCACGATCACGGCGAGCCACGGCCAGGCCACCGCCAGCGGCAACACTATCACCATCGGTAGCCTGGCGACCAAGGCTGCGACAGTTATGCGCTTTGCCATCGCTGAGGAGGACGGCTCCAACAACTACGCCGGCACCGATAGCGGCACGCTGTTCAAGGAGACGCAGAACACCCCGAGCTCGGGAAACCACCGGGGCGTGGTCGTGGCGATCGACGGCACGACCTCGGGGACTCTGACACTGCCGTGGGGTGGTGCGCCCTCCAGGCAGGTCTATGGCCTAATCGATATCGCAGCGGGCGCGGGGGGCGGAGGCTCAACCGCCAGAAAGCCGGCCGTGATTATCATGGCGTAGCCACGGACGGCGCGGTCCGACCATCGTCGGTTCCTTGTAGCCATCCCCCATGATTGGCGCGGCAGGCCGGTTGGCGCCGGCCTGCAAGACCACCTTCCGGCACCATCGGGCGCGAACCGCTAGGCTGTGTATCAGATCGATAGCCGCAGCTGGTCCGCGGGCGCGCTCGGTTCATCGCCGAGGCCGGAGAGCGTCACCCCGAGCAGGCGGATGCCCTTGCTGACTGGGAACAGTGGATCGAGCAGACCAAAGGCGATCTCGGCGAGTTCGGCTTGGCTGGCGAGGGCGATATGGCCGGTCCGGCTCCGGGTGATCTGCCGGAAATCGGCGTATTTCGCTTTCAGGGTCACGGTGCGGCCATGGATCGCGCCGCTCTCGCAGAAGCGCCACACTTTCTCGACAATCGGAACCAACGCCGCCCGGGCCTGGTCGAGCGTGACGAGGTCATCGACGAAGGTGTTCTCGGCGCCGACCGACTTGCGCACGCGGTCGGGCTGCACCGGGCGGTCATCGATGCCGCGGGCGATCCAGTAGTAGTGCAGCCCGGCTTTGCCGAACTGAGCCTGCAGGAAGGGTAATGTCATCGACCGCAGATCGGCGCCGGAGTGGATGCCGAGGCGTTGCATCTTGGCCTCCGTCGCCGGGCCGATGCCGTGGAACTTGCCGACCGGCAGGGTTTCGACGAAAGCGGCACCCATGCGGGGCGTGATGATGAACATGCCGTCGGGTTTGCGCTGGCCGGAAGCCATCTTGGCGAGGAACTTGTTGTAGGAGATGCCGGCAGAGGCGGTCAGGCTGGTCTCGGCGCGGATCCGAGCGCGAATCTGCTCGGCGATTTCGGTGGCCGAGGCGATGACCATCAGGTTCTCGGTGACATCAAGATAGGCCTCATCGAGCGAGAGCGGTTCCACCAGCGGCGTGTAGTCCGCGAAGATGGCACGGATCTGCTGCGAGACGGCGCGATAGACCTCGAAGCGCGGCTTGACGAAGATCAGCTCCGGGCACTTCCGGCGGGCGGTGACCGACGGCATCGCCGAATGCACGCCGAAGGCACGCGCCTCGTAACTCGCCGCCGCGACCACGCCACGTTCGCGCGCACCGCCGACTGCCACCGGCTTGCCACGCAACTCAGGATTGTCGCGCTGCTCGACCGAGGCATAGAAGGCGTCCATGTCGACATGAATGATCTTGCGCGGAGGGGCGTTCTCGTCGCGCTGCATCGGCGTTTCCCTGATCGACGCTCCGGCTGGAGTCCGGCGGGCAGGATATCGGGAACCGCGGGGTCGGTGAAGCAGCGAAGCGGTCGGCGCCGGCGCGTGCAGATGATGACCAGCGGGTAGCGGCGCACCCGGCGCCAGCGTCCCGCTGGAGCCCGACCAATCCCCCCGACAGCCAAGACAACCGGCAGCAATCACCGTGATGGCGCGTCCCATCGGCGGCGCTGCCGCGCGCCCAACGCAATGAGGTTCCCATGACTCCTGAACAGGCATTCGCCATCGTCATCGGCACCGAGGGTGGCTTCGATGCCGACCCGCGCGATCGTGGCAACTGGACCGGCGGGCAGATCGGCGCCGGCAAGCTGAGCGGCACCAAGTTCGGCATCAGTGCCGCGGCCTATCCAACGTTGAACATCGCCGACCTCACTCTCGCCGACGCCATCGGCATCTACCGCATGCGCAACTGGCTGCCGGCGGCGTGTGACCATCTGCCGGACGGGCTTGACCTTGTCGTGTTCGATGCCGCCGTCAACAGCGGTGTGGCGCAGTCGGCCCGCTGGTTGCAGCGATCCGTTGGTGCCCAGGAAGATGGTCTGCCCGGCACCGCCACGGTCGCCGCCGTCGAACGCGCCGTGAAGGCCCAGGGCCTCGGCGCCGTTGCCGCGGCCACGACCGCCGAGCGGCTGCTCGCCATGACCGAATTGCCGGCCTGGGCCACCTACCGCCGCGGCTGGGCCCGCCGCGTCTGCGCGCTCGGGTGGCGCGCGTACTGACCGCCTGACCATCCCCCAAAACCAGGAGACCTTCCATGACCGTCGATCTGTCGCCGCTTGCCGTGGCGTTGCTACCGCTTGTCCAGGCCGCCATGCTCGCCGCCGTGCCGCTGCTGCTGGTGTGGCTCCGCCAGCACCTGGTGCTGATGCAGGACGCCACGCTGTCGAGTTCCATCGCGGACTGCGTCAGCCGCGGCGCCGGACTCACCTACCAGATGCTCGCCTCCGCCGGTGGTTCGGTCGGCAGCGTCACGCTGACCAACGCCGCGGTGGCGCACGGGGTGCAATTTGTTCTGCTGAGCATCCCCGACGCCCTGAAGCGCCTTGGCGTCACTCCTGACCACGTCAACGCCATGGTGACCGCCGAGCTCGGCAAGCTGCTCGCCGTCGATCCCAACGTCTCGATCGCGCCGCCCGTCAGCACGACGAGCCCGGCCAGCGCGCCGGCACCTGCCGCTCAGGCGACTTGATCCCACCGAAGGAGCCCATCATGCGACGTATCTTCCTCGCAGCCCTGCTGCCGCTGCTGCTGCTTGCCGCCTGCACCACGCCCGGTGGCTCGGGCCCGCCCGTCCAGATAACCCGGGCGGAGGTGGCCGAGAGCGCCCAACTTGCTGCCATCGCGCTGGAGACGGCATGGCAGGGCTATTTGGCCAGCGGCGGCAAGATGGCGCCGGACATTAAGACCAAGGTCGACATGGCGCTGGGCAGGTTCCGGACGCTCGCCAATACGCTGTCGGCGAGCCCAGGGTCGGTAACGATGGCCGGGGTAGCCAACGATGTCCTGGCGGCCTGCAACGCCGTCATGGCCGATCTACCGCCGGGCACATTGCCGCCGAACGTCGTCGCCGCGGTTATTTCCGGCGAGATCGTGGCGCGTGCCGTCCTGACCATCGTCGAGCAGCAGAGTTCTGCGCCGAAGTAGCTCGTCGATCGCTGCGCGTTGAGACGGGGCTGCCGGTAGTACCGGCAGCCCCTTTTCTGCGTTGTGGACACACCTGACTGGCGTCGAGGCCAGCTTGCCTGCGTGCCGAAGTTCCAGGAACCTCGGCGTAGCGAGGTGGCGAGTGTCGCCGCCCCAGGCCAAAGTGTATTGTCAGTACGATTTGGCTATGAGCACCTGCTCGCGCGCAGGCTGGCCAGTCAGAAAGCAGCGCGGGAGCGTCACGCAGGGACGGTCAGGGATGCAGCGGATTGTTGTCTCGAAGCGCTCCTTGAGCATCACTTCCTCTGCCTCACCACCCGCCCAGCCGGCCGCGAACAGCCCGGCTCCTTCGGCCTGCCCGACTTCCAGGTCTGCCAACGTCTCGATGGTCCGCGTCCGATCCGCGAGGCGCCCGGCTGCGCACCCCAGGAGGGAGTGGTGCTGGGCCTCCAGCAGTGCCGCAACCTTCTCCTCGACCCCAGCAAGGGACAGCACCACTTTTTCGCCGGTATCACGCCGGGTCACCGTGACCGTGCCTGCAGCAACCTCCGTCCGGCCGATGGTCAACCGCAGCGGCACGCCTCGCTTCTCCCAGGCATAGTGCTGCCGTCCGATCCGCTCACCGGAGACGTCCACACGCACTCGGATGCCAACAGCAGCCAACTGATCGCGCACGGCGCGCACCATTGCCTGTATCGCCTCGTCGTCCGCGCCGCCGACTGGAAGAATCGCTACTTGCACCGGCGCGATCCGTGGCGGCATCACCATCCCGCGGTCGTCGGCGTGGGTCATGATGATGGCGCCGATGATGCGCGTCGACATGCCCCAACTTGTCGTGTGCACCGGCATCAGTGCGCCTCCGGCGCCGATGCACTGCACGCCGAATGCGCCGGCGAACTCCGAGCCGAGGTAGTGGCTGGTCGCGCACTGCAGCGCCTTGCCGGAGGGCATCAGGCTCTCAATGGTGTACGTGTCCACGGCCCCGGCGAAGCGCTCGCGCGGCGTCTTGCGGCCGCTAATGCAGGGGATCGCCAACTCGTCCTGAATGAAGCGGCGATATTCCTCCCCCATCAGCAGCGCCTCAGCACGCGCCTCTTCCTCGCTGAAATGAGCCGTGTGGCCTTCCTGCCAATGAAACTCCATAGTCCGCAAAAACGGCAGGGTGCGTTGTTCCACACGAAAGACGTTCGCCCATTGGTTGATCATTATCGGCAGGTCGGCCCGGGTCTGGATACGCTCGGCGAAATACCGGTAGATCACTGTCTCGGACGTCGGCCGAAGGCACAACGGGTCCTCCAGCACCTTGCCACGCAGTCGCTCGATCATCGCGAGTTCTGGTGCAAAGCCTTCGATGTGACGCTCCTCACGCTTGAAGTAGCTGTAGGGGATCAACGTCGGAAACATCATGTCCTCGTGACCGGTTGCCTCGATGCGCGCGCCGAGGCAGTTGCGGATGCGGTTCCACAGGGCGCAGCCATTTGGCTCGATGATCATGCAGCCCGGCACCTCGCTGTATGCTGCGAGCCCTGCGGCGCGGATTACGTCCTGGTACCACTGACCATGATCGACGGCGCGAGGAGTTATACGGAAGTTGATGTTGGAGCTAGACATGCTGTTCTCCTTGGGATCGGTTGCGGGATGTGCGCCGGTGCCTAGCCGCGCGAGGCAGGCGGGACGATGAGGGGGTACAGGGCGTTCAGCGCGACGACTGAGGCGAGTGCCAGCCACACCGCGACGCCGCTCTGCTGGCCGAGGAAGGTTGCGGCGATGGCCACGGCGACCACCGGCTCGCAGGCAGAGGCCAGCGCGACCTGAAGATCGGAGGCACCGGCGGCGCGGCGACCCCATGCGATCGCCCCATACGGCAGCAGTACTGTCAAAACGCCGGCCACAATCACGAGCGGCCAGAGCGTAGCCGGCAGGGCGGCGAACACCTCAAACCAAGGATGGCCGATGCTCAGCAGCGACAGCAGCGTGTCCAAGGCCAAAAGGCCTGCGGTGCCGACCGCGAACTGGATGCCGTTCAGCGTAGCCGTGGCGATGCCTTCGGCGCGACGGAGGCTGATCGGCAGCAAGCCAAAGACGGCCCCGCACAGGCAGGCCATGAACATGCCGAGGGGAGCCGCGCCAATCGTGCTGTCGAGTGGGTAGGCGTGCAGCACCGCCAGGCCCAGCGCGATGGCGAATGTCACCAGCTGCGGCACCGGTGGTCGGCGCGCGTCTCGCGTGGCGGCCACCACGATCATGCAGGCGAGCACCAACATGATCGCCAGCGAAACCGGAATAGTAGTAATCGCTATTTGGTACGTCGATGTAGCAGCAGCGATAACGAATCCCGACGGCGCGCCGCGCGTGATCAAGAGCCAGGAGTTCGCCCCAGCCCTGGCGAGCGCGAATAGCACGACGGGGCTGAGGAGAAGCGCCGCAACGGCTAGCCGCAGCGCACTTGCCTGCAGGGGCGAGATGGCCACTCCGAACGGCACCGTGAACAGCGGGATCAACCCCAGCATGCTGAAGCCCAAGAGCAACACCAGCGTCCCGAGGAGGCGGCGAGCCGTAGATGTGCTCGCGACGGCGGTCTCCCTGACCTCGGTCCGAACGCTATTCGGCTCAACGGCTGAGATGGCGGCTGAGGAGGTGAGGGAGGCAGTGTCTCCAGACATCACGGTTCTCCGATTGCGTTCGTTCTCGACGGCTTCCTCGCGACCACAGCGCCGACTAAGGCACTTCCGATCGGCCTGTCCGTCCCGCCCGTTTTGGGCGAACGTTGCTTTAGACGGGGACAGTCTCTTTCCATCAGGGACGAGATGTCAAGAGGCGCGTTTCGCGTCCTCACGATCGCTCGGTGGCGCGCGTTCGTCCCCGCCGCTCGTGCGTCTCCATGGATGGCTGCGGTTGACGGCTGTGACCCCTTGTCCTAACAAGATCCCTACCCATCTGTCCGCCGTCGGCGAATCGCGCTGGCGGGGCGGGGTCTTGGGCTGGAGAAGATAATGGATCAGGGCGTTGCTACTCGTGGCCTACTGTCCGACTGGCTGCGCCAGCATCTGGAGTCTACATATGGCGGCAGCTTGGCCGATGCTTGTAGGCATACCGGCGTTTCGTACGAGCAGTTGCGGAAATCGCTTCAGCGTAACAGTTATAACGTCGACCTTCTCAATAAGCTCCTGCCGCCGGACAGGAACATTGCCGCTTTGTCGTTGGACTATGAATTCACGTTCCGAGGGTCCCCGCGACCCGTCGGTGAGAGCGCGACTGAATTGCGTCCGCTCCCGACGGCGCCGATGAATTCACCCGCGCCCGCCGAAAAGGGGCTGAAAGCGACATTTAACGAATATTTACCCAAGAACGTCAAAATACTTAATAAAGTGACGTTGGAGGAGATCGCGCTACGTGCGTATCAGTGCATGCGCAAGGGTGACATCTGTATACTCTTCTATCACCCTAAGAGCACGCCGGTTGAGTGGACGTTGACAAATTCCGAAATTATAGGGGCGTTGGGGAAAGCAATAGCACAGGGGGCGTCTATTTGTTATGTGACTAACACGGATTTTGGTTTGAATCCCGTTGAAGAATTTGAGTCTTTTTCCGAATTTGTTAGGGAAAGGTCTGGCTCGCCCTCGGATTCCGGCTTCCTGTTGCATATATCAGCGCCGTCGCCGCTATTTTGTGTTCCCTATCAGAAATGGGCTCTGTATTGCACCGACGAAAAGCAGGAGCAAACGACCACGAGAGCGAGTTATAGCTTTCATTCGACCTGGGTGGTCGATGATTTGGAATCGTCAAATCTTAGTGGGTTCGAGATTGTGGTCGCGCAGACTCAGGCTGTGGCCAGCGAGCAGCTGAGAGTTATGCGTCAGATCGTTAAGCGGCTCCCTTCCGACCCTGACATCAGAATGACTGTCGGCATTGGTGGGGAAGACCTGAAGATAGACCTTGAGAGACTTCGAATTGGACTCGCGGGCTCGCCAAGCGCCTGACGAGGGCCTTTTGCTTTGAGAGGTATCGCTCAAAATATGCTTAATGTTTCAGGGGTCGAGTTCAGCTATGGGGCGAAGTCGTTGCTCTCAGACATCAACTTGACCTGCCGGCCTGGGGAGATAGTTGGAATCGTGGGGCCGTCCGGCTGCGGAAAATCGACTTTAGCAAAACTGACGGCGGGGGTACTTAAGCCGCAGAACGGCGAAATTCATATAGGCGGTGCCCAAGTTCTAGACGCAGCCCGGAGGCAAGAGGTTGGCTTCCTCCAGCAGGGCGCGGAAGGTCTCCTCCCGTTTCTGACCGTGTATGCGAATACCGCTATGCCGATCTTAGTGCGGAAGGGCAAGCTGCTCATCCGGGGCCTCGATTTTTCGGATCGGCGTAGATGCGTTCGTGCGATGCGGACTGCGCGTATTGATCATGCCTCTCGCAGTCGTCCCGAGCATCTATCCGGTGGCATGCGAGCACGCGCACTGATCGCGCGGGCACTAGCGCAATCGCCAAAGATTCTCATAATGGACGAAAGCTTCAGCGGCATCGACGAGGCAATGTGCGAACAGCTATATATAGACATGGAGAGATTTGTAAAGAAGTTGGGGCTTGTGTGCTTGCTTATTTCGCATCGCCTCAGCGAAATTGTGTTCCTTTGCGATTATGTTCATGTATTTGAGAGATGCCCATTGGGGGATGGCTACACTTTGGGAGATCCACTGCAAATTACGCTTCCGCGCCCACGTTCAATAGAGATGTTCGGAGATCCAGAATTTGCGAGATTTACTGGCTTGCTGCGTTCTCGCATTGTAAAATTGGGCACGGAGTGACGTGCTCCATGAAATCGAGGTTGGAAAGAGCTACGCCGTTCCAATATATCACCGCACTGTTGGTTGCCGCTGCATCCATTCTTGGTTTGTTTGCGACATATCTCGCATTTTTCGTAGTCGTTTGGTATTTTGCCATTTGGACCTTTGGTCTCCCTGGTTGGCTCGTTCCCACTCCCTTCGCTGTCGCGCGATCTCTCGCCGCTGTTCCGGGATTTTATGCTCATCATGCAGGCTATACAGTAGTGTCGTCCGGCCTTGGTCTGATGATAGCCGCGACGTTTGGCATTATCACCGGAGTAGTATTGGACTTAAGCGTAAGACTTCGGCGAGTTACGATTCCCGTTCTAGTTTCTATTCAAACCTTCCCAATTGTAGCGATAGCGCCACTTATTACTGTGGCGCTAGGTTATGGCATTGCGAGTAAGGTCTTCATAACTTTTTTTATCTGTTGCTTACCGTGCATTTTCGCAACTGTGCGCGGACTCCAATCTACGCCCACTGCGATGTCCATCTATGCTCAGACATTGGGCATGAGCACCTGGCAGCGCTATTGGTTTATAAAGCTTCCAATGGCGGTACCGAACGTCGCGACAGGAATACGCATTGCCGGACCTATCGCAGTGGTTGGGACGGTGGTCGGAGAGTTTGCTGGAAGCAAAGGCGTTGGTCTTGGCTATGTAATACTAACCTCAACGTCCGACCTCGGGGTCGAACGCGCGTATGCAGCTCTCATACTTCTCGGTACGGTCGGTGGTCTATTTTACCTCGCGACCGCCTTGCTTGAGCGCGCAGCTTACACCGTTGCGGGATTGCGTGAATCCACGGAATGATCATGACCATGAAAGGGCGGCTAAGATGTCAAGAATGCTTGCAAAGAGTACCGTGTTCGTTCTGGCGGCACAGTTGTGCATCGCGATGGGATTCGTTGGGATTGGCTTCGCCCAGACTCCGATTGTTGCCTCCCAGACAGCAAGAATCCAGGTTCAGATCGACTGGCATGCTGAGCCCTTTTATGCGGGCATCTATGTTGCCAAGGCGAAGGGGTGGTTTTCCGAGGCCGGATTTGATGTGGAGATACTGCAAGGAAATGGTGCAGCTAATGCCGCCCAACTTATAGGAACGAGCTCAGGTCCGATCATAGGGACGTCAAGCGCATCCGAGACAGTTCTTGCCCGGGCAAAAGGGATTCCGATTAGGTCCCTCGCCGTGCTAATGCCCAATACTCCGTACGTTCTAGTAAGCCTTCCCAGGGCGCCAATCGCAAAGCCGTCTGACTTGATAGGCCGAAAGATAGGTGTGATCCCCGGCACACTTACGCCCGATGAATTTCATGCACTTATCAGCGCAAACGGCATAAAGAGAGATCAGGTTCAGGAAATAGCGGTAGATTTTACGGCAACTGCTTTACTGAGTGGTCAGGTGGACGCTCTGATTTTTAGCGAGGATAACGTGCCGCTCCAATTGAAGCTTCAAGGCTACAACCCAACTATTCTACGGTTCCGGGACTTTGGCGTCGACGTATATAGCCTGAACCTCATCGCGAACGATCAAGCCGTCGAGCGCCGTCCAGACGTACTTGCAAAGCTTGTGGCAGTGATCTCACGTGGATACGAGTTTGTCAGATCTGATCCTGCCGAATCTGCCCAAATCTTTTCAAAGATCTTCCCCGAGCGAGATCAACTGTATGTTCGGGAGAGCACGAAGGTCGTCGGAAGCCTGGTCGGCGCAGGCAAAGTTGGCGAGCAAACAACGCAGGGATGGAGCCACACGATTTCGACGCTTGTGCAACTCGGTATCTTGAAAGTCGATATTGATCCAGGGCAGGTCTTCGTGAATTTGCGCTGAAACTGCAACGTATCCAGCCGGCCAATGCCGCGGATGATCTGTCGCTGTGCGGATTCCGACGAAGCCGGCCGGGTATTCCAAAGCGGAGTCGGCCGTGCATTCCAACTTGATCGCGGCCACCCTTCCAGCCTGATCGCGGCCGGGGTGGCGTCGTCTCGTCAGGTCGGTTTGGGTGATGTCATATCGAGGTGATGAGGGTCAAGCCGGCGGTCGCTGTTTGCGCAGGCTCTCTCCCTTGAGCTCGATGCGGTGGGCGTTGTGGATGATGCGATCGAGGATGGCGTCGGCCAGTGTGGGATCGCCGACGATCTCGTACCAGCGTTCGATCGGGACCTGGCTGGTGATGATGAGCGAGCCGCGATCGTAGCGGTCGTCGACGATCTCCAGCAGATCGCGGCGTTGCTCGGCGGTCAGCGGCTCGGGTCCCCAGTCGTCGAGGATCAGCAGGTCGACGCGCGCGAGTTGGCGCATCAGGCGAGCATAGCGGCCATCGCCGCGCGCCAACGCCAGGGCAGCGAACAGCCGCGGGCTGCGCTGGTAGAGGACCGACAGATTTTCGCGGCATGCCTTGTCGCCGAGGGCGCAGGCGAGCCACGATTTGCCGACCCCGCAGGGGCCGGTGATCAGGCAGTGGCGGTGCTCGCGGATCCAGTCGCAACTGGCGAGCCGCAGGAACATGGCACGATCGAGGCCGCGGGCCGCCTTGTAGTTGACGTCTTCGATCGAGGCGGTGTGCCGCAGTTTGGCGGTCCGCGTGCGGGCCTCGAAGCGCCGCTGCTGTCGCAACGTGGTCTCCTGGTCGACCAGCAGACCCAGCCATTCGGCGTGGTCAAGGCCCTGGCTCTCGGGGTTGGCCGCCAGATCGCGGAAGCCCTTGGCCATGCCCTCGAGGCCAAGCTCGTGCAGACGGTCGAGTGTCGGGTGGTGCAGCAAGGTCTGTCTCCTCAGTGGAAGTAGCCGGAGCCGCGGATGTTGTCGTGCAGGATCGGCGTGCCGTCCGCGGCTTGCGGCGACGCCCGACGGTCGAGCCTGTGCTTCAGGATCGACACGACGCTCTGGTAGGACAGCGCGCCGATCTCGATGGCGCGGCCACAGACGGCCTCCGCCCGAACCGCCTCGATGCCGCGGAACAAACGCAGCACCCCGACGCAGGTTCGGAAGCCCTGCTCCGGATGCGGCCGGCGGACCAGCACGGCGATGATCAGCGCCTCGGTGTTCGGTCCGATGGCACGTGCCTGGCGTTGGAACCGCTCGGCGCTCCACTCGGCAGACGTGGCTCGGGAAATCTGAACAGCGCGATAAGTGGCGGGCGTATCCCTGATGAAGCAAGCTTGCTTATGAACAGGAGCGACGATGAGCAGACGACCTCGCCGGAACCACACGCCGGCCTTCAAGGCGAAGGTGGCCTTGGCGGCCATCAAGGGCGACAGAACGCTGGCCGATCTGGCGCAGCAGTTTGACGTCCACCCGAACCAGATCACGCAATGGAAGGCGCAACTGCAGGAGGGCGCTGCCGGTGTGTTCGGCGCGGAGGCCCGCAGCGATGCACCGACGTCGCCGGTGGACCTGAACTCTCTTCACGCGAAGATTGGAGAGCTGGCGCTGGAGAATGATTTTTTGTCCGGCGCGCTCAGCAAGGCCGGCCTGTTGAGCGCAAAGCGATGATCGACCGCGGGCACGCGCTGCCGATCGCCCGGCAGGCCAGGGCGCTGAACCTCAGTCGCGGTTGCGTCTACTACCTGCCGCGGCCGGTCTCGCCCGCCGATCTGGCGGTGATGCGCCGCATCGACGAACTGCACCTGGAGTTCCCGTTCGCGGGCAGCCGGATGTTGCGGGATTTGCTGAATGCCGAAGGGGTCACAGTCGGCCGCCGCCATGTGACCACGTTGATGAAGCGCATGGACATCACGGCGCTGTATCGCCGGCCGAACACGTCCAAGCCGGCGCCGGGGCACAAGATCTACCCGTATCTGCTGCGCAATCTAGCGGTGACCCGGCCGAACCAGGTGTGGGCGATGGACATCACCTATATCCCTATGGCCCGCGGCTTCGTCTACCTCGCCGCCGTGGTCGACTGGTTCAGCCGGCGCGTGCTGGCCTGGCGGCTATCGATCACACTGGAGGTCGAATTCTGCGTCGAGGCTGTGACCGAGGCGCTGGCCCGCCATCGAAAGCCGGATATCTTCAACACCGACCAGGGCAGCCAATTCACCAGCGGCGACTTCACCGGCCTGCTGTCGGAGCACAAAATCGCCATCAGCATGGACGGCCGCGGCGCCTGGCGCGACAACGTCTTTGTCGAGCGGCTGTGGCGGTCGGTGAAATACGAGGAGGTCTACCTCCGCGCCTATGACACCGTCGCCGACGCCCGCGCCTCAATCGACCGCTACTTCGGCTTCTACAATTCCACTCGGCCGCACTCGAGCCTTGACCGAAAGACCCCAGACCAAGCCTACTTCAACAACCAGCCACACACTGCGGCAGCCTGAACGGGAGACGCGACCCACTTATCCAAACCGAAACTCTGTTCAGACAGCCGGGGCCACCTCTGGGCATGATCCGTCGTCCGATCCACCACCGTCAGCTTGCGTCGAAGGACTGTCATCCAGATACCCTATCCTATAGGGTCACCCGGCGGGTGTTCGCTCCCAAACTTGAATCCGCCAACACAAATCGCGACGGCACCTTCCCTATACAATATCAGCACTTTATGCGATACGCGCTGGCGATTCGCTGCCGTGCCGCCAGTGAGAGGGTTAGTGTCTTGGATCAATGTCCCAGTTGTCCGCAGTCGGGTCACCCGGTGAGGACGCATAGTCTCCTGCGGCATCGGACTGAAGTGTCTGGAGACGGTTGACCACACGGACGCTGATAGTCCGCGATGGCGTTTGTTGCATCCTAATGGTGCATCGATTGCCGCTACATCATAGAGTTGTCAGAATCTTATAGCGAGGGTCAGCATGACCAACCAGTTCCACGAAGCCAATCGTCGTCGGTGGGACGCTGGTTCCGAATCTTGGGCGCGCCGCGCCGATCTCAGCGGAACTTGGAGGGAGTGTCACCGGAACCCGTCGCTCGCCTTGCACGATGCTGAACTAAGGTGGTTTGGCGATGTTGCAGGAAAAAACGTTGCAGTCCTCGGAAGTGGTGATAACAAAGTCGTCTTTGCCTTGTCCGGCATGGGAGCCAAAGTGACAAGTATCGACATCTCGTGGCAACAGCTAATTGTTGCACGCCACCGTGCTGCCGAACTTGGTTTGCACGTAGAGTTTGTTCAGGCTGATGTCGTTGATATGTCAATGTTTAATGACGCAGTCTACGACGTCGTCTATACGGGAGGCCATGTAGCCCATTGGGTATCTGATCTAAATCGCTATTACGCCGAAGCCGCCCGTATATTGAAGCCGAAGGGTCTGCTGATTGTAAAAGAGTATCATCCGATTCGACACATGTGGCATCCATTTCTCAACCTGTCGAGAGTCTCCTCGAATTGCCTCCATCAAGGCGTCAATTACTTTGAGCGTGGGCCTTATCGCTCAGAGGTCGCACCGGAAGTCCTTCCCGTTATGCCAGGCGGATTGGAGCAGTTTATATTCCACTGGACTGTAGCCGACTACATTACTGCTATCAGTTCATCTGGTTGCAAGCTCATTCACCTCGAAGAATTCGATGATTCTCAAGAGAGTTGGGAGACTACGCCGTTGGCCGGATTGCCGGCGTCGATCCTGTTCATTGGCCGACGTTGCGGGTGAATTCGGTACGTTTCAAGTGACCCTTCTGCGCGTAGCCTTCAGGCTTCCCGCCGTGCATCCCGGTGGGGACGCCCTTTATCGGGCGCGCCACGGACAGATCCGACCGAGCGCTGCTAACGCACTCGGCTGCCACTTCGGGTGTTGGACGATGAAGCGTTGTTGCAGATAGCCGCCCTCGCTCCTGGATCGGCACCGGTGGCGTCCCTGGCGGGGCAAACCACTCCCGGTGCGGTATCGGGTGCCGAGGCGGAGCGCCATCTCCTTGTTCCGGAAGGGCGCCTTGAGCGGGGTCCTGACGGTGGCGTCGTGCGACATCGGGTCTCTGGGGGCCTGCCGGCCCCCAGAGACTGGTTCGCTTCCGGCGCCTTTCCCTACACCACCACCCTTCTGCGAATCTGCTATCCGGCGGAGTCGTGGGGGCTGGAAAGCGCACGAGTCCTGCGGTTTTGCGGGGACGACCCGGGGCTCCGAGGTCGTAACGAATGCCAGAATCTCTCTCCAAAGGGCCAAT
>CAIYSR010000124.1 GCA_903928895.1 uncultured Rhodospirillales bacterium | reverse complement strand
TCGCCGCCGCAGTCCTCGGCTTCCTGCGCAACGACGTACCACGCAGGTGGTCCGCGTTCTGCGACCACGTCTCAGATAACTTCCGCATCATCGACCCACAGGCGTTTCGGGTTATCAGGTGAACGGAGTATTCTTTTTTTCAAAAAAGAAGCCCTTCCTACCTCACTTTCCTTGAACCGCTTCCCCGTTAGTCCTAAATTCTAACGAAAATGCAAGCCCTGCTCACCCTCCTCCTCACCGCCCTAGGGGCCACCCCCGCCACCCGTGCGCCAAGCGCCTGGGCGCAAATCGCCGAAATGATCGCCCAGTTCGAGCAGCTCTACGCCGACTGGCAGGCTGCGGCCGTCACCGCACAAAATGCAACGTCGAGAACCTTCGCCGCCACGCCGTCACCTCCGGCGCGACCGACTGCGCCGCCCGCGCGCCCGTCAACACATCGGCCACGAACCCGGCCAGCACGTCCATGTCCGCGGGCCCCATCCCCCAGCGCACGATTTCCGGCGTCCCCAGCCGCAACCCGTTCACATCGCCCGGAATCTCCGCCATCGGCAGCCCGATCCCGCAGGCCAGGATATTTGCGCCGCGCAACAGCTTCGACGCCGCCTGGCCCCCGCCAAAGGGATGGGCCTCGACCGCGAACTGATGTGATTGCGTCATTCCCCGTCCAGCGCCGAAGACTTTGACCCCGCGCTTCGCCAGCCCTTCCGCCAGGGCGTGCGAAGTCGCGGCCATGTGCGCAGCGTAGTCCCGCCCGAACGCCTTCCAGTCCAGCAGCCCCATCGCCAGCGCCGCCGTCTTCGCCGCATCGAAATTGGCGGTCAGCCCGGGATAGGCGATCGCATCGATCCGCTCCATCAACCCGGCATCGTTGGACACGATGATCCCCGCCGGCGGCCCGCCGAGGCTTTTATAGGTGCTCATGGTCATCACATGCGCCCCTTCCTCCAAGGGTTGCTGCCACCCATGCCCCGCGATCATCCCCGAAAGATGCGCCGCATCGAACATCACCAGCGCCCCCACCTCGTCCGCGATCGCCCGGATCTCCCGGATCGGATGCGGAAAAAGATTGAGACTCCCTCCGATCGTGATCAGCTTGGGCCGAACCTCCAGCGCCAATGCCCTGAGCGCCGGCACATCCACCGTGTACCCCTCCGCATCCACCGGCGCCGGATGCGTCACCACCCCGTACAACCCCGCCGCCCCCGCGCCATGATGCGTCACATGCCCGCCGATCGTCGCCGGCGGCGCGATCATGCAGTCCCCCGGCTTCAGCGTCGCCATGAACACATACAAATTCGCCAGCGCCCCGGACCCGATCCGCACTTCCGCATACCGTGCCCCGAACACCTCCGCCGCCAGTTCGGCCGCCAGGATTTCGATCTTCTCGATCCCCTCCAGCCCCATCTCGTACTTGTCCCCGGGATAGCCGAGCGACGGCCGCGACCCGATCCCCGCCGCCAGCAGCGCCTCGGCCTTGGGGTTCATCATATTGGTCGCCGGATTGAGGTTCACGCAGTCCCGCTCATGGATCGCGTGATTCTCCTCGACATATGCAAGCAGTTCCCGCTCGACCGCATCCACCTCCAGCCCCGCCACCCGGCTCGCCACCGACTGGACAAATCGCTCGGAGGCATCAGGCACCCAGGCCCGCGGCGCAAGGCTCGGCATCTCGGTCTCTCCGTTCTGAAACCCGACACAGACCAGAAATTCCCCAACCCGACAACCATCCATGCGCCGCACGCATGCAAGGTCCGGCGGCCCGGGTCCGTTGACCCCGCCGCCCCGGGCACTACGCTGGCCCTCCGCCCCCGGAGCCCAGATATCGCATGCTGAACCGTCTCGCCGCCTGCCTCGCGACCGCGCTGGCCCTCTCCGGCTGCACCATGCTCGGCCCCGAATTCGTCGCCCCCGACGCGACCACCCCCGGCGGCTTCGCGCTGCCCGCCCAGGCCAATGGCCGCAGCACCCCGGTTGCCGAGAAGATCGACCCCAAATGGTGGCGCCTCTTCAATGACCCGGTCCTGACCAGTCTCGAAACCCGCCTGACCGAAGGCAATTTCGACCTCCGCACCGCCGCCCTCCGGCTGGTCCAGGCGCGCGCGCAACTCGGCTTTGTCATGGCCTCCGGCCTCCCCACCGTGAATGCCAACGGCTCCGCCAGCGAAGCCATGACCAGCGCCCGCGGCCCCTTCATGCTGCCCTCGCGCAGTTCCTCGCAGCCACCGGGGCCGCAGCAGTTTCACGCCACCCCGGATTCCAAGCTGTTCCAGCAGCACGAGGTCTACCAGTCCGGCTTCGATGCCGGCTGGGAGATCGACCTGTGGGGCCGCGTCGCCCGCGTCGTCGAATCCAGCACCGCCCAGCTCGAAGCCACCGAGGAAGCCCGCCGCGAAATCGAGGTCACCGCCTCGGCCGAACTGGCGCGCGACTACATCCTGCTCCGCGGCACCCAGCGCAAGGCCGCCATCACCCGCGAAAACCTCGAAATCGCCCGCCGCAGCCTGGGCCTGACCCGCGACCGCGCCGCCGGCGGCGTCACCACCGATCTCGATGTCGCCAATGCCGCGGCCATCGTCGAATCCATTGCCGCCCAACTCCCGGCCCTCGAGCAGCGCCAGGCCGAACTCGCCAACGCCATCGCGCTCCTCCTCGGCGCCCAGCCCCGCGCGCTGGAAGTCGAACTCGCCGCCCCCCGCGCGCTGCCTCCGCCACCACCCCGCGTCCCCGTCGGCCTGCCCTCCGATCTCGCTCGCCGCCGCCCCGACATCCGCCGCGCCGAGGCCACGCTTCATGCCGCCACCGCCAATATCGGTGTCGCCGCGGCCGACTTCTATCCCCGCGTCATGCTCACCGGCTCGGCCGGCATGCAGTCGCTCAACCTGCACCAGCTGCTCGACAGCCGCGCCTTCTTCTTCACCGTGGGCCCCTCGATCTCGATGCCGATCTTCGATGGCGGCCGGGTGCAGCGCACCGTCGAACTGCGCGAGGCCCAGCAGCAGGAGGCCGCCCTGCTCTGGCAGCGCAGCGTCCTCGGCGCGCTGCACGAGGTCGACAACGCGCTCACCGCCTACGACGCCGAACAGCGCCGCCGCGACCGCCTGCTCGCCGCCGATCACGAAAACCGCCGCGCCTTGGCGCTGGCCGCCGCGCGCTACCAGCAGGGCGTCACCGACTTCCTCCAGGTGCTGGTCGCCCAGCGCAACCTGCTCGCCACCGACCAGGACCTCTCGGACAGCCTGACCGCCATCAGCGCCAACATGGTCCAGCTCTACAAGGCGCTCGGTGGTGGATGGGAGTAGGCGGACCGACCGCCGCATCGCCCGGACCCTGTTTTTCGGACTGTGGGCGATCTATGCCCTGATCGGTCCCGGCGCCTCGGCGGTGAACCCCAATGTCATCGGCCGGCTCGGCTTCGTCTTCGCCGTGCTGGAGGAGGCAAGCCCGCGGATCGACCGCTTCGCCGCCTTCACCGTCGACAAGGCCGAATTCGAGGGCCATGCCTATCTCGACAAGGCGCCGGGCCTCTCGCTGATGACGGTGCCGGTGGTGGCGGTTCTGCGCGGCCTCGCCGGCGCCGCCGGGATCGACGTGGCACCGCTGCGCGAGGGCGCGTTGTCGCCGTTCTTCTGGCTCAGCGCCTTCGCCGCGGCCGCGCTGGTGGTGGCGCCCTGCACCGCGGCGGCGGCGGCGCTGCTTTTTCTGCTGGCCCGCCAGCTCGGCGCGAGCGGCCGGGCTGCCCTATTCGCCGCGGCCGGATTCGCGCTGGCAACGCCGGCCTTCGGCTGGTCGACCACGTTTTTCAGCCATGCCGTGACCGGGGCGCTGCTGTTCGGCGGGTTTGCCGGGGTCATCCTGGCGAGCGATCCCGCTGCCCGCCATGCGCGCGCCTGGGCGGCGACGGCCGGGGCGCTGCTGGGCTGGGCGGTCGTCGTCGAATTCACCGCGGCGGCGGCGGTGGCGGTGATCGTGCTGGCCGGGCTGTGGCGTTTGCACCGGCCCAGCTTGGCTTGTATCGCGGCCGGGGCCGGGCTGCTCGCCTTGGTGCCGCTGGCGCAATACAATATCTGGTGTTTCGGGACGCCGTTCCATCTCGGCTATGCCAGCGTCGTCGGCTTCGAGGGGATGCAGACCGGGCTGTTCGGAATTTCCCTGCCACGGCCCGAGATCGCCTTCGCCGTGCTGGTGGGGCTGAAGCGCGGCCTGTTCTGGGTGGCGCCGCTGCTGCTGGTGCTGCCGTTGGCCTGGCGTGCCACCATCCGGCGCTGGCCCGGGCCGGTGGGACTGGTGAGCCTCGCGGTGCCACTGCTGCTGCTCGCGATCAATGCCGGCTATGCCTATTGGGATGGCGGCGCCTCCACCGGCCCGCGCCATCTGGTCCCGGCCTTGCCCTTCGCCGCCCTGGCCCTGGCGCCGCTGTGGGACGCGAGCGGACCGCGCGCCCGCGCCGCCCTGCTGGCCCTGGCCGGACTGAGCTTCCTGGTCAGCCTCGCCTGTGCCGTCGTGACGATGGTGGCGCCGATGGACGTGGCCGCGCCGCTCACCGACTATATCTGGCCGCGCCTGCGCGACGGGGAGGTGCATACCGTGTTTCTGCTGCTCGGCCTGACCGGGTTCGCCCCGCTGCTGGTGCCCGCTGCCGTGCTGTGGTGGGGCGTGCGGCGGGTGACGGCTTAGAAACCCTCGCGCCGCAGCACCGCGCCGATCTCGTCCTCGGGCGAGGGGACGCAGGCGCCGGGGCGGACCAGGACGCAGAGCTCGGGCCCGCAGCGCAGCTTCGTCGCCTCGGGAAAGGCGCCGGCCAGCGCCGGGCTCACCAGGTAGGCATTCGCCGCCGCCCCGATCGCGGCCCGCCGCTCGCCGCGACGGTCGAGAAACGCGGGGACCTTGCGGTCCAGCAGGGCATAGGACACCCACCAATCCCCGCCATATCCGGCCACCCCGCACAGCTCCGGCCAGGCCCGCAACAGGGTGAACGCGCCGCGGTAGTCGGCGAAGGACTGCCACGCCTCCCGCTCCGGCGCGCGGGCCGCCACCCCGGCGGCGATGCCGAGCCACAACATCGCAGCCAGAACCACGCGGCCTCCGCCGAGCAGGCGCAAGCTGCCGACGGCTGCGAGGGCGAGCAGCGGCGGCAGCGCGAGATAGATGTAGCTGAACAGCTTGAACGCAAAGGCCGAGTGGAACCCGACCACCGCGATGATCACCGCCAGGACCACCCCGATCGGCCGCGGCCGCGCCGCGAGCGCCCCGATGGCGGCGAGCACGGCAACCGCGGCGGCCCATGGCCCCCAGGCCGCCAGCGGCGCGAGCAGATAGAACCAGCCGCTCATCACCCCGTCATGCGACGAGAACCCCTCGATCACCTGCGCGCGGTAATAGGCCCAGATCGAGCCGAACGGCACGCCCCAGGAGATCCAGTCCGACACCCCCATCGCCAGCAGCGGCAGCGCGGCGCCGGCCAGCATCGGCGGCAGCACGCGCCAGCCACGGCCGAGGCTCCACAGCCCGATCACGGCGATGGCAGGCGCCATGTGGATGCGCACCGCGAAGCCGAGCCCGAGCAGCGCGCCGGTCGCCAGCGCGGCGCGGCGGAACCCGGCCGCACCGGGCCGCTTCAGGCCCAGCGCGAAGGCGAGGGCGAGCAGCACGCAATGGGCGCCCACCACTTCGGGCAGTGGACGGGCGGCGAAATAGAGCAGGTCGGGCCAGACGGCCGTGATTGCCGCCGCCAGCAACCCGGCCGGGCGGCCGCCGCCGAGGCATCCGATCCGGTAGGCGGCCCACATGCTGGACAGGGACAGCAGCGCGAGGAGCGCGGACAAGGCGGGCAGGTAGATATCGGCCCCGCCTCCGGTCGCCGTGCCCAAGGCCATCACCACGGCGATCAGGCCGGGAAAGACCCAGTTGCGGGCACCTGCATGCCATTCCCAGGCGAGCACGCCCCAGCCATCGAGCAGGGCATGGGCGGGTTCGAGGGTCTGGAACACCTCGTCCGGCCGGTAGAGGCCGGGCAGGCCCGCGGCCAAGCCGAGGCGCAGGGCCAGCGCGCCGACCAGGAGGGCGGCAAGCGGCAGGTCGGGTGCGGGGTTCGGGCGTGCCATGCAACAGCGGCTTGCCAGACCAGCCCCGTGGCGGGCAAGGGCGGGCGGCGACCCGGGGGGATTGCCGCAGGCTCAGGCGAGTTCGACGACCACCGGGACATGATCCGAGGGCTGCGCGCGGCCGCGCTCCTCGCGGTCGGGCGCGGCGGCGATCAGGCGCTCGGCAAGCGCCGGCGAGAGCAGGGCATGGTCGATGCGCAGGCCCTGGTCGCGCGGCCAGGCGCCGGCCTGGTAGTCCCAGAAGGTCCAGACCGGGCCGGACGGATGCAGGGCGCGGATGGCGTCGGTCAGGCCGAGCCAGAGCAGACTGCGATAGCGCGACCGGGTCTCGGGGCGGACCAGGGCGTCGCCGGCGGGCAGCGCGCCCTTGGCGAAATCCTCGTCGGTCGGGCAGACGTTGAAGTCGCCGAGGATGGCGAACGGCCGATCGGCTTCGATCAGCGCGGCGGCGCGGGCGCGCAGGGCGTCCATCCAGGCGAGCTTGTAGGCATAGCCTGCTTCGGCGCCGGAATTGCCGTTGGGCAGATAGATGCCGATCAGGGTGACGCCGCCGGTCTCGATCTCGATGTAGCGGGCCTGGGCGTCCTCGGCGGGCAGGCCGGGCAGGGCGCGGTGGGTGACGGTGAAGGGCACGCGCGCGAGCACGGCGACGCCGTTGTAGGATTTCTGGCCGACGATCTCGGCCGCATAGCCGGCGGCCTGGAACGTCAGGGCCGGGAAGGCAGGGGCCTCGCACTTGATTTCCTGGAGGAACAGGACGTCGGGGCGGACGCGTTCGAGCCAGTCGCGGATATGGGTCTCGCGCTGGCGGACGGAGTTGACGTTCCAGGTCGCGAGTTTCACGGCGTCCCGGCTCGCACGGCGGCTCAGGCCACCGAGAAGGACGTGCCGCAGCCGCAGGAGGAGGCGGCGTTGGGGTTGCGCACGGCGAAATGGCTGCCCATCAGGGCGTCGGTATAATCGAGCTCGGAGCCGGCCAGGAGGTCCATGCTGGCGGGATCGATGAAGACGCGGGCCTTGAGGTGCTCGATGACGATGTCCTCAGCCTGCGCGGCATGGTCGAGATCGAAGCGGTACTGGAAGCCGTTGCAGCCACCGGCGAGGACCTCGACGCGCAGCGCGGCACTCGCGGCCTCGGCAGCCGTGATTTCGGCGATGCGGGTGGCGGCGCGGTCGGTCAGGCGGAACGGGGGGAGGGATTCGCTGTTCATGGATGCAACATAGGGGGAATCACGCCGGATTGAAGGGGCGGAGTTGAGGGTGTATGCGCGGGGGATGGACAGGGCAAAATGGGCGTCGCGACCTGAGACCACCCGCGGCCGTCTCCACCCGGAGCCGGAATCGCCGACGCGCAGCCCGTACCAGCGCGACCGCGACCGCATCATCCACAGCTCCGCCTTCCGCAAGTTGCAGTACAAGACGCAGGTTTTCGTCAACCATGAGGGCGATTTCTACCGCACCCGGCTGACCCATTCGATCGAGGTGGCGCAGATCGCGCGCTCGATCGCCCGCGAGCTGGAACTTGACGAGGACCTCGCGGAGGCGCTGGCACTGGCGCATGACCTCGGCCATCCGCCGTTCGGCCATGCCGGGGAGGAAGGGCTGGCCGGCGCGATGAAGCCGTTCGGGGTGTTCGACCACAATGCCCAGTCGCTGCGGGTGGTGACGCTGCTGGAGGCGCGCTATGCCGCCTTCGACGGGCTGAACCTGACCTGGGAGACGCTGGAGGGGCTGGCCAAGCACAACGGACCCGTGCGCAAGGCGCCGCCCTATGTGGCGGAGTACGACCAGCGCCACGGGCTCGAACTGCACACCCATGCCGGGCCGGAGGCGCAGGTGGCGGCGCTGTCGGACGATATCGCCTATCACAGCCATGACCTCGACGACGGGCTGCGGGCGCGGATTTTCGACGTCGCCGATATCGCGCATCTGCCGGTGGTGGGCGAGGCGTTGCGCCAGGCGCGGATGTCGAGCCTCGACGTGCCGCCGGTGCGGCTGCGCCACGAGACCAACCGCCGCGTGATCAATGCGCTGGTGACCGATGTGGTGGAGGAATCGAAGCGCCGGATCGCGGCCCTGGCGCCGCAGAGCGCGGAGACAATCCGCCGCGCCAAGGCGCCGGTGATCGCGTTCAGCCCGCCGATGGCGGAGGCCAACGGCATCATCAAGGACTTCCTCTACGCCCGGATGTATCACCACTGGCGGCAGAACCGGATGCACTACAAGGCCAAGAAGGTGGTGGGCGAGTTGTTCGCGGTGCTGCATGGCGAGCCCGGGCTGCTGCCGGACGACTGGCGCGGGCGGGCGGGGGAGGGGGTGCGGACGGTGCGCATGGCCTCCGTGGTCTGCGACTATATCGCCGGGATGACCGACCGTTTCGCCATGGATGAACATCTTCGCCTGACCGACATTTCGGTCAGCGGCTGACCCGACAGGATTGTGATGACTCATAATGTTTTCGCGCTGATGCGCGACCGCGTGGTGGCCGCCCTTGCCGCCATCGTTCCCGACCTGCCGCCGGAGGTGGCGGCGCGGGTCGAGGTGACGCCGGCGAAGGACCCGGCGCATGGCGACATGGCGACCAATGCGGCGATGGTGGCGGCCAAGCCGGCGCGGATGAAGCCCAACGAGATCGCCGCTGGGCTGGTGGCGGCGCTGGCGGGGGAGGCGGATATCGCGGAGGCGGCCGCGGCGGGGCCGGGCTTCGTCAATCTGCGGCTCACGGCGGCGGCGTGGCAAAGTCTGCTGCCCGGGATATTGCGGGCGGGCGAGGCCTATGGCGGGTCCGACGTGGGCGGCGGGGTGCGGGTGAATGTCGAGTACGTCTCGGCCAATCCGACGGGCCCGCTGCATATCGGGCATTGCCGGGGCGCGGTGGTGGGCGATGCGCTGGCGAATTTGATGACCAAGGCCGGGTTCGCGGTGACCAAGGAGTTCTACATCAACGATGCCGGCAACCAGATCACGGCGCTGAGCTGGGCGATCTACTGGCGCTACCTCCAGGCGGTGGGGACGGGGCTGAGCGAGGAGGAATATTCCAACGAGGTGCCGGGCGGGTTGCAGTATCGCGGCGAATATCTGATCCCGGTGGCCGAGGCGCTGGTGGCGGCGCACGGGGCAGGGCTGGCGACGGCGGAGAAGGGGATCGCCGCGCCGGAGCAGTGGCTTGAGATCGTGCGCGAGACCGGCATGGCGATGATGCTGGGCTCGATCCGGGAGGACCTCGCGGTGCTGGGCGTGCATCATGATGTGTTCTCGTCAGAGCGGGCGCTGGCGGCGCGGGGGGCGACGGATGTCACCATCGCGCAATTGCAGGACAAGGGGCTGATCTACGAGGGGGTTTTGGAGCCGCCCAAGGGGAAGACGCCGGATGACTGGGAGCCGCGCGAGCAGACGCTGTTCCGGGCGACGCAATTCGGCGACGACGTGGACCGGCCGCTGCGCAAGTCGGACGGCTCGGCGACCTATTTCGCCAATGACATCGCCTATCACGCCGACAAGATCGGGCGCGGGGCGGATATCCTGATCGATGTGCTCGGCGCGGATCACGGCGGCTATGTGAAGCGGATGACCTCGGCGGTGAAGGCGCTGGGCGGGCAGCTCGATGTGCTGCTGTGCCAGATCGTGCATGTGCTGAAGGACGGGCAGCCGCTGCGCATGTCCAAGCGGGCGGGGACGTTCATCACGCTGCGCGACCTGCTCGATGAGGTCGGGCCGGATGCAGTTCGCTTCACCATGCTGACGCGCAAATCCGACGCGCAGATGGAGTTCGACATCAACCAGGCGGTGGCGCAGACCCGGGAAAACCCGGTGTTCTACGTGCAGTACGCGCATGCGCGCTGCCGCAGCGTGCTGCGGGCGGCCGACGAGATGTTCGGGGCGGCGAACACGTCGGCCGAGTCGCTCGCCGGTGTGGCGCTGGAGTCGCTGGACGATGCGGCGGAACTGGCGGTGCTGCAGCGGCTGGCGAGTTGGCCGCGGGCCGTGGAAGCTGCGGCTTTGGCAAGGGAGCCGCATAGAATCGCGTTTTTTCTCTATGATCTAGCGAGCGACTTTCATATGCTGTGGAACCGTGGTCGGGAGGATGCTGCACTGCGGTTCCTGCGGGCCGAGCATGTCGCCGAGTCGCGCGCGAAGATCGCGCTGGTGGCGGCGACGGCGATGGTGTTGCGCTCCGGCCTTGCCGTAATGGGGGTGCGGCCGGTGGAGGAAATGCGTTAGGCGCGGCGGTTTCCCGGCCGCGCTTTGGGTTCAAAGGGTCGGGAGATAGGCCATGCGTGACGATCTCGATATTCCGCTGCCGTCGATGGCGCCCGGTGGGGCCCCGGCCACCGGCTTCCGGGTGCCGCGGCAGCCCGACGGACTCGATCCCAACACCAAGCGGATGGCGCTGATCGCGGCGGCGATTGTCGGCGTGTTTGTGGTGTTTGCAGGGGTCTACAGCTTCATGGGCCATCGCCGCGGCGGGGTGCCGGTGGTGGAGGCGGACAGCCGGCCGCTGCGCGAGAAGCCGAAGGATGCCGGCGGGATGCAGGTGGTGGGCAAGGACGAAACCATCATGTCCGGCACCAGCGAGACCAAGACCGCGATTTCGGCGCCGGCCGAGGCGCCGGCACCGCAGGCATTGCGGGCCGCGGTGACGCCCGCGCCTGTGGTGGTGCCGGCGGCGCCGATAGCGGTTGCGCCGGTTGTTGCGCCCGTTGCGGCTCCCATCGTGGCGCCGGTTGTTGCGCCCGTGGTGGCCCCGGTGGTGGCGCCCGCGGTGGCGGCGAAGGCGGACGCGGCGGCGGCCAAGCCGGCGGCGCGTGCGGCGGCGCCGGTGGCG
>CAIYSR010000123.1 GCA_903928895.1 uncultured Rhodospirillales bacterium | reverse complement strand
TCGCCGCCGCAGTCCTCGGCTTCCTGCGCAACGACGTACCACGCAGGTGGTCCGCGTTCTGCGACCACGTCTCAGATAACTTCCGCATCATCGACCCACAGGCGTTTCGGGTTATCAGGTGAACGGAGTATTCTTTTTTTCCAAAAAAAGAAGCACTGCCTTCCCTAGCTGACCGGTTCTTCCTGCTTCCGATAGACCCCCGCCGCGCGTTCCATCCGCAGCAAAGTGAGGCTGTTTTCGGCCAGTTCGGCATAGGCCAGCGCGGTATCTTTCGCCGACTTGACCGGTGTGCCGGCGTCGGTTTGGGGGTCGAACGACAGGAAGCCTTGTTGCAGTTTCTTCAGCGCGGCGTCGAGGTCGTCGAGTTCTTCCTCTTCGAGTTTCTTGCGGGTTTTGCGTTCCAGGGTGTCCGCCATCACCAGGTTGGCCATGATGATGGTGGGGTTGGCGGTCACCAGCCCTTCTTTTTCCGACCACAGCAGGTGCGAGACCGACCATGCGCGGGTGGTGAGCGCCGGGTCCGGGACTTTGGTTTTGGAGGGGGCGGCGTCCATTGTGCCGAGCACGACGCCGTCGTCGACGTAGAGGGTTTCGAGGTATTTCTTGACGTCGGCGACTTTGTCGCCGGCGCGGGTGAGGGTTTCGCGGTCGAGCCCGACGCGGTTCATCGCGGTGATGGCGATCGGGTCTTCGGCGATCAGGGCGCCGTAGGCGATGGTGTATTTGGCCAGCGTCGGATTGATCGCGCGCGCCAGCAGGGCCATTTTGCGGTTGCCCTTGTTCTTCGGGTCGATCGATTCCTTGGTCAGTTTCCAGGCCGTGCGCAGTTCCATCGCCTTGTAGAACTTGTAGACCGCGTCCTCGACCGCGGCGGCGAGGGCGACCGAGGCGCCGGCGATCTTGAAGGCCGGCGCGTAGGGCGACATTTCGCCGGCGGCGAGCAGCATCTGGATCGCGTTGGCCACCGCCTGCACGGTGTAGTGGGTGAACTGGCTGCCCTGGTTCTTGGCGAAATTGTCGATCGCGGTGGCGTAGTGGCTGACCGCGCTTTCGGCGTCTTTCTGCCCTTCGCGCCAGTCGAGCCAGGCCGAGAGCCGGTCGGCGGCGGCTTTGAGGTTGCCGATATATTTGATCAGCTGGCCCGCCATCTTGAGCGGCGCGGCCACTTCGGCGGCCACGCTCAGCGCCGCCCCGGTGGCGCTGCCGAGTGCGCTGGCGCCGCCGAACATCGCCATCAGCCCGTCGAAGATCAGCTTGTCGTGTTCGAGCTGCGCGATCAGCTTGGCGATGGACTTGTATTCCGCCTCGGTCGGGCTGTCCGAGCCCAGGCATTTCAGCGAGTCCTTGTAGTCCTGGCGTTCCTTGTCGAGCGACTTCTGGATATTGGCGACCTCGGCCTTTTCCGCCTCGGCGGCCTTGGCTTCAACCTCTTTCTGCTTTTCCTCGTAGAGCGCGTCGATCTCGTCCTGGTTGTGCGCGCGTTCGGTTTTCGGCGCCTCGATGCCGAGCTTGTTCAGCGCGGTGGTCAACCCGTCCAGGGTCAGCGTGTTCACCGCCTTGCCGGTGCTGTCGATGGCGCTGGACATATCGGCCACCGCCTTCATCAGCCCCTGCTTCTTGGCCTCGTCGGCCTGCGCGTCGATGCTCGGCGTCCACACCACCGCCACCGGCACGGCCTTGGCGGTGTTGTCGGCGGCGGTCGCGATCACGGTGAACACCCCGGTCCAGTCGCCTTTCATCGCGGACTGGATGACCTTGCCCTTGGCCCCGGCGGCGATGGTGGCGAAGGTGCCGCCGATGATCGCCGCCGCCTCGCCTTCCCGGTCCTTGGTTTCCCGGTCCTTCTCCTTGGACGAGGCCGCGGTGATGGAGGCGGTGATGATGTTGCCGATCGAGCCGATGGTGGCGTCCCACGGGAAGTCGCCGCCGGTCTTGCGCCAGTTGGCGATGGTGATGCCCATGTCGCCGATTTCCTTGGCGCCCATGATGCTGGCGGAAATCAGGGTGCCGAGGGATTTGTCGCCGGTCGCGCCGGCGACCGAGAAGCCGATGGTGTTGGCCAGGCTGCCGATCACCTTGTCGAACCCGGGCTGCGAGAAATCGCCGCTGTTGCGGAAATCATCGACCTGATCGACCACGTCCACGATCGCGGTCAGTCCGGCGGCGATGCCGTTGGTGATGTCGGTCCAGTGCGCGACGTCGGTCTTGGTCATGTTGCCCGACGTCGCCAGCGCCTCCTGCCCCTGCGCCACCGGAGCCTGGGCGCCGAGGATGGTGGTGGCGATGGTGGCGCCCACCTGGATGCCGGCCTTGGCCAGATCGGCGCCGCCGAAGCCCATCGGCTTGCCCTTGGCCTTGCAGTCCTTGATGTAATAGTCGTTGGTCGAATCGATCATCTTCTGGGTGGCGCTGAACTTGTCCGGCACGAAGGTCTCGGGCAGCACCAGGTCGCGCACCAGGGGCGTGTAGAGCTCGTCCATGATCTCGTCATCGGTGAACAGCTTGGCCGGCTTGGTTTTGATGGTGCCGGTCTTCTCGTCGGCGTAGCTGCGGTCGACCATCACCGCGCCGAGCTCGTCGCTTTCGCCGACCAGGATCGACATCGCCTTGGTCGCGTCCGTCGCGGTCAGGGATTTGTCGGTCTTGCCGGTCACGCTGATCGCCTTGGGCGCCTCGGCGGTGTCGAAGGCGCGCTCCTGGCGCCCCTTTTCGTCGCGCACGTCCTGCACCTGCTCGGAGCCGTCGTCCTCGCGGGTGGTGACCTGGAGGTCGAAGGCCTTGCGCATCTCCTCCTTGGCGGCTTCCACCACCTTGAACGCCTTGGCCAGGAGCGCCTGCTTGAGCGCCTGCTCCTGCGACCACTCGCGGGCCTGGGCCAGTTGGAGCTGGTCGGCGAGTGCCTTGGCCTTGGCCTGCTTGGGGTCTTGCGACGGATCTGGCGGGCTCACCGGCAGCGGGATACCGCCATAGGTGAAGCGATACAGCCAGTCGGAGGTGGCGGCTTCAAGCGTCATCGCGGGCGCTCCGGATTACAGCGAGACCAGGAGATTGTTCTCCAGGTCGAGCAGCGAGAGGTTGACGGCGGAGAGCACGCTGGGCATCGCCGGGTTGAACGGCGTCTTGGCCAGCATCTGCAAGCGGAATTCGTTCTGCATCGAGGCGATCATCGCGCGCAGCGGCCGCAGCGCCTGCTCGCGCGCGCCGGAGCGGGCCTTGTCGTCGCTGCCGGGGCTGAGGATGGCGGCGACCGGGCGCTCCAGCAGCGTCCAGTTGAACAGCCCGCGCGCGACGATCAGCTCGTCCGCCACCAGCTTCTTGCCGACCTGGTCGAGATCGGTATCGGGCAGTTCGTTGACCGCCTTCTGCACCGTGTCGAGCGCCAGGGTGTAGGCGATGATGGCCTGCTTGAGCCGCGACATCACCCCGGGCAGATTGTTGCGCGCGGTGATGTTGAGCCCGCCGGGATTGGCGGTCAGCAGGCTCATGCGCTTGCGGATGGCGAACAGCTGGCTGCGCCCGCCGTCGTAGTCGCCGCCCTTCTTGGCCGCCTTGACGGTGAGGTCGAGCGAGCTTTCGAGCCCGTCGATCTCGCGCGTCGCCACCGGGCCGCTGCGCAGTGCGGCGATCGCCTTCTCCAGCACCTCGGCCTCGCCCTCGAAGCGGGCCTTGTCCATTTCGCCTTTGCGTCGGTCATCGACCGCCTTGCCGTTGGCGCCTTCGAGCGCGAGCGGCACCCCGAGCGGCGATTTCGGGCCGGCCAGGATGTCCTCCAGCTCCTTGGACAGGGCGGCGAGCTGCACGGTGGCGCCATCCAGCCCGCCCTCGAAGCGGGCATTGGTCAGGATGCCGGACAGCCGCCCCTCCATCGCCTTCACATAGTCGGGCGCGTCCTTGAAATCGGGCTTCTTGAGCTCCTCGCGCACCAGGTCGATGGTGGTTTCGAACTTGGCGCAATCGGCCTTGGCCTTGGTCGCCTTGAGCTTCACCGCCACGACCTGCTGGGTAAGATCGGTGAGCTTCTTGGTCAGCGCCGACATGGTGGAGCCGCCGAGCCCCTTCTCCAGCGTGGTCAGCTCCTCGGTCAGGGTGGTGGCGGTCTCGATGCAGTACATCTGCACCCGGTTCTCGGACAGCTTGCCCTTGAGCTCGACGATCTGCTTGCGCGCCTCGTCGAACGTCATCGCCCCGCTTTCCTCGACGCCGGAGCCGGTGGCGGCGGCGAGCGAGACGTCGATCTCGTGGGCGAGCTGCTCGGCCTCCACCAGCGCCTCGATCAGCACCGCGATCTGGCTCGATTTCTGCACCGCGCGCAGCGTGTCGTAGCTGGTCAGCAAGGTCTCGTGCAGCGCCGCCAGCGGGGTCTGCTTGGCGCCGCTGCGGGCCTTCTCGACCTCCTTGAACAAGGTGGCGAGCTTGGACTCGACCGGATCGAGCAGGTCCTTGATGCGGGTCTGCGCGTTGTTCACGGTGTCCTGCAGGGCCGCGATCTGGCGCAGCGCCTCCGCCCCCTGCGCCGTCACCCTTGTGGTGGCGAGGCCGACCTCCTCGGGCGTGGTCATCTGCGCCAGTTCGCCGTCGATGATCTCCACGCTGCGCACCAGCAGCGCGCCGGGCTCCGCGTTCATCGCCAGCAGCTTGTCGATCTGCGTCATCGCCGTGGCGCGCGCCAGGTCATAGGCGCCGCGCGCATCGGCGGAGCGCTTGTCGCCATTGGCCTTGCCCAGCGCCGTGGCGAGCGCGCCCCCGTCGCCGGCCAGCGCGTCGATGTCGCGCGCGAGCGCCACCAGCAGGGCGGCGATGCCGTTCTCGTCGAGCCCCTCCGGCGTGGTGGCGGTCTTGAGGTTCTCCGCCCAGGTCCCGGTGATGCTGCCGAGCCGGGCCAGGAACGGGCCGTCGAGCAGTTCGGCGCCGGTGTTGTCGTTGGCATCGAGCACCGTGGTGTGCAGCGCGGCGAAGGAGGTATCGACATCGGCGACCAGCCGCGCGATCCGCCCCTTGGCCGCCTCCAGCGGCGACTTGCCGCCCTGCCGCGGCGTGCCGTCCTCGTTCTTCGGCGCCTGGTTGAGGCTCGCCCAGTCGCTCTGCATCTGGCGCAGTTCGAGCAGCCGCGCCGGCGCCGCGCCCAGCCGGTCCACCGCCTCGGGGTAGGGCATCCCCTTGCCCGGCCCGAGCGTGGTGATCTCGGCCAGCCCGCTGGCCAGCGTTTCGAGTTCGCTCAGCACCAGCGGCGCCGTTGCCTCCAGCTTGAACGCGGCCACCGCCTCGACCTGTGCGGCGAGCCCGCCGGCGACATCGACCCAGGCATCGCGCGCCGGCACCAGGCGGGCGCGGATGTCGCGCAGCTCGCTGGCGAGTCCGTCGAGCGCGATTTTGGCATTGGCGTAGTCGGCGAGTGTGATCAGCGCATCGGCGCCGCGCTTGCGGTTGCGGAACTCGGCGCCCTCGGCGATCGACAGCAACGGCAAGTCGGTCGGCCCCTCCGGCGCCAGCTCGTTGAGCAGCCGCGTCACCCGGATCGCCCGCGGCCGGACGTCGTCGCGCCCGGTGGTGGCTTCCTCGATGGCGAAGTTGAGGCTGTCGAGCAGGCGCTGGAGGTCCTGCTCGGCGCCGGTGATATCCTCCTTGGTCGGCGATTTCTGGATCGCCGGGCGGGCCAGCTCGCGCCGGCTGGTGCGGAAATTGATCGCCGCCTGCGCCGGCAGCACCTTCTGCGCGGTCAATGCCTGCTCGATCTGGTCGACCAGTTCCTTGACCTTGGGCGCCGAGGTGCCGAGCCGGTTGACCATCTTGTTCCACAGCTCGATCGCCTGGCCCGGCGCCTTGGAGACATGGACCTCATGGAGCTCCTTGTTGGCGCCCTTGTAGTCGCCGAGCTCGGCCTTCGCGATCGCCTTGCGATGCGCGGCCTCGAAATCCATCACCAGCTGGTCCGAGGCGGGCTGGCTGTCCTGGATCCGCACCAGCGCGAGCTGCGAGCGTTGCAGCCGGTCCTCGTAGAGCAGCTTGTCCTTGCTGATCTCCAGGCTTTTCTTGTGGTCCTTCTCGTCCTGCTTGGCGACCTTCTTCTTGATCTCCTTGCCTTTTTTAATGTCTTCCTTGGAGCCGCTGTAGCCCAGCAGCTTGAACGCCTTGTCGTTGTTGGGCACCGTCTTGACCTTCGGCGCCGTGCTGCCGGAGGGGACGGGCGCGACGGTCTCGCTCATGATGAAACTCCGGGGCTCACGGGCTCTGGGGTGGCGCCTTCAGTCCCGGCGCCGCCGATCGCGGCCTCCAGGTTCTTCAGCGCGGTGTCGAGCAGGGATTGGATGGCGAAGCTGCCGGCCGCGGTGGTTTCCATGAAGCCCAGCATCTCCTCGCCCGCCAAGCTCTGGCGATAGGCCGCGATCGCCTGGCGCGCGGCATCGGCGTGGCCGCGCCGCGCGGCCGGATCGGTGCTTTCGCTCATCGCGTCGAGTGCGTCGTTGACCGCATCGGCCATCGGCGTGATGTCGGGCACATGCGCGCCCACGCCGGCGACGAGCTGCTCGGTCTCGCCATCGCTGCTGCGCGGATCGTCGCGGAAGTCCTCGGTCAGCAGCAGCGCCTGCCAGGCGGCCGCGAGATTGGCCCGTGCGGAGCGATAGGCCGACACCGCCGCGCTCACGGACAGGCGCAGCTTGGCGAAGGCGACCACGCCGCCGCGCTTGCCTTCGGCGGCCGCGCGGATGGTCGCGGCGGCGGCGTCGCGCCGCTGGTTGCCGGCCTGCTCCGCCAGTTCGCGCTCCAGCGCATCGACCATCTCTGCCGCCCCGGCCGCGCCGGCGCGCACCGCCTGCACCGCGGCGGCCAGCCCGTGCATGAAGTCGGGCCCGAGCTTGAGCTGCGTCGCGGCATCGCGCAGATGCACCAGCCGATCGGTGAGGTCGGCCACCGCGGTATGCGCGGCCGGCTCGGGCGCGGCCGGTGTCGCGGGAGGCGCGGTAGCGGCGGCCGGGGCAACGGGCGCCGCCGCGGGTGCCTCGACCGCCGCGCGCAGCCGCCCTATCGCCACCGTGGCGCCGATGCCGTCCTCGGCCTTGAGCCGGGCATTGGCCTCGCCGGCCAACCCGGCCAGCGTCGTCCGGCGCGCCGGATCGGTGCCGGCGGCGGCAGGGATGCGGCCGATCAGCCCGGCCAGTTCATGCTTGAGCGCCTCCAGGTCCGGCCCCGGTGGCGCCGGCGGCGGCGCGACGGGAGCGTCGAGCGCGGTCCGCAGCTCCGCGATCGCGTGGCCCGCCGCCGCCGCGTCCTGCCCCTTGATGGCCGCATTGGCGACCCCGGCAAGCCGCATCAGCAACGCCTTGCGCGCCTCGTCGGTGCCGGTGGCTTTGGCGATGCGCCCGATCAGCGCGGCCAGCGCCGCGGTCAGTGCGGTGGCATCGAATGACGGCGGTGGCGGCGGGGCAGGGGGCGGGGCAGCGGCGGGCGCCTCGGACGCCGGGGCCTCAGGCTCGACCGGCTGCGGCACGCCCTCGGCGCCGTCCTCCTCGCCCTCCAACTCCAGCGAGGGATCGACGTTGAGCTCGACCTTCTGGTACGGGATCCGCTTGACCACCTCCACCAGCTTGATCCGCATGTTGCCCGGCGCTTCTTTGTTGATAAAGAAGCGCACCATTCCTGAATCGTAATCAGAATCGACCTCGGCTCGGCCGAAGCGCAGGCTGGCGGCATTGATCTGCATCTTCGCCTTGCCCGCGTCCGCCCGCAGCATGGCCATCACCTTCTTGGGTTTGGCCTTTTTGTCGAGCAATATCAGGGCATCGCCCTCGGCGGTCAGCCCGATCGCGGCCTGCACCGGCTCGCGCTTGGACAGCGCCAGCAGCGGCTTCATCTTCTCCGGAGTCATGATCGCATCGGAGGCTGGTGCCTTGGCCATATCGCCGTTCCCGGAACAAGTTAGAGTGTCATGGCCGCGACCATGTCGTCGACGCGGACGCTAACCATGGCAGGCCACGTTTCGCAAGGCGTCACGAACGCGATCACACAGACATGTTCGTGACATTGCCACCCGCTTCCCCCCGCCCCGCCGCCGTGCCACGCTGGACCAAACACGGGAGGCACGATCATGGCGCGGATGACGGGTGGCGAGGCGATTGTCGATGGGCTGCTGCGGCACGGGGTCGATACCGTGTTCGGCCTGCCCGGCGTTCAGGTCTACGGGCTGTTCGACGCCTTTGCCCGCAATTCCAACCGGATGCGCCTGATCCACACCCGCCATGAGCAGACCACCGCCTACATGGCGGTCGGTTATGCCTGCTCCACCGGCCAGCCTTCCGCCTATGCCGTGGTGCCCGGCCCCGGGGTGATGAACACCGGCGCCGCTCTGGTCACCGGCTGGGGTCTCAACGCCCCGGTGCTGTGCCTCACCGGCCAGGTGCCCTCGGCCCAACTCGGCCGACTGCGCGGCAGCCTGCACGAAATGCCGGACCAGCTCGCCACCCTCAAAACCATGCTCAAGCACGCCGACCGCATCGAGCATCCGACCGAGGCGCCGTACAAGGTTGCCATGGCCTTCCACCACATGCTCTCCGGCCGCCCCGGCCCGGTCGCGCTCGAAATGCCGTGGGACCAGTTCCCCGCCGTCGCTGACGTCACGCCGCAGGACCCGCTGCCGCTGGCACCGGTGCCGCAGCCCGACAGCGAGAAGATCAAGGAACTCGCCAAGATGATCGAGGCCGCGAAGGCGCCGATGATCTGGGTCGGCTCCGGCGCCATCCATGCCGCGGCTGAAATCCTGGCCCTCGCCGAGAAAATCGGCTGCCCCGTGGCCTCCTTCCGCACCGGGCGCGGCATCGTCGATGCTCGCCACAATCTCAGCCTCACCGTCACCGAGGCCGGGTATCTCTGGGCCACGACCGACCTGCTGATCGGCATCGGCACCCGCATGGACACCGCCACCGGGCGTTGGGGCGCAACCGGCCCCGGCGTCAAACTCGCGCGCATCGACATCGACCCCGCCGAGCAGCGCCGCCTCAAGGTCGATCTCGGCATCGTTGCCGACAGCGCCCAGGCGGTCGCTGCCCTCACCCCGCTCGTCACAGCCCGCCATGACCCTGCCCGCGCCGCCGCCATCGCCGCCGCCAAGGCCCGCGCCCACGCCGATATCCGCGCCAAGGTGCAGCCGCAGATGGGCTTCGTCGACGCCATCCGCGACGTGCTGCCGGAAAACGGCATCATCTGCGACGAGGTCACCCAGGTCGGCTACGCCACCTGGATCGGCATGCCGATCTACACCCCGCGCAGCCTGGTCACCTCCGGCTTCTCCGGCACGCTGGGCGCCGGCGTGCCGATGGCGCTCGGCGTCAAGGTCGCCCACCCCGACCGACCCGTGGTTGCCATCACCGGCGACGGCGGCTTCCTCTTCGGCGGCGTCGAACTCGCCACCGCGGTGCAGTTCGGCATCAACCTCATCATCGTGATGTTCAACAACGCGGCCTACGGCAACGTCTACCGCGACCAGCACCGCCTGTTTGACGGCCGCGACTCCGGCAGCGCCCTGGTCAACCCCGACTTCCAGACCTACGCCCGCGCCTTCAACGTCCCGTCCTGGCGCGTCACCGACGCCGCCGGCCTCAAAGCCGCCCTGGTCGAAGCCATGGCGGCCAATGCGCCCTGCTTGATCGAAGTGATGACGGATATCACCAAGGAACCCATCCCGTTCGAGTTCTTTGCGCCGCCGAAGGCGTAGGCAGAAAGCAAGCGCTTCTTTTTGAAAAAAGAAGTAAAAACTTTCATCCGTTTGGCTTCGTCCTCCCCCGGGAGAGCACTGAGCCAACGGACAAAAGTTTTTTGTTTCTTTTTTTCAAAAAAGAAGCGCTTGTCTTCAAATATAAGCCGTCGACCCATCCGGCCGAAACGCGATCTTGCGCTGCCAGTGGGTCACCACCGGCGTCTTGATCGCCTCCTCGTCCACCTCCACCCCCCAGCCCGCGCGCTCCGGCCGCAGATCGAGGTAGCCGTCCCTGGGCAGGTACGGGTCTTTCACGTAGGGCGCCTGGTGCGGCAGGCGGTATTCGAGGATGCGGAAATTGGGCTGGGCGGCGGCGAAATGCAGGTTCACCGCGGTGGCCAGCGGCCCCATCGGGTTGTGCGGCGCGACGGTGACGTAGTGGGCCTCGGCGATGGCGGCGATCTTGCGCATTTCCAGCAGCCCGCCGACCACGCAGATATCGGGCTGGATGATATCGGCGCCGCGCACGTTGAGCAGGCGGAGGAACTCGAAGCGGTTGTAAAGGCTCTCCCCGGTGGCCAGGGTGCAGTGCATCTGCGCCTTCATCGTCCCCCAGGCCTCGACGTTCTCCATCCGGATCGGTTCCTCCAGGAACAGCGGATCGTAGGGTGCCAGCGCGTTGCCGAGCTGGATCGCCTGGATCGGCTCGAAGATCTGGGCATGGGCGTCGAAGGCGAATTCGTAGTCGGCGCGCATGGTCTCGCGGAGTACGCGGAAATACTCGGCGCTGGTGCGCACCACCTCGCCCCAGCGGTGGGCGTGCAGGTCGATGCGGAAGGGGCTGAGCTTGAAGGCGGTGAGCCCCCAGTCGGCGTTGAGCCGGTCGAGCTGGTCGCGCGCCACCGCCGGATCGGGCGCGGTATAGACCCCGGCATAGACCCGCACCCGGTCGCGCACATGGCCGCCGAGGAGTTGGTAGACCGGCACGTTCAGCGCCTTGGCCGAGAGGTCCCACAGGCAATGGTCGATCGCGGAGATCGCGGCGAGGCCGAGGGCGCCGGGCGGGAAGCGGCATTGCTGGGTCAGGTGCAGGATCAGGTATTCGATCCGCCGCGGGTCCTGGCCGCGGATGAAGCCGAACAAATATTCCAGCAGCGGCGCCAGCGCGTTGTCCGGCCCGTGATTGTAGCACTCGGCCCAGCCGGTCAGCCCGTCATCGCTATCGAGCGCCAGCAGCACGCGGGGGCGGTTGGCATCGCGCGACATGAAGACGCGCATCCGGTCGATTTTCACAGCAGGTCTCCACGGGTTGTCTTGGCGTCGCCCAGGGCGGAGAATAGCGCCAACGGGAATGCGAACGCGAGGCGGCGGACATGAAAATCACATCGGTGGAAACCATCCGGCTGGCCGAGTTCGGCAACCTGATCTGGGTCCGCATCCACACCGACGAAGGCGTCACCGGCCTCGGCGAGACCTTCATGGGCGCGGCTGCGGTGGAGGCCTATATCCATGAGACCGCGGCGCCGCGGCTGATCGGCAAGAACCCGCTGCACATCGAGGCCCGGCTGCTGGAGCTGCGCAACTATCTCGGCTGGCGCGCCGCCGGGGTCGAGACGCGCGGCAACTCGGCCATCGACATCGCGCTGTGGGACATCTTCGCCAAGACCGCAGGCATGCCGCTGTGCGACGCCCTCGGCGGCCGCGCCCGCGACTCGATCCGCACCTACAACACCTGCGCCGGCTACAAATACATCCGCGACGCCACCAACCAGCTCGTCGCCAACTGGCATGTCGGCGCCACCGACGGGCCGTACGAGGACCTCGACGGTTTCCTCCACCGCGCCGACGAGCTCGCCCATTCGCTGCTGGAGCAGGGCATCACCGGGATGAAGATCTGGCCGTTCGACATCGCCGCCGAGCGCAGCGCGGGGTGGGACATCTCGGCCGCGGAGCTGAATGCCGCGCTGGAGCCGTTCCGCAAAATCCGCCGCGCGGTCGGCGACAAGATGGACATCATGGTCGAGTTCCACTCGCTGTGGTCCTTTCCCATGGCCTGCAAACTTGCCACCCGACTGGCCGAATTCGACACCTATTGGCACGAGGACCCGTTCCGCCTCGACAACCCGGCCGACCTGCTCGAATACCGCCGCCACTCCAAGGCCTGGGTCTGTGCCTCCGAGACCCTGGCGATGACCCATTCCTTCCGCGACTATCTGCAAACCGGCGCCGCCGGCGTGGTGATGCTCGATCTCGCCTGGTGCGGCGGCATCTCCGAGGCCCGCAAAATCGCCGGCATGGCCGAGGCCTGGCATACCCCGATCGCGCCGCATGACTGCACCGGCCCGGTGGTGTTCATGGCCTCCTGCCACATGTCGCTGCACGCGCCCAACGCCCTGATCCAGGAGAGCGTGCGCGCCTTCTACACAGGCTGGTACCACGAGCTCGTCACCGCTGTGCCGCCGGTCAGCAACGGGCAGATCAGCGTCGACTTCTCCAAGCCCGGCATCGGCGTCGAACTCCTGCCCGGGATAGAGCGGCGGCCGGATGCCACCACCAGGGTAACCCAATAAATGGACGATCTCAGAACCGCCTCGCCCAACGCCACCTACGCCGCGCATTGCGCCAGGGGCGAGCTGGCCTATCAGGTCGATACCAGCACCGGCGCCGCCGTATTCTACCCCCGCGTCATCGCCCCCGGCACCGGGGCGGCGCTGGAATGGCGGATTTCCAAGGGGCTCGGCACCGTGCATGCCACCACCGTGGTCCACACCAAGGGCCAGCCGCCGCACAATGTCGCGCTGATCGATCTCGACGAGGGGTTCCGCATGATGAGCCGGGTGGAGGGGATCGACCCGATGGCGGTCCGGATCGGCATGCGGGTGCGGGTGCGGATGCATCCGGGCGAGCCGCCGTATCCGGTGTTCGACCTGGAGCAGGGCGCATGAGCGGCCTCAGCAGGGGCAGCGTCGCAATCGTCGCCGCCGCCGAATCCGAGCTTGGCCAGGTCGCCCCCGGCACCACTCCGGTCGACCTGATGGCGCAGGCCACGCGCCGCGCGCTCGACGCGTGCGGTCTGGCGCTGTCCGACATCGACGGCGTGTTCACCAACGCCTCGCAGCTGCGCATGCCCACGCTCTCGCTGTGCGACTATCTCGGCCTCCAGCCGCGCTACCAGGACGGCACCGGCATCGGTGGCTCCTCCTTCATGACCCATGTGCAGCACGCCATGCTCGCCATCGAGCACGGGCTGTGCGAGGTCGCGCTGATCGCCTACGGCTCCACCCAGCGCAGCGTCAGCCGGGCGGCGGCCAGCCCGCGCGAGTTCAACCCCTACGAGACCCCGTACCAGCCGTTCCTGCCCGCCAGCGCCTATGCGCTCGCCGCCTCGCGCCACATGCACCAGTTCGGCACCACCCGCGAACACCTCGCCGCCGTCGCCGTCGCGGCGCGGCAATGGGCGCTGATGAACCCGGTGGCCTGGGAGAAGGAGCCGCTGACGCTCGATCAGGTGCTGGGTGCCCGGATGGTGAGCTATCCGCTCACCGTGCGCGACTGCTGCCTCGTCACCGATGGCGGCGGCGCCATCATCCTCACCTCCGCCGCCCGGGCCAAAACCCTGCGCTGCAAGCCCGCCTTCGTGCTCGGCGTCGGCGAATGCCTCTCCCACGCCAGCATCTCCACCATGCCCGACCTCACCGTCTCCGGCGCCGCCCGCTCCGGCGCCATTGCCTACGCCATGGCCGGGCTGTCGGCGCGCGAGGTCGACACCGCGCAGGTCTATGACGCCTTCACCATCAACACGATCCTGTTCCTCGAAGACCTCGGCTTCTGCCCCAAGGGCGAGGGCGGCCGCTTCGTCGCCGGCGGCAGCATCGCCCCCGGCGGCAGCCTGCCGGTCAACACCAGCGGCGGCGGATTGTCCTATTGCCATCCCGGCATGTATGGATTGCTCGTGCTGATCGAGGCGGTCCGCCAGATCCAGGGCGACGCCGGCGCCCGCCAGGTCGCCGGCTGCGACGTGGCGCTGGCCCATGGCAATGGGGGCGTGCTGTCGAGCCAGGTGACGGTGCTGTTGGGCTCGGGGGCGACGGTTTAGGCAAGCGCTTCTTTTTTTGGAAAAAATAAGCAAAAAAACTTCTATCCGTTGGCGACGCCTTCTCCCGGGAAAGTGCGTCGCCAAACGGGCGAAAGTTTTTTGGTTCTTTTTTTCAAAAAAGAACCACTTGCCTACTCTAGAATCCCACTCGATCCCCCCCCTTGAGCGCCAGCATCGCCCGCGCCTCCGCCGGCGAGGCGATTTCGAAGCTGAGGTCTTCCAGGATGCGCTTGATCTTGGCGACCTGTTCGGCGTTGGAGCTGGCGAGTTTGCCTTTGGAGATATAGAGGCTGTCCTCCAGCCCCACCCGCACATTGCCGCCGAGGATGCCGGCCATGGTGGTGAACGCCATCTGGTGGCGCCCGGCGGCGAGCACGGACCAGACGTACTGGTCGCCGAACAGCCGGTTGGCGGTGTCGCGCATGAATTGCAGGTTCTGATAGTCCGCGCCGATGCCGCCGAGGATGCCGAAGATCGACTGGATGAACAGCGGCCCCTCCACCACCTTCTGGTCCAGCAGGTAGGCCAGGTTGTAGAGATGGCCGACGTCGTAGCACTCGAATTCGAAGCGCGTGCCGTGGCCCTTGCCCATGATCTCCACCACTCGGCGGATATCCTTGAAGGTGTTGCGGAAGATGTAGTCCTCGGTCATGTCGAGATAGGGCTTCTCCCAGGCGTGCTTCCATTCGGTGATCTTGTCGCCGGCGCGGGCGATGTTGAAGTTCATGCTGCCCATGTTGAGGCTGCACATCTCCGGGCTCGCCAGGATCGGCCCGGCCAGCCGCTCCTCCACCGTCATGCCGAGGCCGCCGCCGGTGGTGATGTTGATCACCGCGTCCGTGCTCTGCTTGATCCGCGGCAGGAACTGCATGAACACCGCCGGGTCCGGCGTCGGCTGGCCCGTCAGCGGATCGCGCGCGTGCAGGTGGATGATCGAGGCGCCCGCCTCCGCCGCCGCGATCGAGGAGACCGCGATCTCCTCCGGCGTGATCGGCAGATGCGGTGACATCGAAGGGGTGTGGATGGCGCCGGTGACGGCGCAGGAAATGATGACTTTGGCCATGTGAAACTCCCGGTCTGGCAATCGCCGTGCAATCTGCACCGGGTTGTGTCCATCGACAAACCCGGGGCGCGGCCCCATATCCGGCCCATCGCGCAGGAGCATGCCATGCAGTTCGACATCGTCATCGCCGGCGGCGGCCCCGCCGGGCTCAGCCTCGCCACCGCCCTGGGCGGCAGCGGCCTCGCCGTCGCAGTGGTCGAACGCCAACCCGAGGCCGACCTCGCCGCGCCGGAGTTCGACGGCCGCGAGATCGCGCTCACCCACCGCTCGGTAGCGCTGCTGCAAGCCCTCGGCGCCTGGGAGCGCATCCCGGATGCCGAGAAATCCGAGATGGCCGTCGCCCGCGTGCTCAACGGCGGCTCGCTCTACGCCATGAACTTCACCCCCGCCTCGGGCGGCCCGCTCGGCCATCTCGCCCCCAACCACCTGATCCGTGCCGCCGTCTATCAGACCGCCATCGCCCAGCCCGAGGTCACGCTGCTGGCCGGGGTCTCCGTCACCGCCGTGCGGACCACGGCAACGGGCGCCGGGGTGACGTTGTCCGACGGACGCGAGATCACCGCCCGGCTCGTGGTCGCCGCCGACACCCGCTTTTCGGAACTGCGCCGGCGCCAGGGCATCCCGGCGCAGATGCGCGATTTCGGCCGGGTGATGATGGTCTGCCGGGTCGAGCACGATCTGCCGCATGAGGGCGTCGCCACCGAGTGGTTCGACTACGGCCAGACCATCGCCATGCTGCCGATCAACGGCAACCGCTCCTCCTTCGTGCTCACCCTGCCTGCCCGCGAGATGGACAAGGTGATGGCGCTGGACGAAGCCGCATTCGGCGCCGAAGCCACCCGGCGCTACCGCGAGCGGCTCGGCCAGATGCGCCTGGTGAGCAAGCGCATCGCCTATCCGCTGGTCACCGTCTATGCCGAACGCTTCGTCGCCGAGCGCTTCGCTTTGGTCGGCGATGCCGCCGTCGGCATGCATCCGGTGACCGCGCACGGCTTCAACTTCGGCCTGCGCGGCGCTGACGCCTTGGCAAGGCGCATCCGCGCCGCCGCCGCCAAGGGGGCCGACATCGCGGCCCCGGCGCTGCTCAAGGCCTATGAGCGCGAACACCGGATGGCGACGCTGCCGACCTACGCCTCCACCAACGCCACGGCGCGGCTGTTCACCGACGACCGCCGCCCCGTGCGCATGCTGCGCGACGCGATGCTGCGGGTGGGCAACCTCGCCGCCCCGGTGCGCGGGCTGATCACGCGGCATTTGATGGAGTCCGGGCGGCCGAAGCTGGCGTGAAGGAAGGGCTCCTTTTTTGAAAAAAAGGAGCAAAAAACGTTCATCCGCTTGGCCGCGGCGTCTCCCGGGAGCGTGCGAAGCCACCGGATAATAGTTTTTTGGTTCTTTTTTCCAAAAAAGAACCGCTTCCTTGCCCTGCTCAGCCCGGCGCCGCCGCCTGGGCCTTCATCGCCTCGATCAGCGCCTGCACGTCGTTGTTGTGGCTGGCGAGGAAGGCCGAGTAGTCGCTGCGCTGCGTCAGCCGCAGGCTGGTGCCTTCGGCCACCACGTCGATGATGCGCGGCGCGCCGGAGGCGGTGCCGACGATCCAGTCCACCTTGTTCGGCGCATTGCCGGGCCGGCTGACCACCGAGCTTACCGCGACGTCGGATTCGCGCGGTTGCGCCTTGCCGACGTCCATCGCCACGCCCTTGTACTCGCCGGCCTTGCCGGTGATGTTGCGCATCAGCACCGCGCGGAACAGCTTGACGTAGTCGCGCTGCTGTTCCGCCGTCGCGGTGCGCCAGAACCGGCCGAGACAGAAGCGGGCCACCGCCTCCACATCAACCGCCGCATCGACCAGCTTGTCGAGCGCTGCCCGCCGCTCCTCGGCCGAGCCCGGCCCGTTCGCGACATCGGTCAATTGCTTGCCAAGCTGTACGATCAGCCCGCGTGCCGCGTCGGTGGCGTCCGCCCAGGCCGGGACCATGGGCGCGGGCAGCGCCAGCAGAACGAGGGAGGAGCCGAGCAGAAGACGTCGTGTGATCATCGCGATTTCACCACATGCTGGGGAGGACGGCACGCAGCATAGCCACCCTAAGGTGACTTTTTCACGGCCGTGCCGGTGACATCGCCCCGCGCATCCTCTATTTTTCCGGCCCGGAACTGGCGCGACAAGCTGCGGATGGTGGCATAGGGGTCGAGCGCCTGGGCCTTGAGCTTGTCCAGATCATCGAGGAACCCGGCCCGCGTATCCACCGCCGAAACCCCGGTGCGGGTCAGCCGCAGGTCCGATACCGTGACGCCCTTGCCCACCCAGCCCCAGGGATCGAGCCCGAACGTGTCGACCCCGAAGCCGACCGCGTCGCGCGGATTGCTCGGGCCCAGCACCGGCAGAAACAGGAACACCCCGTCCGGCACGCCCCAGACCGCCAGCGTCATGCCGAAATCGGCGTCATGGCCGGGCCAGCCGAGGTCGGTCGCGACATCGATCAGTCCACCCACCCCTATCGTGCTGTTGATGACGAAGCGCGTCAGCGTGTGGCCGGCGCGCTGCGGCTTGCCCTGCATCACGTCGTTGGCCAACACCACCGGGGCCCCCAGGTTGGACAGCGCATTGTGCACCCCGGTGAGCAGCGGCGCCGGCAGCAGCCCGCGATAGCCGATCGCCAGCGGCTTGAGCAGCACCGTATCGAGCGCGTCATTGACCTGGTAGAAGAACCGGTTGGTGGGTTCCAGCGGGTCGTTGTTCTCCTTGAATTCGGCGATCGCATCGGGATCGTCGGCCGGGGGCGGCGTGGCGCAGCCGGCGAGCGCGGCACTCGCGAGGAGGGCCAGGGTGAGAAGCAGCGGGCGGAATGACGGGCGCATCGTGATCCTCGGGCTCCAGGAGCCCTATATGAACGTGTCGGGCGGGCTGATCCAGCATATAGGCAGTCCGCGCATGCATACGGCAGTCTGAGCATGACAGATGAACAAAATATTGATCGGCCCGCTTATTGAACGGTTGGCGCGCCGCGCGGCGTCCGACAAAATCGCGGTGTCGCCCTTGCAACCGCGCCCGATCCGGTCGATCTAGCAGCGATGCACCATACTCCAACCCTCGCCCGCTGGCTCACCGGCACCCGGATCGGCAAATTGCCCGCGCGCAGCGCCGAGCATCCCGCCCCCGCCTTGTCCTTCGAGTTCATGCCGCCCAAGACCGAGGCGATGGAAACCCAGCTCTGGCATTGCATCGACCGGCTGGCCCCGCTGGCGCCGCGCTTCGTCTCCGTCACCTACGGCGCCGGCGGCTCCACCCAGGCGCGCACCCATGCCACCGTAGCCCGCATCGTCACCGACACGGCGCTGACCCCGGCGGCGCACCTCACCTGCGTCGGTGCCGCGCGGGCCGAGATCGATACCATCGCCGACGGTTACTGGCAGGCCGGCGTGCGCCACATCGTCGCCCTGCGCGGCGATGTCCCCGGCGGCGGCGCCTATGAGCCGCACGCCGACGGCTACGCCTATGCCTCCGACCTGGTGGCCGGCCTCGCCCGCCTGCACCCCTTCGAGATCTCGGTCGCCGCCTACCCCGAAGTTCACCCTGCCGCGCGCAACCCGCTGGCCGATCTCGAGAACCTCAAGCGCAAGCTCGATGCCGGGGCCACCAGGGCGATCACCAACTACTTTTTCGAGACCGAGACCTATCTGCGCTTCCTCGACCTCTGCCTCGCCGCCGGCATCACCGCGCCGATCGTGCCCGGCATCCTGCCGGTGACCAATTTCGCCCAGGCGAAGCGCTTCTCCGAACTTTCCGGCGTCGCCCTGCCGGCCTGGCTCGGCCACATGTTCGAGGGCACCGACGAGGACCCCGAGCTGCGCCGCATGATCGCCGCCATCGTCGCCGCCGAGCAGGCCCGCCTGCTGCAGGCCAACGGCATCGACGAATTCCACATCTACACCCTCAACCGCCCCGACCTGACCCACGCGATTGCCCATATTCTGGGCGTGCGGCCCGGAATCTGACCAACCGGGCTCGTCTCGGGGATGATCACAGGCTGGAGAAGGCGCCCAAGCATTAAGACTGTTCTTTTTTGAAAAAAAGAACCAAAAAACTTTTGTCCGTTTGGCTTCCTCTTCTCCCGGGAGAGGACAAAGCCAAACGGATAGAAGTTTTTGCTTCTTTTTTCAAAAAGAAGCGCTTGCTTCAAAAATACCTGACCACCTGCGCCGTCGCACTAATCGCCGATTTCAGGCTGCCGTAGATACTTCGCGGCGGGCCCAGATTGGCCGCCAGATAGGCCGCCGCCGACCACTGCCGGTCGATGTTCCAGTTGGCCGAGACCTGTGCCAGCGCCGAGCCATCATCGAGGCTGACGAAGCTCAGCGCGGTCAGGTCGATATCGCGCGCGATCGCGTCCGGCCAGCTCGCGCGGACGAACATCTGCTGCCGCCCGGCCGGATATTGCTGGTCCGCCGCGTAGCCGCGCTCGTACCACATCACCCCGGCCAGCAGCGGCGAACTCCGCCCGGCGGCATACCAGCGCCGCCAGTCCGTGCGCGAGAACCCGGCCTCGTGAAACAGATATTCGAGATTGACGGTGACCTTCGATTCCCCCGTCCAGGCGAACCCGACGGCGAGATCGTTGCGGAACCCCTGAGCCGTGCCCGCCAGCCCTCGTACCGTCGAGGGCAGCGTGAAAGTGCGGATGCCATAGCCGATCGCCTCCGCCGCCAGCCCCTGGGCGGCGCCACCGGACCATTCGGCATAGGCCACGATCTGCTGGCCCACCGGCGCGGTCAGATTGGCGCCAAGGCTGGTGCGCCCGCTCTGGTTAAACACCAGCAGCTCCGGTGCGATGTCGCCGAGATCGGGATGCAGCGTCAGCAGCCAGCGCGCGGCGGCGTTGGTGCGGTCGAGATGCGGGTCGAGCGGCGCCGTGGCGCCCTGGCCGATGCGGGCGGGCTCGAACAGCTTGGGCGCGTAGGCGAAGCTGACCGAGCCCCATTCGGCGATGTGCTGGCCGCGCAGCATCATCGTGCCGAGCCGGTTCTCGCGCAGCGCCGAGGGGTCGGCGGTGGCCTGGTCGACCGCCGAGCCGGCGCGGAAATAATCGGTCGGGTTGAACCCGAGCGCGACCCCGTTGCGGACATTGATCCGCCCGGCCTCGACATAGAGCCGGGGCGCGGCCTCCCAGGTCAGATAGGCCTCGCGAAGATTGTTGGCCGCCGTCCGGCCCTGGCCGAACGCCAGCCCGTCGCGCGCGAAGACGTCGAGCCGGTCGCTGACATTGAGGCGCACATCGTGCCCGAGATTCCATTCCCAGCGCCCGTCGAGGCTGGTGCGGTCGCCCCAGCGCGGCGGCGTGCGCCCGGGCAGCGGCACCGCCAGGGGACGCAGCCCGCTGAGCCCCGCCGCGTTCTCCAGCGACAGCTTGCCGCCGGCCGGCGCGGTCTCGGCCGGCGGCGCGGCGGCGGTGGCGACGGCGCCCGGGATCATGTCGAGATCGGCGTTCTCGTCCGCCCTCGCGTCCTGGACCAGCGGCAACGCGGCGAGCAGGCCCAGGGCCAGGAGGCGCCGCATCAGTCGAGCTTCAGCCGGGGCAGGTAGTCGCGCTGGAACCAGGCATCCGGGATTTCCTGCGCCCGCATGTCCGACGAGGCCACCGAGGTGACCAGCGAACTGTCCACCGCATCGATCAGGATGGTCTCGCTCGGGCGGATGACGCCGAGCTGCTCGATATAGCGCCGGTAATACGCCACCTTCAGCAGCCGTCCGGAGTCGGAGTAGAACTTGCCCTTCACCATCCGGTAGGTGCCCTGCTCCAGCCACATCTCGATGCGGCTGTAGATCGCATCCGGCCCGCCGGCGGCGAGGTCGAGATGCCAGGTCGCACGGCTCTGGCGGTCGGCGTCCTGCAAGGTTTCGGCGCCGATCAGCTTGGCCTTGTAGTCGCGTTGCATGTTGATGGTGAGCACATCGCCGTTCGAGGCCTGGCCGACCAGGCGCTGCTGCGCCGAGATCCGCACCGCGGCCTTGGACGCCGGATCGTAGAACCACAAGGTGGAGCCGGCGTACAGCACCAGCTTGCCGGCGTCGCGCGGCGGCTCGACGTAGCGCACCAGGTTGTTGAACTGCCCGCTCTTCTTGTCCTCGCGGGCGAACACCACCAGCACCACCTTGTCCTTCGGCCGCCCGCCGACATAGTCGGTCAGCGTCGAGGTGACACGGAAGGGCTGGCCCGGATTGCGGATGGCGTCGGCGGCGGCGACCATCTCCTGCGCCCCGATCGGCGCGGTCTGGGCGCCGGCCGGGGCGGCGAGCAGGAGGGCAGGGGTGGCGAGCAGGGTGCGGCGGTGCATCGGCGGGCTCCTATACATGGCGCAGCGCATCGACGACCGGCAGTTTGGCCGCGCGATTGGCCGGGATGATGGCGGCCAGGGTGGTCATGACCATGAGCCCAATCCAGATGCCGCCGTGCAATTTCCACATCCCGTCGATCTTCACCGCCAAGGGCGACGGCGCCGACTGCCCCGGCGGCAGCCAGGTCAGTCCGGCATGGTTGACGAGCACGGCGATGCCGAGCGCCAGCACGATGCCGACCGTGGCGCCGATGGCGCCGAGAATCCAGCCCTCGAGCAGGAACTGGCGCCGGATGCCGCTGCGCCGGAGCCCGATGGCCCGCGCCGTGCCGATTTCGGCGGTGCGCTCCATCACGCTCATGCCCATGGTGTTGACCACCGTGAACAGCACGATCACCCCCATGATGGCGGCGATGAAGGTGAAGATGGCGCCGAACATGCCGAGCACCTGCCCGTAGAAGGGCGCGATCTCGATGAAGTCGCGCACCTCCAGATCGAGCCCGCGGGCCTTGATCAAGGCGTTCACCCGCGCTTTCGCAGCGGGCATGTCGGCGGTCTCGGTGAGTTGCAGAACGATGGCGATCGCGCGCTTTTCGCCGCGCCCATAGAGCAGCTGCTGCGCGAGATCGAAATGCATGATCACGGAGGCATCATCGAGTTCCTTGACCCCCTGCCGGTCCGCCCGCGTCACCACCATCGAAATCACGTTGGGGGCGCCGCCGGCGGTGGCGGCGAGCAGGTCGATGTGCGGGCGGGTATCGGGCGGCTCGGCATTGGCGGATTTCTCGCTGTCGGCCAGGGCCGCGATGTCAGCCACCACCGGCACGTCGGATTTCTCCTTGACCTGCGCGGGCGGGCAGTCCGACAGCTTGAGCGCCTCGCACAGGCCGAGAATGCGCGCCAGCCCGGTGCCGACCACCCCCTTGGTGATGTCGCCATCGTCGAGCCCGGTCGGCACCATGGTGCCGTATGGCAGCGCATAGGGATTCCAGCGCCGCATCAAGTCGCGGTCATGCGGCACCACGCCGGTGCCGATGAAGGTGCGCGAGGCCTCGACCTCGAAATTCCCGGCGATGCCGAACAGCGCCACCGTCGGTGTCGCCACCACGGTCATCGGCGCCAGCACCGGGTCGGCGCGCACCATCTCCAGCACATCGCGGTAGCCTTGCATGCCCCAGGCGGCGGGATTGCCGGAGCCGAAGGTGAAGAACCCGTTGCGGTAGATCGCCAGATGGCCAGCGCGGCGGACCGTGTCGGTCTGCACGCCGAGGATGATCAGCGCCACGAAACCGCCGAACAGCACCATGGCGATGGCCCCGACGGCGATCGCACCGATCGACATCACGGAGCGGCGGCGGTTGCGCAGGATGTTGCGGAAGGCGAGCTTGAACAGCATCACGCGGCCTCCGCCATATGGTGGCCGACGAGTTTGCCGTCCTTCAGGGTGAAGGTTTCGTCGGCGTGGGACATCAATTGCGGGTCGTGGGTGGAAAATACGAAGCTGGTGGCGTGCTGGCGCTGGACCTCGCGCATCAGGGCGATGATGGCCGCGCCGTTGGCCGAATCGAGGTTCGCGGTGGGCTCGTCCGCCAGCACCAGGCTGGGTCCCTTGACCAGCGCGCGGGCGATGGCAACGCGCTGCTTCTGCCCGCCCGAAAGCTGGTTCGGCCGCTGCCGCGCCTGCTCGGCGAGGCCGACCTGCTCGAGCATCGCCATGGTGCGCTCGCGCCGCTCCTTGGCGGTAAGGCCAAGCAGCAGCAGCGGGTATTCGACGTTCTCGTAGGCCGAGAGCACCGGAAAGAGGTTGAAGTTCTGGAACACGAAACCCACCGCGCGGGCGCGGAAATCGGTCAGCCGGTCATCCGACAGCGCCGCGATCGCCTGCCCCGCGACCTCCACCGTGCCGCGCGTCGGCCGGTCGATGCAGCCGATCAGGTTGAGCAGGGTGGATTTTCCGCTGCCCGAGGGGCCAACGATCATCACGAAGCGGCCGCGCGGGATATCGGCGGTGATGCCGGCCAGCGCGGTCACCCGCAGGCCCTCCTCCTCATAGGTCTTCTCGACGTCGTGCAGGCGCACGGCGGGGGCGTCGGTCATGGCGGGATCCTGCTGTGGATGGACGCGAGGCGAGGCTGGTGTATAACGGTACCAGTCGGTACCGACAAACCCTAGGTACGGACCGGTACCGCCGCAAGTGACAAAATGGAAACATCCCGCTCTCCCGCGATACCGCCTGCACCCGACGCCCCCAGCCGGCGCCAGCGCATCCTGCATGCGGCCTTCGCCCTGTTCATGCAGCGCGGCTATGCCGGCACCAGCACGCTGGCGATCGCCTCGGCGGCCAAGGTCTCCAAGCGTGACCTCTACAGCGAATTCGCCGGCAAGCGCGATATCCTCGCCGCCTGCGTCAAGGCGCGGTCGCGCGCGATGCAGGCCCCGCTCGACCTGCCGCCGCCCTGCACGCGCGACGAGCTGGTGGCGCTGCTGATCCGCTACGGCGCCGGCCTGCGCCAGGGCGTGGCCGAGCCCGAAGTGATCGCGACCTACCGGCTGATCGTCCAGGAGGCGGCCTCCGCCCCTGAAATCGCCGAGACCCTGCACGCCGAAGGGCGGATGGCGAGTTTCCAGGCCGTGCGCGGCCTGATGCAGGCGGCCCAGGCGGCCGGGCTGCTCGGCGCCGGCCCGCCCGAGCTGATGGCGGCGCAGTTCCTCTCGCTGCTGGTCGCCGACCTGATCCTCCAGCACCTGCTCGGAACCGCAGAACCCGAGACCGCGGCCAACGCACACGCGCACGCGGCGCAGGCGGCGGCGGCGGTGATGCGGTTGTTTCCGGTTTGAAGGGAAGGGCTTCTTTTTTGAAAAAAAGAAGCAAAAAACTTCCATCCGTTTGGCTGCGCGCTCGTCAAGGGTCATGGGTGGCGTCTATGAAATGCATAGAAACAATCGATTTGATTTATAATCGACCCGGCGCCATTGCTGCGCCATCGAACGAACCGGAGCCATCGTGATGTCCTATACCTATCGCCGCACCTATCGCGGGCCGATCGAGGCCGTGATCCTCGACTGGGCCGGCACCACGCTCGATTTCGGCTGCGTCGCCCCCGCGGTGGTGTTCGTCGAGGTGTTCCAGCGCCAGGGCGTCGCCATCGACATGGCCGAGGCGCGCGGCCCGATGGGCGCGGGCAAGCGCGAGCACATCGCCACCATCGCCGCGCTCGACCCGGTGCAGGCGCGCTGGCGGGCGGCGCATGGGCGGGCGCCGGGCGAGGCCGATATCGACGCGATGTACGCCGATTTCATCCCGCTCCAGCTCCAATGCCTGTCGCAGTATTCCGATCTCATCCCCGGCACCCTGGAAGCCGCCGCCGAGATGCGCCGGCGCGGCATCCGGCTCGGCTCCACCAGCGGCTACGACCGCGCGATGATGGCGGTCAACGCCGCCGACGCCAAGCGCCAGGGCTTCGAGGTCGACGCCATCTTCTGCTCCACCGACGTCAAGCGCGGCCGGCCGTTCCCGTTCATGGCGCTGCAAAACGTGATCGCCCTCGGCGTCGGCCATGTCGAGGCCTGCGTCAAAGTGGACGACACCGTGCCCGGCATCGAGGAGGGTTTGAACGCCGGCATGTGGACGGTGGGGTTCTCGATCTCGGGCAACGAGGTCGGCCTGTCCCACGCCGCATGGTGCGCGACGGCGCCCGCGGAGCAGGCCCGGCTGCGGGCGCGCGCGGCGGCGAAGCTGCTGCAATCCGGCGCGCACTACGTGGTCGACAGCATCGCCGAGCTGGTGCCCTGCCTCGACGACATCCAGGCCCGGCTGGCGCGCGGCGAGAAGCCGTAACCCTACCTTACGCTGATCCGCGTGCGCAGCGTGGCAGTGAACCTGGCATAGGCCTCCTCCGCCCGCGCAGCGACCTCGGCGAGTTCGGGGTCGTCGAAAAACCCCTCCTCGCGCAAGATCGCCATGGATCGGGCGAGCCCGGTCGATGGCAGGCTCTCCCAGGCCGCCAGGGCGCGCAGCCCGGCCTGCGCCGTCATCGGCGCCGGGCCGTCCAGCGCGAAGCCCATTTGCATCCCGCGCGCCCAGGTCAGCCGCGCCGCAAACGCCGCGCCGCCGCGGAATTGCAGCACCACATGCTCCGGCACCACCACCACCGCGCTGGTGCGCACCCGTGCCCCGCGCGGCGAGACGTCCAGCACCACGCAGTCGAACACCGCGGCGCCGGCCATGATCTTGGCCGACTTGATCACCCGCTGCCGCTTCTCGTGCCGCAACTCCACCGGTACGGCCGGGTCGCCGGGTGCGGGGGCATCCGGCCCGGTGTGCGCCTGTTCCTGATCCGTTGCCGCCATGTGGTGGTCGCCTGCCTGGAGTGATGAGACGCGTTCCCCGCTGCGACTATATCGGCGTTTGCGCCGCGCCGCCGCTAAAATACGCCGCCTCGCCGGCGCCCCAGCCTCTTGCGAAACCGGCCGCGCTGGCGGAGGCTTGCGCCGCCCCAGGAGGAAACCCAACCATGGCCAAGTCGCCCGACGACAAGCTCTTCGCCGAACTGCGCAAGATCGACACCCCCACCATCACCAACGTGGTCGCGACCTACCCCAAGAACCCGCTCTGCCTCGGCCTCTACAACCCGTGGACCGAGAACTGGTACACCGACACCTCGATCCGCTGCATCTATCCCGAGAAGGGCGCCATCATCGGCTACGCCGTGACCTGCGTCTTCGGCCTGCCCGACCCCAATTTCTCCGGCCGCCTGTCGTTCATGGACGTGGTCGACGCGCTGGACGCGATGAAGAAGCCGACCATCCTGGTGATCCAGCAGAAATGGCCCGAGGGCATCATGGCCAAGGCCGGGCTCGCCGGCGAGATCATGGTCAGCTCGATGCTGGCGGTGGGCTGCAAGGGGCTGCTGTCGAACGGCCCCTCGCGCGATGTGGACGCCATCCGCCGGCTTGATTTCCAGATGCTGCTCGGCGGCGTCACCGCCGGGCATGGTGAAATGGCGGTGCAGTCGGTCAATGTCCCGGTCTCGGTCGGCGGCATGGATGTGGCGCCGGGCGAACTGATCCACATGGACGAGAACGGCGCGGTGAAGTTCCCCGCCGACAAGGCCGAAGCCGTGCTGGCCAACGCCCAGGCGATGCTGGCCGACGAGGCCGAGAAGATCGCCGCACTGCGGGCCGCGACCAATGCGGCCGAGGTGCGCGCCGCGATGGCGGGCGGGCATTATGCGGAGAAGCCGAAAGGCAAGAAGAAGGGCTGAGTGGCGTCCCGGGGGGCGTTTCCCCCGGGCATCAGTCCGGCAGCAGCACCGTCGCCACCGCCTGGGCGGCGATGCCCTCCATCCGCCCGGTGAAGCCCAGCCGCTCGGTGGTCGTGGCCTTGACCGAGATGCGGCTGGCATCGACGCCCAGCAGTTCCGCGAGGCGGGTCATCATCGCCGCAGCGTGGGGCGCGATCTTGGGCTGCTCGCAGATCAGGGTCACATCGGCATTGAGCAGGCGGCCGCCGCGCGCGGCGATGCGCTGGCCGGCGTGGCGCAGGAAGCGCGCGCTGTCGGCGTCCTTCCATTGCGCCTGGCTCGGCGGGAAGTGCCGTCCGATGTCGCCCTCGGCCAGCGCGCCGTAGATCGCATCGCACAGGGCGTGGATGCCGACATCGGCGTCCGAATGCCCGTCGAGTCCCAGGTCATGGGGGATTTCGACCCCGCACAGGATCAGCTTGCGGCCCGCCGCCAGGACATGGACGTCGTAGCCGGTGCCGACGCGCGGGAACAGGGCGGGCGTCAGGATGCGTTCGAGCCGCACGAGATCCTCCGGATAGGTCAGCTTGATGTTGTCCTCGCTGCCCGCGACCAGGGCGACCGGCAGCCCGGCGGCCTCCAGCAGGGCGGCGTCGTCGGTGGCGATGCCATCCGGCAGGCGGGCGTGCAGGTCATGCAGGACCGCGAAATGGAAGGCCTGCGGCGTCTGTGCGCGGAACAGATTCTCCCGCGGCACCGTCGCCGCGATCACACCGCCGAGGCCACGCTTGATCGTATCGGCCACCGGCACGGCGGGGATGGCGCCGGGATGGTGGTCGAGCGCAGCCCATAGCGCGGCGATCAGCCCGTGCGGGATATGCGGTCGGGCGCCGTCATGCACCAGCACGCGCGCCGGGGCGTGGGCTGCGAGGGCATCGAGCCCGGCACGCACGCTGGCCTGGCGGGTGGCGCCGCCGGGCACCACCGGGAGGTGCGGGATACCTTCCAACGCGGCGTCGATGGCGGTGGCGTCGCCCACGGGTTGCAGCAGGTCGACGCCGGCGGCCAGCGCCGCGGCGGCGTGGCGCAGCACGGTCTGCCCGGCGATGCGCTGGAACTGCTTGGGCAGTTCGGCGCCAAAGCGGCTGCCGCTGCCGGCGGCGACGAGGACGGCGGCGGTTTTTGGGGGGGCCACGGCGCTCATCCCCGCTCGTCCGTGTTGACACCGAGCTGCTTGAGCTTGCGGTGCAGCGCGCTGCGCTCCATGCCGACGAACTGGGCGGTGCGGCTGATATTGCCGGCGAAGCGGACGAGCTGGGCCTGGAGATACTGGGTCTCGAACAGGTCGCGCGCCTCGCGCAGCGGCAACGCCATCACGTCGGCTCCGGGGTCGGCCAGCAGGGCAGGGGCCTTGGCGCCGATCTCGGGCGGCAGCATGTCGGCGCGGATCGGGTCGGCGGCGTGGCCCGGGGCCATGATCATCAGCCAGTCCATCAGGTTGCGGAGCTGGCGGACATTGCCGGGCCAGTCATGGGTTTGCAGCGCGGCGAGTGCGTCCGGCGACAATTCGCGCGGCGCCATGGCGGCGGCCTCGGCCGATTTGGCCAGGAAGTAGCGCGCCAGCTCGGGCACGTCCTCCCGCCGCTCCTTCAGCGCCGGCACCCGCAGCGGCACCACGGCGAGCCGGTAGAACAAATCCTCGCGGAACCTGCCGCCGCCGATCTCGGCCTGGAGATCGCGGTTGGAGGTGGCGATGACGCGGATATCCACCTTCACCCGGCTGCCGCCGCCGACCCGCTCGAAGGACTGCTCCTGCAAGGCTCGGACGATCTTGCCCTGGGTCTCCAGCGGCATGTCGGCGACCTCGTCGAGCAGCAGGGTGCCGCCATGGGCGCGCTCCAGCACCCCGGCGCGGCGCGGATGCTCGGACGTGGCCTCGACGCCGAACAATTCCTCCTCGAAGCGGGCAGGGTTGAGGATGGCGCAGTTGAGCACCACCAGCGCCCCCTCGGCGCGGCGCGAACGGGCATGGATCATCCGCGCCACCACCTCCTTGCCCGAGCCCGCGGCGCCGGTGATCATCACCCGCGAGCCGGTCGGCGCCACCCGCTCGACCGCGCTGCGCAAGGCATGGACATGGCTGCTCGCGCCGGTCAGCTCGGTCTCCGGCCCCGCGCGCAGCCGCAGCTCGGCGTTCTCGCGGGCCAGGGCGGCGGCCTGCAAGGCGCGCCGGGCGATCAGCACCAACCGGTCGGACTGGAACGGCTTCTCCAGGAAATCATAGGCGCCGAGCTGGATCGCGTTGACCGCCATCTCGATGGTGCCGTGGCCCGAGATCATCACCACCGGGATCTCCGGCTCCTCGCGCTGGAACGCCGCCAGGATGCCGATGCCGTCGAGGCTGCTGCCTTGCAGCCAGATGTCGAGGATCACCAGCGAGGGGCGGCGGATGCGGAAGGCGGCCAGCGCGGTGTCGGCGTCGCCGGCCTGGCGGGTCTCGTAGCCCTCGTCCTCCAGGATGCCGGCGACGAGCATGCGGATGTCGGGCTCGTCGTCGATGATCAGGATGTCATGCGCCACGTTCAGGCTCCGGGATACGGCAGGACGAGGGAGGCGACGGCGCCGCTGCCGGGCCAGTCGGCGGTGGGCAGGCGCTCGGCGAGGCCGAGGCGCCCGCCATGGTCTTCCATGATCTTCTTGACGATGGCCAGGCCAAGTCCGGTTCCCTTCGGCTTGTGCGTCACATAGGGCTCGGTGAGCCGGTCGCGATCCTGCCCGGGCAGGCCGAGTCCGTCATCGGCCACTTCGATGACGAGTTCGCTCTCCTGCGTCCAGAGCGCGATGGCGATGCGCCCGGCTCCGCCCCCGCGCATGGCGATGGCATCGGCGGCGTTCTGCAACAGGTTGGTCAGCGCCTGGCCGATCAGCCGGCGGTCGCATTTCGCCACCGGGCCACGCGCCGTCAGGGCGGTGGCGTAGTCGATCTCGGGATGGGCGTTGCGCTGGAGGATGAGTGATTCGCGCACGATGCGGCCGACATCCTCCGGCTGCATCACCGGCTGCGGCATGCGCGCGAAGGAGGAGAACTCGTCGACCATGCGGCCGATATCGCCGACATGGCGGACGATGGTGTCGGCGAGGCTGGCGAAGGTCTCGGGGTCGGAGGTGATTTCCTTGGTGAAGCGGCGCTTGAGCCGTTCGGCGGACAGCTGGATCGGGGTCAGCGGGTTCTTGATCTCGTGGGCGATGCGCCGCGCGACATCGGCCCAGGCGGCCTTGCGCTGGGCCGATTGCAGCTCGGTGATGTCGTCGAAAGTCGCGACGAAGCCGAAATGGCGCATGCTGTCGGCGTCGGCCCCGATCCGCAGCAGCAGCGTGCGCCGCGCGGTGGGCGGGCCGATCTGCACCTCGGCGGTGCGCGGGCGGCTGTCGGCGCCGGCGCGGGCCTCGGCGAGCAGCGGCGCGAATTCGGGGATGGCCTCGGCCAGATCCTGCCCGATGGTGGCGCGCAGGTCGCGGCCGAGCAGCACCGAGGCGGCGCGGTTGGGCAGCTCGATGGCGCCGTCGGCGTCGAGCCCGATCACCCCGGCGGAGACCCCGGAGAGCACCGCCTCGGTGAAATGGCGGCGCTCGTCGAGCTGGGCATAGGCGTTGAGCAGCTCGCCGCGCTGGGCGCCGAGCTGGCCGGTCATGCGGTTGAAGGCGCGCGCCAGGCCCACCAGCTCGTCGCCGCCGGCCCATTCCGGCACCCGCACCGTGAGGTCGCCGCCACGCACCTTCTCGGCCGCGGCGATCAGCCCGCCGACCGGCCGCGCGATCTGGTTGGCCAGCACCAGCCCGATCAGGATCGCCGCCGCCAGCACCAGCAGCGCGAGCAGGGCAAAGATCAGGGCGAAGGTGATCTGCAGGCCGGAGCGGTTCTCGTCGAGCCGCTTGTAGAGGGCGAAGCCCTCCTCGGCGCTGCGCATGTATTGCAGGATGCGGGCATCGACCGGCCGGCTGATCGAGAGCATGAAGGCCGGGGTGACGTCGAGCTGCACCAGCGCGCGCACCCGGTCGGCGTCCTCGGTGGCGAATTCCACCACCTCGCCGCCATGCGCCAGCGTGACCGCCCAGCCCGGCGGCGGCGGCAGCGCGGGGGCGAGGATGGCCGACGAGGAGGCGATGATCTGCCCGGTCTCGGGCTCGAAGATCACCGCCTCGGTGAGGCCGCGCAGCGCGGTCTGCTCGTTGAGCAGGTCAGCGAAACTGTCGGCGGTGGCGTTCTGGGCGCGGGCCGCGCGCGAGAGATCGGCGGCCATGGCCAGCGCGTCGGCGCGGATGTTGTTGCGATGCTCCTCCAGATAGCCGCGGCTGACGTTGAGGCTCTCCTGCAGCGCGGTGCGCACCGGCTCGGCGAACCAGTGCTGGATGCCGAGATTGAAGAAGCCGGTGGAGAACACCGCCACCACGATCGTCGGCGTCAGCGCCACCCCGCTGAACAGCAGCACCAGGCGGACATGCAGCCGCGCCCCGGCCGCGCCGCGCCGGCGCTCCATCCACATCCGGGTGAGCCGGCCCGCCAGCACCGCGCCCAGCAGCAGCAGCGAAATCAGGTTGGCCAGCACCAGCCCGATCACCTGCTCCGGCCCGGGCAGGCGACCGGCGAGCACCACGAACGTGGCGATGCCGAGCGTGAGCGCGCAGGCGGCCAGGATCAGCGTCGCCGCCTTGCCCAGCACCAGATTGGCGATATGCCCGAGCAGGCCGCGGCGCGGCGGCGGGCCGGCGATCTCGCTCATCGGCCGACCCGGTTCATCGGGGCTGCGCGCATGGCGGTCAGGCGATGCCCCGGATGACCGGGATTTCGAGATCGCGGATTTTCTTGCGCAGGGTGTTGCGGTTCAGCCCCAGCATCGCGGCGGCCTTGATCTGGTTGCCGCGCGTGGCCGAGAGCGTCATCAGGATCAGCGGCCGCTCGACCTCGGCCAGCACCCGGTCATAGATGTCCGATGGCGCCATCCCGTCCTGGTGGGCGGCGAGGAACTGGCGGATATGGCGCTCCACCGCGCGCGCCAGCGGCTCCGGTCCGCTGGAAGCGGTGGCGGCGGCCGGCAGCGGGGTCTCGGCGACATCGAGCTCGGCCTCGACCGCCGCGGCGCCGACGATCTCGTCCGGGCACAGCGCCGCGAGCCGGCGCATCAGGTTCTCGAGCTCGCGCACGTTGCCGGGCCAGCGATAGGCCCGCATCGCCTCGATCGCGGGCTGGTCGAGGGTCTTGGCCGGCAGCCCGTCGCTGACGGCGCGGTCGAGGAAGTGGCGCGCGAGGTCGCCCACGTCCTCGGCGCGTTCGCGCAGCGGCGGCAGCCGGATCGGCACCACGTTGAGCCGGTAGAACAGATCCTCGCGGAACTGGCCCTGGCGGATCGCCGCGCGCAGGTCGCGATGGGTGGCGGCGATGATGCGGACATTGGCGCGGATCGGGGTGCGCCCGCCCACGGTGGTGTATTCGCCCTCCTGCAGCACCCGCAGCAGCCGGGTCTGCGCCTCGGCCGGCATGTCGCCGATCTCGTCGAGGAACAAGGTGCCGCCGGCGGCCTGTTCGAAGCGGCCGGGGCTGCGCGTGGTCGCACCCGTGAAGGCGCCGCGCTCGTGGCCGAACAGCTCGCTCTCGATCAGTTCGCGCGGGATGGCGGCCATGTTGATGGCGACGAAGGGGCCGGTACGGCGGCGGCCATAGTCGTGCAACGCGCGGGCGACGAGCTCCTTGCCGGTGCCGCTCTCGCCGTTGATCATCACCGTCAGGTCCGCCGTGGTGAGCCGGGCGATGGTGCGATAGATCTCCTGCATCGCCGCGGATCGGCCGATCAGCGGCAGCCGCTCCTCCGAGTCGCGCGCCACCGGCTCGCTCGCCGCCAGTTCCGGCACCGGGGCGGCCAGGGCGCGGCCGACCACGGCGAGCAGTTCCTTGAGGTCGAACGGCTTGGGCAGATACTCGAACGCGCCGCGCTGCGCGGCCTTCACCGCCGTCATCAGGGTCGACTGCGCACTCATCACGATCACCCGCAGATCAGGCCGCAGGCGGCGGATGCGCGGCAGCAGATCGAGCCCGTTCTCGTCGGGCATCACCACATCGGTGATCACCAGATCGCCTTCGCCATCCTCCACCCAGCGCCACAGCGTGGCGGCGTTGGAGGTCGAACGCACCTGGTAGCCGGAGCGCCCGAGCGCCTGGGTCAGCACGGTGCGGATCGAGCGGTCGTCATCGGCGATCAAGACGGTGGGGGGGGTCATGCTGGCGCCTGAAATCAGGGTTGGTCGTCAGGGAAAATCGGCAGGTGCAAACGGAATTCGGTGCGGCCGGGACGGCTGTCGACCTCGATGGTGCCGCCGTGGTCGGCGATGATCTTGGCCACCAAGGCCAGGCCGAGGCCGCTGCCGGCGGGGCGCGAGGTGACGAAGGGGTCGAACAGGTTGGCGCGGATATCCTCGGCGATGCCCGGACCGTTGTCGCGCACGGTGACCACCAGCGGCAGCTCCATGCGCCGCGCCGAGCCCGGCACGGCCAGCCGCATGCCGTGCTGGTAGGCGGTCAGCAGGGTGATGTCGGGGTTGGCGACGGCGGCATCGCTCAGCGCCTCGGCCGCGTTCTTGACCAGGTTGAGTACCACCTGGACGAGCTGGTCGCGGTTGCCGAACACCGGCGGCAGCGACGGGTCATAGACCTCGTGGATGCGGATGTGGGTGGCGAAACCGGTATGGGCGAGGCGGCGGACATGCTCCAGCACGCGATGGATGTTGACCGCGCCGCGGTCGAACGGCTTGTCGCCGAACACCTCCATCCGCTCCACCAGGGCGCGGATGCGGTCGGCCTCGTCGCGGATCAGCACGGCCAGTTCCTGGTCGGCCTCGCTCACCGAGGCCTCCAGCAGCTGTGCGGCGCCGCGGATGCCGGAGAGCGGGTTCTTGACCTCGTGCGCCAGGATCGCGGCCATCCCGGTGACCGAGCGCGCCGCGCTGCGGAAGCTGAGCTGGCGGTCCAGGGTCCGCGCGGCGGAGGCATCCTGGAACGCCAGCAGCACCGCGCCCGGCTCCTCCGGCAAGGGGGTCGCCTGCACGGTGACGCCGAGCTTGCGCAGGCGCGGCCCGTCGAGCGTCATGTCATGGTCCGAGACCGTGACCCCGTGACGCCGGACCTGGTCGATCAGCAGGAAGATCGGGCTGTCCGCCGGCACCATATCGGTCAGCGGCAGGCGCGCGGCCTGGGCTGCGGAGATGCCGAGGAACTGCTCGCCGGCATGGTTGAGGAAGCGGAAGCGGTTCTCGGCGTCGATCAGCACCACCGGCACCGGCAGCGCGGAGAGCACGGCGGCGGCGTCGGGCGGTCGGCTGGCGTCGCGCCGCCCGACCAGGTTGAGTGCCGCGCGGGCGACAACGTTCTTCACGCGGCTTCGGCCAGCACGGCGTCGCGGCTGTGGTGGCGCACGGCGCCGCGCTCGATCAGCGGGTCATAGAAACGGTCGATCAATTCGAGCACAGCGGGGACCTCGGCGCAGCGCATGATGGAGGCGCGGAATTCGGCCGATCCGGTGAGGCCGCGCGAATACCAGGCGATATGCTTGCGCGCCAGCCGCAGCCCGGGCTCGGTGCCGAAATGCGACAGCATGGCGTCATAGTGGCGCAGCAGGATGTGCTTCTGCATCGCCAGATCGGGCTCCGGCCGGCGCTCCCCGGTGCTCAGGTAATGGGCGATCGCGGCGGTCAGCCAGGGCCGGCCATAGCAGCCGCGCCCGATCATCACCCCATCCGCGCCCGAGCGGCGCAGCGCCTCGACCGCATCGTCCTCGCTGATGATATCGCCGTTGGCGATCACCGGCAGCGGGCTCGCCGCCTTGACCTCGGCGATGAAATCCCAGTCGGCGGTGCCGGTGTAGAACATCTGCCTGGTGCGGCCGTGCACGGTGAGCATGGTTATGCCCGATTCGGCGGCGATCCGGGCGAGCCTGGGGGCGTTGAGCGACTGATGGTCCCAGCCCATCCGCATCTTGAGCGTGACCGGCACCTCGACCGCCCGCGCGGTTGCCTCGAGCAGGCGCGCGGCCAGCACCTCGTCGCGCATCAGCGCCGAACCGGCCATCTGGCCGACCGCGACCTTCTTGACCGGGCAGCCGAAATTGATGTCGACGATATCGGCGCCGCGGCCGACCGCGATGCGCGCCGCCTCCGCCATCGCCACCGGATCGCAGCCGGCGAGCTGGAGCGAGCTCGGCCGGCCGTCCAGCTCGGACATCCGCAGCGTCGCCTTGTTCTCACGGATCATGGCCCAGGAGGCGATCATCTCGGAGACCACCAGCCCGGCGCCGAGATCGCGCGCGAGGCGGCGGAACGGCAGGTCGGTGACGCCCGACATCGGTGCCAGGATCACCGGCATGTCGATGCTCACGCCACGGCCGAGCGCGATTGGCTTCAGAACCGGCGGCTTCAGCGGCGGCGGTTTTGGAAACGGGGAGGTATCGTCCAGCGGATTGCCCATCATTTGGGCAAACTAGAGCGGCGCGGGCGGCCATGCAACGCAGTTGCCACCGAACCGCGGTCAGACTTGGCCGTCGCAGCGCTCCCGGTGCCAGGCGACCATGGCGGCGGCGGTGAGCGGGCGGCTCACCAGAAAGCCCTGCACGTGGTCGACGCCATGCGCCACCATCGCCTGCCAGGTGGCTTCGTCTTCCACCCCTTCGGCGACGACCGTGAGCCCGGCGAGGCGGGCCTCGGCGATGGCGCCGCGGATGAAGGCGGCGGCGTCCGGCTCGGTCGCCGCCTGGACCACGCCGCGATCGAGCTTGAGAATGGTGAAGGGCAGGTCGAGCAGGGGGGTATGGTCGCGGATGTCGGGGCCAACGTCGTCGATGGCGAGGCCGTAGCCGTGGCCGCGCAACTCCGCCGCGGCGGCGGCAAGTTCGGGGATGCCGAGCAGCGGCTGGCTCTCGGTCAGTTCGAGGGTGATGCTCTCGGCGGCGATGCGATGGCGCAGGCGGGTCGCTTCGAGCCAGGCGCGCGCGGCCGGTTCGATCAGCACATCGAGCGGTAGGTTGACGGCGAGGGTGACGCCGAGGTCCCCGAGCCCCGCGGATTGCCAGTCATCGAAGGCGGAGCCGATCACCGCCTCGAACAAGGCGCGGCCAAGGCCGCCGGCCTCCATGCCCGGCACGAAGGCGTCCGGCCCGACCAGGGTCTCATCCGGGCCGGCCAGCCGGGCCAGCACCTCGATGCCGACGGGGCAACGGTCCCGCAGGCGGACGACCGGCTGGTACAGCGTACGGATCCGGTGCCCGGCCAAAGCGGCGCGCAACTCGGAGTGGCTCAACCGGGAGGTGGCGGCGGGCGTGGGCTTGTTCCTGTCAATACGGTGGCGTGTCAGGTGTTTGCATCGCCGATAAGGCTCAATAGTCGCGCGCCGGGCCGCCGGCAAGCCGGGCGCGGCAGGACGTCGGCGGAATGACAGGTTGTTGTGCCGCGTACCAGCCGGCCGCTGCGTTCACCTCTCATTAAGCTCTCGCCGCTAGCCTGCCGTCGGCTCGACGCGGCCGCCGGGCGCACCGGCGCCGCCGGGCACGGAGGCGGGCGATCGCATGGTGAGCGAGGCGGAAAGGGGGAGCGATCCCGACCGATCACGGCTGATCGCCGAGGCGTTCGACGTCGATTTCGTGCGCCCGCTGGAAGAGGCTGGCGGCGGCTTGCGCGCCTGGGCGGCGATCGACCGGCGCGACGGGCGCGGCGGGCTGATGGCGGTGCAAGTCGGACGCCATCTGCCGGCGCGTGCGGCCGAGCTGGTGAAATTCCAGGCCGGGCCAGTGCCGGGCGTGTTGTCGCCGCTGGCCCACGGCGTGCTGCGCGACCCCGCCGGGCGCGATCCGACTGGCCGGGGCGGCATGTTCGTGATCTGCCAGGCGCCGGCGGGCCGCGCCTTGCGGCCCTTGGGTGGTCAGGCGTTCCCGCCATGGGACGAGGCGGTGCTGCTGCGCACGGTCCTGCGTCCGGCCGCCCTGGCGCTGGACCAGTTGCGCGCCCGCGGCATCACCCACCGGGCGATCCGCCCGGAGAACCTGTTTCGTCCGTCGGAGGCCGATCCGGCGGTGCTGGGCTGCGCCTGGGCGGCGCCGCCGGCGGCGTTGCAGGATGCGGTCTACGAGCCGCCCTACGCCGCGATGTGCCTGCCCGCCGGACGTGGCGCCGGCAGCATCGCCGATGACGTCTATGCCCTCGGCGTGACGCTGCTGGTGCTGGCCCTCGGCCGGGTGCCGTTCGCCGGCGTGGATGCGATAACGGTGGTGCGGCACAAGCTGGAGCGCGGCAGCTTCGCCGCCTTGGCCGGCGAAGAGCGGCTGCCGCCAATGCTCCAGGACCTCGTGCGCGGCATGCTCGCCGAAGACCCCGAGCACCGCCCGCCGCCCGCCCTGCTCGCCGATACCGAGATCGCCCGCGGCCGCCGGGTGGCGGCGCGGCCGCCGCGCCGGGCGCAGAAGCCGCTCGAGATCGGCGGCGAAAACGCCTGGACCGCGCGAACCTTGTCCTTTGCCTTGGCGGTCGAGCCGCGCGCGGGGGCGCTGGCCCTGCGCAACGGCAGCGCCGACCGCTGGCTGCGCCGCAGCCTCGGCGACAGCGCGCTGGCGGTGCGGCTGGAGGAGGTGGTCCGCATCCGTGCCGCCCAGAGCGAGGCCGGCGGCGGGCGCGACGACGGGGCGCTGCTGATGCGGGCGAGCGCAATCCTCGATCCCCTGGCGCCACTGTGCTGGGACGGCATCGCCCTCTGGCCCGACGGGCTCGGCCCTGCCTTGCTGGCGCAGGACGAAACGGTGACCGCGCGGCTCGCCGACATGGTGGCCGACGAGGCGATCGGCGCCTGGGCGGTGGCGCGGGCGGAACGGAGCGATCTGGTCAGCCTGCGACTCGACGCCCATCAATACCGGGCGCTGCTGCGCCAGCGCGGCTGGGGCGGCGGAGAGGCGCGGCTGCGCTATGCGCTCAATCCGCTGCTGCCCTGCCGCAGCCCGGCCCTGATGCAGGAGGGGGGCGCGCAGGAGGTGGTGGCTGGGCTGTCCGACCTGCTGCCGGCCCTGGAGCGTCTGGCGGCGCTGGAGCGGTTGGCGGGCGACGGCTTCGCCGGCATCGACCTGGAGATCGCGGCCTTCATCGCCGCGCGCAGCGAACTCGGGGCCGAGGCGGACCTGTTGACACTGAGCGAGGGGCGCCGGGCGGACCAGCACGCGGCGGCGGCGCTGCGGCTGCTGGCCGCGGTGCAGGCGCGGCTGCGCGGGGCGGCGGTGCCGGCGCTGGCGCGTTGGTTCAGCCAGCGCCTGGCCCCGGCGCTCGCGGTGTTCGAACGCCGCACCGGACGGCGCCAGCGCGCGGCGGCGCTGGCCGAGGTGGCGGCAACCGGTCGGCTGGGCGCCCTGCTCGGCCTGATCGACGACCCCGCAGGTCTTGCCGCCGACCGGCGCGACCTGAGCGCGGCGCTGGCCCGCGCCCGGGAGATCGACCGGCGGATCGACGCCCTGCGCGCCGCCGCCCCCGGCCGCGCCGCGCTGGCGCGCCGCCTCGGTCAGGAGGCGATGACGGCGCTGGCGCTGCTGGCCCTGCTGTGGGCGGCGCTTGCGGAATTGCTCGCATGAGCGCCGCCAGCGCCCGCCAGCGCCCGGCGGCGGCACGGGTGTGGCTGCTCGGCCTGCTCTGCGGCGCCGCCGCCGCCGTGGCGCCGGGCTGGCTGACCCTGGCGGCCATCCTGCTGGCGCCAGGGCTGCTGGCGGCGCTGACCGATCCCGCGCCGGGGCGCGCATCGGCCCGGCCGGTGCTTTTGCTCGGTGCCGCCGTGGCGATCGCCCCGCTGGTCACCCTGGCCGGATCGGGCGGCGGCGTGACGATGGCGCTTGCCCTGGCCGGCGAACCCCGGACCCTGGCGCTGACGTGGTCGGCGCAGGGCGCGGCCTGGCTCGTGATGGAGGCCGCACCCTGGCTGATCCGCCTGCTGTTGGACGGCAGCGCCGCCGCCCAGGCCCTGGCCCTGGGCCGCGCGCGCAACGCGCTGGAGGCGGAATGGGGGTTTGCGCCGCGCGAGGGCGCGGCGGCGGAGGCGCCGGACTGAGGCAGGCGCCGAAGGCGGCTACGGCAGCAGTTTCCAGGTGCCGTTTTCCACCGTGATCAGCACCAGGGCGCGCTGGTCGGTGCCGTTGTGGTTGGCCGGGCTCATCGAATAGACGCCACAGGTGCCGCCGAGGTCCTTGACCTGCTCCATCGCGTCGCGCAGCGCGGTGCGGAAGCCAGCCGTGCCGGGCTCGCCCGCCTTCAGCGCGGCGGGCAGCGCGGCGCTGAACAGCAGGAACCCGTCCCACGCCCAGGCCCCGAACAGCGAGCGGCTGCCGGGGCCGAACTTGCCCTCGTAGAGCTTCACGTATTCGAGCGCCGGGCGCTTCATGGCGATGCTGTCCGGCAGTTGTTCCGCCACCGTCACCGCGCTGGAGGCCAGGATCATGCCGTCCGCCGCCTTGCCCGCCACGCGCAGGAAGTCGGGGTTGGCGATGCCCTGGTTGTGCACCACCACACCCTTGTAGCCGCGCGCCTTGAGCTCGATCACCGGCAGCGCGCCGGGCGTGCCGGAGGAGGCGATGAACACCGCGCCGGGGTTCTTGGCGATGGTTTTCAGCGTCTGCGGCGTCACCGAGGTATCGCCCGGGGCGTAGCGCTCGTCGCCGAGCCATTCGATCCCGCGCTTGCCCGCCTCGGCCTTGGCGGCGGCGACGAAGGCATCGCCGAACGCGGTGGACAGCGCGATGCTGGCCAGCGACGTCACCCCCTGCGCCTTCAGCCGGTCGAGCGGGGCGGCCAGCATCAGCGCCTCCGAAGCCGGCAGCTTGAAGGCCCAGCGGCGGTTGCCCTCCTGCGGCACGATCACCGCCTCGGAGCCGGCGAGGCTGATGAACGGGGTGCCGGACGTGCCGGCGGCATCGAGCACGGCGAGGCTGGTCGGCGTCACCGTCGGGCCGATCACCAGATCGACCTTCTCCTCGGTGACCAGTTTCTGGAAATTCTTCACCGCGGCGGTGCTGTCGCTGGCGTCGTCGAGGATGACGAAGCGCAGCTTCTGCCCGGCCAGTTCACGCGGCAGCATTTCGATGATGTTGCGCTCGGGGATGCCGAGCGAGGCGCCCGGCCCGGTCAGCGACAGCACCGCGCCGATGGTGATGTCGGCCCGCGCCGGGGCGGCGGCAAGCAGGCAGGCGGGCAGCAGAGCGAACAGGGCACGGCGGTTCATGATGGTTCCCCACGATTTGTCGCAACGCTAGCCGATCCGCCTTCCGCCACCAAGCCGCTTCAGCAGCCGAGCGGGGCGAGGAAATCCCCGATCGCGCGGGCCACCAGCCCCGGCGTCTGCACCGCCATGAAGTGCCCGCTTTCCACCGTGATGAACCGCGCGCCCGGGATGGCGGCCGCGATCGGTTCGACCACCGCGGGTGGGCGCAGCCGGTCCTTTGTGCCGGCGATGGCCAGCACCGGGCAGGCGATGCCGGCAAGGATGGCGCCAAGCTCGGCATCGATCAGCATGCGGTAGATGTTGGCATAGGAGACCGGATCATTGGCGATCCAGCGGGCGCGGAATGCGCGGAAATGCTCGGCGTCATGGCGCGTCTCGGGCGGGTAGGAGTTGGCGAAACTCTCCTCCACGCTGGCCCGCATGCCGCGCGCCGCGGTCTGCGCCACCCGCTCGCGCATCGCCGCACGGCGCTCCGGTGCCATCCCGGTGGCCGGCGCCATCGCCACCACGGCGGCGGCGCGTTCGGGATAGAGCCCGGCGAAGGTCAGGGCGATGCCGGCACCCACCGCGCAGCCGGCCAGCGCCACCTTGCCCGTGATGCCGGTGGCGTCGAGCAAAGCCGCGATGTCGGCGGCCATGGTCTCGAACCGCCCGGGTGCGGCCAGCTTCTCCGACTGCCCGGCGCCGCGCCAGTCATGCCGCAGGATGCGCCGGCCCGGCAGCAGGGCGGGTAGAACATGGTCCCAGCTTTCCAGCGTGCCGCCCATCTCGTGCACCAGCACCAGCGGGCGCGGCCCGTCGCCCGCGATCTCGTAGCGCAGCGCCGCGCCGTTGACGTCGATCCAGTCCATGGCTCAGTCCTCGTCGGTCAGGTCGGGCGCGCGCAGCACGCCGCAATCGGGGGCGAAACGCAGCGTGGCGCCGGACCGGGCCTGCAACGCGGCATGGCTCAACCCCTCCAGCACCTCATGCACCAGGAACCCCTCTGGCGTGACCTCGATCACCGCGAGATCGGTATAGACCCGCTTGACGCAGCCCGGCGCGGTCAGCGGCAACGTGCAGGCGTCGAGCAGCCGCGGTCCGCCGGAGCGGGTGTTGTGCTCCATCATCACCCACACCGATTTCGCGCTCGCCGCCAGGTCCATCGCGCCCCCCACCAGCGGCCCCTTGTCCGGGATCCGGCTGTCCCAGTTCGCGAGGTCGCCATTGGCCGCGACCTCGAAGGCGCCGAGCACGGTGACATCGATATGCCCGCCGCGGATCATCGCGAACGACCACGCCGAATCGATCACCGTGCCGCCCGGCGCGATGGTGATGCGCCGGCTGCCGGCATCGACCAGATCGGCGTCCGCCGCCTCCGCCGTCGCCTCCGGCCCGGCGCCGATCACCCCGTTCTCGGACTGGATCACCAGTTCGCGCCCGGCCGGAATATAGTCGGAGCAATGCACCGGCATGCCGATGCCGAGATTGACCACCATGCCGTCCTGCAGGTCCTGCGCCGCGCGCCAGGCGATCTGGGTCCGATTCAACGGCTGCATCACGCGCCTCCCGCCACCACCAGGCGTTGCACATAGACGCCGGGCAGCTCGACCCGCTCCGGCGCGATCGGCGTCTCCTGCACCACCCGCACCTCGGCGATGGTCAGCCGCGCCGCGGTGGCCATCGCCGGGCCGAAATTCTTCTGCGCATGGCGGAAGGTGAGATTGCCGAACCGGTCCGCCATATCGGCGCGCACCAGGGCGACATCGGCCTGGATCGCCTCCTCCAGCACATAATCCCGCCCGCCGAACCGTCGCGTCTCCTTGCCCCGGGTGAGGTCGGTGCCATAGCCGGAAGGGGTATAGAACGCCGGGATGCCGGCGCCGCCGGCGCGGATGCACTCCGCGAAGGTGCCCTGCGGCAACACCTCCAATCCGATCTTGCCGTCCTTGTAGAGCTGCTCGAACACCGACAACCCCTTGCCCCGCCCGCGTGCGGCCGAGCAGATCACATGGGCCACCAGCCCGGCCTCGATCAGCGTGTGGGTGAACGACAGCGGATGGGTCGCCGAATTGACGATGATGGTGAGCCCGCGCGCGCCCCGGTCGCGCAAGGCCAGCACCAGGTCATTGGCGAACCCGGCGCCGCCGAAGCCCGAAATCATCACCCGCGCCCCATCCGCCACATCCGCCACCGCCGCCGCGGCGGACGCCACCCGCTTATCGATCGCCATCAGGGCGCCCTCCCGGTTTCTCTCCGGCGATGCTGCCCGCCCGGGGGCGGGGGGTCAAATCGAGGGGCGGCAAAGGGAAAGGAAGCGCTTCTTTTTTTGGCAAAAAAGAAGCAAAAAAACGCCCCCCGCGCTGGCGGCTGGGGCAATGGAATTCGCCTGCCGCCCGCGGCTTCACCCGTCCTGCATCCGGTGCCACAATGTCGGCGGAGGAACCTGATGATCCGAGAGTCGAGACTTCTGCTGCACTGGTCACCCCGCTCGCCCTACGTGCGCAAGGTGATGATCGCCGCCCATGAGGCCGGGTTGGAGGATCGCATCGACACCGTCCGCACCGTGGTCGGTGGCACCACGCCCCATCTGGAACTGATGGAGGACAATCCGCTCGGCAAGCTGCCGACGCTGATCCCGCCTGATGGAACGGCGATCTACGATTCCTACGTCATCGTGGAATATTTCAACACGCTGAAGCCCGCCGCCGGCCTGATCCCGCGCGAGGGGCCGGCACGCATCGTCGCGCTGCGCCGCCATGCGCTGGGCAACGGCATCCTCGATATCCTGCTGCAATGGCTCGGCGAGCGCGGCCGCCCGGCGGAGCGCCAGTCCGAGCCGCATATCGCGCTGTGGCGCAGCAAAATCGCCGCCTGCATCGTCGCCCTTGAGGCCGAGGCCGATGATCTCGCCGCCACCCCGTTCGGCATCGGCCACATCGCCATCGGCGTGGCCCTCGGCTACCTCGATTTCCGCTTCAAGGCCGAACCCTGGCGCCCCGGCCAGGAGCGCCTGGCGGCGTGGTTCGAGAGCTTCCAGCGCCGCCCCTCGGTGGTTGCGCATCCGCCGGTGGATGACAGTTAGGACACACGAATGATCCAGTCCCGCATGATCGGCGATGCGAAAATCACCCGCGTCGTCGAATATTCCGGCCCGACCCACGCGCCCGAGTTCCTGTTCCCCGAGATCGCCAAGGCCGAGCGTGATGCCGGCATCGCCGCCCAGGCACACTGGCTGGCGCCGCACCACTACGTGCCGCACATGGACCGCTTCGTCGTCACCATCCAGCTCTGGGTGGTCCATGCCGGCGGCAATGTCATCCTGATCGACACCGGGGTGGGCAATTTCAAGCCCCGTGCCGCGCCGCGGATGGACCGGCTCAACACAATGGTGATGCCCTGGCTCGAAGCCGCCGGCGCCGGGCCGGAGCAGATCACCCATGTCGTCCACACCCATCTCCACACCGACCATGTCGGCGGCAACACCGTGCTGCGCGACGGCCGTTTCGAGCCGGCCTTCCCCAATGCGCGCTACCTGATGCCGCGCGCCGAGTTCGAGTTCTGGAAGGCGGCTTACGACAAGGGCGACACCCAGGTGCAGTCCGGCTCCTTCGCCGACAGCGTGCTGCCGGTGCTCGACGCCGGGCTGGTCGATTTCATCGAGCCGGGCCAGGAGGTGGCGGGCTGCCTGCTCGGCGAGGATGTCGCCGGCCATGCCCCGGGGATGCTGTCCTTCCGCCTGCGCTCGAACGGCGAGGAGGGGATGTTCTCGACCGACACCATGCACAGCCCGATCCAGGTCGCCTATCCGCACTGGAACGACCGCTACGTGCTCAACGCCGACATGGCCCGCGCCGCCCGCGCCCGTGTGCTCAAGCATGCCGCCGAGCGTGAGGCGCTGATCATGCCGATGCATTTCGGCGCCCCCTATTGCGGCCATGTGCGCCGTGACGGCGCCCTCTACCGCTTCGAGGCCGCCTCCTGGTAGCCCCCGGGGCGGCGGTGCGCCGCGACCACGCCCGGCCCATGGTGCCGTTCCTGGTGGCGTGCGGGGCGATCACCGTGTTCACCACCATGGATGCGGTGGTGAAGGCGCTGCCCCCAGGCATACCGGTGATCGAAGTGGTGGCGCTGCGCTTCTGCTTCGGCGTGCCGCTGGCGCTGCTGGCGTTGTGGCGCATGCGGGGCGGCTGGCCGTCCCTGGCCTCGTGGCGGGCCAATGGGCCGCGCGGGCTGCTCACCACGCTGACCACGCTGCTGTTCTTCACCGCGCTGCGCCATTTGCCCTTCGCCGAGGCGCTGGCGCTCAGCTATCTCGCGCCGCTGATCCTGGCCGTACTGGCGGCGCTGATGCTGGGCGAGAAGCTGCGCGCGCCGGTGCTTGGCGCCCTCCTCCTTGGCCTCGCCGGGGTCTGCGTGATCGCCTGGGATGCGCTGGCCGGCCATGGCGGGGTCAGCGCCGATCTGGTCGGCATCGCCGCCGCCCTCGGCTCGGCCGTCACCTATGCCGGCAACAACGTGCTGCTGCGCAGCCAGGCACAGCGCGACCATGCCACCTCGATCGTGCTGATCCAACATGTGGTGCCCGCCGTGGTCGCCCTGCCGCTGGCCGGCGCCGCCTGGGTGGCGCCGGCGGCGGAAGTCTGGCCGGTGTTCATGTTGCTCGCCCTGTTCGGCGTGAGCGGGCATTTCCTGCTGACCTGGGCCTTCGCCCGCGCCCCGGCCGGCGTGCTGGCGGTGGTCGACTACCTGGCGCTGCCCTACGCCGCCCTGCTCGGCTTCGCCTTCTTCGGCGAGGTGCCTTCGCTCGCGGTGTGGGCCGGCGCGGCGCTGATCGTCGGCGCCTGCGCCATCGTCACCGCGGTCAAGACCTGAGTGTCGAGACAATCCTGCTGAGGATCAAATTTTGCGGGTCGCGGAGGAAAAGGAAGAGACAGTAAGCACGCGTTTCTTTTTTTTGAAAAAAAACAAAAAAACTTTATCCATGGCGTCAATCTGCAAGAAGCCGCCAACACCAACGGTTAGAAGTTTTTTGCTTCTTTTTTTCAAAAAAGAAGTGCTTGCCTGCCCCGCCGAGAAAAGCGCCACGTCTTGTCCAGACGTGGCATCCGTCCTCGATTACGGCGTCGCCACATAGCTGTCCCGCCGCGGATCGGCGCCGCCGGTCTTGGCGCCGGTGTCGGGGTTGAGGACGATCCCCTGCATGCCGCCGACCGTCATCGTCCAGGCCGGGGTGTCCTCGATGGCGTGGCCGCGCGCCTTGAGTTCGGCCAGCACCGCCGGATCGAACCGCGCCTCCGGCTGCACCCGCGCCCCGTCCCACAGCCGCGCGCGCGGGGCTTCGATAGCGTCCTGGATCGGCAGCCCGAAATCCTTGTGCTGCACGAGCGCCTGCACCTGGGTCTGGCAGATGCCGTAGCTGCCGGGCGTGCCGAGCGCCAGCACCGGCCTGCCGTCGGCCCGGGTCGCGATCGAGGGGGCCACGCACATCGCGGGCTGCACGCCCGGGGTCAGCGGATTCGTGGCGCCGGGATGGACTTCGCCCCAGTAGAGGAAGTTGTTCATGCACACGCCGGTGCCCGGGATCACCACGCCGCAGCCGAACAGCCCGCCCAGGCTCTGGGTCAGGCAGATCACGTTGCCCTCGGCATCGGCGATCGAGGTCGAGGTGGTGTGCTCGCGATCGGGATCGGGTTCGCGCGGCAGCCACTGCTCGGTCAGGCCGATGACGGGCTTGCCGTCGCGCACCCGGGCGCGGAGCTGCTCGACATGGGCGTCGGACATCAGCCACGCCAGCTTCTCCGCGTCCGGCTTGTTGTGGGCGATGCGCGCGCCCGCGGCAAGGCGGATGGCGCGCCACACCGTGTCGAGATGCTCCACCCCATTGCGCGCCATGGCGCCGAGGTCGAACCCGTCGAGAATGCGCAGCGTCAGCAGGTACTGGAACCCCTCGCACGGCGGCGGCAGGGTGTTGACCGTGATGTCGCGGTATTTCGCGCCCAGCGGATCCAGCCATTGCGGCTGCACCGCTTCGAGGTCGGCCATGGTGAAGCTGCCGCCGATCTTGGCCAGATGCTCCGTCATCATGCGCCCGAGCGGCCCGCCATAGAGGTGGCCCGGCCCGTCCGCGGCGATCGCCTCGAAGGTGGCGGCAAGCTCGGGCTGCTTGAGCACATCGCCCATCTCCACGCGGCTGCGCCCGCGCAGATAGTTCGCCACCCAGTCCCCGTAGAAGGACAAATGCCGCAGCCCCTCGATCGCCTGGTTGATTCCGTCGGTGTTGAATTCGATGATCGGAAACCCGTCGCGCGCCAGCGCGATCGCCGGTGCGAACACCTCGGCCAGCGACTTGCGGCCATGCGCCCGCACCAGTTCGCACCAGCCCGCGAGATTGCCCGGCGTCGCCGCCGAGGCCGGGTGGCGCGCCGTCTCCTCGCGGTCCTTGAACTTGCCGACCGGGTATTGCGACGGCACCCGGGTGATGAAATCGAGCGTGCGCACGCGCCGCTCCTTGGCGATGTAGCAGGTCGCCATGCCCAAGCCGGACAGCCCCGACATGAAGGGCTCGACCACGTTGAGCGCGGCACAGGTGGCCGCCGCCGCGTCGAAGGCGTTGCCGCCCTGGGCGAGCAGGCGCGCGCCGGCGGCGGCCGCCAGCGGATGGGCCGCGGCGACGATGCCGTGGACCGAGGAAATCGTTGGGCGTCTGCCGTTCATGGTCGCATCCCGCGAGAAATGTTGTTGGGGTCAGCCTGCGCTGTGCCGGCGTTCACTGCAAGGCGGGCGGCGGCGCCGGCGGTATCTGGCGTGGCCAGATGCATCCGCAACGCGGGCGCGGCGGCACGAAACCCGGCCGCGATCGCGGGATGCAGCGTGGCCGCCCGGCCGAGCAAAGCCACCGGCCGATCTCCTACCCGACCCACCAGGGCCAGCGCCAGCCGCGCCAGCTCGGCCCCCGCGCGCCCAAGAATGTCGCGCGCCACCGGATCATCCGCCTCCGCCACCGCACGGGCCAGCTGCGCCACCGCATTGCGCCCGCCGCCATAGACATGGCTCCGGTGGAGGTCCCAATCCGCCCCGCCGATCGCCTGGTCCAGCGCCGCGCCCAGCGCCGAAGTTGCGGCCGGATCGAAGTCGCGGGCACGCCAGACATGGTCAAGCGCACACCGCCCGATCCAGAAGGCCGAACCCGCGTCATCGATCAGCATCCCCCGCCCGCCGGCGCGAATCTCCTGCCCATCCGCCGCGATATGCAGTGCGATCGCTCCGGTCCCGGCATAGACGATATGCCCCGTGCCAGGCGCGAACACGGCATGGTAGGCGATCCACATATCGTTCTCGATCCGCACCGCCCCCGGCGCGAGCCCCAGCGCCCCGGCCACAATGCCCCGCGCATCCACCGCCTGCGGGGCGGAGGCCGCGAGCCCCGTGATCCCGGCAACCACGGCGCCGACAGGGCAGGGGAGGGCCGCCGCAATCGCCCCCATCGCCGCCGCCAGCCGTGCCCGCTCGACGTCCGAGAACAAATGCCCGCTCACCGCCGACACCTCGCCCCGCGCCAGGATCGCCCCCGCCGCATCGGCCACCGCCCAGCGCGTCGCCGAGCCGCCGCCATCGATCCCGAGACCGAACTCGCCCTGGATTTTCCCCAAGGAAGTCAGAAGGAAGCGCTTTCTTTTTTGAAAAAAAGAAACAAAAAACTTTTATCCGTTTGCCAGCTTCCTTTGCGCAATCGTTGCCAGCAGTGCGGCCCCATAGGGGGTGCACTCGTCGTTGTAGTTGTAGGCCGGGTTGTGCAACTGCGCGCTCTCGCCATTGCCCACCTGGATATAGGCGCCCGGCACCTTCTCCATCATGAACGAGAAATCCTCCGACCCCATCCCCGGCGGCTTGGTCCGATCCACCGCCGCCTCGCCCACCAACGCCGCCGCCGCATCGGCGATCGCGTCGGTCTGCTCATGGTCATTGATCAGCGGCGCGAAAATGACGCGGAAATCGACCTCGGCGGTGGCCCCGAACGCCTCGGCCACCCCCTTGGCGATGCGCGTCATGTTGGCCTCCATCAGCTTCATCACGGCCGGACTGAACGCCCGCGCCGTCCCCGCGATCGTTGCCGTCTCCGGCACCACGTTATAGGCATCGCCGCCATTGATCTTGGTCACGCTCAACACCGCCGTATCCGCCGGCGGCACATTGCGCGCCACGATCGACTGCAACGCCGTCACGATATGGCTCGCCACCAGCACCGGATCGATCCCCACCTCCGGCCGCGCCCCATGCGTCCCCCGCCCCGTCACCTTGATGTCGAAAAACGCCCCGCCCGCCGCCGAAGGCCCCTTGGAAATCGCGAACTTGCCGATCTCCATCCCGGGCCGGTTATGCAGCGCGAAAATCGCATCGCACGGAAACCGCTCGAACAACCCGTCATTCAACATCGCCAGCGCGCCGCCGATCCCCTCCTCCCCCGGCTGGAAAATCAGGTTCACCGTGCCGTCGAAATCCGCCTGTGCCAGATACCGGGCGGCACCCAGCAGCATCGTCGTATGCCCGTCATGCCCGCACGCATGCATCTTGCCCGCAGCCTGGCTGCGATACGCAAGATTGGTCTGCTCCTCCATCGGCAGGCAATCCATATCCGCGCGCAACCCGATCCGGGTCTTGCCGCTCCCCTTGCGGATCACGCCGACCACCCCGGTCACACCAACGCCGCGATGCACCTCGATGCCCCAGCTCTCCAGCTTCTGCGCCACGATCTCCGCGGTGCGGAATTCCTCCAGGCCCAACTCGGGATGGGCATGAAAATCACGCCGGATCTCGGTCAGCTCGTCCTGGAAGGCGCGAATGGTCTCAAGTGCGGTCATGGGAATGTACCTTTCAGGATCAAGCAACGCCGCGCGGCAGCTTCTGCTCCACCAGCTCGGCGAACATCGCCGAACCCAGCGGGATCGTTTCGTCATTGAACTCATAGCCCGGATTATGCACCGGCGTGGAACCGAACCCGTCGCCATTGCCGATATTGATATACGCCCCCGGCACCGCCTCCAGCATGAAGCTGAAATCCTCGCTCGCCATCACGAACGGCCCGTTCGCCTCGACATTGCCCTCGCCCACCACCGCGGCGGCGGCCTTCACCATCGCCTCGGTCTCGGCCCCGTCATTGACCAGCGGCGCAAACAAAAATCGGAAATCCAGCCGCGCCGTCGCCCCGAACCCCGCCGCGATATTCTCCGCCAGGCGCTTCATATTGGCCTCCAGCAGATCCATCGTCGAGCGCTTCATCGTCCGCGCCGTCCCCCGCAGCCAGGCCGTCTGCGGGATCACATTGAACGCGTCCCCGCCCTCGATCCGCGTCACGCTCAACACCGCGGTGTCCATCGGCGGCACATTGCGCGCCACGATCGATTGCAGCGCCGTGTGGATCTGCGCCGCCACCACCACCGGATCGATGCTCCCCTCCGGCCGCGCCCCATGTGCGCCGCGTCCGGTGATCTCGATGTCGAAAAACGCCCCCCCCGCCATCATCGTCCCCGGCCGGATCGCGAACTGCCCGACGGCCAGGCCAGGCCGGTTGTGCATTCCATACACGAAACTGCACGGAAACCGCTTGAACAACCCGTCCTTGATCATCGCCTCCGCACCGCCGAGGCCCTCCTCCGCCGGCTGGAAAATGAAATTCACCGTCCCGTTGAAATCCCCCTTCTCCGCCAGATGCCGCGCCGCCCCCAGCAGCATCGTGGTGTGCCCGTCATGCCCGCACGCATGCATCCGCCCCGGGATCGTGCTGCGATGGGCAAAAGTGTTCAGCTCCTCCATCGGCAGGCAATCCATATCCGCCCGCAACCCGATCGCCACCTGCCCATTGCCCCGCCGCAACACGCCGACCACCCCGGTGCCGCCGATATCGCGATGCACCTCGATCCCCCACTCCGCCAACTTCGCCGCCACGATATCCGCGGTCCGGCGCTCCTCGAACCCGATCTCGGGATGCGCATGAAAATCCCGCCTTATCGCGGTAAGCTCGTCATGAAAACTGCGGATGTTGTCGATCGCGGCCATAGCGGGTTCCCCGGGGATTACGTCGGGCGCAGCCTAGCCGGGAAATGGCGGATGCCAAGGGGGGAAGGCAAGCAAGGCTCCGCCGGCTCAGGGCCGTGGGCCCTGAGAACCCTCCACTGCTTGCGGCTCAGGCACCAGCCTTCAATTGGCAACGCCTTCCGTGTTTCCTTGCGCCGCAGGCAACAACCATAACCACCGCTGGATCGATTGGGCTTCGCCCGAGCACCCATCGAGATCGCGCCCTCAACTGAAAGCCATCGCCCCAGCCGCAAGTAGTCGAGGGTTCCAAGGGGCCACTGCCCCTTGGCCGGCGGAGCCTTGCTACCCCTTCCGCTTCTTCCCCACCTTCGCCGCCGGCAACGCCCCCGCGGTCGCGCGAAACAGCTCCGCCAGAAAATCCCCCCGATCCCAGTCTTCCGCCGGCACCAGCAGTTTCATCCCGGCCCCAGGAAAGGGCGCACGTTCTTCGGCGTCGGGAAGCAGAGCGCGCCCGGCCGTGGTGGGCTTGAGGTAGAGCAGATCGTCGCACACCAATGCGACCACTCTGCCGTCGCAGTAAACCGCATATTCCCCGAACATCTTCCGCGCCGAAACAGAGCCGGCCGCATATTCAATGATGCTGTCCATGGTGTCCTGCCGCGATGCCATGCCCAAACTCCACCCCAAAATGGATGAAGGTTTTTTGCTTCTTTTTTTCAAAAAAGAAGCGCTTCCTTCCACAAAAAATTCTTATCTATCCGTCTGTTGCCAGACCGAGCGCCACGTTGGCATCCCCCAACCGCGGCGCCCCATGCGCGATCCGAGGCCGCACCCCATCAATGCTCACAGGCAACGCGGTGAGCGCGAAATCCTCGCCTGGCACCGCCTGGAACATCCCGAGCGCCTGGACATGCGGCTGCTCCAGGGCCTCGGGCAACGTATGGATCTGCGCCGCCGGCACCCCCGCCGCCTCCAGCCGTTCGATCCACACAGCCCGCGGCACCCCCGCCAGAACCGGCCCCATGGCGGCAAACAGGGCGGCCTTGTTGAGCAGGCGTGCCCGATTTGTCGCAAAGCGCGGATCGCTCACCCACTCCGGATACCCCAGCGCCGAAGCCAGCTTGCCGAACAACCGGTCATTCCCGGCACAAATCATAAACGGCCCATCCGCGGCCTCGAACGCCTCATAGGGTGCCATGCCGGGATGGCCTGACCGATGCCGCGCCGGCAATTCCCCGGTATTGGCGAAGGCGTCGGCCTTCTGCGCCGCCCAGGCCAGCGCCGTCTCCAGCAGCGAGGTTTCCAGAATGCCGCCGCGCCCGGTCGCTTGCCGCCGATGGAGCAAGGAGAGTGTCCCGATCACCGTCCACATCGCGCTGCCCTGGTCGCACAGCGACGCGGCCGCCCGGATCGGCGGATCGTCCGGCCCGCCATTGATCGAGGAGAGCCCCGAGTAAGCCTGGATCAGCGGCTCGAACCCGGGGCGCGCAGCCATCGGCCCCTGGTGCCCGAACGCCGAAATCGCCCCATAGATCAGCCTTGGGTGCCGCGCCGTCAGGCTCGGCCCGTCGATCCCGAGCGCCTCCGGCACGCCGGGCCGCAAATTATGGACCACGATATCCGCCGTCCCCACCAACCGCTCGAAATCCGCCCGCCCCCGCTTGGACTTCATGTCCAGCGCCGCCGATTTCTTCCCGCGATTGAAAATATGAAACGTCATCGCATCGTCATGGCGGAACGCAGCCCCCATCCGCCGCGCGTCATCGCCCCCATCGGTGCGCTCGATCTTGATCACCTCGGCCCCGAGATCGGCGAAAATCGCCCCCACGAACGGCCCCGCCAGCACCTGGCCGAGTTCGATCACGCGCAGCCCCGCAAGCACTCCCGGCTGAATCATGGTGAACCCGCTCTCCCCCCGGCGTGACAATCGCCCGCAACGCTGCGCACCATACAAGCGCCCCGCAATCACACAAACCGGAGACCGCGATGGCCGCGCTGACCGGCGTGTTCGACCTGTTCCGCATCGGCCTCGGCCCGTCGAGCTCGCACACCGTCGGCCCGATGCGCGCCGCCCGCGCCTTCATCGAACGCGCCGGAAAGGCGGTGACCCGCGCCACCCGCGTCGAAGTCACCCTGTTCGGCTCCCTGGCCTGGACCGGAAGCGGCCACGGCACCGATGTCGCCGTCATCGCCGGCCTCGCCGGCCTCGCGCCCGACACCGCCGACCCCGACATCGTCCACGCCTTGCCCGCCCAGATCGCCAAAACCGGCCAGCTCACCCTCGCCGGCTACGTCCCCATCGCCTTCGACGCAGCCCAGGACATCCTCTTCGACCGCACCACCAAGACCACCGAACACCCCAACACCCTGCGCCTGTGCCTCCTCGACGCCACCGGCACGGCGCTGGCCGACGAAACCTGGTTCTCCGTCGGCGGCGGCTTCGTGGTCCGCGAAGGCGCCGCGGAAGAAGCCGAAGACCCCACCACCGCCCTCCCATACCGCTTCCGCACCGCGGCCGAACTCCTCGCCCTGTGCGCCCAACACACCCTCTCCATCGCCGAACTCCAGTTCGCCAACGAATGCGCGCTGCGCGATCCCGCCGCCGTGCGCGCCCATATCGCTGGCGTGGCCGCCGCCATGGATGGCTGCATCGAGCGCGGCCTGATGCAATCCGGCGAACTCCCCGGCGGCCTCAAGGTCCGCCGCCGCGCCCGCACGCTCGCCGCCCGCATCGCCGACAAGCGCCGCCGCAACCTCAACGCCGGCACCGAGGCGATGGACCACGCCTCCCTCTGGGCCATCGCCGTCAACGAGGAGAACGCCGCCGGCGGCCGCGTCGTCACCGCCCCCACCAACGGCGCCGCCGGCGTCATCCCCGCCGTGCTGCGCTACTGGTCCCGCTTCTATCCGGACACCACCCAGGACGGCGTCGAAGCCTTCCTCCTCTCGGCCGCCGCCGTCGGCGCCCTCGCCAAAACCAACGCCTCGATCTCTGGCGCCGAAGTCGGCTGCCAGGGCGAAGTCGGCGTCGCCTGCGCCATGGCCGCTGCTGGCCTCACCGCCGCCCTCGGCGGCAGCCCCGGGCAGGTCGAGAACGCCGCCGAAATCGGCCTCGAACACCATCTCGGCATGACCTGCGACCCCATCGGCGGCCTGGTGCAAATCCCCTGCATCGAGCGCAACGCCTTCGGCGCCATCAAAGCCATCAACGCCGCCTCCCTGGCCCTCGCCGGGGACGGCACTCATCGCGTCAGCCTCGATGAGGTCATCGCCACCATGCGCCAGACCGGTCTGGATATGCATGACAAATACAAGGAGACCTCGCAGGGAGGTCTCGCGGTTCACGTCACGGAGTGCTGACATGGCGGCTCGGGTCATCGCGGTCGATCCTTTCGATATCGTCGTCTTCGGCGCCACCGGCGATCTCGCCCAGCGCAAGCTGCTGCCGGCGCTGTTCTACCGCTGGCAGGCCGGCCAGATGCCGCCCGAGGCCCGCATCTTCGGCGTCGCCCGCCGCCGCATGACCGACGCCCAGTTCCGCACCCTCGCCGCCGACGCCCTGAACGCCCATGTCGCCGCCGCCGACCGTGACGCCGACACCGAGGCGAGCTTCCTCGACCGCCTCGCCTACATCGCCGCCGATGCCGATGCCGAACCCGGCTGGCCCGAACTCGCCGCCGCCTTGGCCGGCCAGCCCGGCCGCATCCGGGTGTTCTACCTCGCCACCGCCCCCGAACTCTTCGGCCCGATCTGCGAACGCCTCTCCGCCAATGCCATGGTCACCGAACAGGCCCGCGTCGTGGTCGAAAAACCCATCGGCAAAAGCCTCGCCTCCGCCCGCGCCGTCAACGACGCCGTTGGCCGCGCCTTCCCCGAAGACCGCATCTACCGGATCGACCACTACCTCGGAAAGGAAACCGTCCAGAACCTGATGGCGCTGCGCTTCGCCAACGCCCTGTTCGAGCCGGTCTGGAACGCCGCCCATATCGACCATGTCCAGATCACCGTCGGCGAAACCCTCGGCGTCGAAGGTCGCGCCGGCTACTACGACACCGCCGGCGCGCTGCGCGACATGGTGCAGAACCACATCCTCCAGCTCCTCTGCCTCATCGCCATGGAACCCCCGACCTCGCTCTCCGCCGACGCCGTGCGCGACGAGAAACTCAAAGTCCTCAAATCTCTCGTCCCCATGCTCCCCGACAACAATGTCCGCGGCCAATACCGCGCCGGCGCCTCCGCCGGCGGCCCCGTCCGCGGCTACCTCGAAGAACTCGGCGACCACACCAGCCACACCGAAACCTTCGTCGCCCTCAAAGCCGAAATCGCCAACTGGCGCTGGGCCGGCGTCCCCTTCTTCCTGCGCTCCGGCAAACGCCTGCCCGCCCGCGTCTCCGAAATCGTCGTCGCCTTCCGCCCCATCCCCCACTCCGTCTTCGACGGCGCCGGCCCCATCGCCCCCAACCGCCTCGAGATGCGCCTGCAACCCGACGAGTCCGTCAAACTCTGCCTCATGGTCAAAGACCCAGGCCCCGGCGGCATGCGCCTGACCGAACAATCCCTCAACATGTCCTTCGCCGAAGCCTTCGGCGTGCGCAACCCGGACGCCTACGAGCGCCTGCTGATGGACGTCGTCCGCGGCAACCAAACCCTGTTCATGCGCCGCGACGAAGTCGAAGCCGCCTGGCGCTGGATCGACCCCATCCTCAACACCTGGTCCACCGCCGCCGAACCGCCGAAACCCTACACCGCCGGCACCTGGGGCCCCTCGGCCGCCATCGCCCTGATCGAACGCAGCGGCCGCACCTGGCACGAGGACGGGCTGTGACGTTGCGATCGGCAAAGACGTAGCGCAGCGCTTCTTTTTTTGGAAAAAAAGAAGCAAAAAAACTTGCATCCGGGCTTGCGGCGGCGGCGACGTCCTTCGGACCCGGGGACCGGCGAAGCCTTCAAACCAGTGCGTTCCATGCGATGTCGCCGGTTCGCTGGATTGAATGCCTGCGGCGCAAGCGAGGGAAGCAGATTTCAGCCGAAGGCCCGTGCCCCAGCCGCAGGCCGTGACGGGTTCCAAGGGGCCACTGCCCCTTGGCCGGCCGAGCCTTGCCTGCCCAGAGGCATTTTTATTCGATTTCGATCCGAATTCCGCTCTGCCCGTTGAGCAGCCGCCGCAGATGGAACTGGCACAGCCGGTCGTCCGGGTTCTGTCCCACCAGCGAGGCGAAGGCGGGCAGGGCGCCGAGGTCGCGCGCGGCCAGCAGGCCGTAGGCGCTCGCGTAGGCGCTCGCCGCCGCGGTCTGGGACGGGTCGACCGGCTCGTACGCCCGCAGGAACTGGCTGCGTCCGCGCAGCACCAGTTCGCCCACCGCGCGGAATGCGACGCCTTCGACTTGTTCGACGATCGCCTGGCTGATGCAGATCCGCGTGCCCAGCGGCTTGTTCGCCGCCTCCAGCCGGGCGGCGATGTTGATCGTGTCGCCGTAGGCGGTGTAGTCGAAGAACCGTCCGCTGCCGAAATTGCCGACGATGGCGTTGCCCGCGTGTATGCCGATCCGGGTCGCCCCGAGCGCCACCCCCTCCGCCCGCCACCGCGCCCGCATCGCCTCGGCATAGGTGTCGAGGTCGCGCGCGCAGGCCACCGCCCGGCTGGCGTGATCGAGCTGCGCGATCGGCGCGCCGAACAGCACATGCAGCCCGTCGCCGACGATCTTGGCCACCGTGCCGTCATGGCTGAACACGATGTCGGTCATCCCCGCCAGATATTCGTTGAGCAGCCGGCCGAGCACCATTGTGTCGAGCGATTCAGCCAGTGCGGTGAAGCTGGTGATATCGGTGAACAACACCGCCATCGCCCGGCGCTGGCCCCCGGCCTCGATCGGGCCGCCGTCGGAGGCGAGTTGTTCGGCCAGGCGTGGCGAGAAATAGCGGGACAGCGCGGCATGGGCGCGCTCGGCCGCGGCCGTGCGGCGATGCGCCTCGCGCTGTGCGGCGACATGGCGCAGCGTCTTGTGCAGGGTCAGCTCGAAATCGGCGAAATCGATCGGCTTGGTGACGAAATCGAAGGCGCCGAGGTTCATCGCGCTGCGGATATTGGCCATGTCGCCATAGGCCGAGACGATCATCGTCGCCGGCATCCCGTCCGGCCCCGCGGTTGCTTCGCCGAGCCGCGCCAGCAGCGTCAGCCCGTCCATCCGCGGCATGTTGATGTCGCTGACCACGGCGTCGAAATCCGGCTCGGCGGCCAGCGCCGCGAGCGCCTCCACCCCGTCCCCGGCGAAGCGGAAGGCGAACCGCCCATCGCGGATTTCGCGGCGGAACTTCTGGATGATCAGGGCCTCGACGTCGGGTTCGTCGTCCACCACCAGGATCTTGGCGGTCATGGCGCGGCACCATGGGCGGCGAGGCGGCCGTCGATCTCGCTTTTCAGCGCGGGGAAGTCGATCGGCTTGCCGAACACCCCATCCGCGCCGGCGTCGCGCGCGCGCTGCAAGGTGGCGGCGTCGCCATAGGCCGTGATCATGATGATCGGCAGGTCCGGCCGCAGCGCCTTGACGTGGGGCAGCAGTTCAAGCCCGGTCATGCCGGGCATGTTGATGTCCGACAGCAGCAGGATCAGCGAGGCGGCGTCCTCGCGCCCGATGCGTTCGAGCGCGGCGGCGGCGGAGCCGGCGAAATCCATCGCAAAGCGGCCGAGCCGCATTTCGCGGCGGAACTGCTGGCGGAACAGCATCTCGACATCGGGCTCGTCATCGACCACGAGGATCAACAGGTTCATGGCGGCGGTCCCTCCATGCGGCGCGGCAGGGTTATCGTGAATTCGGTGAACTGGTTGGGCCGGCTGTCCACCGTGATGCTGCCGCCGTGCTGCTTGACCACGATGTCATGGCTCAGCGACAGCCCGAGCCCGGTGCCCTCGCCGGCCGGCTTGGTGGTGAAGAAGGGTTCGAACAGATGCGCCCGCGCCGCCTCGGGAATCCCGGTCCCGTTGTCGCGCACCCGGATCGTCACCCGTTCCGCCCCGCCCAGCGTCGTCACCGCCAGCACTGGCTCGAACCCGGCCGGCGCCTCCGTCTTGCGCCCGGCGGCGGCATAGAACCCGTTGGCGAACAGGTTGAGCAGCACCCGCGTGAACTCCTGCGGATACAGCTCCACGGTCCCCGCCGCCGCGTCGTACTGCCGCTCCAGCGTCACGTTGAACCCCGGCTTCTCCGCCCGCGCGCCATGATACGCGAGGTTGAGCGCCTCCTCGACCGCGAAGTTCAGCTCCACCGCCCGCCGCTCGCCGCCCCGCCCGCGCGAATGCAACAGCATGTTCTTGACGATCCCGTCGGCCCGCTTGCCGTGGCTCACCACCTTGTCGAGATTGCCCTTGAGCATCGCAATCAACTCCGCCACCTCATCCTGCGCCCCGGGATCGAGCGGCAACGGCGCCAGGATCGCCCCCAGCTCGTCCAGCAGCTCCATCGACAACGAGGAGAAATTGTTAACGAAATTCAACGGATTCTTGATCTCATGCGCAATCCCCGCGGTCAGCGCCCCGAGCGAGGCCAGCTTCTCCGTCTGCACCAGCCGATCCTGCGCCAACCGCAATTCCTCAAGCGACGCCGCCAACTCCCGCGTCCGCGCCTCGACCTTCGCCTCCAGCGTCTCGTAACTCTCCTGGATCCGCCCGGCCATCGCATTGAACCGCTCCGCCAGCGTCTCGATCTCCGCCCCCCCGCGCACCACGATCCGTTGCGACAAATCCCCCTCGCCCAGCCGCTCCGCGCCGGCCTGCAACGCCAGGATCGGCGCCACCAGCCGCCGCGCCATCACCCACCCCATCGCCGCCGCCGACAACAACGCGAGCCCCAGCAACACCCCGCTCTGCCCCATACTCGCGTAAACCGGCGCCAAGGCCTCCCGCGCCGGCAACTCGACAAACACGATCCACCCCAGCCCCGCCACCGCCGCATGCGCCGACAGCATCGCCCCCCCGTCCAACCCGACCGCCCCAACCCCACCCGCCCCGCCCAGCGCCGCCGCCACCTGCGGCAACCCCGTCAGCACAGTCCCGCGCAGCACCAGGCTCATATCCGGATGCGCCACCAGCCGCCCGTCCGCATCCACCACATAGGCAAACCCGCCCTCGCCCACCCGCAGCGCCGTCAGCACATCCCAGATCAACTTCAGGTTGACCTCCGCCACCGTCACCCCGAACGGCCGCCCCGCATGGGCCATCGCCACGGTGATGTACGGTTCCGACCCCCGCCGGAACGTCACCGGCCCGTACCACACCCGCTTCCCCGCCACCCCCCGGAACGCCGCGGACTGCGACAGGTCGACGTCGCTCCCCACCACATCCGGCTCCAGCCGCGACAGCTTCAGCCGCTCCCGCCCGGTCCCGTCGATATGCACCAGCTCCGTGATCGCCGGCACCTGGCGCAACAGCCGGATGAAATCATAGCGCTGCTGATCGAGCCCCACCCGCGCCCACTCCGCCCGCGTCGTCCAACCCAGCTGCCCCTCGATCTCGCTGACAAACCGCGCCACCCGCTCCGCCGCCCCCTGCGCCTTCTCCTGCTGCACCCGAACCGCCGCGAGCCGCGCCTCCTCGAACGCCAGCCACATCCCGAGCCCGCCATTGACCACCAGCACCACGCTCACCAGCCCGATGAACGCCAACGCCAGCCGATGTGCCAGCCGCAACCTACGCTTTGCGCTCATTCGATGATCTCATCCGCCCGGGCCAGCAGCGCCGGCGGCACCACCAGCCCGAGCGACTTCGCCGTCGCCAGATTGAGCACCATGTCGAACTTCGTCGGCCGCACCACCGGCAAATCGCCCGGCCGCGCGCCATTCAGAATCCGGCCCGCATAAGTGCCCTGCACCACGCCCAGGCCGGCATTGCTGCTGGCATAGCTCATCAGCCCGCCCGCCACCGCGTAGTCGCGGTTGGTATAGATCGTCGGCACCCCATGCACCGCCGCCAGCCCGACGATCTGGTCGACCTTGTTGAAAAAGAACGGGTCCGACGCAATCATCATCGCCACCTTGGACCGCCCGCCAAAACCCGCGAAAACCGCCGCGATCTCCTCGACCGACCGCGCCGGCAACACCACCAGCTCAACCCCCATCGCCCCGGCCGCCGCCGCCGCATCCGCCACCTGCAGCGCCGTGGCCGGGTTTGCCGGATTGGCCAGAAGCCCGAACAAAGTCGCCGCCGGAACCGCCGCGCGCAACAACTCCAGCCGCTTCGGCCCCAGCGCGTTGTTGAACATGCCAATCCCGGTCAGATTTCCCCCAGGCCGCGCCACCCCCGTCACCAGCCCCTGCTCGACCGGATCGCCCCCAGTCCAGAACACAATCGGTATCACCGTCGTCGCCGCCTGCGCCGCCCGTGTCGCCGGCAAATCCTCGGTGACAATCACCGCCACATTCCGCCGCACCAGATCAGCCGCCAATCCCGCCAGACGCTCGTAGTGGCCCTCCGCCCAACGGAATTCCACCGTCACATTGCGCCCATCGACAAACCCCGCCTCGCCCAACCCCCGCGCAAACTCCGGCGAAGGTGGGGGGGAGGTCGCCCCGAGATACCCCACCACCGGCATCCCCTGCGCCCACACCGGAACCGCGGCCAGCGCCGCCCCGACCTGCGCCATGACAGCACGCCGCCTCATTCGATCACCTCATCCGCCCGCGCCAGAAAGGCCGGCGCCACCGCCAGCCCCAACGCCTTCGCCGTCACCAGATTCACCACCAGCTCGAACCGCGCCGGCTGCTGGATCGGCAGCGACGCCGGGTCCGCCCCCGTCAGCACCCGCCCCGCATAAACCCCCACCTGCCGCCAGGTCCCGGTGTAACTCGGCCCATAACTCACCAGCCCGCCAATATCGGTGAACTCCCGCCACTCATACATCGCCGGCATTCCATGCGCGGCTGCCATCGCCACGATCTCGGCCCGCCGGCTGTTGAAGAACGGATCGGACGCCACCAGCAGCCCCCGCGCGCCCTGCCCCACCGCCGCCCCGAACGCCGCCGCCACTTCCCCCAGCGAACCCGCCCGCACCAGCACAACCGCCCGCCCCAACATCCGCCCGGTCTCCGCCATTGCGCGGGCCGTATCTTCGGCGTTGGACATCCCCGGATTGACCAGCACCGCCAGCGGCCCATCCGCCGGCGCCAACTCGCTCAACAGCGCCAGCCGCTTCGGATTGAGTTCGCGGGAAAAAATACTGATCCCGGTCAAATTCCCCCCCGGCCGCGAGATACTCGAAACCATGCCGGTCCCCAGCACATCGCCCCCGAAGAACACGATCGGAATCGTCGACGTCGCCTCCCGCGCCGCCGCCACCCCCACCGACCCCGTCGTCACGATCACCTCGACCCTGCCGGCCACCAGCGCCGCCGCCAGCCCCGCCAGCCGCTCGTATCGCCCCTCGGCCCAGCGGTAGTCGATGGCGAGGTTGCGCCCCTCGACATGCCCGCTCTCCCCCAGCCCCTCCCGCAGCGCCGCCAGCGCCGAGGCGGAGATCACCGGCTCGCTGATGCCGAGATAGCCGATCCGGCGGACCGCCGCCGTCGCGGGCTGGCACGGCACCATCGTCGCCACAGCGGCCGCCATCACGCCCCGCCGCCTCATCCGTTCACGCAGTGGCATGGCTTTCCTTCGTGATATCCCGGCACCGGCCGCCGCAGCATAGCCCCCGGTCGGGCCGCGAAACAATCGCCAAACCCGCAGCCGCGCTACGCCACGCCCCGGCTGTGCCCGGCCCAGAACGGCTTGCGCAGCTCGGTCTTGAGGATCTTGCCGGCGCCGGACAGCGGCAGCGCCTCCGCCGTCACGCTCACGCTGCGCGGCAGCTTGTAGCCGGCGATCCGTGCCCGGCAATGCGCGATCAGCTCCGCCTCGCTCGCCTCGCGCTCCGGCTTGAAGCGCACCACCGCATGCACCCGCTCGCCCCATTGCGCATCCGGCACCCCGATCACCGCGCATTCCGCCACCGCCGGATGGCTGTACAGCGCCTCCTCGACCTCGGCCGAATAGACGTTCTCGCCGCCGGTGATGATCATGTCCTTCACCCGGTCGACGATGTAGATGAACCCATCCGCGTCCATGGTGCCGCCATCGCCGGTATGCAGCCAGCCGTTGCGCAACGCCTGCGCCGTCAGCTCCGGCTGCTTCCAGTAGCCCTGCATCACCACATTGCCGCGCGCACAGACCTCACCCACCGTGCCTCGCGGCACCTCGCGGTCGTCCTCGTCGAGAATTGCGATGTCGAGCCCGGCCAGCCCCAGCCCCGCCGATTTCAGCCGCCCCGCATGCGGGCCTTCCAGCGCCAGGAACTGCGGCGGCATCAGCGTCAGGCAGGGCGAGGCCTCGGATTGCCCATAGGCCTGCATGAACTTGGTCCCCGGCAGCGTCGCCAGCGCCCGCCGCAGCAGCGCCTCCGGCATCGGCGAGGCCCCGAACAACATCCACGCCAGGCTCGACATGTCGTGCGCCGCCAGCTCGGGATGATTGACCAGCATGTTGATCATCGTCGGCACGATCAGCGAATGGGTCACCCGCTCGCGCGCCACCAGCTGCATCATCGCCACCGGATCGAACCGCGCCAGGAAGCGATGCGAGGCGCCATAGGCCGTCATCAGGAAGGTCATCGCGCCATCCGCGATATGGAACATCGGCGCCGCATGGATGTAGCACGAGCTCGCCTCGACCGGAACTTCCTTGAGCATGTTCAAGGCATTGCCGACGATGTTGTCATGGCTCAGCATTACCCCCTTGGAGCGCCCGGTGGTGCCCCCGGTGTAGAAAATGCCGACGATGTCGCTCCCCCCGGCGCCGGCATCCGCGGCCGGCGCGGCGGCGGCGAGCAGGTCCTCATAGGCCAGCATCCCATCCGGCGTCGGCCCGTCGCCGATATGGACGACATGGCGCAGCTCCGGCGTCTGCGGCCGGATCGAAGCCAGCACCGGCGCGAAGGCATCGTCCACCAGCACCCCGGCGCAGCCGGAATCGGCCAGCCAGAACACGATCTCCGGCGGCGCCAGCCTTGTGTTGATCGGCACGAAAATCACCCCCGCCGTGGCCAACCCGAAAAACGCCTCGAGATAGCGGTCGCTGTTCAGCGCAAGGATCCCCACCCGGTCGCCGCGCTGGAGCCCGAGCCCCTGCATCGCCCCGGCCAGCCGTGCGGCGCGGTCGGCAAATTGATGCCAGCTCTGGCTGCGCTCGCCCATCCGGGTCGCGATGCCATCGCCATGGGTCTGCACCGCGCGGCGCAGGAACTGGGTGATCTGCATTCCGGGTCTCCTCCGATCCTTCTGCGCCAAGACTAGAAGGTTTCGCCCCGCGTTCAAAATCTCCTGCGCCGCCGGCCCGAAAAACCCGCGTCAGCGCGAACCCGCAAGCCCGCCAAGCCAGCGCCGCACCCCCGCCGGATCGGCGAACACCTCCTGCACCCGCCAGCCCAGCCCGCCCAGCGCCACGGCGGCGGCGATGCCGTCCTCGTCGGTCACGTCGTCCCCGATATAGACCGGCACAAGCCCGGCAAACGGCGCCCGCGCCATGATCGCCCGCACCGCCGTGCCCTTGTCGGCGCCGAGCGGCTTCAGCTCCCAGGCCATGTTGGCCGGCATCACAGCGAACCGATCCTCATGCCCCGCCAGCAGCGCCCGCGCCGCCGCCTCCAGCGCCGCCCCGGCCTCCGGCGCGCGCCGGTAATGCAGCACCAGGCTGCGCCGCTTCGGCTCCACCAGCGCCCCGGGATGGGATGCCGCGATCGCCTCCGCCCGCCCCAGCCAGTCCCCCGGCAACGCCGCCAACGCCGCCCGCGCGATCGCCTCCCCCGGCGCATGGCGGATCGCGCCGCCATGCTCGCCCGCCACCGCGAACGGCACATCCCCAAGCAGACCGTCGACCTGCTCCACCGGCCGCCCGGTCACGATCGCCAGCGCGTCGCCGAGCCGGTGCCGCAGCTCCGCGAGACTGACAAGCAGCCCCGCCGGCACCACCACGCTGTCCGGCGTCGGCGCGAAATCGAGCAAGGTCCCGTCGAGGTCGAGCAGCAGCGCCGCCCGATCGGGCAAGGCCGGGCTCACGTCCGGCATCCGCTCAGCCGCAGATCATAGACCGCATGCTCCACCACCCCGAGCCCCGGCGTCGACGCCACCATCCACCCGCGGAACAGCGGCCCACGCTCCGTCACCTCGAGAAACGCCGCCGCATCCGCCGCCACCTCGGCCGGACGCACCACGCAGGACCGCACCACCACGCTCAACGTGCCGAACCGCATCGTCTCGCCCACCCGCCCGGTCAGCGTCGTCACCCGCGCCGTAACCTTGTCGAGCCCCTGCAATATCACGAACGGACGGGCGATCCAGTCCGCCCCACCTGCTGGCCCGGGCACGATGCCGGGCGCCACGACGGGGGCGGGGAGGGGGGGCGAAGAAGGTTCCGGTGCCGGCGGATTTAACGCAGGTGGCGTGACCGCCGGAGCATTCACCGCGGGCGCGGCCACCGGCGGCGCAACGGCGGCAGGTGGCAGGACGGCCGGAGCAATCACCGCCGGCGCGGTGATCGGCGGCAACGGCTCCGACTCGATCGCCGGCCCCGGCCCGAGCAGCGGCGTCGTCACGCTGGCCGGCGGCGGCGCATTGAGCGGCGCCTGCACCGGCCCGAGCGGGGTCAGACCCGGCAGCACCCGCTGCGGCGCCGCCGCCCGCCCCGGCACCGATTGTCCCAGCATCGATTGCGCGACCGCCGGCTGCGCGCATATCAGCGCCGCCGCCACCGCCGCCAGCACGCGGATCATCCGCCCGCGCGTGCCTTGGGGCTGACCAGCGCGTCCGCCATCCCCGCCAGGATCGCCCGCATCGCCACCTCGTCGACCCCCATCAGCACCGCATCCTCGAACGCATCCTGCATCACCTGCGCGAGCTCGGCATGGTTCTCCGCCAGCGTCTTCAGCTTCTCCCGGCACGACACCGGCGCCCCATCCGCCCCCGGCCAGATCGACGGCACCGCCATCACTTGGGAGCCGCCTTCTGATCCAGCGACTTCTGCACATTGGCGCTGAGGTCGCTGACGCTGAAAATGAATTTGCCCAGCATCTGCTCGAAACTCACCGAGGACTGGGTGATCGTCACCGTCCCGCCATCGCCCAGCATCTTCTCCTCGCCGCCCGGCACCAGCGCCAGGATCTTGCCGCCGAGCAGACTGTCCGATGCGATCTCCGCGCTCGAATCGGCCGGCAGCCGGATCGTCGACTGCACCGTGAACGTCACCACCGCCTGATAGGTCTTGGGATCGATCGCCGCACTGCGCACCGTGCCGATCTTGACCCCGGCCATCCGCACATCCGAGCCCACCGCCAGCCCGTCCACCCGGTCGAACCGCGCATTCAAGGTGATGCCGGACCCGCCGGAGCGCCCGGTATTGGCCACCGCATAGCCAAGGAATCCCGCCGCCACCACCAGCACCGCGGCGCCGGCCAGCAGCTCCGTCAGATTGCGCTGGGCCATTTCGCCCCCGGCCTCAGGAGCCAGGCGTCCACGATTCGTAATCGCCGGTCGCCGCCGCCCGCTTGCCACCGACATAATCATGCCCGGCCGGACGATAGGAATCGGCGCTGCCCGTCAGGTTCGGCTGATGCGGCTTCTGCCACACCTTGCGCCCGGTTTCGGGCAACGGCACATCCACCGTGTAATGCAGCCAGGCATGCCACTCCGCCGGCACTGCGGAGGCCTCGGGCTCGCCCTTGTAGTCCACCCAACGCCGCCGCTTGCTGCCCTCGCGGAGCTTGCGGTCCTCGTAATAGACATTGCCGATAGCATCGCGGCCGACAACGCGGCCGTTCAGCATGGTGAAAATGCGCGTGCCGATGTTCATGCTGCTTATATAGCCCTCAACCGCCGCCTGGTCCATGGCCCGGCGGCGCGGGAACAGGCCAAGGAAGCGCTTCTTTTTTTGGAAAAAAAGAAGCAAAAAAACTTTCATCCGGGCGTGCGGCTGTGGCGGCTTGATTGGGGAGCGGCGAAGCCATCGATCGTTCCCACCGGCAAGATGGAGCCGGCTCGCGGGATCGAATGCCTGCGGCGCAAGCGAAGGCCGACGATATCACCCGAAGGAAGCCGCCCCAGCCGCCAGCAGTGACGGGTTCCAAGGGGCCCCTGCCCCTTGGCCGCCGGAGGCCACTTGCTTCCGCTCGCCCCATTTATCCACAGCATTTTGTGGCCGAGTCGCCCCACACCCCCAAAATACGCTTCCGCCTCCGCCACCGTCGTCCTAACCTGAGCCCCATGAGCAAAGCCCGTCCCAATCCCCGCGCCTGGCAGGGTGTCCGCATGCGGCGCACCGAGGCCGCGGCCGATCCCGATGCCACGCCCCGCCTCGTCACCTTGCCGACAATGTGGGAACCCGCCGCCGCCGCCGCCCTGGCGCAGCTCGCCCCGGGCGACGGCCCCGTCACCCTGGCCGCCGCCGCCGAGGCCTGGATCGCCCCCCTCGCCGAGCGCGCCCGCCGCGCCGGCATCGAGACCCCGCTCGCCGCTCGCCTGCATGATTTGCTGTTGACCCGCCGCGGTGCACCCGCCGCGCCGATCTGGCGCAATGCCACCCCGGTCGTGCCCGGCTTCATGCTCAATCTCGCCGCCTTCGCCGAACCCGAGCTCGGCTTCGATGCCGAGGGCTTCGCCGCCGCGGTCGACACCGCACTCGTCGCCCTCACCCTGGCCTGCCCCGCCGCCCAGCGCCTCGCCATCGGGCTGACCGATCTCGCCGGCCTGCTCGCCGCCCTCGGCCTCGACTATGACAGCGACGCCGCCCGCCGCATGGCCGCCGCCGTCGCGAGCGCCTTCCGCCGCCATGCCGATGCCGCTTCCGCCGCCATGGCCGAGCGCTTCGGCCCCCTCGCCGGCGACCTGCGCCACACCGCCACCACCGCCATCCTGCCGCCCGATGCCGTCGATGCCCTGCTCGGCGCCGAAACCTGCGGCATCGCCCCCGCCTTCTCCCCGCTGACCGACAGCGGCCAGCTCACCCGCGCCGCCCAATCCCTGCTCGCCGCCCGCGCCATCCAGCCCGAGACCGCGCTGGCGATGACCCTTTCCGGCAACTCGCCCTTCCCCCCGATCTCCGCCACCGCTCATGCCCGCATGCATGACGCCATGGCGCCGCACATCCACGCCATGAAGCTGCGCCCGGAGATCGCCGCCCCGGCGCCCGAGGGCCGCATCGCCCTGCCCCCGCGCCGCGCCGGCTACACCCAGAAGGCCGCGGTCGGCGGCCACAAGCTGTTCCTGCGCACCGGCGAATACGAGGATGGCCGCCTCGGCGAAATCTTCATCGGCCTGCACAAGGAGGGCGCCGCCTTCCGCGGCCTGATGGACAATTTCGCCATCGCCGTCTCCCTCGCCCTCCAGCACGGCGTCGCCCTCGAAACCCTGGTCGAGACCTTTACCTTCACCCGCTTCGGCCCCGCCGGCGCCGTGGAAGGCGATCCCGCGGTCGAACGCGCCACCTCGATGATCGACTATGTCTTCCGCACCCTCGCCGTGAACTATCTCGGCAAGACCGACCTGCCGCCCGCCGAGGACGAGGAGCACGACACCATCGGCGACGGCGCCCGCGACCGTGCCCCCTTGCTGCCGCTCGACCTCCCGCGCGAAGATGGCCCCCGCCAGCGCCGGCGCAGCCTGCGCCTCGTGGCAAAATCATAGGACCAGCGCCGGCGCACCCTGCGTCTTGTCGCGAAACAGAAGGACACCACCCATGGCGGGCAAGATCGACGCACGGCTGGCTGAACTCGGCATCACCCTGCCGACCCCGATGGCCCCGGTCGCCAACTACGTTCCCTACGTCATCACCGGCAACATCGTCGTCATCTCCGGCCAGATCCCCGCCGTCGGCGGCAAGGTCGCCACCACCGGCAAAGTCGGACCCGGCGGTCTCTCCGCCGAGGAAGGCGCCGCCCAGGCGCGCCAGTGCTTCATCAACGTGCTCTCCCACCTCAAAATCGCCTGCGGCGGCGATCTCGATCGCGTCGAACAAGTCATCCGCCTCGGCGGCTTCATCGCCGCCCCCGCCGAATTCAGCCAGCACGCCCTCGTCATGAACGGTGCCTCCAACCTCGCCGTCGAAGTCTTCGGTGACGCCGGCCGCCACGCCCGCACCACCGTCGGCGTCCCCTCCCTGCCGCTCGACGTCCCCGTCGAGGTCGAAGGCATGTTCCGCATCGCCTGAGGCCCAGCATGCCGGCGCAGGACCACAGCCTCACCCTCCACCGCGCGATCGGCGAGGTCGACGCGGCGGACTGGAACGCCTGCGCCGGCACCGCCAACCCCTTCGTCAGCCACGAATTCCTCAGCGCCATCGAAGACAGCGGCTCCGCCGGCAAGCGCACCGGCTGGCTCCCCCGCCACGCCGTCCTGCGCGATCCCGCCGGCCAGGTCGTCGCCGCCGCGCCGATGTACGCCAAATCCAACAGCTACGGCGAATACGTCTTCGACCACGGCTGGGCCCACGCCATGGAACGCGCCGGCGGCCGCTACTACCCCAAGCTCCAGGTCGCCTCCCCCTTCAGCCCCGTCCCCGGCCCCCGCCTCCTCATCAAACCCGGCAGCTTCATCGAACCCGCCCTGCTCGCCGGCGCCCTCGAACAGGCCTGCGCCGAACTCGACACCTCCTCCGTCCACATCACCTTCTGCACCAAACCCGAATGGGACATCCTCGGCGAGGCCGGCTGGCTCCAACGCCTCGGCATGCAGTTCCACTGGGACAACAACAACTATCAGAGCTTCGACGACTTCCTCGCCGCCCTGTCCTCCCGCAAGCGCAAAGTCCTCAAACGCGAACGCCGCGACGCCAACGATTGCGGGCTCGAATACCTGGCGCTGCGCGGTCCCGAAATCGCCCCAGCCCACTGGGCCGCCTTCCACCGCTTCTACACCTCCACCGTCGACCGCAAATGGGGCAGCGCCTACCTCACCCCCGAATTCTTCCCCCTCCTCGGCCACTACCTCGGCGACAAAATCGTCCTCATGCTGGCCATGCACCACGGCGAACCCATCGCTGGCGCCCTCAACCTGATGGGCGCAGACACCCTCTACGGCCGCAACTGGGGCTGCGCCCGCGAGTTCCCCTTCCTCCACTTCGAACTCTGCTACTACCGCGCCATCGACTTCGCCATCCAACACAACCTCGCCCGCGTCGAAGCCGGCGCCCAAGGCGAACACAAAATCCAGCGCGGCTACCTCCCGACCCCCACCTACTCCGCCCACTTCATCGCCCACCCCGGCCTGCGCCGCGCCGTCGCCGAATTCCTGGTGGAAGAACGCGCCGAAAAAATCGCCCACATGGCGGCCCTCGCCGAATTCTCGCCCTTCAGGAAGGACGGCGAAGCATAGGCAAGCGCTTCTTTTTTGAAAAAAAGAAGCAAAAAACTTTCGTCCCTTCAGCCCCTTACCCCCTCTCCGCCGCCGTAGGATGGGTAAGCGAAGCGCCACCCATCACCTCGCCCCCCGATCTCAAGCCTTGACACGAACATAAATCAGTTATAATAAATCACTCACATGACCAACCTCGCCACCACCTTCCGCGCCATCCTCACCGGCCTCCAGGTCGTCATCGGCATCGTCGCGCGCAAAGAACCCCACCGCGATGCCTTCCTCGCCCAAATCTACCACCACCTCAACCGCACCATCCAACGCTTCGAAAAACTCGTCGCCCACTGGCGCAACAACACCCTGCCCAAACCGCGCCAACGCGCCCCCCGCCCCACCCGACCCGCCGCGGGCGCTCTGCGCCCGTCGCCCGCCCGCCCCCCCCAACGCCTGCCCGCCGGCACCGCCTGGATC
>CAIYSR010000122.1 GCA_903928895.1 uncultured Rhodospirillales bacterium | reverse complement strand
CATTGGTGATCGCGAAGCAGAAGACGAACCGATGCCATTCATCGCTCCCCAAAAGGAGCTTGAATCAGATTTCAGCCCGAGCCGGAATCCCTAATGTCAACGCGCTCTAGGCCCAAACCCCGCAAGAAATGAATCAATTTCGTCACCTGTAAGCGAAGGCAGCGCTTCTTTTTTTGGAAAAAAAGAAGCAAAAAAACCTTACCCGTGGTTTGACCCTCGGATCGTACCACCTATGCCAAGGGATAAAAGTTTTTTGCTTCTTTTTTCCAAAAAAGAAGCGCGTCCCTGCCTTCCTGACCCCATCAACGAAGCCCCCTTCCGCCCCGGCGCCGGCGCGAATCATGGCCGCCTCCCGCTCATAGCGTTTGACCCGGCCGCACCGCGCGGGTGACGTTGGCGCAATGTTCGCCCTGTTCGAGAAGCTCCTCCACCCCACCGACCTGCCGCCGGACCGGCCACCCCCCGTGCTGGACGGCCGCCGTGGCCTGCTGCGCTTCTATCTCCATTTCATCGCCCAGGTGCGCGGCCTGCTCGTGCTGCTGTTCGTCGCCGGCCTGCTGGTCGCCCTGCTCGACGTCACCATCCCCGCCATGATCGGCCATGTCGTCACCCTCGCGAGCACCGTCGCCCCGGCCGCCATCTTCGCCGAGCACGGCCAGGACCTGCTGCTGATGGCGGCCGTCATGCTCGTGCTGCGCCCCGCCGCCCTGTTCCTACGCTCGCTCACCACCAACCAGGCGATCAACGCCGGCATGACCAACCTGATCCGCTGGCAGAGCCACTGGCACGTGGTCCGCCAGTCCTGGTCGTTCTTCCAGAACGATTTCGCCGGCCGCATCGCCAACCGGGTGATGCAGACCGGGCCGAGCCTGCGCGAAAGCGTGGTGAGCGCCACCAACGCGGTCTGGTACATCATCGTCTACGGCGCCAGCGCGGTGATCCTGCTGCTGCGGATCGACTGGCGTCTGGCGATCCCGATGTTCGTCTGGTTCGTGGGCTACGGCCTCATGCTGCGCTACTTCGTGCCCCGCATGCGCGACCGCTCGCGCGCCATGAGCGAGGTCCGCTCGGCGCTGACCGGCCGCATCGTCGACAGCTACACCAATATCCTCACCGTCAAACTCTTCGCCCGCGCCTCCGACGAGGATGCCTTCGTGCGCGAGACCATCGACGAACACACCGCCACCTTCCGCCGCCAGCTGCGCATGACCACCCGCTACGTCATCACCCTGAACCTGCTCAACGCCTGCCTCATCGTCGGCACCACCACCGCCGCTCTGCTGCTGTGGCGGATCGGCGCCATCGCCGTCGGCACCGTGGCGATGGCCCTGCCGCTGGCCTGGCAGATCAGCAACATGGCAGGCTGGGTTGGCGACAACGTCACCGCGATTTTCGAGAATGTCGGCGTCGTGCAGGAAGGCATGCGCTCCATCGCCGTCGCCCGCCAGATGCCCGACGCCGAAGGCGCCGGCGAACTCGCGGTCGACGCCGGACATGTCCGTTTCGAGCACGTCGAATTCGGCTACGGCACCCAGCGCGGCGTGCTGCACGACCTCTCCCTCGACATCCGGCCGGGCGAGCGCATCGGCCTGGTCGGTCATTCCGGCGCCGGCAAATCCACCCTGGTCAACCTGCTGCTACACTTCCACCGCCCCGAATCCGGCCGCATCGTCATCGACGGCCAGGACATCGCCGGCGTCACCCAGGAATCGCTGCGCCGGCAGATCGCCATGGTCACCCAGGACACCTCGTTGCTGCACCGCTCCATCCGCGACAACATCCGCTACGGCCGGCCCTGGGCCAGCGAAGCCGAAATCCGCGCCGCCGCTGCCCAGGCCGAAGCCACCGATTTCATCGAGCAGCTCGAGGACTGGGACGGCCGCCGCGGCTTCGACGCCCATGTCGGCGAGCGCGGGGTCAAGCTCTCCGGCGGCCAGCGCCAGCGCATCGCCATCGCCCGGGTGATCCTCAAGAACGCGCCGATCCTGATCCTCGACGAAGCCACCTCGGCGCTGGACTCGGAGGTCGAAGCCGCCATCCAGTCCCAGCTCGAAACCCTCATGCGCGGCCGCACCGTCATCGCCATCGCCCACCGCCTGTCCACCATCGCCCGCATGGACCGCCTGATCGTGCTCGAAAGCGGCCGCATCGTCGAACAAGGCCCCCACGCCGACCTGCTCCAGCGCAACGGCCCCTACGCCCGCATGTGGCTCCGCCAATCCGGCGGCTTCCAGGACGCCATGCTGAGCACGTAGCGAAGCAAGAACCGCCGCCCCGCTGTAGGATGGGTAAGCGCAGCGGAACTCATCACCCGCCGCCGCCACGCACGCCCGTTTAGTTACGATATCGACCGCAATACCTTCTTGCCCCGACCCCACCCCTCATGCACCATTCCCCCAACAATAAAAACACCACGGGAGGAACACACCGCATGCACCCGCTCACCCGCCGCGCCCTGCTTGCCGCCACCGCCACACTCGCCGCCCCCACCATTCTGCGCGCCCAATCAAAACCCGTCCGCTACGGCCTGCTCAGCGACATGAGCGGCCCCTACCGTGACGTCGGCGGCCCCGGCAACAAGCTCGCCGTCGAGCTCGCCATCCAGGATTTCGGCGGCACCGTCCTCGGCCGCCCGATCGAAATCCTGCAAGCCGACATGCAGAACAAGCCCGACCTCGCCTCCGCCATCGCGCGCCAATGGGCCGATGACGGCGTCGACGCCTTCGCCGACGGCGCCGCCTCCTCGTCGGGCCTCGCGATTCAGCAGGTCGCCCGCGACAAGCGCAAGATCTACAACATCACCGGCCCCGCCGCGTCCGACTTCACCGGCGCCCAATGCGCCCCCACCGGCATCCACTGGGCCTACGACACCTTCGCGCTGGCCCGCGGCACTGGCACCGCGCTGACCAAAGCCGGCGGCGATTCCTGGTTCTTCATCACCGCCGACTACGCCTTCGGCTACGCCCTCGAACGCGACACCATTGCCGCCGTCCAGCAGCAAGGCGGCAAAGTCCTCGGCGCCGTCCGCGCCCCCCTCGGCACCGCCGATTTCTCCGCCTACCTCGTCCAGGCCCAGGCCTCCGGCGCCAAGGTCATCGGCCTCGCCAACGCCGGCACCGATCTGCAGAACTGCATCAAGCAGGCCGCCGAATTCGGCCTCGGCAAAACCGGCGTCAAAACCGCCACCCTGCTGATGCAGGTCTCCGACATCACCTCCCTCGGCCAGACCGTCTGCCAGGGCCTCGTCTACACCGACAGTTTCTACTGGGACGCGTCGGACACCACCCGCGCCTTCTCCGCCCGCTGGGGCGCCAAAATGGGCGGCACCGTCCCCGGCCTGCTCCACGCCGCCAACTATGCGGCGATGACCCACTGGCTCAAATCCGTCCAGGCGGCCGGCACCACCGAAACCGACGCCGTCGCCGCCAAAATGAAAGCCACCGCGGTCGACGACATGTACAACAGAAACGTGCAAATCCGCGCCGACGGCCGCGTCATGCACGAGATGTATCTCTGGCAGGTCAAGCCGAAATCCGCTGCCAGGAGCCAGTACGACTACTGCACCAATCTGGCCACCATCGCCCCCGCCGACGCCTGGCGCTCCCTTGCGGACGGTGCCTGCCCCCTGATCAAAACCTGAAACGAAAAGGGGGAGGCACCGCCTCCCCCAAACCCCCTACAACCACTCGGCGAAATGCTCCGCCACCGCCCGATACACCCGCCCGCGATGCTCCGGCCGGATGAACCCGTGCCCGGCATACTCGAACTTCTCGTAGCGCACCTTCTTCTGCCGCTCCTCCATCGCCGCGACAAACTGATCGCTCTCATGCATCGGCACCCGCGGGTCCCGATCGCCATGCAGCACCAGCAGCGGCGCGACCACGTTGCCGACATGATGGATCGGCGAAATCCGCGAGAACAATTCCGCATCCGTCTCCGGAAACCCATACTCCCGCGCCCGATGGTCGCGCCGCCACTTCCCGGTCCGATCGAGCAGCGTCACGAAATCGGCGATCCCGTAGTAATTCACCGCCGCCTTCCACAACGCCGGCTGCATCGTCACCGCCGCCAGCACGACCCACCCGCCATAGGACTGCCCCATGATCCCGATCCGCTCCGGGTCGATCCCGGGCTGCGCCGCCAGCCACGCCCGCCCCGCCGCCAAATCCGCCATCATATCCGGCCGCTTCTCCACCTCGTCGGCCAACAGATACGCCCGCCCATACCCGGTCGAGCCCCGCATATTCGGCATCAGCACCGCGAACCCCTGGTCCAGCAGCAACTGCATATCGGCCCGGAAATTCGCCCGCGTCTGCGACGCCGGCCCGCCATGCACCCACACCACCGAAGGATACCCCCCCGCCGGCGCCGGCGATCGCGGCACCGCATACCAACCGGGGATTTTCGCCCCATCGAAACTCACCCACTCCACCAACTCGAAGCCCACTGGCGCGTCAGCCGCAATCCCCACCGCTCCAATCCCATCCAGCGTGGGAATCTCCCGCGCCGCCCCCTTCTCCCAAAGATACAACCGCCCGGGCGACGTCGGCCCCTGCGCCGAGAACGCCAACGCCCCCGAATCCGGCGCCCATGCCAACTCCGCCACCACCCCCACCGGCAGCCCCGTCACCACCGCCCGCTCCCCGCCGATCGGCCCGACGCGCAATACCGCATAGCCCCGATCATTTTCGATCGTCGCCAGCACCGCCCCGTCCGGCGACAATGCCCAGCCCTCGACATCGCGCCCCTCCGGCGCAAACACCGCACTCACCTCCCCGCTGTCGATATCGATGGCGCACAGCCGCATGAACTCGGCGCCCTGATCGGTG
>CAIYSR010000121.1 GCA_903928895.1 uncultured Rhodospirillales bacterium | reverse complement strand
CGCGCGCACGCGTTGTGTGGCATCCAGATCTCCGATCACGGCAAGCCATCGCGCGAATGCCCCATTCTCCATCCGGCCGTCCTCCCCAAGCGCCAACGGCAGAATCGCAGGTCTCAACAGGTGCCGCAATAAGAGCGAAAAAATTCCAACCCCTTCGCTTCCCGCCTCATCACGCCCATTTCATTCCGTTATAAAACTTATTACTCCACTCCCCCAAACCATTAACGAATAAAAGTTTTTTGCTTCTTTTTTCCAAAAAAGAAGCCCTTCCTCCCCCTCATGGCCGCACCGCAAACCCGCTCACCCCCGGCGTCCGCAACGGCGCCGCCAGATGCGCGAAATCGCACAGCAACCGCCGCGTATCCCGCGGATCGATGATCTCCTCGATCCAGAACGCCTCCGCCGTGCGAAACGGCGAGCGCAGATCATCGAGCCGCTTCTTGATCTTCTCCATATGCGCCACCGGATCGTCGGAAGCCTCGATCTCCGCCTTGTAAGCCGCCTCGATCCCCCCCTCCAACGGCAACGACCCCCAAGCCGCCGACGGCCAGGCATACCGCACCGTCAACCGATTGACCGGCTGATGCGCCAACCCGCCGACCCCGAACACATTGCGCATGATGATGCTGCACCACGGCACCGTCGTCTGGTTGATCGCGGCCAGCGCCCGCATCCCCCAGCGAATATTCGCTGTCCTTTCCGCCGCCAGCCCGACGGCAAAACCGGGACAATCCACCATATGCACCACCGGCATATGAAACGTCTGCGCCATGTCCAGAAACCGGATGATCTTCTGGCACGCCGCCGTATCCCACGCCCCGCCGCCATACAACGGATTCCCCGCCATCAGCGCCACCGGCCACCCATCCAGCCGCGCGAACCCGGTGACGATCGCCTTGCCGAACCCCTCCCCCATCTCGAAAAACGAGCCCTGATCCACCACCATGTTGATCACGCGCCGCGTATGATACGCCCGCTTCTTGTCCCGCGGGATCACCGAGATCAGCTTCTCCTCGCGATGATCCCGATCCATCCGCGGCGCCCCCCGCGGCGGCAACTCGTAAACCGACGACGGCAGATACGACAAAAACCGCCGCGCACACGCAAACGCCTCCTCCTCGCTCTCGGCGGCATGATCCACCGCCCCGCACCCGATCTGGATCTCCCACCCCCCCAGCTCCTGCTTCGTCCGCGGCTCCCCCAACTGCTCCACCACCGGCGGCCCCGCCACGAACACCGCCGAAATCCCCTTCACCATCACCGAATAATGGCTCGCCACCAGCCGCGCCGCCCCCAGCCCCGCCACCGACCCCAGCCCCAGCCCCACCACCGGCACCAGCCCCATATTCTCCACCGTCAAATCCGCCCCGCTCCCCGAATACACCCCCCCCGGCAAATTCGCCCGCCCCGTCGTCTCGATCGTCTTCACCGAACCGCCGCCGCCGGACCCCTCGATGATCCGGATCATCGGCATCCGATACTGCGCCGCCATCTCCTCCGACATCCGGAACTTGTTGGGGATCGAACTATCCGCCGACGCCCCCCGCACCGTAAAATCATCCCCGCAAATCACCACATTGCGCCCATCCACCCGCCCCCGCCCGAACACGCAATTCGCCGGCACCAGCTCGATCAGATTGCCATCCGCGTCATACTTCGCCTTCCCCGAAATCTCCCCCAGCTCATGGAATGACCCCGCATCCAGCATCCGGTCGATCCGCTCACGAACCGTCAACCGCCCCCCGTTATGCTGCCGCGCCACCCGCTCCGCGCCCCCCATCTGCCGCGTCAACGCCTGGCGACGCCGCAATTCCGCAAGCTCAGCTTCCCAGTTCATCGCCAATCCCTCTCCGTCACCCCATCCTCAGGGCGTTCGGGCAATCGTATGGCCCAGCCCCCCTATGGGCAACCCGCCGCCCTCCCCCTATCCTCCCCCATCAGCCCCCAGGAGCCCCCCATGCAGAACAGCGAACGCATCTGGCAACTCGTCGACCACCGCCGCGCCGAACACGAAGCCCTCTCCGACCGCATCTGGGACGCCCCTGAAATCGCCTACAACGAATACGCCGCAGTGGCCGAACACACCGCCATGCTCGAAGCCGAAGGCTTCCGCGTCACCACCGATCTCGCCGGCATCCCCACCGCCGTCATGGGCGAAGCCGGCACCGAAGGCCCCATCATCGCCATCCTCGGCGAATACGACGCCCTCCCCGGCCTCTCCCAGGAAGCCGGCCTCACCGAACCGAGCCCCCTCCCCGGTGACGGCATGGGCCACGGCTGCGGCCACAACCTCCTCGGCGCCGGCGCCCTCCTCGCCGCCGCCGCCGTCAAGGACTGGCTCGCCGAAAACAACATCAAAGGCCGCGTCCGCTACTACGGCTGCCCCGCCGAGGAAGGGGGTGCGGCCAAATCCTTCATGGTCCGCGCCGGCTGCTTCGATGACGTCGACATCGCGCTGACCTGGCACGCCATGCCCTTCGCCGGCGTCAACGACGCCCAGTCCCTCGCCAACACCCGCATCGACTTCTCCTTCCACGGCCGCGCCTCCCACGCCGCCGCCTCCCCCCATCTCGGCCGCTCCGCCCTCGACGCCGTCGAACTCATGAACGTCGGCGTCAACTACATGCGCGAACACATGCCATCCGACGCCCGCATCCACTACGCCCTCCTCGACACCGGCGGCGTCGCCCCCAACGTCGTCCAAGCCTTCGCCAAAGTCCGCTACGCCATCCGCGCGCGGGACCTCACCGAAATGAACGCCCTCGTCGAGCGCGTCAAAAACGTCGCCCGCGGCGCCGCGCTGATGACCGAAACCCGCGTCGAAATGGCCGTCATCTCCGCCGTCTCCAACCTCCTCCCCAACGTGCCCCTCGAAAAAACCATGCACGCCAACCTCCTCCGGCTGGGACCACCCCCCTTCGACGCCGAAGACCGCCAATTCGCCGAAGCCATCCGCGCCACCCTCACCCCCCAGGACATCGCCGCCCAATACCGCCGCGCCGGCCTCCCCATCCGCCAGGACCAACCCCTCGCCGACTTCATCGTACCCCTCAACCTGCGCGGCGAACCCATGCTCGGCTCCACCGACGTCGGCGACGTCTCATGGAAAGTCCCCCTCGTCCAGGCCGACGGCGCCACGGTGGCCATCGGAACCCCCTTCCACTCCTGGCAAATGACCAGCCAAGGCAAATCCCCCCTGGCCAAAAAAGGCATGATCCACGTCGCCAAAGTCATGGCCGGCACCGCTATCGACGCCCTGAAAAACCCCGAAATCATCGCCCAAGCCAAAGCCGACCACGCCGCCCGCACCGCCGAATCCCCCTACATCTCGCCACTCCCGGATGACGTCATGCCGCCGATCCGTAAGAAGCAAGGGTGAAGGCAAGCGCTTCTTTTTTGAAAAAAAGAAGCAAAAAACTTTTATCCAGCTGGCTGTCGAAACCGCCATGCCATTTGGCATGGCAATTGCCTTCTTGAGGAAGACAATGCCCTACTTTATTCGCACCTTGAAACCTTAACTGGGATGCCTCAATAGTTACGAAAAAGTTACTAAAGTTCCACCGTGGAGATCGGTGCCCAGGTGAAAATTTGTGGCAGCAAAGACCCCGGGCAGGGTTATGGCGGCGGTGTAGCCGCCCGCCGAAACCGACAGGACGTTGGCCGTGAAAGCAAGGGAGGCCCCAAGGGGCAGCAGATCCTTGAGATCGATCGCGTCGTTGCCACCGAAATTCTCAATCGTGCTCCCATTCAGATTGCTGGAAGTGTCGCTGAATGTGGTGCCAAAGCCGGCATAGCCCACAAGCCTGTCGGCGCCGCCGCCTCCGGTCAGTGTCTGATTCGTGGCCCCGGCAACGATGGTGTCGGCACCGGCGCTGCCGATTGCGGTGATGAAACCAAGGCCGCTCAGGTTCAGTATGCCGGGCACGTCGAGCCGCACCGTCATGTTGGTGTCCAACGGATTCAGATTGATCGTGCCGCCGCTGGTAACCTCCAGGGTGGTGCTGCCGGTGCCCGGCACGATCGCCGCGCCGGCGTTCGCCGCGGTCGCCTGCACAAGGGTCGTGCCCGCGCCGGTCCTAACGATCTGCGATGGCGCACCGACAGTGATCGTGTCGTTACCATTGCTGCCCGTTATCGTCAGTCCGGCCTGGCTGTTCGCCGTGAACACATTTGCCGGATCGCCGGCAGCTGGCGTCAGCAACCGCACCGCGGTGACCCCGATGATTGTGGCGCTCATCGCAACAGTACCGCCGCCGCTCGCGACCAAGGTCGTTGCGCCGCCGCTCGCGGTCAATATCACGCCGGCAAGGCTTGCCGCGGGTCCGTTCACGCTGGCGACCCCGCCGCCAAGGGTCAACGTATTGATGCCGCTGCCAAGAGTTATCAGGTCATAGCCGTTGCCCACGGTCACGGTGTTGTTGCCGTTGCCAAGATTCACTGTGTCGTTGCCATCTCCGAGTGTCACGGTGTTGTTGCCGTTACCGAGAGTCACTGTGTCGTTACCGTCTCCCAGCGTCAGCGTGTTGTTGCCGTTGCCCAGCGTCACTGTGTCGTTGCCATCACCGAGCGTCAGGGTATTGTTGCCGTCCCCCCCGATGATTGCATAATTGACCCCGGCCAGCGTGAGCGTCGTGTCGGGTTCGCCCAGGTTGATCACGACAGGGGCGATCACTGCCGCCGTCACGCTCGCCACCGCAAAATCGGTAGCCGCGATGCCATTGGCTGTGTTGCCGGACACCGAGAGCCAATCGGCGCCAGTGGCAGAGCCGGCTTGGTAGGTCAGGGTGGACAGGGCCGCGTTGACCGCTGCCGGACGGCCGGTCAGGTTCAGCGCGGTGGAATTCTCGCCCGATATGCTCACGCCGCTGGTTGCGCTGGTATGCAGCAAGCCGGTCCCAGCGCTGATCGTAACGGTGACGTCGGTATCCGGCTGACTGTCGGTGATTGTGGCGCCGACCAATAGAGCCGTGTCACCGGCAGCGATGTTGAAGCCGGCGGGAACGGTCACCCGCAACACCGGCACGATTGGCGGAATGATGATCGGCTCGCTGGTTTCCGGCGTGACGGTCACCACCACATGACTACGGGCCTGCGGCGTATCGGCGGCATTGGCGGATACCCAGAGCCAATCGGAGCCGATCGCGGCCCCGGCCTGATAGGTCAGGCTTGCCAGCTCCGCGTTTATCGCGGCCACGCTGCCAGTCAGCTGCAATGACGCCGTGCCCTCACCCGTCGTGGTCACACCGCTTGTGGTGCTGGTTTGCAGCAGGCCGGTCGCGTCGCTAATGGTGACGGTCAGACATCCGCTGGTAGGGCTTTCCATCACGCTGACGCCGGCAAGTGCCACGGTTCGCCCGGCTTTGAGGCTCACCGTTTCAGGGGCAGTTATCGCCAGTGAGACTGGCGCGGCAGGAGGCACAATCGGCACCACGGTTCCCGGCGTAGGGGTCACGGTCACCACCACATGGTTGATGACCTGCGGCGTATCGGGGGCATTGGCGGACACCCAGACCCAATCGGAGCCGATCGCGGCGCCGGCCCGGTAGGTCAGGCCTGCCAGTTCCGCATCGATCGCGGCGACGCTGCCGGTCAGCATCAATGATGTCGTGCCCTCGCCCGTGGCGGTTACGCCGCCGGCATTGCCGGTTTGCAGCAAGCCGGTGCTGTCGCTGATCACGACGGTGAGGACGGCGCCTGGCGTTTGGTCTGTTACGCTGATGCCTGCCAAGGCCAGGGCCGTGCCAGCGGGAATGGCAAAGCCGGCCGGCGCGTTCACGACGGGCGCGGCCGGCGCCGGCGGCGTGTTGGGTCCGGCGATGGTCAGCGTGGTCTCCAGCAGCAAGGCCGCGAGACCGTTGGTGTACGTGATGAGCCCGCCCGACGTCGACCCGGTGACCCACCCGCTGCCACGCATCGTGACCGTGTCGCCGGCGTTGCCGTTCACCCGCAAGGTGCCGGTCCAGGCAGACAGGGCCAGCACCTCCGCCGCGGACACGACCAGCGCGTTATTCCCCGTACCGGTCAGGTCGATCACCTCGATATTCTGGAGGGAACCGTGGGCGAGCGCGTCGACGTTCAGAGTCTGACCTGACGACCACAGTGCCAACGTGTTCGTTCCACCACCGTAGATGCCGGAAATCGAGAGGCCCGACACGGCGGCCGGACCGGGGCCGCCTGCTAACCTGACCGTGTTGCTGCCCGAACCGACCGTGATGGTGTTCGCGGCGCCCGCGCCGACGGTGATCGTGCTGTTGCCGTTGCCGGTGGTCACGATGTTGGAGCCGCTGCCCAACGTAACCGTGTCGTTTCCGTCACCAACAGTGATGGTGTTGGCTCCGTCGCCGGCCCGCACGACGTCCGGACCGCTGCCGAGGGTTACGGTGTTGTTGCCGCCCGACAGGGTGACGGTATCGGCACCGGCACCCGTGATGGTTAGGGTGTTATTGCCAGTTCCGGCAGTGATCTGATCTGTGCCGCTGCCGAGGACCAAGGTGTTGTTGCCATTGCCGAGCGTAAGTTGGTCATTCCCATTGCCGAGCGTTATGGTATTGTCGCCATCCAAGCCTGTGATGACATAATCTTCGTCGCCGCGGGTGAGTGTGTTATTGATGGCACCGAGATTGATCGTTTGCGCTGACATCTTGTGACCTGTACCGAATACTTGGCCATAAACACCGATTCCGCGCTCGAACTCGATCGCGGAATCAGTTTTTCTAGATTATTTCCAATATTGGGTTGGTGTCCGCGGATGAACAGGATCGGAAATCACTTAAGTCGACATTGCCCATATGTCCGACCCATCCGAGCACCTTGGGCGAACGATACCCCCGGTTCCCGACGGCGAACAATACCGGCTGCCCCGTAGCGACGCTATTCCCCGAGTGACCGGCGATGTGTTCGCTGCTCCGACGCGATTGCCGCGCTCCCGGCCGACGTCGGGACGCACCTCTCCTGTCGGTGGTCCGCCCCGCTGGTGATGCCATCGTCGCTCAACATCGTGCTGGAGGCGACGGACGCAGCGCCTTGATTGCCTCGAGTATCTGCTGGAACGACCCGCGCGAGACCTGACCTCGGCCATCTGGAACGTGATCGAGCGCCCGCGCCGAACGATCTTCGCGCCAATCTCGACCAGCCGGTCGCGCAGCGTCGCCATCGACCAGCGGCTGACCGCCTCCGGCAAGGTCAGGGTGCGCAGGAAGTCGGCAAGGTTGTAGGCCAGGGCGTGTAGTGGCCGCCGCACCGCGTTCGCGTCGAAGCGGCGGCGGGCGAGCCGGGTCCAGATGATTGCGTTCTTGCCTTCTTTGATGTGCTGCTCGGCGGTGCCTCGCTGATTGTCGTGCAGCGTCACCCGTTCCGCTGGTCGGCTCATGTCGGTAACAATGAACCCGACGCGCGGATACAACTCGCCAGGATGCCATTTAACCTTCGCTACCACCCGGCGGGGCTTGCTCCACGACGCGGCCTGATACCTGAAGCTGGCATAGTATCGGCGCGCGTCATGTGGTGGCCGTCCAACCGGGCGCTCACCACCACTCTGCAAATCGGCATCGCGTCCTACGAAGACTTCAAAGCCCGCACCATGGCCATCGCCCGCGGCGACCTGAAGCCCACCGCCGACGAGCCGAAAGTCTGGTTCCCCTCCACCGAAAGCTCCGCCCGCGTCGTCTCGCAAAAGAACCGCGCCCTCCTCGCCACCATCGCCCAGGCCCACCCCGCCTTCCTGCATGAACGCGTCGAACGCACCGGCCGCAAAGTCTCCAACCTCTCGCGGACCCCTAGAACCATGGAACGCTACGGCTTCGTCACCCTGCAAAAAGGCGAACGCGGCCGCATCCGTCCCGCCGTCCCCTATCAGGCCATCTCGCTCGAACTCGCCCTGAACTGACGCCCGACTTCCGCCACATGCAGTTCCACCCCCGCCCGCCGCTGCAAATACCCAATCACTCCGAACAAATTCCGCGCCTGCGGATTCCCTCGCGGCCCGAACATCCGGATCAAACTCTTCGGCGGGGTATCCGTGGCCGCACCCAGCATCTCGAAACCAACCGTCGCCTTGATGTAATCCCGCAGGATCGCCTTCCCCGTATCGACGTCCCCCGCCAGCATCGTGTCGATCCCCTCTCGCAACAACGCCGCCGCGAACGCAGGATCACGCGCCACCCGGCCCTGCACCAGATCCTTGAAACTCTTCGTCAATGCCATGCCACGCAGCCCTTTCCTGTCATCCACGCCGCCGCCGCTTGTAATCGCCCCACAGAGCCTGGGCCGTCTCGATATCCCGCTGCTGCCGCTGCTTCGTCCCGCCCATAAGCAGGATCACCACCACATCGCCATCCCGGCCGAAATAAACCCGGTAACCCGGACCCCAATCGATCCGGTATTCCAGAACACCCTCGCCAACCCCTTTGACGTTCGAGAGGTTCCCCTGCCCGAGACGCGCCAGGCCAACCGAAACCTTGACCGCCGCAGCCGCGTCCAACGCCGAGAACCACCGCTCGAACGGACTCGCCCCGCCTGCATCGAGGTAATACCGAACGTCAATCACGCCTTGTAGTAACACATGAGTTACCTCCCCTCAAGCGCGAAGCGCGAGCGCCGAAACACGCGCACCCGCCGCTCCGAAGCGCTAGCCACCCAGCCGAACCGCCGCAACAAAATCAAGCCACCCCGTGCACCGCCCTCAGATTGGTTATATAATTCAACTAACATGATCTCCCTGCCCACCCTCCTCCGCGCGATCCTCTCCGGCCTCCTGGCCGCCATCGCCCCCCGTGCGGTGCGTGCGCGTCGCCGCGCGTTGCTCCCCGTCTGCCCCAACGCCAACCTCGGCGATGCCAACCTCGCAGACATCCACCTCATGGACGAACGCCTCGCCCGCGCCCTCCAGTGCTTCGAAGACCTCTATAATCTCTGGCGCACCAACGCCCTGCCCCCCGGCGAAATCCGCACCGCCGAAACCCGCACGCCCCGCGCACACCCGCCATCGCCCCGCATTGCGTCCGGCCACGCGCACGCAGCCCTCAACCCGCCGTCCCCCCAGGCCGAATCACGACCATCCGCAGCACCCCGAACCCGCCGGATTTCCCCGCGCCCCGCCGTTGCGCAAGCCTCAAGCCGCGCGCTTCACCAGCGTCCCCCAACGCCCATCCCGAAATTTTCACGCGCCCGCACTCCGGGCCGACGCACGTCCATATTGTTCCACTTACAAAACAACCAAGCAAACCCGCCGCGGCGCCCCAGCCCGGGCACCGCGGCGGGACGCCGTCAGTAGCCGATCGGGTTGGGGTCGGCCTTGATCCACTTGCCGCCCTTGACCTGCGCCAGGAAGCTCTCGTTCGAGCCCCAGTGCCGGTCCGCCGCGAACGTGATCGCCGGGCTGCCGAAGATATCCTTGTAGCCCTTCACCTTCTCCAGCCCGGCGATGAAGCTGTCCACGTTGAGGTCGCGCCCGGCGTTCTGCAACGCCTGTATCACCACCTCAACCGAGGTATAGCCCACCTGTGCCGCCGGATTGGGGTCCTTGCCGAACAGCTTCTGGTACTTGGCGACGAATTCCTTCACCGCCGGGTTCGGGTTCTCCGCGCCCACCAGGATGAACGAGGCCATCGCGTAGTAGCCTTCGGTGATCCCGCCCGGCACCTCGGCGATCGCGCTGTCATACGACGCCACCTGGCCGACCAGATCGACATCCCAGCCCATCTTGCGGATGGCCGACATGCCCTGGATCGTGTCACGCACGATGGTGCCGAAGAAGATCACGTCGCACTTGGCGTCCTTCAGCTTGGCCGCCGCCGCGGTGAAGTCGGTGTCGGTCGGGCGATGCTTGGTCTCCGCGGTCAGCGTCAGCTTCATCTCCTTGAGCTGGTCGTAGACGCCGTCCATCACGTCGCGGCCGAAGTCGGTGTCCTGCGAAAACCCGCACAACGCCTTCTTGCCGCGCTTCTCGACGAAGTATTTCACCGCCGAACGCATCTGGTCGTAATACGACGACAGCAGGCCGAACTTCAGCTTGTGGTGCGGCTCATACATCGAGCGCGCCGAGGTCAGCGGGAAGATGTTCGGCACGTTCTTGGCCAGCTGGTCCGGCATCACCGCGTTGTTCATCGGCGTGCCGCCATTGGCCACCATGAAGAACACGTTGTCGCGGTTGATCAGTTTGTTCGCCGCCTGGATCGAACGCGGCACCTGATACTGGTTGTCCTCGACGATATACTTGATCTTGCGGCCATGGATGCCGCCCTTGGCGTTGATCTCGTCGAACCCCATGCGCCAGGCGTTGGAGTTGTTGACGCCCCAGGCGACCGTCACGCCGGACAGGTCGGTATAGGTGCCGACGACGATTTCGGTGTCGGTGACGCCGCGAACCGGGTCGGCGGCGAACGCCGCTCCCGTCATTCCGGCGGCAAACGCTGTGGCCAATAGCAGATGACGCATCCGTTCCTCCTTTTGCGTGCCGATTTTGGTCCCTGATCTCCGCGTGCCTGTCGGCCGTCAGGCGGGGCGGTACATATCCTCGATCAGATCATGGTGGCTCTTTAGCACGAAATGCCGCCGCAGCCGCATCGCCGGCGTCATTTCGGGGTCCTCCGGCTCGATCCGCCTGGCCAGGATGCGGAAGGCGGCCAGCGCCGTCTGCGGCGCGCGCGCCTGCAACTCGGCCGCGATCAGCGCCTGCACCGCCTCCGCCCGCACCAGCGAGGCTGCCGAGGTGAAGGCGATGTTGCGGTCCTGCGCCCATTTCTCCACGGCGTCGAATTCCAGCACCACCAGGCAGGCCAGCTCCGCCCTGCCATGCCCGACCAGCACCGCATCGGCGATGAACGGCGACAGTCTCACCCGGGTCTCGAACCCCGCCGGCAGCACCTCGCGCCCATCGGCCAGGGTCAACGCCTCGCCCTGCCGCCCCGTCAGCACCAGCTGGCCGTCTTCGAGACGTCCCAGATCGCCGGTGTGCAGCCAGCCCTCGGCATCGCTCGCCGGGCGCAGCGCGCCGTCCTGCCACAGCCCGGCACAGACATGCGGCCCGCGCATCAGCACCTCGCCGGCCGGCGACAGCGCCAGTTCGCCCCACGGCACCGGCACGCCGACGCTGCCGGCCCGGTTGCCCTCGGCCGGCGACACCGCCGCCACGCCGCCGCATTCGCTCACGCCATAGACCTGCCGCAGATTGACCCCGAGCGTCAGGAACCAGCGCACCAACTCGTCCGACACCGGGGCGCCGCCGACGAAGGCCAGCCGCGCCCGATCGAGCCCGATCGTGCCGCGCACCGGCGCCAGCACCAGCCGGTCCGCCAGCAGGCCCAGCCCGCCGAGCGCCCGCCCGTCGGCGCGCGGCGCCGCCAGCGCCATCGCCAGGTTGAACAGATGCCGCTGGATCCAGGTCGCGCCCGCCGCCGCCATCGTCACCGTGGCATGCAGTTTCTGCCAGATCCGCGGGATCGCGAACATCACGCTCGGCCGCACCTCCTGGAGGTTCTCCGGCACCGTCTCCGCACTCTCCACCAGGTTGCTGATGGTGCCGGACCACAGCGCCAGGTAGAGCCCGAAAATCCGCTCGGCGGCGATGCTCAGCGGCAGGAAGCCGAGCCGTTCGTCGAGCGCGGTCTGCCCGACCAGCGCCGACGCCTGGCTGATCTGGGTGACCAGGTTGGCATGGCTCAGCGCCACCAGCCGCGGCGCCTCCGAGGTGCCCGAGGTTGCCGACAGCATGGCGATGCCATCGGGCGCGAGGTCTGCCACCGCGCCGGCCCACATGTCGGCGAGCCCGGCCCCGCGGTCCGCGAACACGGTCAGGCTTTCGCACATCGGGTCGGCGAACTCGCGCAGCCCCTTCATGTCCATGATCACGATCCGCGCCAGCGCCGGACACTGGGCGCGGACATGCAGCACCTTGTCGAGCTGCTCCTCGTTCTCGACGAACAGCAGCCGGCAGCCCGAGGCCGCCAGCGTCGCCGCGGTCGGCCCGCCCGGATCGGTCGGTGCCAGCCCGAGCGACATCCCTCCGGCGCCCTGGATGGCGAGATCGGCAGCGATCCAGTCCGGCCCGGTCTCGGCCAGGATGCCGGCCACCACACCCGGTCCGATGCCGGCTTCGCGCAGCGCCAGCCCGATCGCGCGCACCCGCCCGGCCAGTTGCGCCCAGCCGATCGCCTGCCAGATGCCGCGATCCTTTTTGCGCAGGATCGTCATCGAACCCTGCGAACCGGCCCGCTCCAGCAGGAGCGCCGGCAGGCTTGCGGGAGTGCTCATCGCCACAGCTTCTTCTTCTTCCAGCGCCTCTGGCCGCGCACGCCCTCGTCCTTCTGGCCGAGATAGAACTCCTTGATGTCGTCCTTCTCCATCAGGGCGGCACAGCTGTCCTCCATGACGATGCGGCCGACCTCGAGCACGTAGCCGTAATCGGCGGTTTTGAGCGCGATATGGGCGTTCTGCTCGACCACCAGGATGGCGACGCCGCGCTCGCGGTTGATGCGTTTGACGATCTCGAAAATCTGCGTCACCAGGATCGGCGACAGGCCGAGCGAGGGCTCGTCGAGCAGCAGCAGCTTGGGCCGGCCCATCAAAGCGCGGGAAATCGCCAGCATCTGCTGCTCGCCGCCCGACATCTGCCCGGCCCGCTGGGCCGCGCGCTCCTTCAGCCGGGGGAAGTATTCGTAGCACATCTCGAGGTCACGGGCGACCTCGTCCTTGTCGTGCCGTGTATAGGACCCCATCATCAGGTTCTCGGCGACCGACAGGAACGGGAAGATCTCGCGCCCCTCGGGCGAGTGGCAGATGCCCGATCGCATCACCCGGTCCGGCGGCAGTCCGGCGATGGATTTGTCGGCGAACGTCACCTCCCCGCGCTCGGCGTCGAGCACGCCCGAGATGGTGCGCAGGATGGTGGTCTTGCCCGCCCCGTTGGCGCCGAGGACGGCGACGATGCTGCCCTCCTTGACCTCCAGCGAGACGCCGCGGATGGCCTGGATCGGGCCGTAGAAGGTCTCGATGTTGGAGACCTTGAGCAGGGTCGCGCTCATGGCTCGCCTCCGATATAGGCGCGGATCACCTCGGGGTCGGACTGCACCTCGGCGGCCGTGCCCATCGCCAGGATGCGGCCGTAGTTGAGCGCCATCACCCGGTCCGACACCGCGCTGACCAGCTTCATGTCGTGCTCGACCATGATGACGGTGATGCCGAGGTCCTTTTTGATGTCGTCGATCCAGAAGGCCATTTCCTCGGTCTCCTCGACGTTGAGGCCCGAGGAGGGTTCGTCGAGCAGGAGGAGCTTGGGCTCGGTGCAGAGGGCGCGGCCGAGTTCGACGACCTTGCGCACGCCATAGGGCAGGTTGGCGATCAGGCTGTCGCGGTGGCGTTGCAGGCCGAGGAAGGCGATGACTTCCTCGGCGACCTTGCGGTGGTCGACCTCGGCGCGGCGCACGGCGGGAAGGAAGCCGAACTGGCTGAGCAGGCCGACCTTGGCGTGGCAGTGTCGCCCGATCAGCAGGTTCTGCAACAAGGTGGCGTTGGCGAACAGCTCGATGTTCTGGAACGTCCGCGCGATGCCGAGCCCGGCGATGCGGTGCGGCGGGGTTTCGGTGATGTCCCGGCCGTTGAAATGCAGCCGCCCGCTGGTCGGGTTGTAGATGCGGCTGATCAGGTTGAAGATCGTGGTCTTGCCCGCGCCGTTCGGCCCGATGATGGAGAACACCTCGCCGGGCTTGACCTCGAAGCTCACGCCCTCGACGGCGCGGATGCCGCCGAAGCGGATGCCGAGATCGGCGGCCGAAAACAGGCTCATCGCAGACGCTCCGATTTGGCGTAGCTTTTCTGCCGGCGCGCCGCACTCGCGCGGTGCAGCGGGAAGTGGCTGAACCAGACCTTCATCTTGTGCCAGCGCCCGTTGATGCCCATCGGCTCGAACATGATGCACAGCACCAGGATGAGCCCGAACACCGACGGCTCGAGCCCCGGCATGCGCCCGAGGAAGCCCGGCAGATCGTCGCGGATCATGGCGATGCCTTGCGGCAGCAGGCGCATGAACATGGCCCCGAAAATCGCCCCGTGCAGCGAGCCGAGGCCACCGACGAAGACGATGGTGACCAGCTGGATCGACAGCAGCACGTCGAACGCATCGGGCGCGAGATGGCGCACGTAATGGGCGAACAGCGCGCCGGCGAGGCCGGTGATGGCGGCCGAGAGGGCGAAGACGACGCTTTTGTACCAGGCCAGGTTGATGCCCATCGACTGGGCCGAGACCTCGCTGTCGCGGATCGCCACCATGGCGCGACCGAGCGGTGAGCGCAGCACGTTCAGCGCCAGCAGGATGACGAACACCAGAACCACAAGTGCCATGTAGTAGACCGCCCAGGGGCCATCGAGGGCGAAGCCGAGGAGCGAGGGGGTTTTGACCGGAAAGCCGTCGAAGCCGCCGGTCACGCTGTCCCATTTCTGCAGCACGTTGCTGACGATGCCACCGAAGGCGAGCGTGGCGATGGCGAGGTAAAGGCCGCTCATGCGCAAGGTGGGCACGCCGATGACGATGCCGGCGAACCCGGTGACGAGGGCGGCGGCCGGCAGGGTGATGGCGAAGGGCCAGCCGCGCGCCAGCAGGATCGCCTCGGTATAGGCGCCGATGCCGAGGAAGGCGGAGTGGCCGAGGCTGACCAGGCCGGTGTAACCGGTGAGCAGCATCAGGCCGACGCCGGCGATGGCGAAGATGAACAGGCCGCCGAGTTCGCCGACATAGAACTCGCCGGCGAACTGGGGCAGCGCCAGCAGCAGCACCAGCAGCAGCCCGTACCAGAGCTTCGCCCGAGGCGCGCGGAAGAGCTTCAGATCCTGCTCGTACTGGGTCTTGAAAGCGCGATGCATGGCGTCAGACCCGTTTGCGGATGGTTGCGCCGAACAATCCCTGCGGCCGCAGGATCAGCACGCCGAGCAGGACGATGTTGGAGGTCACGTCCTGGAAGCCGGGCGGCAGGAAATAGCCGGAGAGCTGTTCGACCACGCCGACGATGACGCCGCCGATCACCGCGCCGGGAATGGAGCCGAAACCGCCGAGCACGGCGGCGGCGAAGGCCTTGAAGCCAAGCATGCCCATGTTGACATCGATCAGCGACACCGGTGCCAGCAGCACCGCCGCGACCGCGGAAACACCGGCCGAGATCGCCCAGATCAGCGAGAAGATGCGCCGCACTGGAATGCCCATGTAGTAGGCCGCGAGCTGGTTCTGCGAGGCCGCCTGCATCGCCACGCCGAGCCGGGTGCGGCTGAAGAAGAGGTAAAGCACCAGGCACAGGATCAGCGTGCCGACGATGATGGAGACATTGTCCTGCCCGAGGATGAGGCCGCCGAGCTTGATGGTCTTGTTGGTGAAGGGGGTGTTGAAACCGACCGAATCATAGGTCCAGGCCAGTCCGGCGCTGGCGCGAAAAATGAAGGCGAGCCCCAGCGTCAGCATCACCACGGCGAATTGGGGCTGCCCGATCACCCGGCGCAGCACCACCGCATCGAGCAGGAAACCGAACGCCGCCGTGGCCGCGATGGCGAGGCCGAAGCCGACCCAGTAGTTGAGGCCAAACTGGTGGATGAAGGTGTAGGCGGCGAAACCGCCGAGCATCATGATTTCGCCCTGGGCGAAATTCACCATCTCGGTGGCCTTGTAGATCAGAACGAAGCCGAACGCGATCAGGCCATAGATGCAGCCCGAGGCTGCGCCATTGACGACGAGCTGCAGCAGACGCGCGACGTCGTCCATGCACGAACCTCCCCTCGCGCAGCCTTGGTTGGCGGCACGTTTATCTTGTGGGCGGAGGGTAGGCGGCGGGAGTCAGCGGCGTCAATTGGCTTTGTCGCGGACGCAGGGGAATCGGTTGAAGGCGAAGCGAACAAGACAGGCTCCGCCGGCCAAGGGCCGTAGGCCCCTGGACCCCATTCATTTAAGCGGCCGGATCACTGACCTTCAGTTGGAAGCCCGCGATCTCGCGCGCGGCGGCGGGCGAAGCCCATCAATTCTTTCCTCACGGGCAAGATCGTGCCGATATCGCAGGATTGATGGCCTGCGGCGCAAGCAAGATCGGTGT
>CAIYSR010000120.1 GCA_903928895.1 uncultured Rhodospirillales bacterium | reverse complement strand
CTCAAGGCCACCTTCGTCATACCGACGATGCCAGCGCCGCACCGTATCGTCATCAATCAGCAGCACCTGCGCGATCGCCTCGCAACTCATCCCACGGTCAAGCAGGATGATCGCGTTGGCCCGCCGCGCAACACCGTGGGCCACCGACGTATCGCGCGCCAAGGCAAACAGGGCTTGCCGGGCCGGCTCCTTGAGAAAGCGTTTGCGGATCATCGTCAAACTAGAATCGACAAAACCGAGCCGGCGCAACACCCTTCTGCCGGATTGTCAGGGAGTCGGAGTATTCTTTTTTTTAAAAAAGAAAGCGCTTCTTTTTGAAAAAAGAAGCAAAAACTTTTTATCCATTGGAGTCGGCTCTTCAGTCGCGGGCTAGGTGGAATCTCGTTTGGATGTGTGTGCTGGTGGGGGTGAACCAGTTGGGGTTCGGCTCCGTGGTGCCGGCATTGCCGCTCTATGCGCAGTCCTTCGGGGTGTCGGTTTCGGCGATCGGGCTGGCCGTCGGGGTATATGGGCTGGCACGGTTCGTGGGCTCGCCGCCGGCGGGATGGCTGTCGGACCGGTTCGGGCGGCGGCAGGCACTGGCGCTGGGGGGAATCGTCACTGCGGCGGGGAATTTGTGGTGCGCGACGGCGACGTCGTATCCGGAGTTCATCTGCGCGCGGTTTGTCGCCGGGATGGGGGCGGGGCTGATCGTGACGACGGGGCAGATCGTGCTGGCCGATATCACGACGCCGGAGCGGAGGGGGCGGGTGGTGTCGATCTACCAGGGCGTATTTATCTTTGCGGCCGGCTTCGGGCCGTTACCGGGTGGGCTGTTGTCGGCGCATTTCGGCCTCTCCGCGCCTTTCTGGGCCTACACGGTGGCGGGGCTCGGGGCCGGGGCGGTGGCCTGGTTCGCGGTGGCGGAAACGCGGGACCCGGCCTATGCGGCGCTGCGCCGCCACCGCGGCGATGGAATTGCATTCCGCATGCAGATCCGGCGGCTCGGCGCGCAGATTGGCTTCGTGCTGGCGTGTTTCGTCTCGCTGGCCAACGCGGTGGCGCGCACCGGGGGCTTGTTCAGCGTGGTGCCGCTGCTCGGCAGCATGCGGCTGGGACTGAGCATCACGGAGATCGGGTTCGGGCTGGCGGCGGGCACGGTGATCGGGCTGCTCGCGGCCTATCCGGGCGGGATGCTGGTCGATTATTTCGGGCGCAAGGCGGTTATTGCGCCGGCGACGGTCTTGTCCGGTCTGTCGATGCTTCTGTTCTGCGTGGCGCCGTCCTATCCGTGGTTCATCGCGGCCTCGATCGCGTGGGGGACGGCAAGTTCGATCGGGGGGGCGGCACCGTCGGTTTATGCGGCGGATAGCGCGCCGCCGGGGATGAATGCGACAACGGTCAGCGTGTTCCGGATGGCGGGGGACCTTGGGTATATCGGCGGGCCCCTGATCCTGGGAGTGATTTCCGATCTGTTCGGGCCGATTTCGGCGCTGATCGGGGCGGCGTCGCTGCTGGTGATCGCGGGACTGAGTTTTGCGGCGTTTGCGCCCGAGACCTACCGTGCAAAGGCGTCCTGACGCAGAATGTCGCTCTGAGAAGGAGTTCCCATGGGCACCAATGCATTCGGCCAGCCGCTGCGCCGCAAGGAGGACGCGAACCTGCTGCTGGGGCAGGGGCGGTTCACGCAGGACCTTATCACGCCGGACATGGCGCGGGCCGTGATGGTGCGCAGCCCGCATGCCAACGCGCGGATCGTTGCAATCGATGTGGCAGCCGCGAAGGCAGCGCCGGGAGTTCTGGCGGTGCTGACGGGGGCGGATTATCAGGCTGACGGGCTCGGTGGGATCCCGTCCGGCAGTGACCTGGCTCGGTTTGTGGGGACGCCGGACAGTGCGGGCTTCCGGTTTCGCCCGGAGCATCCGGCGCTGGTGCGGGACCAGGTGCGGTTTGTTGGCGACAGCGTGGCGATGGTGGTGGCCGAGAGCGAGGCGCAGGCGCGGGATGCGGCAGAGTTGGTGATGGTGGAGTACGAGCCGTTGCCGGCGGTGACCGGGACGGCGGCGGCGGCGGAGGCGGGGGCGCCGCTGGTATGGGACGAGGCCGCGGGGAACGTGTGTTTCGAGTGGTCAGCCGGCGACGCCGCGGCGGTGGAGGCGGCGTTTGCGGGGGCGGCGCATGTGGTGCGGCTGGACACGCAGAACACGCGCATTCATGTCGGCTCGATGGAGACGCGGGGCGCGATCGGGCGTTTCGAGGGGGGGCGCTATACGCTTTCGACCGGGACCCAGATGCCGCATGGGCTGAAGGAGGCCTTGGCGGAGGCCGTCTTCAAGGAACCGGAGGACAAGTTCCGGATTTTGACGGCCGATGTGGGGGGGAGTTTCGGGATCAAAAACGCGCTGTATCCGGAGCAGGTCCTGGTGCTGTGGGCGGCGCGGCGGACAGGGCGGACGGTGGCGTGGATGGGGGACCGGACGGATGGGTTCCTGTCGGACTACCAGGCGCGGGACAATGTCTATACCGGGGAGTTGGCGCTCGATGCGGACTATCGGTTCCTGGCGCTGCGGGTGACGTCGACGGCGGCGGTGGGGGCGTATCTGGCGCCGAAGGGGCAATTGTCGCCGACGGCGAACATGCCGGCGCTGGCTGGGGTTTACCGGCTGCCGGCGATCCATACGCGGGTAACGGGGGTGTTTTCCAATACGGCGCCGACGGAGGTCTATCGCGGGGCGGGGCGACCGGAGGCGGTATATCTGCTGGAGCGCCTAGTGGATCATGCGGCGCGGGAGCTGGGGCTCGACAAGCTCGATTTGCGCCGCCGGAACCTGCTGGCGCCGGCCGATATGCCGTATGCGACGGGGCTCGGGCTCCGCTACGACAGCGGCGATTTTCCGGCGATGCTGGATGGGGCGCTGGGCAAGGCCGATGCGGCGGGGTTTGCCGGGCGGCGGGCGGTGGCGGAACGCGCCGGCAAGCTGCGGGGCATGGGGTGGGCGCATTATTGCGAGCGGGTGGCGGGCGCGTGGGGCGAACATGGTTGGCTCGAATTGCGGCCGGATGGGCGGATCACCGTGCTGGTCGGCACGATGTCCAACGGGCAGGGGCATCAGACCGCCTATGCCCAGCTGGTGGCCGCGCAGCTCGGGGTGGATGCCGCGGATATCGATGTGGTGCAGGGCGATACCGACCGGATCCCGTCCGGACATGGCACCGGGGGGTCGGCATCGTTGCCGATCGCGGGGGCGGCTTTGGCGGAGGCGGCGGTGGACCTGGTGAAACAGGCGACGCCGCTGGCGGCCGATGCGCTGGAGGCGGCGGAGGCGGATATCGAGTTCCACGACGGGAGCTTCCATATCGCCGGGACCGATCGGTCGGTGACGCTGAAGACGGTCGCGCGGCTGCTCGGGCAGGGGGACGCGCCCGCCGTGCTGAACGGGACCGGGTTCTGGAAGCCGTCGGGGCCGACGTTCCCCAATGGCTGCCACGTCGCCGAGGTGGAGGTGGATGCAGAGACCGGGGAATGGTCGATCGAACGCTACACGATGCTGCACGATTTCGGCCGCGTGCTGAATCCGATGTTGTTGCAAGGGCAGTTGCAAGGCGGAGTGGCGCAAGGGATCGGGCAGGCCAAGTGCGAACAGGTGCTGCACGATCCGGAGAGCGGGCAGGTGCTGACCGGGTCGTTGATGGACTACCAGTTGCCGCGCGCCGACGATCTGCCGGCGCTCGAACTGATTTCCGTGCCGACCGCTGCGCCGTCGCATCCGCTTGGGATCAAGGGCAGCGGCGAAGCAGGAGCGGCAGGCGGGGCACCGGCGGCAATGAATGCGCTGATGGATGCGCTGGCTGGTGTCGGGGTGCGGCATATCGAAATGCCGGCGACACCGGAGAAGGTTTGGCGGGCTATTCGGGAGGCTCGGGGGTAGGAAGGAAGCGCTTCTTTTTTGAAAAAAAGAAGCAAAAAACTTTTATCCATGAGAGGGTTAGAGTTTTTATTAACTATACGTAACAATTTGGGCGTGCGTCGGCGCGAAGGGTTAGTGGACTTTTAAAGAATCCGGGGGGAAGAAGTTGAAGGGTTCGGACCGCACGGCGATGAGTGGGGGCGGGGGCGGGAGGGCGAGCCAGCGGTGCCTTTGGGGGCGGGGGGGTTTGGATATGGGCGGCGGTGGGAGCTCACCGGGCATCAGGATGCCGAGGGATTTGGTGAGGGGGCGGAGAATGCGGGCGGCCCTGGGGACTTCGGCGAGAAAGCGGGTGCATTCTTCGGATTTGAGGAAGTGTTCGAGCTGGCTGGCGAAACCGCGGGCGTTGTAGTGGTCGACGTTGCGGATCAGCCAGGATTGCCCCTGGGGAAGGGCTGGGGTGGTGCGGGGATGGGAGGGGCGAGGGGCGCGGTGGCGTTGTTTGGGGAGGGTGTTGTTGCGCCAGTTTGCGACGAGTTTTTCCCAGCGCCGGATCGTGCGGGAGAGGTGGTGGTAGATCTTGGCGAGGAGCGGTTCGCGGTGGGGGGTTTTGCGTATGAGACTCCCGATGACGGTTTGGATACCGGCGAGGATGGAGCGGAAGGAGGTGGCGAGGATGCTCATGCAAGGAATTATATATAACTAACTTTCGTTCATTTCAAGGGAAAATTTGGGGGGTAGGAAGGTTATGCGTCTCGCTACGGCGGCGGGAGTGGGGAGCTTAACGGGGGAAGTTTTTTGGTTCTTTTTTTCCAGAAAAACGTAACTCCCAAGGGCGTCCCGTGTGAGCAAGCGCGGCAGCGGTGGAGGTTTCGTTTGATGCGGCGTTAGCCGGCGAAGGCGAGGATGAGCGCGAGCGGCATGGCTGCAAGGGCGTTGAGGGGGTTGCAGCCTTGTTTTCTG
>CAIYSR010000119.1 GCA_903928895.1 uncultured Rhodospirillales bacterium | reverse complement strand
CGGCAACACCGCGGTTGCCTACGCGGCGGCCAACGGCGCCCAGGCCGGTTCGGCGCAGACTGCCGGCTTCATGCTCAACAACGTTGCGGCGACCGGCTCCATGGTCGGCAGCCTCAACCAGGCGAGCAACGGCGCCGGCGTCATGGTGTCCAACGCCGTCCAGGCGATGCAGGGCAACTACAGCCCGTCGAACATCGGCGGCAACGTCGTGGCGAACCCCGCCCAGTTCGGGTTCACCTCGCTCAACACCGCCGCGCTCGGCGGCGCCGTCAACGGCAGCATCAACCAGGTGACGTACAAGGCCACCAACTTCGGTGTGAACAACACCGCCGCTGCCTTCGCGGCGAACGGTGCGGCCGTCTCGGTCGGCTCGCAGGTCGCGCAGAACACGGTGAACGTCATCACCGTGAAGTAAGCCGGATGCCGCCGGCCCTCGGGCCGGCGGTTTCCCCGGAGTGACGGCAATGGCCGGGAGCAATCCCGGCCATTGCTGTTTCCGGCGCTCTCAAAGGTCTTTGCTATAACCCGGTTAAGCGTGCGTCCCAGCGCCGGATGCTGCAAGAATGCGGCGCGCGCCCGGCTGGGCGCGTCTGAACGTCTGATCGGAGACCGACATGACCGCGATATTCTCACTCGACGGCAAGGTTGCCCTGGTAACCGGCGCTTCGCGCGGCCTCGGTCGCGCCATGGCGTTGGCGCTCGCCCGGTGCGGTGCCCACGTCGTCGTCAACGGTCGCAATCCCACAGGCATCGAGGCGACCTGCGCGGCAATCTCCGCCGAGGGCGGTACCGTGACGGCGATGGCGTTTGACACGACCGATATCGTCGCGGCCGACGCGGCGATCGACAGGATCGAAGCCGACCTCGGTCACCTCGACATCCTCGTGAACAATGCCGGCTACGGCAACGGCAAGACGGCGCGCGAGGCGACCAACGCCGAATGGAACGAGATCATCGATGTCGATCTCAACGCCTGCTTTCGCCTGGCAAAACGCGCATCCGTCGGAATGATCCGACGTGGCTGGGGCCGTATCATCAACATCTCCTCGATCAACGCGCACATCGCGCGCGAGGCGAACGCCAACTACTGCGCCGCCAAGGCCGGGCTCGAGGGCCTGACCCGCGCGCTCGCCGTCGAATGGGGGCCGACCGGCGTGACCGTCAACGCAATCGCCCCCGGCTACATGATGACGCCCGACAATATGGACACGCCCCTGCGCGCCGACCCGGTGCAGCGCGAGAGGTTCGCCGAGCGCACCGCACTCAAGCGCTGGGGCCAGGCCGACGAACTCGACGGTGCCATTGTCTTTCTCGCCAGCAACGCATCGTCCTACTGCACCGGCCATGTCTTGATTGTCGATGGCGGGATGAGCGTGAAGATCTGACCGTCGCGGCGGTCGCGCTGCCCTCCAGTCCCACCAGAGGGCGTATCGCAGGCAGTGCGGTTCAGCTGCTGAACGTTAATGTAACATAATATTGCATCCACCGCTGCCCCCCGGTAGCTTCGGGAAGAAGGGAATTCCAATGCTCTCGCCCGAGGTGATTTGGTATGTCGGATGCAGTCTCGCTGGCGCGATGCTGGGGTTTCTGATCTCGTGGCAGGTGAACCGGGATGTGCGGCTGCGGCCACAATCACATCGCGGCGCCATCGCCGCCCGGCTGCACCGGCGCAGTGCGCCGCGCATTCGCATCACATTGCTGATCGCGCTGGTCGGCGCGGGACTCAGCTTGCTCGTCAGCATGGGCGCCTACGATGGCGCGGTCTCGCTCGGCTGGATCGGCTGAACGCGGGGGCGCGATGACGGCCGGACCGGCCCGGTGCTGCCCCGCGATCCTCATATCTCATCCTTCACCAACGCCGGATCGAGGCAGGTTGCGGTCAGGTCGGCGCCCACCAGCACCGCCCCGCTGAGGTCGCAGCCCTCGAGTTCGGCGTGAGCGAGATGGGCGCGGAGCAGGATCGCGCCGCACAGCCTGGCCTCCCGCAGCCGGGCGCGGGTGAGGTTGGTGGGCCATTCGATGGCACCGCGGATCAGCATCGGGCCGAGCTGCGCGCCGGCGAGGTCGGCGCCATGCAGGGTGGTGCGCTCCAGGCTGGCGCCGCGCAGGTCGGCGTGGGCAAAGCTCGCGCCGCGGGCATCGGCGGCGGCGATATCGGCCATGATGAGCATTGCGCCGGACAAGTCGGCCTCGCGCAGGTCGGCCAGTGCCAGCACCGCGGCGGACAGGTTGAGCCCGCGCAGATCGGCGCCGCGCAGATCGGTGCCGGTCAGGTCGGCCCGGCTGCCGCGGCGGCCGTCACTGTCGATCCACACCAGATGCGCCGCCAACGCGCCGCGGACGTCACCGCCCAGTTCGGCAAGCGAGCGGGTGCGCTGGGCACCGGTGACGTTGGTACGCTCCATCCTGGCATCGTCAAGCAACGCGCCAAGCAGGGAGGCATGGGCGAGGTTTGCATCGGTGAGGTTGGCATTCTTGAGGATCGCGCCTTCGAGCTGGGCGCGGGCCAGCATCGCGCCGGCCAGATTGGCCCCTTCGAGGTTGCACCCGGTCATGTCGGCGCCGGTGAGATCGGCGCCGCTGAAATTGCTGCCCGCGAGGTCCGCATCGCGCAGGTCGACGCGGGCGAGATTGGACCGTTGCCCGCGCGCATCATGCAGCCGGCTGCCGGCGAGCTGGGCCGCGACCACGCAGGTTTGCGCGGTGTCCTGCATTGCAACCATGCCGGCATCCGGGCGGTGCGCGAACAAGGCGCCTTCGCGCAGGTCGACGCCGCTGAGGTCGGCGTTGCGGATGCGGGCCCCGCCCAACCGGGCGCCGCGCAGATCGGCCCGCACCAGCCGGGAACGGTCGAGCCGGGCCTCGCGCAGGTCGGCACCGAACAGGATGGCCTCGCCGAGATCGGCCCCGGTCAGTTCCGCCCGGCGCAGGCATGCGCCGGTGAAATCGGCGCCGGCGAGCATCCGCGCGGGCAGTCGCGTGCCCGCGAGATCGTGGAACTTGAGCACGATGCGCACCCCGCCGGGGCGGTTGGCGGCGAAGGCGGCATGGGCACGCAACAGCTCCGCCAGCCGCCCCGGCTCCGGCGCCGGCCGCAATGCGATCTCGACCGATCCCTCCGCCATACAATGTTCCTCCGCCTGTCCCGCCAGTCAGACGGCATCGCGATGAACAAAGTCTTACGCGCTCATCCCTCGCGCAGGCCTGATGACACCGGCGCACGCCACGCGAGCAGTGCCGGCACCACCGCCATCGCGCTGCCCAGGCCGAACAGCATCGCCACCAGAGCGGCCTCGGGCCAGCCCGGCAGCGACGCCAGCAGCAGCCCGGTGCGTCCCGCCAGCAGCGACGCGACGCCGAGCGATGCCGCCGCGCCAAGCATCAGCCCGGCGATGCAGCCGGCCCCGATCAGCACGGCGACGCCGAGCCACGCCACCAGGAACACATACCCGGGCGGGGCGCCGATCGCGCGCAGCACGGCGTAGCGGCGCCGGCGCAACCCGGCCAGCGTCACCGCCAGCAGCAGCACCGCGAGAAACACCACGAAATCGTTCAGCCCCGCCGCCACCACCAGCACATCGCGCAGGTCGCCCATCGCACGGTACAGCGTCACCAGCACCTCGGCCGGAAACAGCGCCATCGTGCCGCCCTGCCGGTAGGCGCCGCGCAGGGCATAGGCATCCGCCACCGCGCGCGGCTTCACCACCACGGCCGGCACACCCGGTACCGCGCGCGCATCGAACGGCGCTCCGAGCGGGGCCTCGTCGGCCTGGTGGCCGTTGCCGAGTCCGTGGGTCTCCCACACCGTCTCGATCGGGATCAGAATCGCCCGGTCCCACGGCGTGCCGAGCCGCGGCAGCCGGCCGACCACGGTGTATGCCACGCCCTCATGGCGATGGGCGTGCTCCTCGGCGCTGTCCTCGCCCGGCGCGGTGTGGGTCTGGGTGCCGTGGGCGGGGGTGAAGCCGTCGCCGATGGTCAGGGCCACATCGGCGCCCAGTACCGCCTCGGCCTCGTGGTCGAACACCCTCCCCGCGGCCGGCGCGAGCCGGCCCCACCGGGTGACAAAAGCCGCCGTGGTGCCGATCACCGGCCAGCCCCGCACCATGTCGCCGAACGCGATCGGCGCGGCAGCGGCAACCCTGGGGTCGGCGGCGAGGCGGTTGAGCACGGCGCCATCGATCAGGGGGATTGCGTCGATCTGCAGATACACCGCCGTCATCACCAGTTGCGTCTGGCTGCCCGGGGCGCCGATCAGCAGCGGGAAATCGTCGGCGGCCCGCGCCGAGGCCTGCCGCATCGCCCGCTCCTGCGCCCCGATGCCGACCCCGATGGCAACCGCCAGGGCAACGATTAGCACCACCACCGCGGCGGTCCCGCGCATCGCCCGCAGGTCGGCCCGCACCATCGGCCATGGGTTCATCGCCAGCAGCTTCATGCCAGTTGACCCCGTTCCAGCCGCACCACCCGGTCCATCCGGTCGAGCAGCGCGGGATCATGGCTGACCACCAGCAGTGTCGCGCCACGGCTGCGCGCATGGGCAACCAGGAGGTCCGCCACCCCGGCGGCGGTCGCGGCATCGAGGCTGGCGGTCGGCTCGTCGGCCAGCAGTATCGCCGGATCGGCGAACACGGCGCGGGCGATCGCCACCCTTTGCTGCTCGCCGCGCGACAGCAGGCCGGCGCGCTTGCCTGGGGTCCGCACCCCGAGTTCGGCGAGCAGCGCATCGGCCGCCGCCGCCTGGCCGCGCGCCGACCAGGCCGTGAACCACTGCGGCAGCAGCACATTGTCGCGCGCGCTCAACTCGGGCACCAGGCAGAAATCCTGGAACACGAACCCTGCCCGGCGCCGGCGCCAGCCATCGCGCGCGCCAGGCGTCAAAGTTGCGAGGTCGACGTCGCCCCAACGCACACTGCCGCGCCCCGGCACCAGCAGCCCGCCTGCCAGATGCAGCAGCGTCGTCTTGCCGGAGCCGGACGGGCCGGCGATGCCGCACAGGCTGCCCGCCGGCACCGCGAGTTCAGGGACCTCAAGCGCCCGCATCGTCGCCGCCCCGCGCCCGAAAACGACCTCGACCCCTGCCAGCAGCAGGGCCGCCCGGCCTGGCTCAGCCAACACGATAGTCGGCGTCGACCAGGCGCAACAGGCTGACAAAGCCACTCTCGGGATCGGTCCAGGACCCGGCCTCGAGCCGGCCCTGCACCATCAGCCTTGTGCCGCCATCGCTCAAAGGCACGGCGCGGCGCAGATAGATCACCACGATGTCGATCGGCCATTCGGCGTCGGACTGACAGAACGGACACAAGGTCAGCGGCTCGCGGGTGAGCACAAAAAAACGGCTCTCCGCCCGCAGCGGCGGCGCCATGTAGCCGCGCATCTGCACCGGCTTCCCGGCCAGCGCCTTCACCCGGTCGGACAGGACGATGCCGCGCACGCCGATGCTGGCGTAGAGCGCCTCGAAGCCAAGCTCGGGCTCCGCCGCGCCGGCCGGCCGGGCCAGGAGCCCCGCCCCCAGCGCCAGCACGCCCCGCCGCGTCGTCCCCCCCGTCACGATGCTCAGTCCCCCAGCGCCAAGGCGTTGGCGATGGCGCGGAACACGCGGGTGTTGTCGAGCCGGCCATGGAACTGCGCCGCCCCCGGCCCGATCGCCGTCAGCAGCACGTCATCGGCCGCGTGCACGCCGGAATTGGCATCCGCCGGCAGGTTGCCGGTGATCCGCACCGCGCCCGGCCGGTCGCAATACGCCGCATTCGCCATGAACGTCCCGGGCTGCTGACCCGGCACCACCGGCGCGAACTCGCCGTCGAGGTAGGGCTTGGCGTTGAAGCAATGGTCGGGATAGGTGCCGAACGACAATGCCAGCCGGCGTGAGACGTCCACCGTCGGCGGATAGCCCTCGGCGTCGGCCTTCGGATAGTTGGGGAAGCCGGCCTCGGCATAGGTGCCGAGCTTCTCGCGCGGCGTGGTGCCGGGACGGGCGTCGTCATAGGTGCCGATCAGGCCGACCATGTGGGCATGATCGGCCACCACCACGACCATGGTATCGCCGCGCGCCTCGGCCCACTCCTTGGCCACGCGCACCGCGTTGTCGAGCATGATGGTGTCGAAGATCGCGCGCTCGGGATCGAGCGAGTGGCTGTACTTGTCGATCCGCCCGGATTCCACCATCAGCATGAAGCCATTGGGGTTGCGCTGCAGCAGCTCCAGCGACACCCGCACCTGATCCGCCAGATCGGGCTGCTCCGGGAAGCGGCCGACGGTGCCCTTGCGCAGCTGGCGGCGGTCGAGGGCGCCGTCGATGTTGCTGGTGTTGAACAGGCCGAGCAGCCGGGTCGCCTTCGGGTCGGCGGCGGCGGCCTTCATCTCGGCGTCGGTCGCGGCGAACGTCCAGCCCGCCTCCTCGAAGCGCTTGATGTAGTCCACCTCGTCCGGCCGGCGCGACCCGGGGGTGGATTTGGCGAGGAAGTTGGGCGACCCGCCGCCCATGATCACCTCGGGCTTCACGTCCCAGAACATGCGCACGATGTCGTTGAAATCGGCCCGCCGCCGGGTATGAGCGACCATGCCGGCCGGCGTCGCGTCCTCGATCTCGGTGTTGGTCACCACGCCGACGGCAAGCCCCTTGCGATGGGCGATCTCGCCGAGCGTCTCAACCTTGGGGTGCTGCAAGGAGTTCTTGTTGCGCGCGCAGTAGACGCCGAGCGCGTTGACGCAGCTCTTGTGTCCCGTGGTGTAGGCCGACATCGAATTGGCACTGTCGGTGACCACCGAATCGGTCCCCGAGGTCGAAATCAGCGCCATGTGGGGCATGTCGTCGATCGCCAACTCGCCGCCGTAGCGCCCCTCGACCATGCCCTTGGACATGATGCGCGCCGCGGTGCGGTGCGCGATCGACAGGCCGTCACCGATGAACAGCACGACATTGCGCGCCACCTTCGGTCCCTTGGCGGCGAATACGTCCCACTTCACACGCGCCGTGTGGCCGCCCTGGCTGGCCTCCACCACCACCGGGCCGGCGCCCTGCATCACCACGTCGCGCAGGACATAGGCCGAATAATCCTGCCCGTCCTCGTGCTCGATGAACTCGGCCGCACGTCCGGCCATCACCGTCGGGTCCTGCCCGTTGACCGTCACCTTCACCTCGCCGGCGGTCGGCGCACCGGGGAACTCGACCTTGAGGTCGAACCGGCTGCCGGCCAGGATCTCGGCCCGGTCCAGCGGGTAGATGGTCTGCGCCGCGGCCGGCGCGGCGGCCAGGGTGGCAAGAACAAGCACGGCGAATGGGCGCATGAGGCAGCCTCCGGCGGGGATACGGTACCACACTCTTCTACAGAAGCACCGCTTCTCCCGGCAGGCCATCAATTCCTAAACTTCCGTGACAGTCCCGCCCCGCCGCGCACTTGGCTATAAGCGCTCCATGTCCGACCCATCGCCCCCCCCTGAATCGCCGCCCCCCGTCCCGCGCGGCGTGATCGTGATCGAAACCGCGCTCGAAACCATGCCGCTCGCGCCCGGCGTCTACCGCATGCTCGACGCCAAGGGCGACGCCCTCTACGTCGGCAAGGCCCGCGCGCTGAAAAAGCGCGTCGTCTCCTACACCCAGCTCGCCCGCCTGCCCGAACGCCTCCGCCGCATGGTTTCCGAGACCATGTCGATGGAAATCGTCACCACCCACACCGAGGCCGAGGCCCTCCTGCTCGAGGCCAACCTCATCAAGCGCCTCAAGCCGCGCTACAACATCGTCCTGCGCGATGACAAATCCTACCCCTGGCTCATGCTCACCGAGGACCACGACTACCCGCAAATCGCCAAGCACCGCGGCGCCCGCGTCCGCAAAGGCAGCTACTACGGCCCCTTCGCCTCGGCCTGGGCGGTCAACCAGACCGTCACCGCCATGCAGCGCGTCTTCCTCCTGCGCTCCTGCGCCGACACCGTCTTCAACACCCGCAACCGCCCCTGCCTGCTCCACCAGATCCGCCGCTGCTCCGCCCCCTGCGTCGAACGCATCAGCAAGACCGACTACGCCGAACTCGTCGACCAGGCCAAAACCTTCCTCGCCGGCAAGGGCGGCGCCGTCCAGCAGGAACTCGCCCGCGAAATGGAGGCCGCCGCCGAAACCCTCGAATTCGAACGCGCCGCCGCCATCCGCGACCGCATCCGCGCCCTCACCACCGTCCAGGGCACCGACATCATCAACCCCGCCTCCCTCACCGACGCCGACGTCATCGCTGCCTGGCAGATCGCCGGCCAGAGCTGCGTCCAGGTCTTCTTCTTCCGCGGCGGCCGCAACAACGGCAACCGCGCCTTCTACCCCACCCACGGCAAAACCGACGAAGCCCCCGAGATCCTTGCCGCCTTCCTCGCCCAGTTCTACGACGACAAACCTCCGCCCCCCCTCATCCTGCTCAACCACCCCGTCCCCGAGCAGGACCTCATTGCCGAGGCCCTCACCATCAAGGCCAACAGCTTCGGCAGCGGCAAGAAAGTCGAAATCGCCCTCCCCCAGCGCGGCGAAAAACACGCCGTCGTCGCCCACGCCGAACTCAACGCCCGCGAAGCCCTCGAACGCAAACTCGCCGAAACCGCCGGGCAAGCCAAACTCCTCGACGGCGTGGCCGACCTCTTCGGCCTCGGCGCCCCCCCGGCCCGCATCGAGGTCTACGACAACTCCCACATCATGGGCGCCAACGCCTACGGCGTCATGATCGTCGCCGGCGCCGAAGGCTTCACCAAATCCGCCTACCGCAAATTCTCGATCAAAAGCGCCATCACCCCGGGCGACGACTTCGCCATGATGCGCGAAATGCTCGAACGCCGCTTCGCCCGCGCCCTCAAAACCGAAGGCGAGGGCCCCGGCACCCCGTCCTGGCCCGACATCGTCCTCATCGACGGCGGCGCCGGCCAACTCTCCGCCACCCGCGCCGTCTTCGACGAGCTCGGCGTCGATGACGTCAAACTCATCGCCATCGCCAAAGGCCCCGACCGCGATGCCGGCCGCGAATGGTTCCACACCGACGGCATGGCCCCCTTCCAACTCCCCTTGCGCGACCCCGTCCTCTACTTCCTGCAACGCCTGCGCGACGAAGCTCACCGCTTCGCCATCACCACCCATCGCGCCGGCCGCAGCAAGGCCCTGGTCACCAGCGAACTCGACGAAATCTCAGGCATCGGCCCGGCCCGCAAACGCGCGCTGCTGAACCATTTCGGCTCCGCCCGCGGGGTCAAACAGGCCGGGCTGGTGGATCTCGAAGCGGCGCCCGGCGTGTCAAAGGAGATCGCGCGCAAGGTCTATGCGTATTTTCATCCGGGTGCGCACGTCGATGCGTAGGAAAGAAAGCGCTTCTTTTTTGTAAAAAAGAAGCAAAAAACTTTCATTCGTTTGGATTTGCACTCTCCGGGGAGAGTACAACGCCAAGGGGTAAAAGTTTTTTGGTTCTTTTTTTCAAAAAAGAACCGCTTCCTTCACAAAGCGCGCCACCCGATATCGCTCCGGCAGAACCCCTCCGGCCAATCCAGCTTCCCCACCGCCGCATAGGCGCTCGCCCGCGCCGCCCCGATATCCGCCCCCGTCGCGCACACCGTCAGCACCCGGCCGCCGGACGAGACCAGCCGCCCATCCAGCACCTCGGTCCCGGCATGAAACACCATCGCGCCCGGCACCGCGGACGCCGCCTCGACGCCGCGGATCGGCGTATGCTTCACCGGCGTGCCCGGATAGCCCCGCGCCGCCATCACCACCCCGATCGCCGGCTCCCGGCTCCAGCGCAGCGCGAAATGCGACAACTCCCCCTCCACCGCCGCCACCAGCGCCAGCAGCAGGTCGGAGCGCAAGCGCAGCATCAGCACCTGGCATTCCGGATCGCCGAACCGCACATTGAACTCGATCAGCACAGGCCCCTCGGCCGTCAGCATCAGCCCGGCGAACAGGATGCCGCGGAACGGCGTCCCCCGCCGCGCCATCTCCGCCAGCGCCGGACGCACGATCCGCGCCATCGCCGCGTCCTCCAGCGCCTTCGTCAGCGCCGGTGGCGGCGAATACGCCCCCATCCCCCCGGTGTTCGGCCCCACATCGCCATCGCCGACCCGCTTGTGATCCTGCGCCGCCCCCAGCGCGATCGCGTGCGTCCCGTCGCACAGCGCGAACAGCGAGACCTCCTCGCCCACCAGGCATTCCTCGATCACGCAGGCCCGCCCGGAGTCGCCAAGCGTCCCCTCCTCCATGAACGCGGTGATCGCGGCCTCCGCCTCCGCCACCGTCTCGGCCACCACCACCCCCTTGCCGGCGGCGAGCCCATCGGCCTTGATCACGATCGGCGCTCCCCGCCGACGCACGAAATCATGCGCCGCCGCAGCATCCTCGAACCGCTCCCACGCCGCCGTCGGTATCGCCGCCGCGTCGCACAGCTCCTTGGTGAAGGTCTTGCTCCCCTCCAGCTGCGCCGCCGCGGCACTCGGCCCGCAACACTTGATCCCGGCAGCCGCCATCGCGTCGGTGATCCCCGCCACCAACGGCGGCTCCCCTCCGGGGACCACGAGATCAACCCGGTTCGCAACCGCGAAGGCCACCAGGTCGTGAATATCCAGTACCCCGATCGCCACATTCTCGGCACATGTCGCCGTCCCCGGATTGCCCGGCGCGCACCACAGCCGGGTCAGCGCCGGCGACGCCGCGATCGCCCAGCACAGCGCATGTTCGCGCCCGCCCGAACCCACCACCAGCACCCGCATGTCAGCCTCCGCTTAACCTCGCCCGCCCTCTAGCATAGGCTGCCCGCATGAACGAACCCGTCCTCACCAACCTCCCCGAATTCACCGTCTCCGAAATCTCCGGCGCGGTGAAGCGCACCCTGGAAACCACCTTCGGGCGCATCCGCGTCCGCGGTGAAATCACCGAGCTCAAGCGCTACCCCTCCGGCCACATCTACTTCTCGCTCAAGGACGAAGGCGGCAAGATTTCCGGCATCGTCTGGAAATTCACCGTGCCCCGCCTCGGCCTCGAGCCCGAGAACGGCATCGAGGTGATCGCCACCGGAAAAATCTCCGCGTACTCCGACCGCTCCTCCTACCAGCTCATCGTCGAACGCATGGAATTCGCCGGCGCCGGCGCCCTCCTGGCGAAAATCGAACTCCTCCGCGCCAGGCTCGCCGCCGAAGGCCTGTTCGAAGCCACCCGCAAACGCCCCCTCCCGATGCTCCCCGTCGTGGTCGGCGTCATCACCTCCGAACAGGGCGCCGTCATCCAGGACATCAAAACCACCATCGCGCGCCGCTTCCCCCGCCACATCCTGCTCTGGCCGGTCCCCGTGCAGGGCGAAGGCGCCGCCCAGAAAATCGCCGCCGCCATCGCCAGCATGGACGCCATCGCCCCCGGCGGCCCCATCCCCCGCCCCGACATCCTCATCGTCGCCCGTGGCGGCGGCAGCCTCGAAGACCTCATGTCCTTCAACGAGGAAATCGTCCTGCGCGCCGCCTCCGCCTGCACCATCCCCCTGATCTCCGCCGTCGGCCACGAAACCGACACCACCCTGATCGACTTCGTCTCCGACCGCCGCGCCCCCACCCCCACGGCCGCGGCCGAACTCGCCGTTCCCAGCCGCGTCGAACTGGCAGCCGACCTCGCGCAAAAAACCGCCCGTCTCGCCGGCGCCCTCAACCGCCTCACCCAGGAACGCCGCCTGCGCCTCCAGCGCGCCGAACGCGGCCTGCCCGACCTGCCCACTCTCCTCGGCACCGCCCGCCAACGCCTCGACGACCGCTCCCAGCGCCTCGCCATGTCCCTCCCCAACCTCCTCGCTGCCCGTCGCGCTGCCTACGAACGCACCGCCCGCTTCCTGCCCGACCTCCCCTCGCTCGTTGCCGCCGCCCGCCTGCGCCTCGACGAACAAGCCGTCCGCCTTCGCCTTGCTCTCCCCGCCGTCGTCAGCATCCGCCGCGCCGCCCTCGCGCTGTCGAGCGAGAAACTCCGCTCCGCCCTGCGCCATGCCACCGCGCTGCGCGCCGCCGCCGCCGCCCGCATCCTCCCCCGCCTCTCCGACGCGCCGCTGCGTGCCCGCCTGCGCGAAGCCCGCGCCCGCCTCGACGGAGCCGCCGCCCGCCTGGCCTCGGTCTCCTACGTAAACGTGCTCGCCCGCGGCTATGTCCTGGTCTCCGACGCCGCCGGCCACCCGTTGACCACCGCCGGCGCGGTCAAACCCGGCGCCGAGCTGCGCCTGCGCTTCACCGACGGCGAACGCCGCGCCACCGCGGCCGGCGGCAAGGCACCTTCGCGCCAGGGCTCGCTCCCACTATGATGCCAACGAGATTGAATATTTGAAGTGGGAATTGCAGGGAAGGACGCTAAAAAACAAAAAAAGCGCTTCTTTTTTTGAAAAAAAAGAATCAAAAAAACTTTACCCCTGGCTTGGTCGCCGATCATAAAACCCATTCCAATGGCTAAAAGTTTTTTGCTTCTTTTTTTCAAAAAAGAAGCGCTTCCCTTCACTGATCGAAAATTCTCGTTCTTTCCCAGGGTCCCTACGATCCGCTCTCCTTCGGCCACCGCCGATGCAGCCACAGCCACTGCTCCGGCCGCGCCCGCACCCATGCCTCGATCCGGTCGTTCATCGCCTGGGTCAGCGCCAGCACATCCGCCGCTCGCTCCCCCGTCGCCGGATGCGCCAGCGGCGGCTCCACCGTGATGCGGAACCGCGCCGGTCCGAGCCGCTCCACACGGATCGGCACCAGCGGACAGGAGAACCGCAGCGCCAGCGTCGCCGGCGCCCCGGCTGTCATCGCGGTGTGCCCGAACAGCGTCGCCGCCACCCCGTCATTCATCTTCTGGTCCGCCAGCAGCCCGAGCAGTCCGCCGCCGCGCAGATGCTCCATCGCCGCCCGCGCCCCCGCCCGGCCCTTGGCGAACTGGCGCAGCCCGTCGCCGCCGCGCAGCGCCACAATCATCCGGTCCACCACCGGGTTGGATGCCGCCCGGTAGAACGTCGCCGGCGCCCGCCCGAACAACTGGAACGCCCGCAGCATCACCTCCCAGTTCGCCATATGCGCCGAGAACAGGATCGCCGCCCCGCCGCCCGCCAATACCGCCGCGACCTGCTCCATCCCGACCAGTTCGAACCCCGGCCCCGCCGCGGTGGCGCCGAGATGCCGGACATGGGGAAACTCTGCCGCCGTTCGCCCCAGATTGTCCCACACCTGGCGCACAACCGCCCGCCGCGCCGCCGCATCCAGCGCCGGCAACGCGCGCCGCAGATTGGTATCCGCCACCCGGCTCACCGGCAGCAGCGGCCCGATCGCCCGGGCCACCGCGCCGCCGAGATCGGACGCCGCCTCCGGCCCCAGCCGCGCCAGCAGCCCCAGCAGCGCCCGCGCGACCCAGGCCTCCAGGTGGAACCGCAGCCCGCGCAACGTCACCAGACCCTCAGCATCGACGTCAACAGCCGCTCCAGCAGCGCCGGCTCCTCCCAGATCAGCCGCACCTCCGCCACCCGCACCCGCGCCCGCTGGTCCGCTGTCAGCCGCACCGCGTCCTTGGGCGTGGTGACCGCCTCCGCCCCCAGCTTCCATGCCGCCTTCAGCACGCTGGCGATTTCGCCGCTGCTGTAGCGGTGGTGGTCGGCGAACCCCCGCGTCCCCACCACGTCCGCCCCTGCCGCGCGCAGCGTGGCGAAGAACTTCTCCGGCCGCCCGATCCCGGCAAAGGCGAACAGCCGCATGTCCCGCACCTCCTCCGGCGACTCGATGCGCGCCCGCAGCACCGGGATGGCGAGCCGCCGCGCGATGTCATGCGTGTCGGGGCCAATGATGATCGCCGCCCGGCACCGCGCCGCCGCCACCAGCAGCGGCTCGCGCAGCGGCCCGGCCGGGATCAGCCGCCCGTTGCCCACCCCGGCCGCGCCGTCGATCACCAGGAGCGACTGCTTGCGCAGCGTCGGATTCTGCAATCCGTCATCCATCACCAGACATTGCGCCCCGGCCTCCAGCGCCATCCGCGCGGCCTCCGCCCGATCGGCGCCGACGAAGGTGGGCGCGCAGGCCGCCAGCAGCAGCGCCTCGTCGCCCGCAACCGAGGCCCGGTGGCGCGCCGGGTCCACCCGCCCCGATGCGCTGCCGCCATATCCGCGCGTCAGGAACGCCACCCGCACGCCCCGCTCCTTGAGCCGCGCGGCGATGTCCAGCGCCACCGTGGTTTTGCCGGTGCCGCCGGCGGTGGCATTGCCGATGCAGATCACCGGCACCGGCGCCCCCCAGCCCGGCCGCGCCACCCGGCGTGCGGTGGCCGCCCCGTACAGCCGGCCGAGCGGATCGAGCAGCCGCGCGATCCGACCGTCCCGCTGCCAGAACCACGGCGCCCTCATCCCGGCGTCCTCGTCATCATCCCCGCAAGTACCGCCGCCACCCGCGCCGGCAGGTCCGCCAGCGCCGCCGAGGCCGCCAGCCCCGCCGCCCCCATCGCCGCGCGCGCCGCCGGATCGGCCAGCATCGCGCCCACGAAATCCGCCAGCCCCGCCGCATCCGCGACCTGCCGCAGCGCCCCGGCCGCCACCAGCCGCGGCACCACATCGGCGAAATTCGCCACCGCCGGCCCCATCGCCACCGCCACCCCGAGCCGCGCCGGCTCCAGCGGATTCTGCCCCCCCGCCGCACCCAGGCTGCGCCCGACGAACGCCACCGGGCACAGCCGATAGAACAGCCCGAGCTCGCCCAGCGTATCCGCCACCCACACCCCCGCCGCCGCCGGCGGCCCCTCGCCGGCACCGCGCCGCGTCACCCTGAGCCCCGCCATCGCCGCCGCCACCTCCGCCCCGCGCTCCGGATGGCGCGGCACCACGATGGTGAGCAGATCGGGATAGGCCGCCACCAGCCGCTCATGCACCGCCCGAACTGCGCCGTCCTCCCCGGCATGGGTGCTGGCCGCGAGCCACACCGGACGTCCCGCGAGCAGTCCGCGCAGCCGCGCCAGTTCGGCGTCATCGGCGGGCAGCGGGGGGGCGGCGTATTTGAGATTGCCGGTGAACCGGCTCGCCGGCCCGCCCAGGGCAAGCACCCGCCCCGCATCCTCCTCCGCCCGGGCCATCACCTGCGCGAAACTGCCGAACAGCCGCCGCGCCAGCCCCGGCACCATCGCCCAGCCGCGAAAGCTCTGGGCCGACAATCTGGCATTGACCAGCGCCAGCGGAATTCGCCGCGCCGTGCATCCCGCGATCAGATTCGGCCAGATCTCGCTTTCGACGAATGCCGCCGCATCCGGCCGCCAATGGTCGAGGAACCGGGCGGTCCAGCGGGGCACGTCGAGCGGCACGAAACGATGCCGCACCCGCCCCGCCAGCCCCAGCTCCGGCAATCGCCGCGCCAGCAGCGCAGCCGACGTCACCGTGCCCGTCGTCAGCAGAACCTCAATGTCGCACGGCAGTGCCGCCAGCACCGGCAGCACCGAGACGGTCTCCCCCACGCTCGCCGCATGCAGCCACAGCAGCCGGCCGGCGGGGCGCGGCGTGGCGTCGCGGCCGCAGCGCTCGCCGAGCCGCGCGGCGATCTCCTTGCCGCGCCGCGCCCGCCGCACCACCAGCAGCCGCAGCGCCGGCGCGGCCAGCATGGTAAGCCCCTGGTAGAGCGGCATCAGGCTCATGCGCAGGCCATCTCGGCGCGGCACTGCGCCGCCGTGATCGCCGCCTCGATCGCCGGCAACGACGCTTCCCAGCCCTCGCGCGGCACCGTCAGCGGCGCGGCGCAGACGATCACGCCCCGGCCGAACGGAAACGGGAAGATCATCCGGTCCCAGCTGCCGAGCCGGACATGATGGCGCAGCATCGCCCCCACCGGCACCAGCGGCGCGCCCGACAGCCCCGCGAGCTGCGCCACCCCCGCCGCCGCCTTGCGCGCCGGCCCGCGCGGCCCGTCCGGCG
>CAIYSR010000118.1 GCA_903928895.1 uncultured Rhodospirillales bacterium | reverse complement strand
GCTTGATTAAGCCCCACTCCTCGTCCGTCAGATCGCTCGGATAGCGCCGCCTGGTGCGGTCATAGCGGCCACGGTTCTCGGTCGTCCACATCGTTGCACTCCTGCGAATCGGTTCCACAGAGAGGGAATCACATGTGATTCCAGAGATTCAAGCTGTTTCCGGGGTGCTCTACCTAAACCTTTTCATATAATCCCTTAGCAAGCTGGTTGTAATGGAAGACTCGAAGTTGCAAATGGCTCTATCCAATTTTTCCCCTGCGTCAAAAACGGATATGATGTCTGTAAGCGTATCAGCTATGAGTGTATAAATACGTCCATCAATACGGGCAAAATTGACAACTCCATCTCCGCTCCGGTGGTAATTCGGTTCGGTCTTCCATTTGGGCGACCTGGTGTTCAAACAGATCTCTGCCCACTTGAACGAACGCGGGTTACGCAGATTGTGCATAAGTTCCATCGGATCTAGATGCGGATCTTGTGCGAGATAATTAAACAAGCGGTAAGAGGCCGGTATATTCCAGTCGTGCCGTTCGAGTTCCTCCTCCGGCACGTCCCAGACCACGACGCTTGTTGGCGGCAATCCGTCCCGATCCTGCCCCCAAGCGGTTGCGGTGACCAATCTTCGGACGCCCAGCAGTGGCACGATCTGCCAACGCGCAAGAAATGCGTCCTTGCCGTCATACCCTCCACCGCCCTCTACCCGTGGGGCTAGCGCCTGACGCGGAGTGCCCCCAAGGTATTGCCAGCGCAGGAACATCGGTGCGCTGTATAGCGGATTCTGCGCGACGTACTCAGGCGACGCGTCAACGACACCGGGCTGCGCCGCCAGCGGCAACGTAACGCGCGCCAGCGCGCCGGCCGGATTACGCAGGGTCTCGTTGAGCGTCCGTAGGACCTCCGTGCAGATCGGTGCCGACCCATAAACCAGCCGGTAGGTTCGTACCGGCAACAACCCCACCCCACCCAGCCGGTCCCGCACGCCACAGCCCCAGTTATGGCAGGTGACGCCGGCCTTCTCCTGTTCCGACTGTGCGCTTGCCTGCGCCGCAGGTATGGCCAGAATGACTGAAGCCGCCAGCAGTGCCCGCCATGCGCACACGCGCCAGCGCCCCGGCGCCTCAATTGTGCTGTTCCGTAACGTCAGGTATGCCGCTTGACTTGAAGACGGTTTAATTATGTCAGACAGCGTCGTCATGGGCGTGTTTCCAGTTTATGGTGGCAAGCCGTCAGTTGCTGAGCGAGGGCAGGAGGTAGCAAAGATCGGCATCGGGCGACTGAACGCCGTAGGTGGATGGCTCCGGGGCATGATCGCCAGGATCGACCACAAGGATCAAATCTTTCCCTGGCGTCTGAAGTGCGGCGTAGTAATGTTGCTCAATAAACGCGAAATAAGCGATTGCCACGGCTCTACCGGCGCCAAGAAATGGTGCGGATGCTTGCTGCTGAGCCGTTAGTCTGGGGAATTCCGGCAAGACGCGGCGCGGGATCTTGCAGTCGTGGCCGAGACCGCCGAGCGGCCCCGCGTTATATTCGTTCTGGAGGGCACAGGGCGACAGCCGGGGTTTGAACCCGCTGTAAGACCGCCAATCCGACCAATCGCGCTTGCCAAGCTCATCCTCGGGCACGTCCCACACGTTCACGCCCAGGCCACTTGTCTGCGTCATCAGCAGCGGCTTGCCGTCGTTGAACACCGGCGCAATCATCCACCGCGCCCGCGAATAGTCGGACTGAAGGTCGTCCGGCCGCGGTTCCGCGCCCGGCCAGGGCCCCCAGCCGATCCAGTTCCACGGCAGGAAGATGTCTGCCGCGAAAATCGGGTTGCGTGTCTCATACGTGGTGATGTCGTGTCCCGGCCAGGGCCAGGTGTTGGTCTGTGCTTCCAGCGGCAGCGGCCGGAGCACCGCCCGCAGTGATGCCGATCCGGCGCGTATGGCGGTGTTCAGCGCGTCGCGGACGATGCCGCAGACCTTGTGGGTGCCGAATGCGACACTGTATTTCCGCTTCGGTTCCAGCCCGAGACCACCGAAGAAGTCCGGATGGTAGCACTTGCCGCCGATGCAGGACAAATACCTGTAACGCGCCATAGGGTCGCTCTGGGCCGCCGCCGAGCCTGGCAGGGTCAGCAGGAGCGCCATGGCAACAGCCGCCAGCAGTGCCCAGCATCTGCGCACGAGCATGCGGCCTTTGAGAGGAGCAGCGCGATGCGGAGATGTGTGATGCGACAAATCTATGTCCAGTGTCACGTGATGGGTCCCTTCCGGTCGGCGGCGCTAACATGGTGTCCACGCTGATACTCACCGCGCCAGCTCTCGGCGAGAACAAGATGGCACACCAGCATGGGCATCCCCAGAGGCCGTCCAGTCGGAAAAATCAACTGCCGATCTCTAATTTCAGGTTGTTGCATCGCGGCGTTGATGTGGTGGATCATACTGAAAAATTTTATATTACAGTTCTATAAGAAAATTGATATAAATTGCTTAATCGGAATTGAACACGATGGGTGGCGGGCATGGGGACAACCCGTTGAGGTGATCGAAGGTTTGGTTGTCGATACAAATCCCATCCGATCCCGCGCGCGCCGTGCCCGTCAACCACGAAACTACCTCCATTTTGCCCGGCTTGTTACCGATCTGTGGTCGGCCGATCGAGCTCCGGTTCAACGGTGGGATGATGTCCTCCGATGGTGGCATTCTGGCGCTGCGGCTGATGGAGCAGGGGTTGGGGAGCGCCCGGCGTCTTGCCACCCGCCTGCCCGATCACCGCCGTCACTGCTCGCAATCCACGTTGTCGCGCGCCGAGAACCTGCCGGACATCCGCATGATTCTCAAAAGACTATGTCAGAGCGGTATTGGATCCCGGATGGACTCTCAGACTCGACGGACATTCCAGGGATAGGGGGAGGGGCCGGTCAGGATCCCCTCCAGGTTCCTGCGGAACGCGGTCTGCAGATAGAACTGCCCGACCGGGGCGCAGGAGACCTCCTCCATTGCCAGCTTGTTCATCGCCATGGCGATGCGCGTCTGCTGCGCGGGATCGGAGGCGGCGAGCCATTCCTCGGCCATGGTCTCGGAGGCGGTGCTTTTCCACCAGCCGAACCAGCCGGCCTCGCCCTGGCCGCGAACCAGGTAGTTCACGGCCGGGCTCGAATAGGCCTCGGCCGAGCCAGTGGTGTGGAAGATGCTCCAGCCGCCCTTCTCGGTCGGTTCGCGGCTCGAGCGGCGCTGCACCACGGTGCCCCAGTCGGTTTCGCGGAAATCGACGTTCATGCCGAGCTTCTTCAGCCACTCGTCGGTGATCTGCCCGAGGGGGCCGATGTCGGGGAAGTCGGTGGGGTTGATCAGCACCACCTTTTCGCCGGCATAGCCGGATGCATCGAGCAGGCGCCTGGCCACCGTGAGGTCGGCGGGCATCAGCGCGGTGCCGAAGTCCTGATAGTACGGCGTCCCTTTGGGAAACAGGCTGCGGCAATGGGTCCACAGCGCGGTATCGTCGCCGCGGGCAGCGCGCATGTAGTCCTCCTGGTTGACTGCGGCCATCATCGCGCGGCGCAGCTTGAGATTGTCGAACGGCTTGTGCAGCGTGTTCATGCGCATGAAGGCGAGGCGTCCGGCCGGATCGGAGACCTGCACGGTGACGTTGCGGTTGGCCCGCAGGCTCGGGATGAGATCGACCATGGGGCGTTCCCACCAATCGGCCTCGCCGTTGCCAAGGGCGGCGGCGGCGGTGGCGTTGTCCGGGATGACGATCCACTCGACCCGGTTGAAATGCGCGACCTTGCCGCCTGCCATGGTGTCGGCCGGCTCGGAGCGGGGCACGTAGCGGTCGAATTTCTCGTAGACCACCTTGCTGCCCGAATTGTATTCGGCGGCGACGAAGCGGTACGGGCCGGAACCGATCATCTCCTTGACCGCGGTGTTGGGGTCGGTCCGTGCCAGGCGTTCGGGCATGATGAAGGCGGGGCCTTCGGTCTTGCCGAGTGCGTCGGGCAGCATGGGGAAGGGGCGGGTGAGGCGGATCTCGATCGTGCGATCGTCCGGCGCGCCGTAGGTCTCGACCACTCGGTCAAGCAACTGGCCGAAGGTGTCGCGCTTGGCCCAGCGGGCGATGGAGGCGGTGCAGTCCCGGGCCAGCACCTTGCTGCCGTCGTGGAACCACAACCCGTCGCGCAGCCGGATACGCCAGACCCGGCCGTCGGCCGAGATTTCGTGCCCCTCGGCCATTTGTGGCTGCGGCCGCATCCGGGCGTCGCAGCCGTAGAGCGTGTCGAAGACGTAATTGCCGTGGCCGTTGGTGACGGTGGCGGTGGTCCAGACCGGATCGAGCACGGTGAGGTTGGCCTGGGGAACGAAGCGCAGGGTGGATTTGCGGGTATCCTGGGCGATGGCTGGGGCGGCGAGCAGGCTCGCGGTGGTGGCGATGAAGCTCCGGCGGCGCATGGCACTTCTCCCTTGGTTGCCCGCTGTTCGGCGGATTGGACGCGGTGGTCGTCGCATTCGGCGGACAGGGCGGCATTCCATGTATACCCATCGCATGCCGCCCTGCCATGAGCCTGCCCCATCTGGCCACGTCGTGGGAAGCAGGCCAAGCTTGGAACCACCGTGCTGGAGATCAAGATGAGCGCCAATCGCAAGAAGCTGCTGCTGCCCGCCGCAATGTCCCGGGCCGGGTGGATTGTCGCCGAGGCGCGCGAGGACGTGCAGACGGTACGGTTCGACGACCTGACCCCGGAGACCGAGTTCCGCGCGATGCTGGCCGATGCGGATGCGGTGCTGCTGTGGGGGCGGCCATTCCCGGCGGCCGATATCGCCGCCGCACCGCTGCTCCAGGCGGTGGCGCGGATCGGGGTGGGGTATGATGCGGTCGATGTGGCGGCGTTGTCGGCGCGCGGCATTCCGCTGCTGATCGCGGGCACGGCCAATTCAGTGACGGTGGCGGAGCACGCGATCTACTTCATGATGCATCTGGCCAAGCGCGGCTTCGACCAGCATGAGTTCGTCCGCAGCGGGCGCTGGCGGGAGAAGATGAAGGCCCCGATCGTCGATCTCTACGGCAAGACGGTCCTGATCATCGGCTTCGGCAAGATCGGCACCAGGGTGGCCGACAGGCTCAATGCGATGGAGATGACGGTGCTGGTTCATGACCCGTTCGTGCCCGTTGACGCGATCCGGGCGCGTGGCGGGATTCCGGCCCCGGACCTCGATGCCGCGCTGGGGCGTGCCGATTTCGTGACCATCCATTGTCCGAAGAAGGCTGACACGGTGGGGCTGATCAACGGGGCCCGGCTCGCGCTGATGAAAAGCACTGCCTTCCTGGTCAACACCGCGCGCGGCGGCATCATCGACGAGACCGCCCTCTACGAAGCGCTGACGGCGGGTATCATCGCCGGTGCCGGGCTCGACGTGTTTGCCAGCGAACCGATCGAGCCGGGCAACCGCATCCCTGAATTACCCAATGTCATCACTGCCCCGCATATGGCCGGGGTCACCATCGAATCATTGGACCGGATGGGCGTGACGGCGGTACGCAATGCCCTCTCGGTGTTGGACGGGCGTCCCAACGCCGAGAACGTCGTTAACAAGGACGTGCTCGGCTGAAACCGCTCGCCTGGATCACCGAACCGCCGGGAGGCGGCGCGGCGCGGCCTCCGCTGTGGTTGGTCATGGCTCTGTGCATCTCCGGCACGCTGGCAATGCACATCTTCGTGCCGGCGCTGCCGGTGGCGGCGCGCGATCTCGGGGTCAGCGGCGGGACGATCCAGCTCACGTTGACCTTGTATCTGGTCGGGGTGGCGGTCGGGCAGTTGTTTTGGGGTCCGCTTTCCGACCGGGTGGGGCGGCGCCCGGCGCTGTTGGCGGGGATTGCGCTCTATACGGTCGGCAGTCTCGCCTCGGCGGCGGCACCCGGAGTGGGGGCGCTGATCCTGGCGCGGGTGGTGCAGGCGCTGGGCGGCTGCTCCGGTCTGGTGCTGGGCCGCGCGGTGCTGCGCGACGTGTCCAATCCGCGCGAGGCGGCGGCAAGCCTGGCCCTGATGAACCTGTTCATGTCGATCGGCCCGGCGCTGGCGCCGTTGGTGGGCGGGCTGGGCGCGGCCTGGTTTGGCTGGCGCTTTGTCTTCGTGTTCCTGGCCGGGTTGGGGGCGTTGACCTTGTTCTCGACCTTCCGGCAGTTGCGCGAGACCCATACCAGCCTGGGTGGGGCGCGGGGCGTGATGGCCGGATATCTGCGCCTGCTATCGATCGCCGAGTTCCGGCGACTGGCGCTGGGCGGGGCGTGTTCGACGACCAGTTTCTATGCGTTCCTGTCCGCCGCGCCGTTTATTTTCGCCGATCGGCTGCACCGGCCGCAGGCTGAAATTGGCTTGTATTTTGCGGTGCCGATTTTCGGATTTTCAATCGGTGCGCTTCTGGCAAACCGGCTGGTGCGGCGGTTTGCGCCGAGCCGAATCATGCTGGCCGCGAGTGGCGTGGCGACCTCGGGCGCGCTCCTGTTCGGTCTGCTCGAAGTGACGGACCATCTCAGCTTGGCCGGCGTGTTGCTGCCGATCCTGGTGTTCTGCATCGGCTCGGGCGTCGTCAGCCCGTTGGCGCTGTCATCGGCGATCGGCGTGCAGCCCGGCATGATCGGCGCCGCTTCGGGGCTCTACGGCTGCGCCCAGATGGGCTACGGCGCGTTGTGCACTTTGCTGGTGAGCCAGTGGCACGCCAACCCGGCGGAGGGGGCGGCCACAGTGCTTGTGGGTTCGACGCTGCTCGGGCTGGCCGGGATCATTCGGGTGGTCCGCTCGTAAGCGGGTGTTCTGCGCTGCCGACCCAGGTCTGCAGCAGGGTGTAGGAGACCGCAAGCACCGCCGGACCGAGGAAGATGCCGACCAGGCCGAAGGCGAGCAGGCCGCCGATGACTCCGGCCAGGATCAGCAGGATCGGCAGGTCCGCCCCCTTCTTGATCAGGACCGGCCGGAGCAGATTATCCAGGCTGATCACCACGATGGTGGCGATCAGGAGGAAGGTGCCCCAGCCGGTCTTACCAGTGGCATAGAGCCAGATGGTCGCAGGGAGGAGCACCGGAGTCGGCCCGATCTGGGCGACGCAGAGCATGAACATCACCGCTGTCAGTACCGAGGCGAGCGGCACGCCGGCGAGGCCGAGGGCGGCGCCGGCGATGACGCATTGCGCCACCGCGGTGACGACCACCGCCAATGCCACGCCGCGGATGGCTTGTCCGGCCAGGCGCACCGCGGCCACGCCTTTCTCGCCGGCGAGGCGGCGGCCGAAGCGGATGGCGAGTTCGGCGGTCTCTTCTCCGTGGGTGTACATGATGCCGGCGAGCACCATCGTGAGCAGGAATTGGACGAAGACGAGCCCGAGCGAGCCGACCTCGGTGACGAACCAACTTGTCACCCGCCCGGCATAGGGGACGAGTTTCGGCCCGATATCGCCGAGGCCGAGATCACGCAGGCCTTCATAGGTCTCGTTGATCTTGTCGCCGACCATGGGCAGATCGGTGATCCAGGCCGGCAAGGTCGGCAGGGTAAAGGTTTCGAGGCCGCGAACGAAGCCGACGATCTGGCCGGCGTGTTCGACGATCGTGCCGATGGCAAGCCAGAACGGTATGACAAAGACCAGCAGGAGGACGGCCGTCATCACGGCCACCGCCAAGGCCCGGATATTCCACAGCGCCGCCTGAACGCGCTCCATCAGGGGGAAGGAGGCGATCACGAGGGTCGAGGCCCAGACGATGGCGGGGATGAACGGGCCGATGATCCAGAAACAGGCGATCAGCGTCGCGCCGATGAACAGCACGCCGAGGGTGATGCGGGTCAGGTCGAGCGGCATGTCTGGGTCTCCTGACCGTGAGAATGGCTGTATTTAGCGCAAGCAGGGGCCAAAAAAGAAGGCCCCGGGTTGCCCCGGGGCCTTCGCATTGTCTGGCGGCTCGCGCCGTCCCGACCGGATCTAGAACACGCCTCGCAAGGTGAGGTCAGCTGCCCCGGATCCCCCGGCACTACGGCCGCGTGAACAATGAGACACTGGATCACCTCCTTTCGGTTGTTGACGATACGGCAAGCCTGCCCTGCTCCGTCCGCGTCGCGCAACCAAAATCGTGTGAGTCGGGATTCCGCATGGAGAGAAAGCTTTCGTTTCTTCTCTCAAAAAATGACGCTTTGAAAAAGAAACAAGCAACCCCTATCCATGTCTGTGAAACTCAGTTCGCGGCTTCGTGAGCGACACCCTTCTCGGTCAGCAGGGTGGAGAGTTCGCCGGATTGGAACATCTCGGTGATGATGTCGCAGCCGCCGACGAATTCGCCCTTGACGTAGAGCTGCGGGATGGTCGGCCAGTTCGAGAACGCCTTGATCCCGTCGCGCAGCTCGGCGTCCTCCAGGACGTTGGCGGTTTTGAAGGGGACGCCCATGTGGGTGAGGATCTGCACCACGCGGGCCGAGAAACCGCATTGCGGGAACATCGCGTTACCCTTCATGTAGAGCATGACGGGGGCTTCGCCGATTTCTGCCTGGATGCGCTCGAAGGTGGGGTTGCTCATGGCTGGGGTCCTTTTCAGGGGGAGGAGGTCTGGAGGGCGAGGGCGTGGAGTTCGCCCCCCATGCGGCCGCGAAGCGCGGCATAGACGATCTGGTGCTGCTGCACCCGGGATTTGCCGCGGAACGCCTCGCTGACGACGACAGCGGCGTAGTGGTCGCCGTCACCGGCCAGATCTTGGATGGTGACGGTGGCGTCGGGCAGTGCGGCTTTGATCAGGGCCTCGATTTCGGGGGCCTGCATGGCCATGGTTCGAATATCCTATGCTTGGCCCGGCTCATCCATCCAGGCGCGGAAGAAACGCTCATTGGCACTGCGCAGCGCCGCCACTGACATGGTGGTGCCGTCCGGAAGTGTCAAATCCCCGGCGTTGCTTTCGCCGAGCCGAATCGCGGGCACGCCGGCGAAGGCGGCGGCCTGCAACACCGCGGCGGCATCCGGCACCGCCAGGATATAGCGCCCCTGGTCCTCGCCGAACCAGAAGGCATGTGGCGCCACCCCGGCCGGGCCGGGCAGCAGCCGGGCGCCGGCGGTACCTGCCATGGTCATCTCGGCGATGGCGACGAGCAGGCCACCGTCTGAGCAGTCATGGCAGGCGCGAACATGGCCCTGCAGTATCTGTCCGCGCACGAAATCGCCGTTAAAACGTTCGGCCGCGAGGTCGACCGGTGGCGGCGGGCCATCCTCGCGGCCGGCAATCTCGCGCAGCCAAAGCGACTGGCCGAGCCAGCCGGCGGTTGAACCCACCAACACAAGGTCGAGCCCTGGAGTCAGTGCGACGCCGACCGCCTGGGCGGCGTCTTCCAGCACGCCGAGGCCACCGATGGCTGGGGTGGGCAGGATGGGGCGGCCCTCGGTCTCGTTGTAGAGGCTGACGTTGCCGGAGACGACCGGGAAGTCGAGCGCCACGCAGGCGGCCGCCATGCCGCGGATGGCGGCGGCGAACTGGCCCATGATCTCGGGCTTTTCGGGGTTGGCGAAGTTCATGTTGTCGGTGATGGCGAGCGGACGGGCCCCAGTGGCGGTGATGTTGCGCCAGGCCTCGGCCACCGCCTGCGCGCCGCCGGCCTCGGGGTCCGCCAGCACGTAGCGCGGGGTGCAGTCGGTGGTCAGCGCCAGGGCGCGAGCGCGGCCCTCGAGCTTGACGATGGCGGCATCGGATGCCCCGGGACGCTTGACCGTCTGACCGCCGACGGTGCTGTCGTACTGGTCCCATACCCAGGACCGGGAGGCGAGGTCGGGGCAGGCGATCAGGGTTTCGAGCGCGGCGCCGAGGCCGGCGGTATCCACGACCGGGCCGAGGGACGGGCGCTTCGGCGTCTCGGCGATGGGGCGGTGGTAGAGCGGGGCCTGCTCGGCCAGAGGATCGAGCGGAATATCCGCCTCCACCGTGCCGTTGTGCTTGACCACTATGCGGCCGGTGTCGGTGAGGTGGCCGATGACGGCGAAGTCGAGGTCCCATTTCTCGAAGATCGCCTGGGCCATTTCGCGGCGCTCGGGCTTGACCACGATGAGCATGCGCTCCTGGCTCTCCGATAGCATCATCTCGTACGCGGTCATGTGGGTTTCGCGCTGGGGCACGGCGTCAAGATCAAGCTCGATGCCGACGCCGCCCTTGCCGGCCATCTCGACTGAGGAGGAGGTCAGGCCGGCCGCCCCCATGTCCTGGATGGCGACGATGGCGTCGGTCGCCATCAGTTCGAGGCAGGCCTCGATCAGCAGCTTCTCGGTGAAGGGATCGCCGACCTGCACGGTGGGGCGCTTCTCCTCGGAATCCTTGCCGAACTCGGCCGAGGCCATGGTGGCGCCGTGGATGCCGTCGCGGCCGGTTTTCGAGCCGACATAGACCACGGGGTTGCCAATGCCGGCGGCGGCCGAGAGGAAGATCTTGTCCCGGGCTGCGATGCCGACGGTCATCGCGTTGACCAGCGGGTTGCCGTTGTAAGCGGGGTGGAAGTTGATTTCGCCGCCCACGGTGGGCACGCCGACGCAGTTGCCGTAACCGCCGATGCCGCGCACGACGCCGTCGACGATGCGCTTCGTCCGGGGGAGCTTGGGGTCGCCGAAGCGGAGCGCGTTGAGATTGGCGATCGGGCGGGCGCCCATGGTGAAGACGTCGCGCAGGATGCCGCCGACGCCGGTGGCAGCCCCCTGGTAAGGCTCGATGAAGCTGGGGTGGTTATGGCTCTCCATCTTGAAGATGGCGGCGAGCCCCTCGCCGATATCGACCACGCCGGCGTTCTCGCCGGGGCCGTGGATCACCCAGGGTGCCGTGGTGGGCAGGGTTTTCAGCCAGACGCGGGAGGATTTGTAGGAGCAGTGTTCCGACCACATCACCGAGAAGATGCCGAGTTCGGTGAGGCTGGGGGTGCGCCCCATGATGTCGAGCACGCGGGCGTATTCGTCGGCACTGAGGCCGAATTCGCGGGCGAGCGCCTGATTGACGTCTTTTGCCATAGGTCAGGCCGCCAGGGTGTCGGAGAGCGCGGCGGAGATGCCGTCGAACAGGGGCTTGCCGTCGGTGCCGCCCATCAATGGGTCCACAAGGTCCTCCGGGTGGGGCATGAGGCCGAGGATGCGCAGGTTCGCGGAGTAGATGCCGGCGATATTGCGGGCGCTGCCGTTGCGGTTGGCGGAAGCCGTCGGCTCGCCGGTCAGGGTGACGTAGCGGAAGGCGACGTGGTTTTCGCCTTCGAGGCGCTCGAGAGTTGCGTCATCGGCGAAGTAGTTGCCGTCGCCATGGGCCATGGGGGAGCGGAAGACAGCACCGGTCTGGTAGCGGCTGGTGAAGTCAGTGTCGGCGCGCTCGACGCGGAGGTGGCAGTCCATGGAGAGGAAGCGTAGGTTGGCGTTGCGCAAAAGGGCGCCGGGGAGCAGCCCGGCCTCGGTCAGGATCTGGAATCCGTTGCAGACACCAAGGATGTGGCCGCCGCGCGCGGCATGGGCCCGGATCGCCCCCATCACCGGTGACTGGGCGGCCATCGCGCCGCAGCGCAGATAGTCGCCGTAGGAGAAGCCGCCCGGGATGACCACGAGATCGACGCCTTCGAGGTCGGTTTCCTTGTGCCAGACCATTCGGGGCGTGCGGCCTGAGCATTTTTCCAGTGCGATCGCCATGTCACGGTCGCGGTTGATGCCGGGGAAGACGACGATGGCGGCCTTCATCTCAGATGATCTCCACCTTGAAGCCTTCGATCACGGTGTTCGCGAGCAACTTGCGCGCCATGTCCTCCGCCTGCGCCTTTGCCTTGGCCGGGTCTGCTTCGGCGAGTTCGAACTCGATCACCTTGCCCATGCGGACCTCGCCGACGTTGCCGAAGCCGAGGCCGTGCAGGGCCTGGCCGATGGCCTTGCCCTGTGGGTCGAGAACACCGGTCTTGAGCATCACCGTCACGACTGCCTTCATCATGCCTGCTCCTCGCAGCGACTCGTTGGGTTGGGCCGGTATAGCGGCTGGCCGGGCGATTCGCCCGGGCGGCCCGATGCTGGGATGGATCTCATGCCGGCTTGCGCGCGAACAGCAGAGTGGCGCCGAGGGCGAGCATCACCGCGCCCGAACCCTGCCGCATGCGGGCGATGGCGCCTGGATGGGCCGCCAAGGCATTACGGGCGCGCTCGGCGAGAAACACCACGCCGACATCCGCCAGCGTGTTCAACACCACCGAAACCAATCCGAGGGCCACGAACTGGAGGGCCACGGAGCCGGAGGCGTCGATGAATTGCGGGATGAAGGCGATGAAGAACACCGCCGTCTTCGGATTGGTAGCCTCGACCAGCACGCCGTCGCGGAAGGCACGACGCACGCCGGTGGCGTTGACCGCGCCCGGTGCTTCGGCGCGTCCCTCGTGCAACGCCTTGATGCCGAGCCAGACCAGATAAAGAGCGCCGGCGACCTTGAGCGCTGTGAACGCATCCGCGGAGGCCATCACCAAGGCGGACAGGCCGACTGCGCCGGCGATGATGTGCACGAGGCCGCCCAGCCCGGTGCCCAGGCTGGAGGCCATGCCCTCGGCCCGCCCGCCGGCCAGGGTGCCGGCGCCGACATAGAAGATGCCGGGGCCGGGGGTGAGGGCGATCACCAGGGCGGCGGCGAGGAAGACCGCCAGGCCGGTGCCAGACGTCACTGCATGGTCTCCGGCCCTTTGAGATCACGCATTCCCGCCTCGGGCAGGATGCCAAGGCGGCGCGCCACTTCCTGATAGGCTTCCTCGACCTTGCCGAGGTCGCGGCGGAAGCGGTCCTTGTCCATCTTCTCGCTGGTCTTGCTGTCCCACAGGCGGCAATTGTCAGGGCTGATCTCGTCGGCCAGGACGATCCGCATGTCCTCGTCCTCCCACAGCCGGCCGAACTCGATCTTGAAGTCCACCAGCGTGATTCCGACGCCGAGGAACAACCCGGTCAGGAAGTCATTGATGCGCAAGGTCAGCGCCACCATGTCATCCATATCCTGGGGATGGGCCCAGCCGAAGGCGGTGATGTGCTCCTCGGCCACCATCGGGTCGCCCAGCGCGTCATTCTTGTAGTAGTATTCGATGATCGAGCGCGGCAGCCGGGTTCCCTCGGGGATGCCGAGCCGGGTCGAGATCGAGCCGGCGGCAACGTTGCGGACGACCACCTCGACCGGGATGATCTCCACCTCGCGGATCAACTGTTCGCGCATATTGAGCCGGCGGATGAAATGGGTGGGTACGCCGATTTCGCCGAGCCGGGTCATCAGGTACTCGCTGATCCGGTTGTTGAGCACGCCCTTGCCGGTGATGATGCCCTTCTTCTGAGCGTTGAAGGCGGTCGCGTCGTCCTTGAAATACTGCACAAGGGTGCCGGGCTCCGGGCCTTCGAACAGGATCTTGGCTTTGCCTTCGTAGAGCTGGCGGCGGCGGGCCATATGCGATGTCCTTCAGAACTTTCCAGCCGCGGGAACCGGCGGGAGGGGCGTCTATAGCAGCGCCACCCCCGTCGGGGAACGTCAGACATGCAGGGCCGGGCTGCCCGTCGGCCCGGTCATCCCGGTGCGAGGATGATATTGCCGAATTTGTCCGTCGTGCCGGTCGTGCCGGGTTCGATGACCACGGTCGTGTCGGGTTGTTCCAGGATGGCGGGGCCGGGGATGACGGCGCCGACCGGCAGCGCGAGGCGGTCGAAGACGGGGGTCTCGATCCAGGCACCGAACCAGGCGCGGCGGGGCGGGCGGGTCGCGGCGGCCATGGTGGCGTCCGGCGCGGGGGCGAGGGAGAACAGGTCGATCTTGGGGCGTTCGCCGATGACGGCGGTTTTGAGGTTCAGCACGCGGACGGGCACGCCGGGCATCAGGCGACCGTAGGCGCCGGCGTAGACGGCTTCGAAAGCGGCGAGAAGGGCTTCGGGCGTGGTTTCGGCGGGGATGGGGACGGAGACGGTGTGGGTCTGGCCGACGTAGTTCATGTCGAGCGCGTGCTCGACGCGCCGCGCCGTGAAGGCGACGCCGGCGCGGTCGAGAAGGGGGGTGAGGTCGGCTTCGGCGGTGGCCATTTCGGCGTCCAGATCGCGGAGGCCGGTCAGGGGACGGTTGAGAGTGCGGACGCGGTCGTGGCGCATGTCGGCGATGACGCAGCCGAGCGCGGAGGTGACGCCGGGGTAGCGGGGGATGAGGGCGCGGGCGAGGCCGACTTCGCGGATGAGGGCGGCGGCGTGGAGCGCGCCGCCGCCGCCGAAGGGCATGAGGGAGAAGTTCTTCGGGTCGTGGCCGCGTTCGATCGAGACCAGGCGCAGGGCGCCGGCCATGCGGGCGTTGGCGACGCGCAGGATGGCTTCGGCGGCGGCGGTGGCGTCGAGGCCGAGGGGAGTTCCGACGTCACGCAGGATGGCGGCTTCGGCCGCGGCGACGTCGAGACGGGCGAGGCCGCCACCAATGGGTTTGGCAGCGTTGATGCGGCCGAGGACGACGTTGGCGTCGGTCACGGTGGGGCGGGTGCCGCCGGCGGCGTAGCAGGCGGGGCCGGGGATGGAGCCGGCGGATTCAGGGCCGATCTGCAGGATGCCGGCCTTGTCGACCCAGGCGATGGAGCCGCCGCCGGCGCCGATGGAGAGGATCTCGATCATCGGCGTGCGGACGACCAGGCCGAAATCGAGCGTGGTCTGGGCGGCGAGGGCGGGGGTGCCGCCGGCGATCAGGGAGACGTCGAAGGAGGTGCCGCCGATGTCGCCGGTGATGACGTCGGGGAAGCCGGCGGAGGTGGCGATGTGGGCGGCGGCGATGACGCCGGCGGCGGGGCCGGAGAGGGCGGTGCGGACCGGCAGGCGGGCGGCGGTTTCGACGGACATGACGCCGCCGTTGGATTGGACGATGAGGAATTCGCCGCCGAAGCCCTCGGCGCGGATGCGGGCGTCGAGCGTGGCGAGGTAGCCGCCGACGACGGGTTGCAGGACGGCGTTCAGCGCGGCCGTGCTGGTGCGTTCGAATTCGCGGATTTCGGGGAGGATGTCCGACGAGATAGCGACATGGGGGTTGGGCCAGATGGCGCGGACGGCGGCCAGCGCCGCGCGTTCGTTGGCGGGGTTGGCGTAGGAGTGCAGGAAGATGATGCAGACGGCTTCGGCGCCGTTGGCGCGGAGGGTTTGCGCTGCGGCGCGGACTTCGTCGGGGTCGATGGCATGGAGGATGGTGCCGTCGGCCAGCGTTCGTTCGCTGACTTCGAGGCGCATGTCGCGGTCGATGGGGGGGATGAAGTTGCCGGTGAGGCCCCAAGTCTGGCGGCGATCGCGGCGGCGCATTTCGAGGGTGTCGCGGAACCCGGCGGTGGTGATGAGGCCGGCGCGGGCGCCTTTGCGTTCGAGGAGGGCGTTGGTGCCGACGGTGGTGCCGTGGACGATGGCGGAAATGGCGGGCAGGGGGGCAAGGCCCGCGATGCCGGCGGCGAACCCGTCTGCCTCGCGTCCGCGGGTGCTGGGCACCTTGCCGACCCTAGCCTGGCCCGTCGCTTCATCAAACAGAAAAAGGTCAGTGTAGGTGCCGCCGACATCAACACCCACGATGAGTTTTGTCATGCGCGCACGTTCCAGAAATGGATAAAAGTTTTTTGCTTCTTTTTTTCAAAAAAGAAGCGCTTTCTTTTTTTGAAAAAAAAGAAACAAAAAAACTTCACCCGTTCGTTGTTCATCCGACGTAGCCCATCTTCCTGTCCCGTGCGGTGGCGCGTGGGTCGCGGGCGGCGGGGTCGCCCCAGCCACCCCCGCCGGGGCTTTCGAGGCGGATGCGGTTGCCTTCGGCGAGTTTGACGCCGACGACTTTGGAACCGAGGACCGGCGTGTGCCAGCCATCAGCCTGCTGGTAGCGCACGACGTTCATGGCGCCGGGGCCACCGCCGAGGACCCCGCGGGGGGCGTAGCGGGCGCGTTCGGCGAAGACGAAGAGTTCGGCGGCGGTGTCGCGGAGTTCGATTTCGTAGATCGCTCCCATGCCGCCGCGGTGGGTGCCGGGGCCTCCGGAGTTGGGGCGCAGCGCCCATTGGGTGAAGCGGATGGGGTAGGCGGCTTCCATGATTTCGACGGGGGGGATGATGGCGGTCGCGATGGGGGGGTTGCCGTGGCTGAGGCCGTCGCCTTCGGGGTTGCCGCCGTGGCCGCCGCCGAAGAAGGAGAACATGACCCAGCGGCTGCCGCCCGAACTATCGCCATTTGGCCGGTTTCCGGCAATGGAGAGGGCGTTGATGGTGCCGTAGGCGTTGCCGATGGCGTGGTGGGGGCGGATACGGGCGAAGGCGCAGAACAGGACGTCAATGATGCGCAGGATGGTTTCGGTGTAGCCGCCGGTGGGTTTGGGGCGCTGGGCGTCGAGCAGGGAGGTGGGAGGGAGGATGATGGTGACGGGATCGAGCACCCCGGAATTGGCGGCGACGTCGGGGAAGAGGTGTTTGAGGGCGACGTAGACGGAGGCGATGGTGGTGGCGCGGCTGATGTTGACGGGGCCGGCGCAGGCGTCGGCGGAACCGGTGAAATCCAGCGTCAAGCGGTCGCCCTGGACGGTGACGGCGCAGGCGATGCGCAGAGGGGTGTCGGTGCGGCCGTCATTGTCTAGGAAGTCCTCCTCTTCCCAGCGCCCGTCGGGAAGGTCCGTGATTTCGGCGCGGAGCTGGGCGGCGGCGCGGGCGGTGAGTTCGGTGAAGGCTTCGGAGACGACGGGGGCCGTGTATTCAGCCAGGAGGGCGGCGACGCGGGCGGTGCCGAGGTCGAGCGCGGAGAGGTGGGCGTTGAGGTCGCCGAAGGCGCTGACGGGGAGGCGGGAGGCGGCGAGGATGATGTCGACGATGTCTTGGTTCAGCCGTCCGGCGCTGTAGAGGCGCACGGGGGGGATGAGGACGCCTTCCTGGAAGTATTCGGTGGCGGCGGGGTTGTAGTTGCCGGGCACGGCGCCGCCGACGTCATGCCAGTGGCCGACGGAGGCGAGCCAGCAGAAGAGGGTGCCGTTGTGGAAGCAGGGGCGGATCAGGCGGAGGTCGGAGAGGTGGGTGCCGCCGAGATAGGGGTCGTTGAAGATGAAGATGTCGCCCTCGACGGGGGCGTTGGGGCCGGTGAATTTGTCGATGACGGCCTTCACCCCGAAGGCCATGACGCCGACGAAGATGGGGAGGCCGGATTTGCCCTGGATCAGGGTGGCGCCAGTGGTGGCGTCGTAGAGGCCGTGGCAGGCGTCGTGGGCTTCGGCGATGGTGGGGTTGAACGCGCTGCGGAACAGGGTCGCGTCCATCTCGTCGGCGACTTGTTCGAGGCGGCCTTTTAGGACGGCCAGGGTGACCGGATCGAGGGCCATGCTCAGCCTTCCTCGTAGCGCTTGCCGCGCGCGAGGGTGGCGTCGGTCCCAAGCATGGCGTTGAGACCGTTGAAATCGAACATGCGGTTGCGGAAGGGCTCGTTCGAGCCGTGGGCCTTGAGCGAGGCGAAATAGTCTCGCGCCGCCCAGGACAGTGCGCGGACGAGGCCACCGGGGAAGATGACGAGGCGGTAGCCGATGGCGCCGAGTTCGGCGGTCGAGGCCAGCGGCGTTTTGCCGCCCTCGACCATGTTGGCAAGCAGGGGCGCACGGGGGGCAAAGCGGGCGCAGATGGCGTCCATCTGGGCGCGGTTTTCGGGGGCCTCGATGAAGAGGATATCGGCGCCGGCTTCGAGGTAGCGCTCGGCGCGTTCGACGGCGGCGTCGAATCCTTCGACGGCGATGGCGTCGGTGCGGGCCATGATCAGGGCGCGGTCGCGGGTGTCGACGGCGGCTTTGATTTTGCCGGACATTTCCTGGGCCGAAATCAGGGTCTTGTCCGTGAGGTGGCCGCAGCGTTTGGGGAAAGTCTGGTCTTCGAGCTGGATCACGCTGGCGCCGGCGCGCTCGAAAACGCGGACGGTGCGTTCCACGTTCAGTGCATTGCCGAAGCCGGTGTCGGCGTCGACGATAACGGGCAGCGCCACGCGTTCGCGGATGCGGGCCATCACGTCGGCGACCTCGGTCATCGACACGAGGCCGATGTCGGAGCGGCCGAGCAGGGTGTAGGCGATGGAGGCGCCGGAGAGGTAGGCGGCCTCGAAGCCGGCTTCCTCGGCCATGGCGGCGGTGAGCGCGTCATAGACGCCGGGGGCCAGCAGGGGGCTCGGTTCGGCGAGGCGGGATTGGAGGTCAGTCATGGCGGGCTCCACACAGGAAGATCGATCGAGGTATGGACCGTCCCCCGCGCCGCTTGTCAACGCGGGCTCATGGGGCGACGCCAAGCGGCAGATCGAAGCTTTCGGATGCGGTCCAGCGGAGCACGCCGAGATCGACACCCCAGGCAACCACCAGGCGGAGCCGCTGGGCGTCGCCGGTCGCCTCGGGATGACCCGCCAGCGCGGCCTGGATCGCACCCAACAGGGCCGGCATGTCGGCCGGCTTGTCGCGCCCGATCGTGAGCGTCAGCACATATTCGTCGCGCGAGGTCCCGTTGCGCCAGATGTAGCTGTGCGCGAGGGTGGCCTGGCGGACCTCGGGGATGCGGCGCAGATCCGCCACCAAGGGCGGCGTCGGGATCAACGCCGAAAGCCCCATCGCGACTGTTGATCCGACCAGAATCACCGCGATCATGATCCGCACTCCGGCGATCGGCACGCGACGCCACAACCAGATTCCAGCCAGGGTCAGTACCGCCAATATCAGAACCATCGTCGTATCGCGGCCTTGCTGTTGCGGGCATCATGAAAGCGGCTTGGTAACAGGGAAGGGCAGGCTTCCGTCGCGCAAAATCAAGCCGGAGAGATCCGCTATTTGGCTTCGGCGGCGGGCGCTGATAGCGTTGCGAAAATGCCAAAAGGGGAACGGATATGGACCATCGGATCAACCGTCTCGTCGAACTGCTCGGGCAGGATCAGGCGATCTACTACGACGGCCACCATTCCGGCCATGTCCTCACCTACGCGCAGGGGATGGAGGATGCCGCAACCTGGGCCGACTATATGAATATCGGCATGGAGCACGGCTGCTTCGACATGTCGGGACTCGAAGCCTATATGCGAGGCATGGCGGCGGCCGGGGCGACGCGCTCGGGCCATCACACCCCGGCCGTGGTGGTCGAGGCGCCGGTGAATGGCACCGACGAGGCCAATGTGCGTCACAACGCCTGGCAGTTCCGGCAGATCCTGGGCCGCGGCGTGCATGGCATCATCCTGTGTCAGGCCGAATGCCCGAATGCCGTGCGGGCGTTCATCGAGTCGTGCCGCTACCCGCACAACACCATCGGCGTCGACCCCACACTGCCGACGCCGCTTGAGCGGATGGCGGGCGCGCGGCGGGGCTGGCCCGCGCCGGGGCTGCTCGGGATCGGTGCTCGCGGGCGCGGTTCGGAGCCCTGTGCGGCGCCGATCTGGGGCATCTCCGAGGATGCGTATTTCGCCGCCGCTGACCCATGGCCGTTGAACCCACAGGGCGAACTGCTGCTCGGCGTGAAGCTCGAGAGCCCCGAGGGCATCGCCAACTGCGAGGCGATCCTGGCCACGCCAGGCCTGGGCTATGCCGAGATCGGCCCGGGCGATCTGAGCCTGTCGCTGGGGTCGGTCGCGGTGCTTAACGATCCCTACCCGCCGCATATGAAGGCGGCGCGTGACCGGGTACTGGCGGCGTGCCGGCGCAATGGACTGGCCTTCCTCGAAGGCTGCTCGCCTGCCAATGTGGCGGGCCGGATCGACGAGGGCGTGCGCGTCATCGCCGGCAACAACCCCGAGACCGCCCGCGTCGGCCGCGCTCACCAGAGGCGGACAATGCCGGCCTGAAAGACCGACGATGCAAGACACTGCTTTGCTGCTCTGCGACCTGCAGAATGACTTCATCCATCCCGAGGGGGCGTACGGCCGGGCGGGGCTCGGCAATGCCGATATCGCTGCGGTGGTGCCGCGGCTGCGGCCGCTGGTGGACGCGGTGCGCGCCGCCGGGGGCTGGGTGGTGTCCACCCATTTCACTTTGGTGCCGGGCAAGGGCGGCGCGCCGTTCATCTCGCCGCACCTCAAGCACTTGCGGCCGTTTCTGGCCAAGGGGGACTTCGTGCCGGGTGGCTGGGGTCATGCAATGGTCGAGGCGCTCGGGCCGGCCGACCTAGCAGTGGAGAAGGTGAATTTTTCGGCCTTCTACATGTCCCGCCTGGAATGGGTGCTGCACCGAGCCGGGATAAAGCGTCTGTTGGTGGCCGGGATCGTCACCAGTGGCGGTGTCGCCAGCACGGTGCGTGATGCCCATGTCCGCGAGTTTGAGATCACCGTGCTAGAGGACGGCTGTGCCGCCTTTGCGCGCGAGGTCCATGACAACGCCATCGCCGCCCTGCGGCCAGTTGCGCGGATCGCCTCGATTTCAGAAATGTTGTTGGAAGTTGAACACTTTGCCGGGATACGATGAAGTGTTTATGTAGCTCGATTGTGCGGAGCAGCGCGGCATGAACGGTCCGACCGCGGGGATGGTGACGTTCGCCTGCCTGTTCCTGTCATCCATTGCCGGTGGCATCGCGGTTCAGCGGGCGGAGCGGCTGCGGCTGAGCGAACCGACTTTGCATGTCATCGGACGGTCGATCTGGATCGTCACCATCCTGGCCGCGATCATGCTGGCGGCGCTGACGGTCTATCTCAAGACGCATTTCGACAGCGCCAATCGCGATGTGCGTGGCTTCTCGTTCCAGATCATCGATCTCGACCATACGCTGCGCCGGATGGGCAATCCGGCTGCACCCACGAGGTCTCTGTTGTTCCGCTACGCGGCGCGCACGATGAAGGATGTGTGGCCGCAGGCGCAGCCGCGCCTGGGACCGCAAGATACCCATGCGGACGTGCTGTTCAATGCACTGGAATCGGCGGTGGTCGAGTTGCCCGCCGAGACCGAGCGCGACCGGGATCTGCGGCGTACCGCGCGCGACCAAGTGCGCGACGTAGGCCGCGCGCGCTGGGTCCTGGACGAACGGACCGGGCGATCACTGTCGCCATGGACGGTCACAATCCTGGTGATTTGGTTCATGATCACGTTCGCCGGGCTCGGCCTGTCGAGCCGACGTTCGCGCGTGGCGCTGGGCGCACTTGCGGTCTGCGCGGCCGTGCTGGGCAGCGCGGTGTTCCTCGCGGTCGAGTATGCAGACCCGTATCAGGGCGTTATCATCGTTTCCAGCGAGCCGATGCGCGACGCGTTGTTCGCCATTAGCAATTGACCTCAGAGACCATTACGGAGCAGCCCCATGTCCCTCGAATTCCCCAAGGCTCTCGATTTCGGGGGACGGCGCGTCATTGTTTGTGGCGGCAGCCGCGGAATCGGGCGCTCGACCGCGTTGGCGTTCGCCGCGGCGGGGGCGAGCGTGTCGATTTGCGCGCGCGGGGCCGAGACACTGGAGGCGACGCGCCAAGAGGTGGCGGCACATGGTCACGTTGCTCATGCCGGTGTGTGCGATCTGGCCGATGGTGACGCGATCCGCAGCTACATCGCCAGCGCCGCCGAGGCACTCGGCGGCATCAATGTGCTCGTCAACAACGCCTCGGGTTTCGGCATGACCGACGACGAAGCCGGCTGGACCGCCGGCTTCCGCGTCGACGTGATGGCCATCGTCCATGCGAGCCAGGCCGCGCTGCCGTTCCTGGAGCAGGCGCAGGAAGCCGCGATCGTCTCGGTCTCCTCGATCTCGGCCTACCGCCCCTCGATGCGCAGCGCGCCCTATGCCGCGGTGAAAGCGGCCGTGGTGAACTACACCCAGAGCCAGGCCATGTCGCTCGCCCCCAAGCAGATCCGCGTCAACGCGGTCGCACCCGGCTCCATCGAATTCCCGGGCGGCTCCTGGGAGAAGCGCAAGCAAGAAGGCTCGCCGGTGTACCAGGCGGTGCTGAACGCCAACAAGTTCGGCCGCCTCGGCATGCCGGAGGAGGTGGCCGACGTGATCCTGTTCCTGGCCTCGCCCATGGCCCGCTGGGTCACCGGCCAGACCATCACCGTCGATGGCGGCCAGCTCCTCTACAGCTGATGCGCTACTCCGCCGTCTCGCTGCTGCGCCAGGGCCTCGCCGGGCAAACCGGCTGGCCGCAGGCGTGGCGCTCGCCCGAGCCGAAAAAATCCTACGATGCCGTGATCGTCGGCGGCGGCGGGCACGGGCTCGCCGCCGCCTACTACCTCGCTTGTGTCCATGGCATGCGCCGGGTCGCGGTGCTGGAAAAATCCTGGCTCGGCGGCGGCAACACTGGGCGCAACACCACCATCGTGCGCTCCAACTACTTCTTCCCCGAGAGCGCCGCGATCTACGATTTCGCCCTGCGCCTCTACGAAGGTCTGAGCCAGGAGCTCGACTACAACATCATGCTGAGCCAGCGCGGCATCCTGATGCTGGCCCACACCGAGCATGACATGGAGCTGATGGCCCGCAGCGTGAATGCCATGCTCCTCAACGGCATCGACGTGGAACTGCTCGACGCAAAACAGGTCCGCGCCGAGGTGCCGCTGCTGAACTTCGCCCCCGACGCCCGCTACGAGATCCACGGCGGCTTCACCCAGCGCCGCGGCGGCATCGCCCGGCATGACGCCGTGGCCTGGGGCTACGCCCGCGGCGCCTCGGGCCTGGGTGTGGACATCATCCAGGGCTGCGAAGTCACCGGCTTCGACATCGTCGCGGGCCGCGTCACCGGGGTGCAGACCACCCGCGGCGCGATTTCCGCCGGCGCCATCGGCCTCGCCGCCGCCGGACATTCCGGCGTGCTCGCGGGGATGGCCGGTTTCAAGCTGCCGATCCAGTCCTACGCCCTGCAGGCGATGGTGAGCGAGGCTGTCAAGCCTATCCTCGACACCGTGGTGATGTCCTCCGCCACCGGGATGTATGTCAGCCAGTCCGACAAGGGCGAACTCGTCTTCGGCGCCGGGCTCGACCTCTACCCCTCCTACGCCCAGCGCGGCAATCTGCCGGTGGAGCGCGAGGTGATCGCCGGCATGCTCGAGATGTTCCCCGCCTTCCGCCGCCTCAAGCTGCTGCGCGCCTGGGCCGGCCTGGTCGATGTCTGCTGGGACTATTCCCCCATCATCGGCCCCGCCCCGGTCCAGGGGATGTATCTGAATTGCGGCTGGGGCACCGGCGGCTTCAAGGCCATCCCGGCCGGCGGCTGGATGCTGGCCCACCTCCTCGCCACCGGCCAGCACCATCCGATTTCCGCCCCGTTCGATCTCTCGCGCTTCGAAACCGGCCGCCTCATCGACGAGGCTGCCGGCGCCGGGATCGCGCATTGAGGGCCCCGGCATGCTCCTGATCCCCTGCCCCTGGTGCGGCCCGCGCGACGAACCCGAGTTCAAATTCGCCGCCGAACCCGCGCTCCGCCCGACCTCGGACGTCTCGGACGCGGTCTGGGCCGACTACCTCTATCTGCGCACCAACGAAAAGGGCTTCCACCGCGAAGTCTGGAGCCACGCCGGCGGCTGCGGCCAGTTCTTCCTGCTCGAGCGCGACACCCTGACCCACACGATCCACCGCGCCCTCAAGCCGGGAGAGCCGTCGTGAAGCGCCTGCCCGGCGGCGGACGCATCGACCGCACCCGCACCCTCGATTTCACCTGGGACGGCCGCAAACTCAGCGGCTTCCAGGGCGACACCCTGGCCTCCGCCCTGCTCGCCAACCGCATCCGCATCGTCGGCCGCAGCTTCAAATACCACCGCCCCCGCGGCCTCTACGGCGCCTGGACCGAGGAACCCAACGGCATCGTCGACCTCGCCTGGCCCGACGGCCGCCACGACCCCAACGCGCGGTCCACCCTGGTCCCGCTCGAAGCGGGCATGGCCGCATCCGGCGTCAACGCCTGGCCCAATATCCGCCACGACGCCCTTGGCCTGATCGACCTGTTCCACCGCTTCCTGCCCGCCGGCTTCTACTACAAGACCTTCAAATCCCCCTCCTGGGAGACCTTCGAGTCCCGTATCCGCCAGATGGCCGGCCTCGGCACGCTGCGCCCCGACGCCGATCTCCTCCATTACGACACCCGCCACGCCGAGACCGATCTCCTCGTCGTCGGCGCCGGCCCGGCCGGATTGGCCGCCGCGCGCGCCGCCACCAGCGCGGGCCTGCGCGTGATGCTGGCCGACGATCGCGCGGCCTGGGGCGGCTCCCTGCTGTGGCAACCCCACGACATCGACAGCGCCCCCGCCACCGACTGGGTAGCGCAAACCCTCGCTGGCCTGGACGGCGCGACTCTGCTGCCCCGCACTACCGTCTTCGGCGCCTATGACCACAACGCCTTCGGCCTACTCGAACAGCGCCGGACGGCCGCAAACAGCTGGGCTGCCGAACGGGTCTGGATGGTCCGCGCCAAACATGTCGTCCTCGCCACCGGCGCCATCGAGCGCCCGCTGGTCTTCCCCGGCAATGACCGCCCAGGCGTGATGTCCGCCGCCGCCGTGCTGCAATACCTCCGCGAATACGGTGTGTGCGCCGGCCACGAAGTCGTCGTCGCCACCAACAACGACACCGCCTACGCCACCGCCGTCGCCCTCGCCGAAGCCGGCGCCATCGTCAGCCTCGCCGACGCCCGCCCCGACCCGGGCCCCGTCGCCCTGACCGCCCAATCCCACGGCGTCCGCGTGCGCCCCGCCACCATCCCCGTCGCCACCGGCGGCCACCACGGGCTGCGCTGGGTCGATCTCGCCCCGCGCAGCGCACTTGGCACCCCAGAGCGCGTCCGCGCCGACCTGCTGGCGATCTCCGGCGGCTTGTCCCCCGCCGTCCACCTGCACAGCCAGGCCGGCGGCAAGCTGCGCTGGGACGAACCGCTTGCGGCCTTCCTCCCCGACGCCGCCCGCCCCGGCCAATTTTTCGCCGGCGCCATCACCGGCACCCCCAGCCTCGCCGCCGCCCTCGCCCAGGGCCACGCCGCCGGTGCCGCAGCGGCCCACGCCCTCGGCCGCACCGTTACGCTCGCCGCTCCCCGCACCCCCGACGCCGTGGCGCCGACCCCCATCACCCCTCTCTGGTTCGTCGACGTCCCCGACCGCCGCCAATGGATCGACCTCCAGAACGACGTCACCCTCAAGGATGTCGCCCTCGCCGCCCAGGAAAACTACGCCTCGGTCGAGCACCTCAAGCGCTACACGACGCTCGGCATGGCCAACGACCAGGGCAAGACCAGCAACGTCAACGGCCTCGCCGCCCTGGCCGCCTTCACCGGCCGCGCCATCGCCGATGTCGGCACCACCACCTTCCGCCCCCCCTTCATCCCGGTCTCCCTCGGCGCCCTCGCCGGTCTGCGCCACGGCAAGCTGTTCTCCCCCGTCCGCCACCTCCCCAGCCACGCCGACCACCTCGCCAACGGCGCCGTCATGCGCGAATACGGCGGCTGGTTGCGCCCGGCCTGTTACCAGCGGATCGGGGAAACTGTCGCCGACGCCATCACCCGCGAAGCCGCCGCCGCGCGGGCCAGCGCCGGCTTGTTCGACGGCTCCAGCCTCGGCAAGATCGAAGTCGCCGGCCCCGACGCCGCCGCCTTCCTCAACCTCATGTACTACAACGAAGTCGCCAACCTGAAGCCGGGCCGCATCCGCTACTGCCTGCTCCTGCGCGAAACCGGCGTCGTCTACGACGACGGCGTCGTCGCCCGCCTCGCGCCGGACCGCTACCTCCTCTCCCCCTCCTCCAGCCACACCGCCGGCGTGCTGGCCATGCTGCGCGCCTGGCATCAGACCGACTTCCCCCATCTCAAGCTCGCCTTCCACGACACCACCGCCGCCTGGGCCACCTACGCCGTGAGCGGCCCCAGATCCCGCGACATCCTGGCGAAACTCACCACCGACATCGACCTCTCCGATGATGCCCTGCCCCATATGGCCTTCAGCGAAGGCCGCATCGAGGGCCTGCCCGGCCGCATCGCCCGCGTCAGCTTCACGGGCGAACGCAGCTACGAACTCACCATCCCCGCCGCGCACGGCCCGGCCCTCTGGCGCCACCTCCTCGCCCTCGGCGCCGCCGACGACGTCACGCTCTACGGCATCGAATCGCTCTCCGTCCTGCGCGCCGAAAAAGGCTTCATCCTCATCGGCACCGACACCGACGGCATGACCCTGCCCGTCGACCTCGGCGTCACCGCCCCCTTGCGGAACAAGCACCTCGATTTCGTCGGCAAACGCTCCCTCCTGACGCCGGACGCGCTGCGCCCCGACCGCCGCCACTTCGTCGGCCTCCTGCCCGAGGACCCCAGCTTCGTCCCCGCCGTCGGCAGCCATGCCCGGGTGGACGGGCGAAGCCACGGCTGGATCACCTCGTCCTGCCACAGCCCCGCCCTCGGCCGTTCCATCGCCCTCGGCATGATCGAAGCCGGCCGCGCCCGCCTCGGCGAGACCGTCGAGATCTTCCACCTCGGCCACATCAGCCGCGCCACCCTCACCGCCCCCTGCCACCTCGATCCGCAAGGGGCCCGCCTCCATGGCTGACCTCGCCCGAACCGACCTCACCACCACCATCACCGCCCCCGGCCTCACCATCGCCACCACCACGCCCGGCCGCCTGTTCCTCGCCTCCGGCATCACCATCGCACCCAACACCATCGATGCAGGCCGCCACTGGCTCGCGCCCGACCGTGTCCTCGCCCTCGGCGAACCGCCCCCGGCCGGCTTCGTCTCCGACGTCACCGACGGCTTCGTCGTCCTCGACCTCACCGGCCCCGCCTGGCCCACCCTGTTGTCGATGGCCTCCACCCTGAGCCCGACCGCGCTCGCCGAAGGCCACTGCGCCCAGACCGTCTTCGCCGGCCTGACCCTCCTGCTCGCCGCGCACCAAGGCGGCATGCGTATTTTCGTCGAGCGGCCCCTCGCGGCCTGGCTGCTCGATTGGCTCACCCAGGCCGCCACGTCCCTGGCCTGAGGAGCCCTCCATGAAATCCCATGTGCGCGCGGCAGTCATCGGCGGCGGCGTGGTCGGCTGCTCCGTGCTGTACCACCTCACCAAGCTCGGCTGGCAGGACGTGGTCCTGCTCGAACGCGACGAACTCACCTGCGGCTCCACCTGGCACGCCGCCGGCGGCATGCACACGCTGAACGGCGACCCCAACGTCGCCAAGCTGCAGAAATATACCATCGAGCTCTACGCCGAGATCGAACGCATCTCCGGCCAATCCTGCGGCGTCCACATGACCGGCGGCATCATGCTCGCCGGCACCAGGGACCGCATGGACTGGCTCAAGATGGCCGCCGCAAGAGGCTCCTATCTCGGCATGGACGCCGAACTCATCACCATCGACGAAGCCGCCAAACTCCTGCCGCTGCTCGACAAATCCCAATTCGTCGGCGCCATGTGGGACCCGCTGGAAGGCCATGTCGACCCCACCGGCGTCACCAACGCCTACGCCAAAAGCGCCACCCTGGCCGGCGCCGAAATCTACCGCCGCACCCGCGTCCTGGAGACCAACCAGCGCCCCGACGGCTTCTGGGATGTCGTCACCGACCAGGGCACCATCGTCGCCGAACACATCGTCAACGCCGGCGGCCTCTGGGCCCGCGAAGTCGGCCGCATGGTTGGCCTCGAACTCCCCATCCTCGCCATGCAGCACCAGTACCTCATCACCGAGGACATCGACGACCTGCCGGATCGCGAACTCCCCCACACCATCGACTTCGAAGGCGAAATCTACCTCCGTCAGGAACGCCGCGGCGTCCTCCTCGGCACCTACGAACACGAAGGCGTCCCCTGGTCCCCCGTCACCACGCCGTGGGACTTCAAGGCCGAACTCCTGCCGTCGGACCTCGACCGCATCGCCGGCAACCTCGAGGTCGGCTTCCGCCACTTCCCCCGGCTGGAACAGGCCGGCATCAAGCGCGTCATCAACGGCCCCTTCACCTTCGCCGCAGACGGCAACCCCCTCGTCGGCCCGGTCCGCGGCCTGTCCAACTACTGGGTCGCCTGCGGCGTCATGGCCGGCTTCAGCCAGGGCGGCGGCGTCGGCCTGGCGCTGGCCGGCTGGATGACCCACGGCGATCCCGGCTTCGACGTCTGGGCCATGGATGTCGCCCGCTACGGCGACTGGGCCACGCTCGCCTGGACCAACGCCAAGGTCCGCGAAAACTACGGCCGCCGCTTCCGCGTCTCCTTCCCCAACGAGGAACTCCCGGCCGCCCGCCCGCTCCGCACCTCGCCCCTCTATGACCGCATGAAGGCCGCCAACGCCGTCTTCGGCGCCGCCTGGGGCCTCGAATACCCGCTCTGGTACGCCCCCCCCCGGCGAAACCCCGGTCGAACAAGTCAGCTTCGGCCGCGCCAACGCCCACGCCCCCATAGCCGCCGAATGCCACGCCATCCGCACCGCGGTCGGCCTGATCGAGACCTCCGGCTACGCCAAATACCGCTTCTCCGGCGCCGGCGCCGAAGCCTTCCTCTCCCACGTCCTCACCAACCGTATGCCCGAACCCGGCCGCATCGTCCTCGCCCCCATGCTCAACCCCGCCGGCAAACTCATCGGCGACTTCACCGTCGCCCGCCGCGATGCCGACACGTTCGACGTCTTCGGCACCGGCGGCGCCGAGGAATACCACCTCCGCTGGTGGCACGCTTACGCCCCCAAATCCGGCGTCCGCATCGACAACCTCCGCAGCGCCCGCGTCGGCCTCTCCATCGCTGGCCCCCACGCCCGCGCCCTCCTGCAATCCCTCACCGGCGCCGACTGCTCCAACACGGCCTTCCCCTTCATGTCCTACCGCCAGATGGACATCGGCCCCATCCCGGCCCAGGTCGGCCGCCTCACCTTCACCGGCGACCTCGGCTACGAAATCTGGGTCTCGCCCGACTACCACGTCGCCCTGTTCGACCTGCTCACCCAGTCCGGCGCCCAATTCGGCCTCAAACTCGCCGGCACCCGCGCCATGAACAGCCTGCGCCTGGAGAAATCCTGGGGCACCTGGGCCCGCGAATACCGCCCGATCTACGGCCCCTACGAGGCCGGCCTCTCCCGCTTCGTCAGCCTCAAAAAAGGCGACTTCATCGGCCGCGAGGCTGCGGTCCGCGAAAGGGAAGGGGGGGCGCGCCTCGCCCTCGTCACCCTCGTCGTCGATGATCGCGGCACCGACGTCGCCGGCGACGAACCCGTCCGCGTCGACGGCAAGCCCATCGGCTGGGTCACCTCCGGCGGCTACGCCCACTGGATCGGAAAATCCATCGCCATGGCCTACGTCGAAGAAGCCTACGCCACCCCCACCACGCCCTTCGCCATCGAAATCCTCGGCCAACACTGCCCCGCCACCTTCGCCCCCACCCCCCTCTTCGACCCCGAGGGAACCCGCATGCGCAGATAATGGGCGAAAGTTTTTGGCTCCCTTTTTTCAAAAAGGGAGAACTGTGCCTGCTCTAAATGAGGAACCACCCATGTCCCCCGCCCCCCTCGCCCGCTTCAAGGTCCTCGATCTCACCCGCGTCCGCGCCGGCCCCACCTGCGTCCGCCAACTCGCCGACTGGGGCGCCGACGTCATCAAGATCGAATCCCCCGACGGCGATTCCGGCCTCGGCGGCGCCCGCCACGGCCCCGACTTCCAGAACCTCCACCGCAACAAGCGCAGCCTCACCCTCGACCTGAAATCCCCCGATGGCCTGGCCATCATGCACAAACTCGTCGCCCAATCCGACGTCGTCGTCGAAAACTACCGCCCCGACGTCAAGTTCCGCCTCAAGATCGACTACGAAAGCCTCGCCGCCATCAACCCCCGCCTCGTGTATGCCTCCATCTCCGGCTTCGGCCAGGACGGCCCCTACCTCACCCGCCCCGGCTTCGACCAGATCGCCCAGGGCATGGGTGGCCTCATGTCCATCACCGGCGAACCCGGCCAAGGCCCGATGCGCGTCGGCATCCCCGTCGCCGACCTCACCGCCGGCATCTTCGCGGCCATGGGCATCCTCATCGCCCTCCTCGAGCGCGAACAATCCGGCCAGGGCCAATGGGTCCAATCCTCGCTGCTCGCCGCCCAGATCTCCATGCTCGACTTCCAGGCCGCCCGCTGGACCATCGGGCACGAAGTCCCCGGCCAGGCCGGCAACGACCACCCGACCTCCATCCCCACGGGCGTCTTCCCCACCGCCGACGGCCACATCAACATCGCCGCCGCCGGCAACGACATCTACCGCCGCCTCTGCGTCGCCCTCGACCAGCCCGAACTCGCGGATCACCCGGACTACAACACCGACAAGAAACGCTCCGCCAACCGCAAACCCCTTAACGCAGCCATCGCCGCCGTCACCATCGCCAAAACCTCGGCCGCATGGATCGACCTCCTCAACAAAGCCGGCGTCCCCAGCGGCCCCATCTACAAAATGGACGAAGTGTTCGCCGACCCCCAGGTCCAGCACCTCAACCTCACCCGGACGATCGCACACGCGGCGCTCGGCGAAATTGAGGTGATCGGCCAGCCGATCGAGATGAGCCGGTCCCAATGGGACATCCGCGTGGCCACTCCGGAGGCCGGCGAGCACACCCACGCGATCCTAACCGGCCTCGGCTATGATCCCGCCGCCATCGCCGAACTGCGCGCAAGGAAGGTAGTCTAGCCCGGAAGCAACACCGGTATCATCGAGAGAACCAGCAACACCGCCATCGTCACATTGAAGACATGAACGTGACGCGGGCGGTGCAGGAAGCGGTTCGCCTGCTCGCCTAGCACTGCCCAGGCCAGGCTGCACGGCATCCCGAAAACCCCGAAAATCACTGCCATCGCCATATACTGCTGCATCAGCGGCACGCCCGGCACCGTCCATGCCGTCGTCATCCCGATCGCCAGCATCCACGCCTTGGGGTTCACCCACTGGAACATCGCCGCGGTCATGAACGACATCGGCGGGCGCGCTGTCCCTTCGCCCGGCGCCGGCGAGTTCGCGATCTGCCACGCAATCCAGCTGATCCACGCGGCGCCCGCCCAACGCATCACCACCTGAACGGCCGGAAATGCCGTCAGCGGCACCGCAAGCCCAGCCCCCACGATGAGGATCATCACAGCAAATCCGCAGGAGATTCCAACCACGTGCGGCACCGTCGCCCGTACCCCATTGTGCGCCGCCCCGGCGGCCACCAAGAGCACATTGGGGCCAGGCGTGACCGAACCGGCGATCGCGAACAGTACAAACGGTAGCAGGGGAAATTCCATGTATGAATGGCAGCATAGATGACCTATTCCCACCACCGCCGCAAACGCATTTCTGGCGAGCGCAGGCGTGCTGTTCGCTTCGTCATGATGATCACGCAGCCGCCTGCGTCGATGCTCCTCCCGTCGAGATTGGTGCGGCCAGCCTGACAAGGTTTCCAAGTCCGCGACGAAGCCGCATCCGTCGCCCTCCCCCGGACTACGTCCTTGCCTCGGCACGTTTGACGTCCTGCCAGGCCGCCTCCATTTGCTCGAGCGTCGAAACGCCAACTGCGTGCCCGGCGGCCGCGAGGATTGTCTCGACGGCGCCGAAGCGACGGATGAATTTGGCGTTGGCGTGACGCAGGCAGGCCTCGGGGTCGAGGTCAAGCTTGCGGGCGAGGTTGGCCAGCACGAAGATCAGGTCGCCGACTTCGTCGGTCAGTCGTGCCTTGTCCATGGCGGGGAGTTCGGCGCGCAGCTCGGCGATTTCCTCGTCCAGTTTTTCCAACACGGCATCGGCATCCGGCCAGTCAAAGCCGACACGGGCGGCGCGTTTGGTGATCTTGAGCGCGCGGGTGAGGGCGGGGAGGGCGACGGGAATGCCGGCGAGAGTGCTGGTTTCGGCACGGGCAGCGCGTTCGGCCTGCTTCTGAACCTCCCACGCAGCGGTTTGCGCGATGGAGTCGCGGGCTGCCGAGGCGCCGAAGACATGCGGATGGCGTCGGATCATCTTGTCGGAGATAGTGCGGGCAATGTCGGCAAAGCCGAAGCGGCCTTCCTCGGCAGCCATTTGGGCGTAGTAGACGACCTGGAACAGCAGGTCGCCCAGTTCATCCGGCAGGGCCGCGAAATCTTGCCTCGCGATGGCATCGGCGACCTCGTAAGCTTCCTCGATGGTGTAGGGGGCGATGGTGTCCCAGTTCTGTTCGATATCCCATGGGCAACCGGAGCCGGGCGCGCGCAGCGCGGCCATGATGTCGAGCAGTCGGCGGAGTTCGGTTTCTGGGTTCGTCATGCGGGGACTCCTCGATGCACGGGCTCGGATGCGGCTGGGTGTGCCATGCGCGACGGCGTTCGGCAAAGCTATGAAGCAAGCGGGTATTGGGGGCGTGAGGCGCGGCGCCGTCACGGCAGGAAGCGCTCGCCCGCAGCGTTAACGTTTTGGTCACTCATTTTGGATATCGAGAGCCGATGATCCAGGCATTTCTCGGTGACCCCGGCGTGCACAGTTATAGCGTTGGGACGGATCTCGCTGCCACCGTTGCAGTCGACCGGCGGAGGGCCAAATGGCACTGTTGGGCCTCGTTCAAGCGCCTGAGGGCGAGCGCCGTGGCACTCGGGACATTTGAGCGATGAGCCGCCCGAATCCGGATTTCTGGCGCGGGCGTCGCGTCCTGATGACCGGCCATACCGGCTTTAAAGGCAGTTGGCTCACCCTCATGCTGACGCGTCTTGGCGCCAGCGTGACCGGTCTCGCACTGCCCCCCGAGCCTGGCCCCGCGCTGTTCCGGTTGCTCGCACCCGGGCTACGCCTGTCTCATCACGAGGCCAACCTATGCGACGGAGGAGCGGTGCGCCACATCCTGGACGGCGCGCGTCCTTCCGTGGTCTTGCACCTAGCCGCGCAGGCCCTGGTCGGGCGTGGATATGCCGACCCCGCCGGTACGTTTGCCACCAATCTCACCGGGACGATTAACGTCTTGGAAGCCCTGCGGGGCCTGACCGGGGTGGAGGCTGCGGTGATGGTCACCACCGATAAGGTCTATCGCAACGAGGGTGTCGGCCGCCACTTTCGCGAGGACGATCCGCTCGGCGGAACCGATCCGTACAGCGCCTCCAAAGCGGCGTGCGAAATTGCCATCGCCTCGTGGCGCACCGCGTTTCTTTGCGAGCTCCCCCATATCGTGAGCGCCCGCGCCGGCAATGTCATCGGCGGCGGAGACTTTGCCCCCTCCCGCCTCATCCCCGACGTCGTCCGCGCCGCAGCCGGGGCGCCGCTGGTGCTGCGCTACCCGAACGCCACGCGCCCCTGGCAACATGTGCTCGACGTGCTGAGAGGGTACCTCCTCGTCGCTGAGCACGCCGCCGCCGGGACCGCGCCGGCCGCAGTCAACTTCGCCCCGTCCGAGGGCAATGCCGCGAGTGTACTGGAGATGGTCGCCGGCTTCTCGGCCGCCTTCGGCGTCAAGCTGCATTGGACGCAGGTTCCCGCGCCCGCCCCTGAGGCCCCCTTGCTGGCGCTTGATGGCGGCCTGGCCTCCGCAGCCCTCGGTTGGCGTCCCCGTCTCGATGGAGCCGGTACGATCGCGCAAACGGCGGCCTGGTATGCCGCTTGGCGCCGCGGCGGCGACATGCTGGACCACTCCCGGCGCGATATCGAGGCGGCTCTGTCATGAGCGCATCCTCCTGCACCGGGGGAGCGGCGCAGCGTATGCGCGAGAGCCGATGATGTTCGAGCCGACGCCGCTCGCTGGCCTGACAATCGTACGAGCCGAAAAGCGCACAGACGACCGCGGGTACTTCGCCCGTCTGTGGTGCGATCATGACTTTGCAGCCGCTGACATCTTGTTCCGTCCGAGGCAGATCAGCACCTCTTTCAATCACGTCGCCGGCACGCTGCGCGGGCTGCACTGGCAAGTCGGGCGCGATAGTGAGACCAAGATCGTGCGGGTCACCAGCGGGCGGGTCTGGGATGTCGCGGTTGACCTTCGCCCAGGCTCAAAAACCGCGCTGCGATGGTTCGGGATTGAGCTCGACTCCGCCGAGCATACGGGCCTGCTGATTCCCTCCGGTTTTGCGCATGGTTACATCACGCTGACCGATGGCGCCGAGGTCACCTACCTTATCGATACCCCGCATGCCCCGGCCGCTGCTCGTGGTGCGCGCTACGATGACCCGGCGCTGGGAATCACCTGGCCGCGTGCGCCGGCCGTCGTCGCCCCCCGGGACCTCGCGTTCCCGCCCCTCGTGGTCCAGCCGTGTGGATGACCTTCTGGGTCGCCCCGGATGCCGACACCGAAGCGATGGTCGCCGTCGTTCCCATCGCCGGCTGAATAACCACGGTTCAGCGCCGCGCGTCCTCTCCGTTTGTCCCACCCTCCACGGTTGCGATCGTCACGCGCATCCAGTCCACATGCCTGAGTGGCGAGGGCCGGTTGATCTTTGCGATCACTGCGGGTTCAGTGGACCTTGTCGAGGCAGGAATAGCGGCGGGGCGCCGCCCACGGGGGACAGCAGATATGCTCACGCTTCATACCGGCGCCATCGCGCCAGCGAACGCCGACCATGGCGGCGATCCGCCAGCACGGCCCAGCGTGGTATGGTTCGATCTGTTAGATGCCACTGAGGAGGAGGTGCTGGAAGTCGCCGGTGCCACCGGGCTGCATATCCCGGTGCGCGAGGAGTTGAGCGAGATCGAGTCTTCCAGCCGACTGCGCGCGGTGGGCGATGCGCTCTACCTCAGCGCGCCGCTGGTCTATCGGGCCGAGGGTACCCGCTTGCCCGGGACCACGCCGGTGGGCTTCGTGCTGACGCGGAATTTCCTGGTGACGGTGCGCTACGCCAAGCTGACCGCCTTCACCATGTTCGCCGAGCAGCTCGCGAGTCTCGCGGCGGCCGATGGACCGACTGCCTTTGTCGGACTGACCGAGGCGATCGTCGATCGGATGGCGGACGTGTTGGAAACTGTGGGACTCGAGCTCGATCAGATCTCTCACCGGATATTCAACTCCGATGTCAAGGAGGTCGCGCGGTTGCGCCGACCGCGCGGCGAGGATGCGGACCTCCGTGCCGTGGTGCGGCGAATTGGTCGGGCCGGAGACCTGACATCTAAAATTCGTGACGGGCTGCTGGGGATCGGTCGGATCGTGCCATTTGTCACCAGCACCCGTGGCGCCTGGCTGTCGCCCGACCTGCAACGGCGGCTTGAAACCCAGCGGCAGGACATGGCCTCGATCGCCGATTATGACGCACATATCGTCAACAAGGTGCAGTTTCTGCTCGATGCCACCATGGGGTTGATCGGCATCGAGCAGAACAATGTCTTTAAGGTGCTGACGGTGGTCTCGGTAATCGGCATTCCGCCGACACTGGTAGCCGGGATCTACGGGATGAACTTCAAGAACATGCCGGAATATGATTGGTCGTTCGGCTATCAGTACGGGATCGCCGTGCTGGTGCTCAGCGCGTTCGTGCCGTGGGTGTGGATCAAGTTGCGGGGCTGGTTATAGGAGCGGTCGATGAGCCTGTTGTCACTGAGCGCGGTCGAGATGCGGCGTCGCATCGGGACGCGGGAGATATCTCCGGTCGAACTGCTGGAGGCGGCGGTCGAACGGATCGCGGCGCTGAATCCGGCAGTCAACGCCATCACCGGCAACGATGTCATCGCGGCCCGGGCAGTGGCGAAGCAGGCCGAGGCCGCCGCGCTACGGGGGGACGAGCTCGGCCTGCTGCACGGCCTGCCGACCGGGATCAAGGACCTGCACGAGACGCGCGGGCTGCTCACGACCTATGGATCGGCTCTATTCGCCGAGCACGTGCCGGCACAAGACGCGGCGATGGTGGCACGGGTGCGGGGCGAGGGCGCGGTGATCCTGGCCAAAACCAATGTGCCGGAGTTCGGCGCTGGTGCGAACAGCCGAAATCCGGTTTGGGGGGCGACCGGGAACCCGTTTGACCCGTCGCTCAATCCAGGGGGATCGTCTGGCGGTTCGGCCGTGGCTCTGGCGTGCGACATGCTTCCGGTTTGTACTGGTTCCGACACCGGTGGCTCGCTGCGTATTCCCGCGGCAATGTGCGGCGTGGTCGGATTCCGGCCGTCGCCCGGTCTGGTCCCGATGGATACCAGGCCGCATGGGTGGACGCCGATCTCGGTGCTTGGGCCGATGGGGCGCGATGTGGCCGACACGCGTCTGTTGTTGGCCGCGCAGGTGGCGATGGATGATCGTGAGCCGCTTGGCTTCCCGATCGATCGGCAGGCGGCGATGACATCGCGCCCGGTCGATCTCGGTCGGCTCCGGGTGGGTTGGACCGAGGATTTCGGCCAGTGCCCGGTCGGCGGCGAAATTCGCACGGCGATGCGCGAGAAGATGGCGGCGATGGCGTCCCTGTTCCGAAGCTGCGAGCGGATCGAGCCTGACATGGGGGAGGCTGACCGCTGCTTCGATGTGGTGCGTGCCCAGGGGTTCGTCGCACGCTATCAGGCGGAGTACGAACGTGATCCGGGATCGCTCGGACCCAATATTCGCGCCAACTACGAGATCGGTGCCAATATGACCCTGGCCGACGCGGCCTGGGCCAACGGCGAGCAAACCCGCATTTTCCGCCGCTTCCAGGCCTTGTTCCAAACCTACGACCTGATCCTGTCACCGACGGTGCCGGTCACGCCATTCCCCTGGACGCAGCTCTATCTGGCCGAGCTCGAAGGGGTGCCACTGCGCAACTACTATCACTGGCTGGCGCTCACCTATTTCGTGACGCTGGTCACCAATCCGGCCATCTCGCTGCCCTGTGGCCAGGATCCGATGGGGATGCCATTCGGTATGCAGGTGACGGGCCGGTTCCGCGGCGATCTGGCGCTGCTCGACGCCGCGGCGGGGCTGGAGGCGGCATGGGCTCGGATTGCCGGGCTTGGACGGCCGCGACCGGACCTCGCCCGGTTGGCGGTCCCCCGCCCGGAATTGGCTGCGTTCGCGACCCGTTCAAGCCGGCATCCGCAGGCAATGCCCCTCCGTCCGGTGGCCTGAGGGCGGCGGGCACAGGGATGGCGGTGTATGTCGATGACATGCGTGCCTCTGTCGGCAGGCATATTGTCTGCCACATGCTGGCTGATACCCCGGCAGAGCTGGTGGCGATCGCAGCGGCGATCGGCCTGTCACCAGGGTGGCGCCATGACGATCACTATGATGTGCCGATGCCCCAACGTTCGCTTGCAGTGGCGGCCGGCGCGATCGAGGTCACCCAGCGCGAGATGGTACGAATCCGCCGTCGATTGAGAGGACAGCATGAGGCGGCCGGCGGCCCGGCGCGTTGAGGCCATGGGGCCAGTGCGCCGGCCGCCATCGGCTTCGTCAGAAGCAGGCCGCGGCCTTGTGCAACCCTGGGCTTGCCCCTGCGGCTTGAACGCAGGAAACTCCCGCCAACAGTCCGGGAGACGCCTGCGTGTCACAGTTCAAGAGTACCGATCGCTACATTGCCTCGCGCGACCTCGAAGTCGCCGTCAACGCCGCCGTCACGTTGCAGCGTCCTTTGCTGGTCAAGGGCGAGCCTGGCACCGGAAAGACTGTCCTCGCGCATGAAGTTGCGAAGGCCCTCGGCCACCCCTTGATCGAATGGCACGTCAAATCCACCACCAAGGCCCAACAGGGCCTTTACGAGTACGACGCCGTCTCCCGCCTGCGCGACGGCCAGCTGGGCGACCCGCGCGTGCACGAAATCGGCAACTACATCGTCCGCGGAAAATTGTGGGACGCCTTCGAGTCGGACGAACAGACCGTGGTGCTGATCGACGAGATTGACAAGGCGGACATCGAGTTCCCCAACGACCTCCTGCTCGAACTCGATCGCATGCAGTTCTTCGTCTACGAAACCCGCCACACCGTGGTCGCCAAGAAGCGCCCCATCGTCATCATCACGTCGAACAACGAAAAGGAGCTGCCCGACGCCTTCCTGCGCCGCTGCTTCTTCCACTACATCCGCTTCCCCGACCGTGAGACGATGGAAAAAATTGTCCACTCCCATTACCCCAACATCAAGGAAGAACTGGCGCATGACGCGCTGACCGTCTTCTTCAAGGTCCGCGACGTCCCCGGCCTGAAAAAGAAGCCCGCCACCTCGGAGCTTCTCGACTGGCTCAAGCTCCTCATGGTCGAAGACCTCAGCCCCGAAATCCTGCGCGCCCGCGAGCCTCACGTCGTCATTCCGCCGCTGCACGGCGCGTTGCTGAAGAACGAGCAGGACGTCCACCTCTTCGAGCGCATCGCCTTCCTCAACCGCCGCGGGGCCTGACCCGGATGCTCGCGACCTTCATCCTGAAACTGCGCGAAGGCGGCCTCCCCGCCTCGATCACCGAGTATCTCTCGCTGCTCGGCGCGATGAAGGCCGGCGTCGCGGACTATAACATCGATGACTTCTACTATTTGTCCCGCACCGCCCTGGTGAAGGACGAACGTCATCTCGACCGCTTCGACCGCATCTTCGGCGAGTTCTTCAAGGGCCTCGAACCCCCCGAGGGCGAGGAACCCCGCGAACTCCCCGAGGAATGGCTCCGCGCCATGGCCGAAAAACTCCTCACCCCTGAGGAAATGGAGCAGATCAAGGCCATCGGCGGCTTCGAGAAGCTGATGGAAACGCTGCGTCAGCGCCTGGCCGAACAGAAGGGCCGCCACCAGGGCGGCTCCAAATGGATCGGCACCGGCGGCACCTCCCCCTTCGGTGCCGAGGGCTACAACCCCGAAGGTGTGCGCATCGGCCAGGACCGCAGCCGCCACCGCCGCGCGGTCAAGGTCTGGGACAAGCGCGAATTCAAGGACCTCGACGACAACGTCGAAATCGGGACCCGCAACATCAAGCTCGCGCTTCGCCGCCTCCGCCGCTTCGCTCGCCAGGGCGCGGCGACCGAGCTCGATATCGCCGATACCATCCGCTCCACCGCCAAGAATGCCGGCCATCTCGATCTCAAGATGGTCCCCGAGCGCCACAACACCGTGAAGATCCTCTTGCTGCTCGATATCGGCGGTTCGATGGATGACCATATCAAGATGTGCGAGGAGCTGTTTTCCGCAGCGCGCAGCGAGTTCAAGCACCTTGAACACTACTACTTCCACAACTGCCCCTACGAGCGTCTGTGGAAAACCAACCGCCGGCGCAAGGACAACGAGGTCCCGACTTTCGAGGTGTTGCGCAAATACGGTCCGGATTACAAGCTGATATTCGTGGGTGACGCGACGATGAGCCCGTACGAGGTCAGCCATCCCGGCGGCAGCGTCGAGCATTTCAACGACGAGGCCGGCGTGGTGTGGATGAAGCGTCTCACCGACCACTTCCGCCGTAGCGCCTGGATCAATCCGCAGCCCGAGCGCAACTGGGGCCATGTTTCGTCGCTATCGATGATCCGGCACTTGATGGAGAATCGTATGTTCGGGCTGACCTTGGCGGGGCTGGACGAGATGGCCAAAGAGCTGAACCGCTGATGGCGGCACCACGGCCGGAGGTGGCGATCAGCGTCGCCACGGCCGCCGATGGCGATGAGATCGCGAGCGTGTATCTTGCCTCGCGCGCCGATGCGCTCGCGCATCTGCGGCGCACACGCGATGACGCGCAGGATCGCGCCTGGATCAAGGAGACCGTGCTGAGTCGGGGCACCACCTGGGTTGCGCGCGAGGGAGCACAGATCGTCGGCTTCCTGACCTTGGTCGGCAGTGATGTCGATCAACTCTACCTCCGACCCGGTCACTACCGGCGCGGCATCGGGTCCCGGCTGCTGGATCATGCCCGCAGCGCCAGTCCGAATCACATGCATCTCTATACATTTCAATGCAACGCGCGGGCGCGTGCGTTCTACGAGGCGCATGGTTTTCGGGCGGCGCGGTTCGGCGATGGCACGCTGAACGAGGAATGCGAGCCGGATATTTACTATGAATGGCACGTGCCCGCAGGCCTGGGGCAACCCCAGGGGGACTGAAATCGATCAGACGGCGCCGGCGGCGCGAGCGCTTCAAAGCCTGCCGAACCCGGCCAGGGCGGCGGCGAGGATGGCGTCGGACAAGGCGGGTTCGTCGACGGCGCGGGCCATTGTGACAGCGCCGATGAGCAGGGATGCCGCGGCCAGGGCAGATTGCTCAGATGCGCCAGGTGTCGCGGCGATGATCGCGGTCAGGGCACGCAGGCCGGCGGCAGCGGCGGCACGGGTGGGACCCTGCGTGCGCGGGAGTTCGGCGCCGAGGGCGGCCAAAGGGCATCCGTTGGCGGTGTCATCGCGATGGCCGATCGAAAGGTAGTAAGCAGCGAGACCAGGTAGGCCGTGCTCGGTGGCGACCGCGGAAAGGCGGTGGATGACGCTGTCGAGCGCGGTGACGCAGGCCTCGGTGACCAGGGCCTCCTTGGAGGCGAAATGGCGGTAGAAGCCGCCGTTGGTCAGGTTCGCGGCGGTCATTACCTCGGCGAGACCAGTCGCGGCGATGCCATTTGCGCGGAAGGCGCGGCTGGCACTCTCGACGATTCGGGCGCGGGTGGCGGCGGTGTCCAGTTTCGAGCGGCGCATGGAGCCTCGCGAGTGGGTTGACTTTTAGATTATGAATATACTCTATTCCGCTTTCGATCAAAGCTACAAACGCCAGGAGGTTTCATGGACGAATCCCCGCTCGACTCGCCGGTGTGGGCCGCACTCACCAGTACGCACGCCGGTTTCGCGCAGGGGGATGGTGACGCGCGCCGCTATCCGCCCGAGGTGACGCCGATGGTGGGATTGCGGCGGGCGGATGCCGGGGCCTACGCCGACCTTGCCGCGCTGGTAGACCCCGGTGCCATGGCGCCGCTGTTCCTGGCCACCGAGGAAGCGCCGCCATTCCCGGTGGTGTATGCGCGCGATATCGCCCAGATGATTCACCGCGCCGGATTGGCGCCGCCGAAGCCGGAATTGGTTGGACTGATGGCACCACTGGGACCTGAGGATGTGGCGGACATGTTGGCGCTGGTGGAGCTGACCAAGCCGGGGCCATTCGGTCCGCGCACCATCGAGCTTGGCGACTATCTTGGCATTCGGAACGGCGGGCGTCTGGTGGCGATGGCCGGGGTGCGACTGCGCCCGGCCGGTTTCAGCGAAATCAGTGGAGTCTGTGTGCATCCGGACTGGCAGGGCAGGGGCTACGGCCGGGCGATCACCGAGTCCGTGGGGGCGATCGTGGCGTCGCGGAGCGAAGTGGCGTTCCTGCATGTCAAGACCGACAACGCGGCGGCGCGGCGGGCGTATCTCGGGCTTGGCTTCGAGGATCGGCGGACCGTTCATTTGCGGGTGGTGAAACTGCCCGGGTAAGGCGAGCCAGCGCGCTTTCTGAATCCAAAAATCGCGTCTCGTCCTTCCTCCTTCCGCTGCTCGAGATGGATTGCTAGAGATCGCGCGCATTCGAGAAGGACCCGCCCGATGGCCATGACCGTCCCCCCGGAAGAGACTGCCTGGCTGCTGCATCACGTGCTCGGTTTCACCGCGATGGAGGAGGCCGACACGGCTGCCATTCTCGACGAGGCGACCAAGACCGCCGAAGGGGTGCTGGGGCCATTGGATCGGGTTGGCGACAAGGTCGGCTCGACCTGGGTGGATGGCGATGTGGTGCCGCCGCCTGGGTTCACGGAGGCCTTCCGCGCCTATGCCGAGGCAGGTTGGATCGGGATCGCGGCGGACGAGGCGCATGGCGGGCAAGGCTTGTCCCATGTGATCGCCCTGGCCGCCTTCGAGCCGGTGAGCAGTGCGAACATGGGCTTCGGCCTGTGCCCGATGCTGACCCAGGATGCCATCGCGCTGCTGGAGACCCATGGCACCGCGGACCAGAAATCCCGCCTGCTAGCCCCCATGATCACCGGCGCCTGGACCGGTACGATGTGCCTGACCGAGCCGCAATCGGGCTCCGACCTGTCGGGCGTGCGCAGCCGCGCCGTCCCGGAGGGGGAGGGATACCGCATCAGCGGCACCAAGATATTCATCACCTGGGGCGAGCATCCGATGACGGAGAACATCCTGCACATGGTGCTCGCCCGCCTGCCCGACGCCCCGGCCGGCAGCGCCGGTATCTCCCTGTTCGCGGTACCGAAATTGCTGGCCGATGGCAGCCGCAACGGCGTCTCCTGCCTGTCGATCGAGCACAAGCTGGGCATCCATGCCAGCCCTACCTGCGTGATGCAGTTCGACGGCGCACTGGGCGAATTGGTCGGCCCGCCGCATCGCGGCCTGCCTAGCATGTTCGCAATGATGAACGCTGCCCGTCTTGGGGTCGCGATCCAGGGGGTGGCCTCGGCCGAGCGGGCCTTTCGCCGTGCCGTCGATTTCGCTGTGGTGCGGGCGCAAGGCGGCGGGCCGATCGTGGCGCACCCCGATGTGCGGCGAATGCTTTGGACGATGCGGGCATTGGCGCTCGGCGGCCGCCTGCTGGCGCTGCACGCGGCGATGGAAAGCGATACTGCGCGCGGACAGTTGTTGATTCCGGTGGCCAAATCCTGGTGCACCGATGCCGGGGTGGAGGCGGCCTCGCTCGGCGTGCAGGTGCATGGCGGGATGGGGTTCGTCGAGGAGACCGGTGCGGCGCAGCATCTCCGTGACGCACGGATTTCGCCGATCTACGAGGGTACCAACGGCATCCAGGCGATCACCGTGTTGAAGCGCGGCCTGCTGCGCGACCAGGGAGCGGCGGTGACGGAACTCCTGACCGCGATCCAGGCCGCCGATTTTGCCTCGCCAGCGTTGCTGCATGCGGCGCAGACGGCCGCCGCCGCGGCCGCATGGCTGCGCCAGGCCGAGCCGCGTGCGGCCGAGGCCGGGGCGGCCGCTTTCCTCCAGGTGATCGGTAGCGTGACGGCAGGCTGGCTCTGCGCCAAGGTGGAGGCGAGGGCCGATGCGCCACCGGCCGCGCGGGCCGCGGCCGGGGTATTCCTCGACCAATTGCTGCCGCGTGTGCATTCCTACGCCGCCACCATCTCCGCCCCCTCGGCGGCGATGATCGATGACCGCTTGATCGCCTGAACCTGCACCAAGGAGCCTGCCATGCCCCGCCTGACCCTCGCCGTGCTGCTCGCAATTGGGCTGCTGGCCGGTTGCCAGAAGGTCGAGGAGAATGTCGGCGCCTGCCAAAGGCCGCCGGCGCTGCGCGACGACCCGATCCCCAAGGCACCGGTGGCCGAATACGTCCAGTCCTGGCAGCCCGGATACTGGGATTGGCAGAGAGACGGCTATGTCTGGAGCGAGGGGCGCTGGGTACGGCAGAGCGGCCAAAGCAACCAATGGATGCAGGGCTATTGGGACCGTCCGACCACGCCGGGTCCGTGCGTGTGGGTCCCGGCGCACTGGATGTAGCCGAACCGGGAGGCAGGGAGGCGCGGAATGGGTGTGGTGATGGCGGTGGCACGTGACAGCGCCCACCGGTTCAGCAAGATGTCGGCGATGTTCATCCGGTTGGTCGCGGGCCTCGGCGTCGAGGGGGATGCCCATGCCGGGGTGACGGTGCGGCATCGCTCGCGCGTGGCGCGGGACCCGACGCTGCCCAATCTGCGCCAGGTTCATCTCATTCATGCCGAGCTTCTGGCCGAACTTGTGGCGGTCGGCTTTGATATCGGCCCTGGTGCGATGGGCGAAAACATCACGACGCAAGGTCTTGATCTTTTGGCATTGCCAGAGGGAACCCGGCTCGCTCTGGGAGCGAGCGCGGTGATCGAGGTGACGGGACTGCGCAACCCATGCGTGCAGATCGACCGCTTCCGGCCGGGCCTACTGCGTGCGGTACTCGGGCGCGACGCCGTCGGCCAGCTGGTCCGAAAATCAGGCATCATGGCGATCGTGCTGCAGGGCGGCGATGTGCGCCCGGGCGATCCCATCGGTGTCGCACTGCCGGAGTTGCCCCATCGGCCACTTGGGGTGGTCTAGCGCGGCGGCGTGCCGCATGCCTGCATCGCGGGGGCGACGGTTGTGGCGGCGGTGATTTGCCGCGTTACCTGCCGGCTGACGTGCACTGGATTGTTGCAACGATGGACACCACGACGCGGGGCATCTTGCTCCTGCTCGCCGCCACGCTGTTCTTTTCGATTTCCGACGTGATGGCCAAGATCCTCGGCGCGCACATCCCGGTGATCGAGATCGGATGGATCCGCTATCTGACCTTTTTCGTCATCATCTTGGGCGTGGGCGCGCGCGAGGGCCGTGTGCGATTGCACGTGAACCACCCCTGGGTGCAGTTGGTGCGCGGAGCGATGATGGTGGTCTCCGCCTTGTTCTTCATCTTTGCGTTGCGCTTCCTGCCGATCGCGGATGCCGCTGCGGTGGGGTTCGTCTCGCCGCTGCTGATTACTGCCCTGTCGGTGCCGATGCTGGGCGAGGTGGTCGGCATAAGGCGCTGGAGTGCCATCGGCGTGGGTTTCATCGGCGTGCTGATCGTGATCCGGCCGGGCACCGGCACCTTCCAACCGGCGGCTTTCCTTGTCCTGGCCTCATCGCTGGCCTGGGCGGTGGCAAGCATTCTCACGCGCAGGATCGCTGGCCGCGATGACGCATCGGCCACCATGATGTGGGCGGCGGTGGTCGGGCTGGTAGCGCTCAGCGTCGCGATCCCATTCGTCTATGTCGCGCCGCGCTGGCAGGACGTGGCGCTCAACATCGCGCTCGGCACGGTGGCGACGATCGGCCAGTACTGGATGATCCTGGCCTATCGCTACGCCTCGGCCTCGCTGCTCGCGCCGTTCAGCTACGTGCAATTGATCTGGTCGACCGCAAGCGGATGGCTGGTCTTCGGCACCCTACCCGACGAGATGACGCTGCTCGGCGCGGCCATCATCACCGCGAGCGGTCTCTACACGCTGCATCGCGAGCGCATCAGGGCACGCGAGCGGTCCGCCGCGGTGGATTGAGGGCCTGGACGCCGGCGGAGCGCTGCCGCACCCTCGGGCCTTGCTGCCCGCAGGAGCCGCCGCATGATTGATCCCGCTTATCCTCGTGATCTCGTCGGCTACGGCGCGCATCGGCCGGATCCGCGATGGCCCGGCGGCGCGCGCCTGGCGCTGAATTTCGTGATGAACTACGAGGAGGGGTCTGAGGCCTCGGTTCTCGATGGCGATGCCGGCCCCGAGACCGGGCTGCTCGAAGGCGCCACCGGGGTGCCGGCGGGGCAGCGCGATATGAACGCCGAAAGCCTCTACGAATATGGCAGCAGAGTCGGGTTCTGGCGGCTGATGCGTCTGTTCGCCCAGGCGCGGCTGCCTGTGACAGTGTTCGCGTGCGCCTTGGCGCTCGAACGCAACCCAGCGGCGGCACAGGCGATCGTGGCGGCTGGGCACGACATCTGCTGCCATGGCTGGCGCTGGGAGAAGCACTGGCTGCTCAGCGAGGCGGAGGAGCGTGACCATATCGCGCGCGCCGTCGCCTCGCTGGACCGAAGCGTTGGGCATCGTCCGCTCGGCTGGTACTGTCGCACTGGCGCCTCGGTGCACACCAGGCGGCTGCTGGTAGAGGAGGGCGGCTTTCTCTACGACAGTGACGCCTACAACGACGATCTGCCGTACTGGGACCTGCGGCATGGTCGGCCACATCTGGTGATCCCCTATACGATGGACGTGAACGACTCGAAGTTCACCAACCCCGCCGGTTTCAGTTCGGGGCGGGATTTCTATGATCATCTCCGAGCGACCTTCGACTGTCTCTATCGCGAGAGCACCGAGGGGCCGGGCAGCATGATGTCGGTCGGGCTGCACCTGCGGATTGCCGGGCGGCCAGGGCGGGCGGAGGCGCTGCGTGGGTTCCTGAACTATCTGCGGGGTTTCAGCGGTGTCTGGGTGTGCAGCAGGCTGGATATCGCGCGGCATTGGGCTAGAGTCCATCCACACGGAGGCGTTTTGTATCAAAATATCGAAAAAAGCGCTTAAAATATCCAATCCCGTTCTTGAATCTCGCCTTCAAATCGAGTACGAAAACGACCTGCGTGCAGCCCTCCCTGGGCGGCAGCACCTGTACCTGATCGAAGGGGCGAGCATGCGCCAGCGGACGCGTTCAGAGGGTTTTTCAGCGGTGTGGACAGCGGTCGCACTCCTGGCAGCAATATTGTTTGTTTCCCCTGCATCAGCGCAGAACCTGCTGACCAATGGATCGTTCGACGGAATCAATGGCACCGCGGGTTCGGCTTGGTCAGGGTGCGTGAATTGCTGGAACGGGAGCAGCTACGCCACCACGCAGCAGATCAATGGCAAACTGTCGACCGGAGCCGCCGGGGCGGGAATCGCCGGCTGGTCGATGACCGACACAACGAACAACCATAGCAACTACGCATTCGTGTTGACCGCCGCGCAGGCAAATTCGAGCTTCAGTGGCGACAGCGGGACCCTGAACTTGGCAACCACCGTCACCGCGAGCCCCAATGGCGGTAACTTCGTCGCGATGGATGGTGGCTATGAGATGCAAACCCTTTACCAAAGCGTTGGAAGTCTTTCGCTCTTATTGCATAGCTTGTTGATACGGCCCCAACCCAGCGGCTGCCATGATCCAGAGGTTGGGAGCCGGCGCTGTCGGGAGGGCCTCGATGGCTCTGCGCCAGCCTAGGTAGTT
>CAIYSR010000117.1 GCA_903928895.1 uncultured Rhodospirillales bacterium | reverse complement strand
GCTTGATTAAGCCCCACTCCTCGTCCGTCAGATCGCTCGGATAGCGCCGCCTGGTGCGGTCATAGCGGCCACGGTTCTCGGTCGTCCACATCGTTGCACTCCTGCGAATCGGTTCCACAGAGAGGGAATCACATGTGATTCTAGAGATTCAAGCTGTTTCCGGATGGACACTAAGGCCCATATTATGAAAACGGATCGGACTTTTTCCAGCACCCGGCAATGATCACCGACGCGGTGTGCCGCAAACGAAGCCATGTTCCGTTACCAGCGTGTGGTGGCCAGTGCGGCGGCGGCAAGGGTGGCGAGGATGGCGGCGGCGAAAATCAGGCGGGTCAGGTGTTCGGTCGTGACCGCGCGCCTGGCGTGTCCGGCGACGCGGAGTTGTTCGGCCGCCAGCACGGCAACGATGCAAAGCAGGCAGAGGGTGAAGAAGACGTAGAACACGTATTCCACTGCCATGGTGTAGCCGACGGCGCCCAGCTGTGAATTCACCGAGGCCAGCAGCACCGCACCGGAGAGCGCGCCGGTAATCGCAACCGTGATCTTCTCCTTGACCAGTCCGTGGGGGAACCACAGCGAGGCGAGCATGATCAGCGCCATAATGCCGAGCGGCAGCAAGGTTTTCGCCAACGTCGCCAGCGTTCGGCGGCGTACCTCGATCTCGACGCGGTAGCCGGAAAGCTCGCGCACCCGCTCGACGCCGACCAGCCGCGGGTCGCCGAGGGCGGAGCGGGTCACCAGCACGTCGCGCAACTGCTCGGCACGCAGCGGGTCCCATTGGGTGAGGTTGCGGAAGGCGGCGGGCGCGATTCCGGTGCTCTCGGTCGGAGCGGCGGAAGTCCGCAGCGCGCCGAGGCTGGGATCGATTGAGCGGCGGTCCTGCACATAGACCAGCCGGTCGGACGCAGCGCGGGCGTTGAACATGCGCACCGCTAAAACCTGGCGGTCCAGCGGGTAACGATGGAGGTCGAAATCATTTTTGAAGTCACCGCGCGTGCGCCACAGCCGGTAGGTGGTGCCGTCATCGAGGTCACCCTGTGCGGCCGGCCGGCGCGGATCGAAGCTGCCACGCAGCAGATCGGGGAAATCGAGCTCGGTGGGATCCGCGCCAGCGGTGCCGCGGGCGAAACGCAGCCAGAGATAGAAATCGGCGGTGAAGGTGGACTGCGCGATGTCGATGCGCGGGATCTCGTTGACGAAGATGCCGGTGGCGACGACCTGCTGGCGGGTCGCGAAGCGACCGTCACCGAGGGCGACGAGGCCGCCGGCGGCACGTTCGGCGGCCGACGGGTTTGCGGCCGGAATCAATTGCACAGGGGCAGATTCGAACAGGGTGCCGTGGAAGCGGCCGATTCGCGTGGGCTGTTGGCGGCCGCGCTCGGGGTCGAACCACAACGGCCCGGTGAGGCTCGCGACCGCGTGGGCCGGACTGTCGCGCCCGGCGAGCCAGGTCCGCACCGCGGAGCGGCGAGCGGCCAGATCGGGCGCCGCTGTGGCTGCCGCACGCATTGCGGCGATCGCCAGGCGGGCCGCATCGTAGCCTTGCGCCGCCTCCCAGCGCGGCTCGCGGCCGAAGCGGGCACGGTAGCGGCCAGCGAAGCCGAGCGCCTCGGCGCCGGCGCTGTCGAGCATCAGCGGCGAGACCGCGTAGATGCCGTCGGTGAAGAAGCCCGGATCGGCGGCGGTTTCCGGCTCGCGGGCAAAATTTTCGGCGAACGCGTCGGTAGCGATCGCGCTGGTGCCGAGGACGAGTGGTCTCGTCCGCGTGCGGGCCAGGGCGGTGACGACCGGGGCGGCGTCGGGGTCGATCATGGCGAGCACGATGGCCGGGTGTGCCGGGTCGAGTGCGGTCTGGCGGGCGGCGTCGGCGGCCTCGGCAGGAGTGGCGAAGGGACGCCGCACGGTGGCGAGGCCGAGTTGTGCGCCGACCCGCTCGAACCCGGCGGCAATCGGGCGGCCGTAGCCGTTGTCGCGGTAGATCACCACCGCCTGGGCGGCGCCGAGGACCTGGCGGAGATACTGGGCGAGCGCCTCCCCCATGTCGGCGTTGCTGAACACCGGGCGGAAGGTGGTGGGGCTGGTCGAGCCGCCGGCGCCGTGGGCGTACGGGACGATGGCGGCGAGGCCAGCCTCGCCGTAGACCGGTCCGGCGGCAAGGCCGGAGGTGGTGGTGCCGGGGCCGACGACGACGAGTGCGTCGCCGGCGATGATTTGGCGGGCGGCTTCGCGGGCGCCGTCATCGGTGCTGCGGTCGTCATAGGTGTCGAGCAGGATCGGCGGGCCGTCGCCGGCTGCGTTGGCCTCGTCGACCCCGAGGCGGATGGCGTTGAGCGCCGGCACGCCGCCGGCGGCAGCGGGGCCGGTGGCGGAGAAGGGGGCGGCGAGTTTCAGTGGCGGGGTTTCGGCGGCGAGCGGGACGGCGTGCAAGAGGGCGGCCACGAGGGCGAGGGCGGATGAGGTGCGGATCATGCGCCGTTCCCTGTGGCCAACATTTCCCATGTGCTCGCCCCCTGCGGGCATCTCGGGTGAACGATAACCTCGGCTCTGGCGGCGATCAATACCGGCGGTCCCGTGATCCCGCCTTTTGCCACGTGACCGGCACTGTGCTCGCGGTTCCGAGGCGATTGCCGCGCTTCCGGCCGACACCAGGACGCACCCCTCCTGTCGATGGTCCGCCCGGCCGGTCATGCCACCGTCCCTCAACATCGTGCCGGTAGCGACGGACGCAACGCCGCGTTGGCGTCGAGGATCTGCTGGAATAGGCCGCGCGAGATCATAGCCTCGGCCATCTGAAACGTGATCGATCGCCCGTGCATGACGATCTTCGCGACGATCTTGACCAACCGGTCCCGTAAGGAGGTCATCGACCAATGGCTGACCGCCTCGGGCAAGGTCAGGGTGCGGAGGAAGTTGGCGGGGCTGTAGGCCAGGGCGTGCAGTTGCAACCGCACCGCGTTCGCGTCGAAGCGGCGGCAGGACAGTCGGGTCCAGATGATCGCGTTCTTGCCTTCTTTGATGTGCTGCTCGGCGGTGCCTCGCTGATTGTAGAACAGCGTCCCCGTTCGGGCGGCCTGGCCATGTTGGTCACAATGAAGCCGACGCGCGGATATAACTCACCGGGGTGCCGCTCGACCTTCGCCACCACCCGGCGGGACCTGGTCCATGACGCCGCCTGGTAGCTGAAGCTGGCGTAATAGCGGCGGACATCATGCGGCGGCCGTCCCACCGGACGCTTGAGCAACCACCCGATGCACTCTTGCAGGACCGCGTTGGCCGGCAGCCTGATCGTGTATTTGTAGCCCTCGCCTTCGAGGAACTAGATGCCGGGGTTGGCATAGCCAGCATCGCCGCGGAAGTAGCGGCGCTTCATCTTGCCCCGGTAAAGCGCCACCACCGGTTCCAGCACATCGCGCCAGTCGGGGGCGCTGTGGGCGTTGCCGGAGCGAAGGCTACACCGTTCCAGATCGCCGAACTGGTTGAACACGAACAGCGGGTGGTAGCAGCTGCAACCGAAGTTCCCATTGTAGGCGCTGCCTTCCTGAGCGCCATGCGTCTCACTGACGCTGCTGTCCATGTCCAGCACGATGGTCGTTTGCGGGCGGCGCGCATGCACCCGGTCGATCGAGACGCCGGACAGATCGGCCAATGCCGCGAGATTGGCCTCGCTGGTCAGCCATCCCGTCTCGAAACGGCCCATCTGGCTGGTCGAGGCGGCCTGACGATCCAGGCCGGTGCGATCCACCACGGCGCGCATCGCGGGATCATGGGCAAGACGATCGGCGTCGTTAACGTCTTCATACCCGGCGAGGCGGCCGAACACCGACTGGCGCAACAGGCCGGTCAGCAGGTGGCGGGTGTTCTTGCCACGGCGGCATTCCGACAGCGCCGCGCCGGCCAGATCGGAGAGGCCGAGCGCGTCGTCCAGTTCCCGGTAGGCCAGCAAGCCGGCGTCGGAGGTGATCCGGCTGCCGTGGAATTCCAGCTTCAGCCTCCGGTCGAAATCGACCCGCAGAGACCCATCATCCGATTCGCCCGCTGGGTGTTCCATTCGCGCGCGCCTTCGTTGACGACAACACGCTGATATTCATGCCAGATTCGGCACTCCTGTATAAGTAAATCCGCGCTCATCCGGGAAATCCGGGTTCAAACGGGACGATTTCGAGCCATTGAGAGTTTTCTACTCCTTCGTCGAGGACGCTGGTTACCAGAATATCGAGGTTAAATTCTTTTCGGAAGATCGCATCGTAATTCATTGAAATGGTGCTGTATAATTCTTCCGTCATCCGCCGCTCTTCGGTGCATCGGCTTTCTTGCGGTCCAATTCGGTATCATTCGGAACGGTCCGGACGGGGATTTCCAGCACGGTTTCGGCAAGCGCCTGTGAGACTCGAAACGGGACTCCGGTCTGCACCAGTCTCTCGCGCTGGCGCTGCTCGCGATCAGTACCTGGGTCGCCGGGTTCAACGCCAGGGGGATTGGCTGCGCGTTATGGTAGGCGTCCAGCGCAGCATCAAGATGGCCGGGCGTGGGTCGCGCGTCGCTGAAGGGCCGGGGCAGCCCGGTCAGGCACCGGCGCGTGGCTCTCTCAGGGTCAGCCAGTCAAAGATCATGGTCGTGGTGTCGGCGAAGGTCATTTCCTCGGGCGTGATCCGAGCCCTGCGCAGGATGTCTGGGACGGCTTCGGTGAAGCGGCCATGGTCGGCTGCCACGGCCGCCCCGCCGGGCAGGCGCATACCGCTGGCCGTGCGTAGGAAGTCACGCACGGCGGTGATTGTCCGCGCCGGGTCGTTGCCGTGCGCCTTGATGTCATGGCCGGCGAGGTCGGAGGCGAAGTCGCGGTAGCGAGTGCGCTCGGAATCGAGGATCAGGCATTGTTTGCGCCCCTGCGGCGTGGCGCCGAAATGGACTGCGCCAAGGAACAGGCCCAGTTCCAATGACATGTTGAAGCGCGGCAGTCCGCCGGGGGCGCTGAGGTCGGTGCGGGATAGGTCATGGATGCCGAAGCGGCATTGGCCGATCAGGTCGGTGATCTTGGTGAAGCGGGTGCGGCCGGCATCGTCGAATTCCAGGGCGGAGCGGGCAACATGGCCGCAGGCCATCACCGCGAAGACGATGGCGTCAAACATCGGGCGGTAGGCGGGGTCGAACGGGCAGTTGATGAAGACGCCGAGATTGTAGGCCGGGCTGGCGCCGTCGTCTTCACTCACCGGCTACGGCGGGCACCATCGTGACACCGCGGATGGCTTTGGCCAGCGCCCGGCGCCGCGCGAGACTGGGCGAGGTCGCCGGCGGCTGCACCTGGACGCGCACCGGGGACAGGCCAATCTTTACCGAGGCAGCCTTGAAGGCGGCGGGCTTGGTGTCCGAAGCGGGGTGGTTGGATACGGGCATGAGGAAAAAATAGGGCGCGAGTGGGCGCGTTGCAAGCGCCGATGGCGGAGCGGATGCGTCAGACAGGGGCACCGCGGTGATCCAGACAACCTGGCCCTGTGCATCATGGCATGTCAGCTCGGATCACGCTCAGGGCTCGCTCTTGCGATGCGTCGTCTCGAAATTCTGTCTGAGGAGGTTGGTTGTCGGATGGCTTGGACCGAACGCGCGCGCGCTTTTCGTCACCACCCTTCGCAACTGCGGCAGCGCCGGGCGCCCGTCGCGATCTTGTTTCGGAGAAGCGCAGGCTTGTGCGGTCTACTGGTGGTCAGGAAGCGCATACGCTTCTCCGCAGCATGACGCCTTTGGATCGCTCGGGCTGACCTGGACGCATCTGGACGCGCGTGGAGTCCAGAGTCGATATTAGACCCTACATTAGACCCTGGCGGGTTCAAGTTTTTTAACTCTTTGAAATCCTTGGTATCCCGAACGGGATTCGAACCCGTGTTACCGCCGTGAAAGGGCGGTGTCCTAGGCCTCTAGACGATCGGGACCCTGACAGGACGCGGCTAATAAGCTTCCACCGCACGAACATCAAGCCTCCTTTCCATCGACTCTTGACCGCACCCCCCCGCCGCCCGCAAAACCTCCCCATACGAAACGCCAATCGGAGGATCCCCCATGCGCGCCTGGGCCGTTGTCAAAAATGAAGCTCCGCTCGAAGAGATCGAGCTGCCCACTCCGGAGCCGACCGGCACCGAGGTCCTTCTGGAGACGACCTATTGCGGCGTCTGCCACTCCGATTTGCATATCTGGGAAGGGCGGTATGACCTCGGCGGAGGCAAGGTGATGAATCTGGTGGATCGTGGGCTCAGCCTGCCGATTGCCCTGGGTCACGAGATTATCGGCCGGGTGGTGAAACTCGGATCGGATGCAACCGGGGTGAAGGTGGGCGATATCCGCATCGTCTTCCCCTGGGTCGGTTGCGGCACCTGCGCCAAGTGCCTGGCCGACGAAGACAACATGTGCCTCACCGGCCGGTCCCTGGGCGTCTACCAGCATGGCGGCTATGCGACCCATGTTGTCGCGCAGCATCCGCGGCATCTGGTGGATCCCGGCTCGCTCGATCCCGCGGTCGCCGCGACATATGCCTGCTCCGGGATCACAGTGTTTTCGGCCATCAAGAAAGTGATGCCGATGGCGGCCGACGAGCCGATCGTGCTGGTCGGCGCCGGCGGGTTGGGGCTCAATGCCATCGCGGTGCTGAAGGCGCTGAAGCACCGCAACATTGTCGTGGTCGACATATCTGCCGAGAAGCGAGCTGCGGCCGAGGCCGCGGGCGCGACCCTGACCGTTGACGGCTCGGGCGAGGGTGTGACCAAGCGAATCATCCAGGCCTGCGGCGGCCAACCCGAGGCGATCATCGATCTGGTCAATGGCACCGCCACGGCAAACTTCGCCTTCGCGGCCCTGCGCAAGGGTGGCAAGCTGATCCAGGTCGGGCTGTTCGGTGGCGAATTGACGTTGCCGCTGCCGCTCATGCCGATCCGCGCGATTACCATCCAGGGCAGTTATGTCGGCAACGTGAAGGAGTTGCGCGAACTCGTCGCCATCGCCCAGGCCGGCGACCTCCAGGCGCTGCCCGTAACCACTGTGCCGCAGCGCGAGGCCAACGCGGCGCTGATGCGCCTGCGCGACGGCAAGGTCACCGGCCGGCTGGTGCTGAAGTCGGACGTCGCCTGATGCCGGTAGCGCTGGCGACAACAATGCGGCGCTCCGTCGTTTTGCGCCGCCGGCCGGTGGGGGAACCGGGCCCCGAGGACTTCGAAATACTTGAGTCCTTGGTGCCGCCCCCCGGCCCCGGCGAGGTGGTCACCCGGACGATCTGGCTCTCGATCGACCCCTACATGCGCGGTCGGCTGTGGGATCGTGCGTCCTACGCCGCGCCGGTGCAGATCGGAGAAGCGATGACGGGGGAGACGGTGGGCGAGGTTGTCGCATCCGCCGATCCTGCCTTCACCCCTGGCGACATCGTGCTGGGCGCCCGGGGCTGGCAGACCCATTGCCTCAGCCCAGCGGCGAGTCTGGTGAAGCTCGAGCGGGACGCAGCCCCCTTGCAGGCCTTCCTCGGTGTTCTCGGCATGCCCGGGACCACTGCGTACTCAGGCATGACGGATATTGGTCAGGTCAAGCCAGGCGAAACGGTGGTGATCTCGGCGGCATCCGGTGCGGTCGGCTCGGTTGCGGGGCAGTTGGCGAAGCGGGCGGGGGCGCGGGTCGTCGGCATCGCCGGCGGGCCGGACAAGTGCTTATGGGTGCAGGAGACGCTGCGCTTCGACGATTGCGTCGACCACCGGGTGCCGCATCTCCCGCAGGCCCTGGAAGCGGCGTGCCCCAAGGGGATCGACGTCTATTTCGAGAACGTCGGCGGCGCCGTGCAGCAGGCTGTCTTCCCGCTGCTGAACCCTTTCGCCCGGGTGGTAATGTGCGGCATGATCGCCCAGTACAACGACGCCGCGCCACCGCCCGGCCCCAACCTGGGTTCGGTCGTTGGCAAGCGCATCCGCATCGAAGGGCTGATCGTCACAGACAAGCCGGAGCGTGCGGCGGAGTGGCGCAGGGTGGCGAGTCCCTGGGTCAAGGAGGGCAGCCTGCACTACCGCGAAACTGTGGTCGACGGGCTCGAGAATGCCCCGATGGCGTTGCAGATGGTGCTCAGAGGCGGCAATTTCGGCAAGATGCTGGTGCGTATCGGACCGGATCGGGGCTGAAGAAGGAGGGCCGGCGGGCGCCATGCTGCCCGCTGGCCAGCGGCATTCGGTCCTGCCATGCTGGGCGCGGCGGCGGCGCGGCCGGGCAAGAGCAGGGAAATGACGGATGATCCACGAATTGCGGCAATACACGCTCAAGCCGGGCAAACTGCCCGAATATCTCGACTATGCCAGGACCATCGGCCGACCCGCGCGCGGCAATGACTATGGCGTGAACCACGGCTATTGGACGCCGGAAATCGGAACGCTCAATCAGGTCTGGCACATCTGGAGCTACGCCAGCCTTGACGAGCGGGCACGGCTGCGCGGGGCGCTGGGGCAGAACAAGGCGTGGACCGAGGAATACATCCCGCGCATCAGGCCGCTGCTGGAACGGCAGGATATTCGCTTCATGCATCCGATCAAGGATATCACGCCACCAGTCGCCGACGGCGGCATCTATGAGATGCGGATCTACCGCACGACGATCGGCACGGCACGGCCATATGCGGAAGCCTATCTCGGGATCATGCCGGTACGGGAGAGGTATTCGCGCAATGTCGGTCTGTGGGTGGGGGAGAGCCCCCAGCCCAATGAAGTGTTGCATATGTGGAACTACGCGAACGCCGATGCGCGGGCGAAAGCGCGGGCGGCGCTGTTCCAGGATCAGGAGTGGCTAGCCTATCTCAAACGGCAGGACGGGCGTGTGGTGGAGATGCAGTCGACGCTGCTGGTGCCGACATCATATTCGTCGATGAAATAAGAGAGGCGCGGCGGCGGCGACAGCGGCGTGCGGGCCGTTCTTTTTGCGCATGGCTGATCGTCGTTCGCGTGCCAGTCGAGTCGGCGCGTTGACAGAGGGGGGGCCGCAGCTATAGTGCGCTCCCTCGGCGGTGCCCTAGTGGTTCCGCCGCCTTACGTTTTTAGGCCCTCCGACAGCGACGTCTGAGGCCATTTAGGAGTGAAGCGGCGTGGCGCGTATTGCCGGCGTGAACATCCCGACCAACAAGCGGGTGAAGATCAGCCTTCGCTATATCTATGGCATCGGCCCTGCAAAGGCGCAGACCATTTGCACGAAGCTTGGCATCCCTGAGGAGCGCCGGGTCAACCAGCTCTCCGACGAGGAAGTGTTGCGTATCCGCGAGATGATCGACCGTGACTACCGCGTCGAGGGCGACCTGCGGCGTGAAGTTGCCATGAACATCAAGCGTCTGATGGACCTGGGCTGCTATCGCGGCCTGCGCCATCGCCGCGGGCTGCCGGTTCGTGGCCAGCGCACCCACACCAATGCCCGTACCCGCAAGGGCAAGGCCGTGGCGATTGCCGGCAAGAAGAAGGTGACGAAGTAATCCTTCCCGGATTGCTTGCGTCTTTGACACATTGCCAACGTCCGCTGGGCGTTGGCGTTTGAATGGACAGGACCGAAATTCATGGCGAAGCCTGCCGCCGCTGCGCGCACCCGTAAAAAGGAGCGCAAGAATATTACGTCCGGCGTTGCCCATGTGGCCGCGACGTTCAACAACACGATGGTGACCATCACTGACGCGCAGGGCAATACCATTGCCTGGTCGTCCGCCGGCATGCAGGGCTTCAAGGGCTCGCGCAAGTCGACCCCCTATGCCGCTCAGGTTGCGGCCGAGGACGCCGGCAAGAAGGCCCGCGAACACGGCATGGAGACCCTCGAAATCGAGGTGAGCGGGCCGGGTTCGGGCCGCGAGAGCGCGTTGCGGGCGCTTCAGGCGGTCGGCTTCTCGATCACCGCGATCCGCGACATGACCCCGATTCCGCACAACGGCTGCCGGCCGCGCAAGCGGCGGCGGGTGTGATCCCATGAGACTTTCCGCAGTGATGCAGAAGAACTGGCAGTCGCTCATCAAGCCGGAAAAGCTTGGTGTCGAAGGCGGTTCCGACCCGGCGCGGGTCGCCACCGTGGTCGCGGAGCCGCTGGAGCGCGGCTTCGGGATGACGCTGGGCAATGCGATCCGGCGCGTGCTGCTGTCCTCGTTGCAGGGCGCGGCGGTGACGGCGGTGCAGATCGACGGCGTGCTGCATGAGTTCAGCTCGGTGCCCGGCGTCCGCGAGGACGTGACCGACATCGTGCTCAACATCAAGCAGTTGGCGCTGCGCATGCACGGTGATGGGCCGAAGCGCATGATGCTGACGGCCACTGGCCCCGGTGAAGTGCGCGCGGGCCAGATCCAGACCGGGCACGACATCGACGTGTTGAACCCCGATCTGGTGATTTGCACGCTCGATGACGGCGTGAAGCTCGGCATGGAATTCACCGTGAATGCCGGCAAGGGCTATGTGCCAGCGGCAATGAACCGGCCGGAGGATGCCCCGATCGGGCTCATTCCGGTCGATGCAATCTACTCGCCCGTGCGCCGCGTGTCCTACAAGGTGGAGCCGACCCGGGTAGGTCAGGTCACCGACTACGACAAGCTGCTGTTGCAGGTGGAAACCAACGGGACGGTGTCGCCTGAGGATTCGGTGGCACTGGCCGCCCGCATCCTGCAGGACCAGCTCCAGCTGTTCATCAACTTCGATGAACCGCAGCAGTTGCGCACCGAGGAGCCGCAGGACGATCTGCCGTTCAACCGCAACCTGCTGCGCAAGGTCGATGAGCTCGAACTCTCCGTCCGCAGCGCGAACTGCCTGAAGAACGACAACATCGTCTATATCGGCGACCTCGTTCAGAAAAGCGAGCAGGAGATGCTGCGCACGCCGAATTTCGGGCGCAAGTCGCTGAATGAAATCAAGGAAGTGTTGTCCTCGATGGGCCTGGTGCTGGGCATGACGGTTTCGGGCTGGCCGCCTGAGAATGTCGAAGACCTCGCCAAGCGTCTCGAAGAGCCGTTCTGAGTAGCCGGGAGAAAATAAGATGCGACACGGGGTAGCCGGCCGGAAGCTCGGCGTGACTGATACTCATCGCTTCGCGATGTTCCGCAACTTGGCCCATGCACTGATCAAGCATGAGCAGATCACCACCACGCTGCCCAAGGCGAAGGAGCTGCGGCCGGTGGCCGAGAAGCTCATCACGCTCGGCAAGCGCGGCGATCTGCACGCGCGGCGTCAGGCCTATGCGCAGCTGCGCGACGACGTGATCGTCGCCAAGCTGTTTGGCGTGATCGCCGAGCGCTACAAGGACCGCAAGGGTGGCTACACCCGCGTTCTGAAGGCCGGCATTCGCCATGGCGATGCGGCCGACATGGCGGTGATCGAGCTGGTCGAGCGCGACCCGTCGGCCAAAGGCCTCGATAGCGGCCCGAAGCAGGAAGTGATGGCCGAGGACAGCGAGAGCGAGTGATCGCGCCACCCGTTCCATCCTGCCACGCGCGCCTGCCTGGATGAACTGAACATGGACCGGTCCTTGGACCGGTCTTATGTTTTTGTGCCATGGCAAAGCCGCCGACGCGCGCGCCCTCCCCCTCCCTGTTGCATGCGGATGCCCCGCGGCCGCTGGCCGAGAGGTTGCGACCGGGCGCGCTCGCGGATGTGGTGGGGCAGGATCATTTGGTTGGGCCGCAGGGTACGCTGACGCGGATGCTGGAGCGGGGGTCCCTCGCTTCTCTGATCCTGTGGGGGCCGCCGGGCGTCGGCAAAACCACGATCGCAAGGCTGTTGGCGGATCAGGCAGGGCTGGAGTTCACCCAGTTGTCGGCGGTTTTTTCGGGGGTCGCCGATCTCAAGAAGGCGTTCGAGGACGCGCGGGTCCGACGCCACGACGGGCGCGGGACGATGTTGTTCGTCGACGAGATCCATCGGTTCAACCGGGCGCAGCAGGACGGGTTCCTGCCTGTGGTAGAGGATGGGACGATCACGCTGGTGGGGGCGACGACCGAGAACCCTTCGTTTGCGCTGAATGGGGCGATGTTGTCGCGGTGCCAGGTGCTGGTGTTGCGCCGGCTCGATGACGACGCGCTGGAGAAATTGCTGGCCCGAGCCGAGGCGGAGGCGGGGCGGGCCTTGCCGCTTGATGCCGAGGCGCGGGCCTCGCTGCGGGCGATGGCCGACGGCGATGGACGCTATGTGCTCAACATGGTGGAGCAATTGGCGGCGCTGCCGGCGGATACGCCCTTGATGGATGGGGCGGCGTTGGCGGAATTGCTTGCGCGCCGCGCGGCGCTGTACGACAAGGATCGCGAGGAGCACTACAATCTGATTTCGGCGCTGCACAAGTCGATGCGCGGCTCGGATGCGGATGGGGCGTTGTACTGGCTGGCGCGGATGCTGGCGGGCGGCGAGGACCCACGGTTCATCGCGCGCCGGGTGGTGCGGTTTGCCAGCGAGGATGTCGGGCTCGCCGATCCGGCCGCCTTGCCGCAAGCGTTGGCGGCGTGGGAGGCCTATGAGCGGCTCGGCAGCCCGGAGGGCGAGCTCGCCATTGCCCAGGCGGTGGTTTATCTGGCCACCGCGCCGAAATCCAATGCGCTGTATGTCGCCATCGGCGAGGCCAGCCGGGCGGCGCGCAAGACCGGCAGTCTCGCGCCACCGAAGCATATCCTGAATGCGCCGACCAAATTGATGAAGGACCTCGGCTACGGGTCCGGCTACGCCTATGATCACGAGGCCGAGGACGGTTTCTCCGGCCAGAACTATTTTCCCGACGGCATGGACCGTGCCCAGTTCTACCGGCCACGCGAGCGCGGTTTCGAGCGCGAGGTGGTGAAGCGACTGGCGTACTGGGCGAAGCTGCGGGTGGAGCGGAATCCATGAGCGTTGTCACCTCCCAGGTCACCACCCGCGTCGTTGCCGAGGACGAGGCGGAGATCCGGCTCGATCGCTGGTTCCGCCGGCATTTTCCGGGCGTGACCCAGGGCGCGTTGCAGAAGTTGTGCCGGACCGGTCAGATCCGGATTGACGGGAAACGGGCGGAGGCGGCGACGCGGCTGATGCCCGGCGAGACGCTGCGGATCCCGCCGCTCAACCTTGCGGTCGCCGCCCCGGTGAAGGTGGCCCCTGTGATTGACGAGCGCAGCCGCAAGGAAGCGGAGCGGATGGTGATCTACCGGGACGAGCAGGTCATGGTGATCGACAAGCCCTCGGGGCTGCCGACGCAGGGAGGGCCGGGGATCGTTAAGCACATCGATGGGATGCTCGATGCGTTGCGATTCGGTTCCGAGCATCGGCCGCGCCTGGTCCATCGGCTGGACAAGGACACCTCGGGGCTGCTGCTGCTGGCGCGGACGCCCGGGGTGGCGGCGAAGCTGGCGGCGGCGTTTCGCACCCGGGTGGTGCACAAGACCTACTGGGCCGTGGTGGTTGGCCGGCCGATCCCACCCAATGGGCGCATGGAACTCGACCTGGTGCGTGTCGACGGGTTCCGTGGCGAACGGGTGGCGGTGGCCGGGGCTTACGACAAGGACATTGCGCATGCCATCACCGACTACGTGACCGTGGATCACGCGAGCAAGAAGATGTCCTGGCTGGAGCTGTCACCGCTTACCGGACGGACCCACCAGTTGCGCGTGAGCTGCGCCTCGATCGGCTCGCCAATTCTGGGCGATACGCCGTATGGCAAGGAGGTTGATGGGCGCAATTCCGCACTGGTGGACGGATTTTCGGAGCAGTTGCATCTGCATGCGCGCCGGCTGGTGCTGCCGCATCCGGCCGGCGGCAAGCTGACACTGGAAGCGAAGCTGCCGCCCCATATGGCCGCCACGTTTCGTGATCTCGGCTTCACCATCCCAGCCACTGCGGCGGCCGTGCGGGCGTGACGGCCGGCCACAGCCCGCGCTAGACTGTCGCCAAATCGCCACGAGCTCGCAATGTCTTCTCGCCGCCGCCGCCGCCGTCGTCTCGTCAGTCGCAAGGTATTGATCTGGATTGGTGCGGGTACCGCCGCGACGGTCCTGATCCCGCTCGCCGCGATCCTGGTGCTGATCGCGATGGTCGATGCCAATGCCTATCGGTCCCAGCTCGAGACCGCGCTGCGCGGCGTGATTGGCCGCGACTTGCGCATCCGCGGTCAGCTCTCGGTCACCGCCTCGCTGCCCCCCAAAATCGAGGTCAACGACATTACCCTGCCCAACATGAGCGGTGGCTCGCGTGCTGATATGGTGCGCATCGAGCACATGACGGTCGAACTGGCCACCTGGTCGCTGTTCACCGGCGCGCTGGCAGTGGAGCGCATCGCACTGGTCAAGCCCGATGTCCTGTTCGAGACCGATGCGTCCGGGCGTGCGAACTGGCGCGGCCAGTCGGAAGCCGGGGCGGCGCCGCCGGCGAAAGGGATCGGCAACCGCTCTCTGCTGACGGTCCATGTCCGCGATGGCCGCATCACCTGGCGTGATGGCGTGACCGGCACCGCAGTGACGACGGAAGTTCGGCGGCTGGCGCTCACGTCGGCCTCCGTCGATGCACCGCTCATCGTCACGGCGGAACTCGCCTATGGTCGCCAGCGGATTGCGCTGTCGGCCCAGACCGGGCCACTGGCGCGCCTGTTCGACACGGCAGCGAAGACGCCCTGGGGTCTGTTCGTCAACCTCGAAAGCGGCGGTGCCAAGTTCACCGTCGCCGGGAGCCTGACCCGGCCGCTTGAGTTGAAGGGCTACTCGTTGCGCCTCGATGCCGCCGCTGCCGATCTCGGTGCACTCGGATGGCTGCTGCCGATCCGCGTGCCGCCGCTGCGTGGTGTTACGGCGAGCGCGCGCGTGCTCGATACCGGCGGGGTGATCCCGGACATCGCGTCCGTTCTCGTGCAGTCCGGGTTCAGCAATCTCGACAAGCTTGCGCCGGGCCTGACGCTCGAAACGCTGCGGATCGAGATGCCGCGCATGAGCGAGCCGGTGGTGGTCTCCATCGAGGGAGCCTACGCCTCCTCGCCGCTCCGTGTGGCCGCCTCGCTCGGCGCCCCTTCATTGCTGTTGCCCGATGCGCCTGCCGGCGTGGGCTACAACGTCGATATCGCAATGGAGGCAGCCGGGGCGACCTTGGCAGCGCGGGGGGCGATCGCCGATCCGGTTCAGGGCAAAGGCATGGATATTGCGCTCGGCGCCCGCATCCCCGATCTCGGATTGCTCGGCACGCTGACCGGGTTGCGCCTGCCGCAACTCAAGACGATTGCCTTCGCCGGCGTTCTTGCCGATGGGCCGGGCGGGTACCGGCAAGAGGTGGCGCTGCGCAATATCGTGTTGACCCTGCCGCAGGGTGATTTGGCCGGCGAACTCGCTTTGGCGCTACAGGATCGCCCGCGGCTGCGCGGCGTGGTGAAGTCCGGCCTGCTCGACCTCGACGGCCTGCTCGCGGCATGGGAGGAGGCTCGGCCGGGCGATGGCGCAGGCCCACGGCGTACGACCCGTTCGGCCCGCGCCAGCGACGTCATTGTGCCTCCGCCGGTGCCGCGCCGGGGCGAGACGGCGATCGCCGACAGCGCGCTTCCCTTGGAGGAGTTGCATCTGTTCGACAGCGATATCCGCGCGACGATCGACCAGATGCGCTTGTACGGCGCGATCTACCGCGATATCGCGGCTTCCGTCGTGCTCAGCGACTCGCGACTGGTTGCCGGACCGGTGACCGCCGAGGTTGGGGGTGGGCGGGCGGAACTGCGGTTGAGTGTCGATGCGCGGGGGCCGGAGGCGCGGGTTGCGCTGGCAGCAAAAGCGCAAAGTGTCGACCTCCGGCCCTATCTTGTGGGTTGGGGGGTGGTGCCGCTCGCGGTCGGTCGAATGGATCTTGACGCCGAGTTGAGCGGTGCCGGTGCCACCTGGCACGATCTCGCCGGGCGGCTTGACGGGCACGTGGCACTGATGCTGGGCGAGGGTGTGCTGGATACGCGGCTCGCACGCGGCACGATTGCCGATGTACTGCGCGGCATCCGTGCCGGCGATGATCGGATCGAGGCGGCCCGTCTGGCACTGCGCTGCCTCAGCCTGGGGCTTGGCGTCGCCGGGGGCAAGGTCAGTGTCGATGAGGCAGGCCTCGACAGCGCCCGCTTTTTCGGCACCGCGAGCGGGACGTTGGATCTGGGCGGGGAGAGCATGGCGTTGCAGTTGCGCCCAGTGCTGCGGGTGCGGGCCTCGACGGTGCCTGTCCCGCTGCGCCTCGAGGGCCCCTGGATGCAACCGGTACTGACGCCGGGCGGGCGCGCCGCACCCACTGTTGCCGCCGATGCCTGCACCGCTTCGCCATTCCTGCGGCGTGTGCCATAGAGCGCTGATGAAGCGGTTCTGGGACATGGCAACGACGGCGCGCGAGGATACGGGCTGGGGGGTCAGGCTTGATGACCGGCCGGTGCGGCTGCCGGGGGGGAGTCCGCTGGTGGTGCCTTCGCATGCGCTGGCCGGCGCCATCGCGGCGGAATGGCAAGCGGCGGGCGGCGAAAAAGGCGGCGAAATGTCCTATGCCGAACTGCCGCTGACCCGGCTGGCGGGCACCGCGCAGGAGCGGATCGCGCCGGATCCGGAGCCGGTGATCCTGGAGATCGCTCGCTACGGCGAAACCGACCTGCTGTGCTACCGCGCCGATGCGCCGGACTCGCTGGTGAAGCGGCAGGCGCTGCTATGGCAACCCTGGCTCGACTGGGCCCGGCAGCGCCACGGCGCACGCCTGAGGGTAACCGCGGGAATTGTGCATGTGGCCCAGGACTCGGCGGCGCTCGCGGCCCTGGCCGGGGCGGTGGCGGAGCAGGGAGCAATGCGGCTGGCGGCGCTTGGCATCGCGGTCCCCGCGCTGGGCAGCCTGGTGCTCGGGTTGGCGCTGGCCGATGGTGCGCTCGACGCCGACGCGGCCTGCGAGGCAGCGATGGTGGACGAGTTGTTCCAGGAGGCGCTGTGGGGGGCCGATGCTGAGGCGGCGGCACGCCGTGCCAACGTTCGTGCCGATATCGGCCATGCCTGGCGGTTTCTCACCCTGTCCAGCCAGCCGTGAAGACCCTGCATCTGATGATCTCCGGCCGGGTCCAGCGGGTCTGGTATCGCGACTGGATGGTCGCGGAGGCGGTGGCTCGCGGCATCAGCGGGTGGGTCCGCAACCGGGCCGATGGACGGGTGGAGGCCCTGGTGGCGGGCGAGGCGGAGGCAGTCGATGCGCTCGTCGCGGCCTGCCATCGCGGGCCAGAGCGGGCCCGCGTGAGCGGCATTGAAGTCGGAGCGCCGCCGCCCGAGAGCCCCGGGCTTGAGGGCCCTGGCTTCGTCCGTATTGCCGACGCCTGACGTGTTCCAGGACGCCGCCGCCGCGATCATCGGCTTCATCCAGGATCACGCGGCGTACGCGGTGCCGATCGCGTTTACGCTCGGCTTTCTCAAGGCCTTGGCGTTCGTCACCATGGTGGTGCCGGGCATCACCATCATGCTGGCGATGGGGACGCTGATCGGGGTCAGCGGGATCGAGTTCTGGCCGGTCTGGTTCGCGGTGAGCCTGGGTTCGGGGCTGGGCGACTGGGTGTCGTACTCGATCGGCTTTCATCTCAAACACAAGGTCCGCCATGTCTGGCCGCTGAACCGACATCCGGAACTGTTGCCGCGCGGCGAGCGATTCTTTCGCCGTTTTGGCGCCATGAGCGTCGTGCTGTGCCGGTTCTTCAGCCCGCTGCGTGCAACAATCCCTCTGCTGTGCGGAATTTTCGAAATGCCGCCGCTCGTTTTCCAGCTGGCGAACTGGCTGTCAGCCTTCCTGTGGGCCTGGGTGCTGCTGGCGCCGGCATCGTTTTTCGGCGGGACATTGCGTTAGGGCGCCATGCCGTACGACCCCGGATGCCGAATATCTGTGGTCGGCACGGGTTGACGGCACATCGACGGGGCGGCGATTCTCGCCACTTCCCGGGCGCAGGTTGTGCCGGCCGGATCGAAGGAGGGCTCGATGGTGGAAGACCGTCTTTATATTGGTACCCGTCGCTATTCGTCCTGGTCGCTGCGCGGTTGGTTGGCCGTGCGGATGGCGCGGCTCAGAGTGGATGAGATCGTCATCCCGCTGGCCGGGGGCGTGACGGCGGCGGTTCGCGCGGTGACGCCCGGCGGGACGGTGCCGTATCTCGAGCATGCCGGCAACAAGGTTTGGGACAGCCTTGCCATCGCCGAATACTGTGCCGAGCAGGCGCCCGGCTTGTGGCCGGACAGTCCTGCCGCGCGGGCGCATGCAAGAGTCATCGCGGCGGAGATGCATTCCAGTTTCCGCGAGTTGCGGATCGCGATGCCCATGAGCTTGTTCCGGCCCGGCGCGGCGGGCACATGCTGCTCGCCGGCTGTAGCCGCTGATGTCGCACGGATCGAGGCGATCTGGGCGGAGACGCGGGCACGGTTCGCCGCAGGCGGGACGTTCCTGTTCGGTACGGCCTTCACCCTGGCCGACGCGATGTATGCGCCCGTGGTGGCACGGCTGTTGACCTATGCGCCGCCCTTGTCGGAGGCGGCGCGCGCCTATTGCATGGCGGTGCGAAGCCATCCGCTGGTAACCGAATGGTATGATGCGGCGGCGCTGGAGCCGCCGGAATGGTGTATCGCGCGCTACGAGACCGCTCCGCCCGACGCTGCATGAGCGCGGCGATCGGGCTCGACCATGTCGCGCTCGCGGTGCGCGACCTCGACGCCGGCGCAGCAGCATGGCAGGCGCTGGGCTTTTCGCTCACGCCCACAGCCGTCCATGCGGACGGCGCGGGGGTTCCCACCGGAACCGGCAACCGCTGCGCGATGCTGCGGCACGGCTATATCGAACTCATCGCGGTCATCGACCCGGCGCGGCCGAGCCGGACCCTGGCCGGGTTCATCGCGCGCCACGAGGGCGCCCACATCCTGAGCCTCGCGATCGACGACGCCGCGGCGGCCGAGGCGCGGCTCCGGCAGGCCGGGTTCGATATCACCCCAACCGCGACCACACGAACCACCGAGGGTGGTGAGGCGCGGTTCGAGCGGCTGCCCGTCACGAGCGCGGTGCCGCGATTGCAGCTGGTCCGGCAGTTGACGCCGGAGCTGGTGTGGCGGGCGGAGGATATGGTGCATCCAAACCGCGCGGCTGCGCTCGAGGGGGTGCTGATTGTCTCCGACCAGCCGGCGGACTTGGCAGCGCTGCTGTCGCGCGTGGCCGGCCGACCGGTTCGCCCGGCACCGGCCGGCGGGTTCGTGCTGGCCCTGCCCGAGGGGGAAGTGCGCATTTTGCCGCCTGATGCGCTGCGGACAGACCTGCCCGGCATCGTGATTCCGCCTCTCCCCTGCATCGCCGGGCTGGTTGTCGGCACCAGCGACAACAACACAGCAGTCAGCATGATGGCGATCGGCCGGAAGGTGGCGGGCGGGTACCTTGCCAAGGCGGCGGGCGCGGCCATTCTGTTCAAGCCGCAGGTGGCGTGAGTTCCTCGGGCATGGCGGCGATCCGCCGGGAGGCAAGCCATCTCGATACGGTCGGCCCTGAGGTCAACACACAGAAGGGGACCACCGTCAGCAGCCCGCCGGCAAAAGGCAGCGCCAGCAGCGCATAGGCCGCACCGGCGTGCAGCAGCACTGAAAACGTCATCATGCCGAGCAGCGTATGCGGCCAGAAGAGCCTGAGCGCCTCGTGCCAAGCGACACCGCGGTCGCTTCGGTTCTGCGGCAGCCAGCCGGGCTGCCCGCCGAGCAGCAGCCGCAGCAGCGCGAGCGTCTTGCTCACATAGGCGGGCGCATCGAGCAGCAGAGTGAAGACGATTTCGATCAGCGCGCCCACGACGAAACGGTCAGCGCCGCCATAGGCCGCACGGCGTGCCGGAAACAGCAATATCTCAGTGTAGCCGAGGAGCTTTGGAGCGTAGAGGGCGAGCGGCCAGGCGATCGCCACTGCGAGGGTGGCCGGCCCCGGTCCGGCGGCAGACGCCGCCGCGGCCAATCCGACCGCCATCAGATAGATCGCGACATAGAGCGGCGCCCCGGCGAACAGGAGCATGGCCTGAACGAGTTGCCAGCGCCCCATCGGCAAGAACCCAGGCGCTGTCAGGAGATGACGATACTGCATGTTGCCGGCGAGCCAGCGACGATCGCGATGCAGAAATTCGGGCATCGCCGGCGGGTTGGCCTCGTAGGAACCGTCATCCTCGGCCCAGACCACCACACCCCATCCGGCCGCACTCAGCCGTGCCGCCTCGACCTGATCGTGCGAGAGAATGATGCTGCCATCGGCCAACGGGGGCAGGCGGCAATGTGTCCGGAACGCGGTCGCCCGGAAAATCGCGTTATGACCCCAGTACGGCCCGGCCCGGCCCTGCCAGAGTGCCTGCCCAACGGACCAAACGCGCATGCCCGCGCGCATGCCGAACTGGAAGAGTCGGGGAAAGGCCGCCGCGGCGGGGCGTCCGGCGGTGAGATGCTGCACCAGGCCGAGGCTGGGGTCGGCCTGCATGATGCGTACGAGGCGGCGGACCGCGGCGGCGGCCATGGTGCTGTCTGCATCGAGCATCACCACGAGTTCGACCTCGGCGGCGTGATGGTCGAGGAAGTCCATCACGTTGCCCGCCTTGTAGCCGGCATTGTTCGTCCGACGCCGGTATGACAGCGCAAACCCGGCCGCGGCGATCGCAGTTGCCTCCGCCTCGGCCAGCGCGGGCTCCTGTGTATCCGACAGCACCCAGGCCTGGAAATGCGCGGGATCATCGAGGGCGGCCATCAAGAGACGGAGCGGCGGCAAGACAGCGCCCATGTCCTCATTGCGCACTGTCACCACGATCGCTGTGCGCAGCGCAATGGGAGCCCGGTCGAAGGTATCTTGCACCGGCAGCACGGCAAGGGCAGCCCGCCGGCTGGCCACGAGCACGATGAAGCCGGGCACGGCATTGCCGACGCAGATGCCGAGCCAGACCGCCACCGGTATGAATGCGAGCAGAAGAGCGAGTTTCAGCAAGGTCCAGCCGCCTTGCTCCAGCGCCTGCATCAGCAGCGTCGTGAGCAAACCGACGGTGGCGAGCAGCAGCGCGCCGAACAGGAGGCGGCGGGCCAAGCTACCAGCGCGCGCGCAAGTTACCCGGCGGAAAATGCGTCCGCCAGTGTCGTGCGATATCGGCGCGCGTCGCCACCCAGACGCTGTCATGGCGCGCGACATGATCCAGAAACCGCTCCAGTCCCGCCGTGCGCCCCGGACGGCCTGCAATGCGCCCGTGCAGGCCGACGCTCATCATCCGCGGCCGGCCCTCCAGCCCATCGCGATACAGCACATCGAAGGTATCGCGCAGATAGGTGAAGAACTGGTCGCCATCGCCGAAGCCCATTGCCGTGGCAAAGCGCATGTCATTGGCCTCCAGCGTGTAGGGCACGAACAACTCCGGCTTGCCCGCCACAGCGGCCCAGTAGGGGAGTTCATCGGCATAGTTGTCGGCGAAATAGAGCAGCCCACCGATTTCGCTGAGCAGTCGATAGGTGGTGGCCGAGGAGCGGTTGTACCAGCCCAACGCGGGAGCACCGCAGAGCGCCTCGTGCAGGCGCAAGGTTTCGAGAATTTCGGCCCGCTCACCCTCCGGGTCCGCTGGCGGATCGATGTTCCAGCGCAAGCCGTGTGAGGCGATTTCCCAACCGGCCTCGCGCATCGCCGCCACGGCCTCGGGGTTGCGGCCCATTGCCATGCCGACCCCGAAGCATGTGACCGGCAGACCTCGTCCGGCCAGCAGCCGCCATAGCCGCCAGAAGCCGACGCGGCTCCCGAACTCCCAGAGGCTATCCGCGGTCAAGTTGCGCTCGCCCACGCGCGGCGTGGTGATGTGCTCGGTGAGGAATGCAACCGACGCGGGATCGCCGTGCAGCACATTGCTTTCGCCCCCCTCCTCGTAATTGACGACGATATTGAGCGCCAGGCGCGCACCGCCGGGCCAGCGCGGATCGGGCGGATTGCGGCCGTAGCCGACCAGATCGCGCGGGTAATCGGTCGAGGCTGGATCGTAGGGATTGGATGGATTCGACATAGCCGGAGCAAACCACGGGACCGGGCCATGTGGCCAGCAGCTCACGGGTGTCTTCGATCCGTCGCCGAACGAGGGGCGTCACACTATTTTCACCAAACCGGCTTGACCGCCCAGCGTACGGCGGGTAATCAGCCGCTCCTCGGGTCCCGTTCGTCTAGAGGCCTAGGACACCGCCCTCTCACGGCGGTAACACGAGTTCGAATCTCGTACGGGATACCAAGATTTCTCAAGGGGTTAGCGCCGAAAAGCATCCCCGCCGCTGGCCCAAATGGGTGATTTACCAAGCTCCTTACCAAGAAAGCCGGTTGTGAACAGGCGCGGACAGCGCCGGGTGCGGCGCAAGCGCACGACATCCGCTGTTGTCAAAACCGCCTTCCCACCCAATCCCCAACAGCGCATCAGCCAACGCCATGAACGCAGCCGCAACGCTCAAGAGCCGGGCCGAGCGGCGAATGGGGGAGGAACTGGCGCGGGCCGAGTTGAAGCCCGGCGTGAAAGCGGCAATTAGTCGGCCTGCCCTACCAATTACCGAGCCAAAACCCGCACCACGCGCGCCTACCCTCGCTGAGATCGGCATCAGCAAGGACCAATCCTCGCGCTACCAGGCACTCGCCGCCATCCCCGAGGATACATACGAAGCCGCCGTCGAAGCACACATCGTCACCGATACACCCATCAGCAACGCATCTATCGCACGGGTGGCGCATGTTGGTCCCGACGGGTTGACGGACATGCGCCACCCGCCCATCCCGCCGGGGAAAATTTTCGGACAGTGTTCCTGCCATTATGATATGATTCGCGTCGGTGTGACAAAGGCTCCCACATGCCGCCAAAACGCCCTGACGTTCTTTTCCCGATCAGCGTACTCGGCACCTCCCGCGCGCTTGCTCTGGCTGACGCGACGGTGTGGGGCGCTACCACGGCCATCCTGACCGCGTGGTGGAGCTCTGGATGCGCCGCCCTCCCCGACGACGACGGCGCGGCGCTTGCCCCTCTGGCGCGGTGTAGCGCCTACCAGTGGCGCCGCGTTCGGCATCAGGTTCGCGACGCACTGGATGAGTTGCTGCCGTCGCTCGCCATGGATTACGCTAAGGGACGGCGTGCGGCCTCTCGGCGCCGTGCTGCCGCATCCCATGCCGCGCAAGTTCGGCACGGCCGGAAGGTGCGTCCCGCACTGCCGCAGGTAGCCGATATGCCTATTCTCGCCGATGCCGCCCCTAGACTGGATATTCCATGGAGCCTTCGGCTTATGGAGGCTTCACGGGTGCAGCGACAGGCCGCTATCTGCGAGGTGAAAGTTACGGGAAGCCCCGGCCGTGGGGGGCGGCTCATCGACACGGGCCGACGTTGAGGTTGTGTTGGTTCGCTCTACTTTGTGTTCACTCCCAGTTCGATGTTTCCGTTGCCCCACATTGCGACGGCACTTGTCAAAGCTGCGTTCCGCTGTTCCGGACTCATCTCGCTTCCGACTTGTATTAGCAATCTACGAACAACTAGGTGCCGCCGTGCAGCTCTGACGTGCTCTCGCTCTACCTTCGCTCGGTCGAACATATGATCTGCGAATTTTTCAGCCACCAAAAGCAGTTCATATGCTTTGACAAGATTGCGAGGAACGCCGTCACCCTCGAAAAACCGACGTGCAACATGCAGGATGGCTGAAACGCTCGCCGGTCTGCGAACATAATATCTTAGCGCACCATCTGGATCACGCGGCGTTCCCTCTCCATCCTCAAGCATTTCTCCCGCCCGCATCGTCGCCCACGGATGGGGTTGGCTTTGCCGTGAGTCAGCCTCAACAAAGAGACGGAATGCTTCCGCAGGATTCCTCGGAAAGCCGGCCCCCCCGTTGTCAAAGGCTTCGCCCAGCGTATTCAACTCCCACGCCGACAGATCATTCCGATTTTTGGCGAGAAGTTTCGGCAGATGTCGGCGAAAAAACCAATTTCCGATCAGTGACCCGATTAGCCCAAATTGACCCGGCGTTGCCGTCGCGACGGATTGCAAACTCTCCGTCGACGGACACGGGATCACATCCCAATCAGGAAGGTTCAAGTCCACATCACGCTTCAGCAACTTCACAAAGCGCCACGCAACGAACGCGATGATCAGCCCGGCCGCAAGCAATATGCCGAACACCCAACCCGCCAGTTGCCCCACAAGCCAGAAAGTACCCATTTGCCCATTAACCCAAGTTCCTCGCCCGATTTTTCGCCGGTGGGGCCAAGGAAGCGCTGCACATCGCAAATACGCTTAATGCGCCCACTCTTGCATCTAGTTCCTACCCCGTCAGGCTCGCCTGAATCCAGCCAGCACCCATGAGAACGCCACGCCAATCAGAAGCACAAACAGCGGCGGCCCCCCGGCTATCGCGAGAGCGGTAACGACGGCACGCCCGAAAGGCATTTTGACACTGCCTTTCTGGGTGAACGGATCGTAATCAACGGGGGTAAGTGTGGTCGTTCTTGCCGCCGGCGCCGGGCCAAGAAACTCATCGACGGAAAACGTCGATTTGCCGCCTTTCGGCTTTTCAGGGCCGAGGATTTCATCAACCGTCTGTTTCGGGTCGGCTTTCGTTGCCGGCGTCGGCGGCACGTCCGGAGCATCTTCCCACTGAATCACAGTCTTGCGCTTGGCGGCGGCGGGTTGCTTGCCACCCGAAAGGGGGGGCGTATCCGCTGACCCCATGTTGCCCGGGGCTTGGGCTAGGTTCAGATGTGCCTCGCCAAGCGACGGCCATTCAATCGGCGTTGTTGCCGTCATAATTGAGACGACACCTACGCACCAGATGCCAGACAGAACCACCCAAAGACGGATGGCACCCCGCTTCCATCGAATAGCGCCACGGACTCCCGGTTCCATTTCGTTATCCTTCTAGCAGCGCAGCCGCCCAGTCAGGTTGACTCCGGCAGGGCGCGGGTCTCATAGCCTATCAACTGTGTCGCACCGATCCTACCCGGCTACCCGAATCCAACAATAATCAGAATGTTCATCCGACAATCCGCGCGGGTCATCGCCGCGCAGCAGCCGCATCATCTCGGCCTCATTTGCCGCCAGGTCCGCCAACATGTCCGCAGGCAACGGCTTCTCACCCGTCACCCGCACGCCATTCACATCCAAGACGAATACCGCCCCGGCCTGCATCAGCCGCATTGCTAACGAAAGGCGGGCGAAAGGGTTCGGTCCCGTCGCGCCGCTCTGCCAATCATCCCCATTGCTCCCAAGAATACCATATTGAGGGGTTCCAGGGGTTCTTGGGGTTCCAGCGCTATCAAAGGCGCAGTTAGCCTCGGGTTTCGCTCCATCCGGCCCGGAACCCCTTTTTGTGGGGCCAGGGGTTCCAGGCCGAAACCGGCCGGCCAGGGCCACAAGATCAATTAGCGCCATCGTCGCCCCCGTCGCCTTCTAGGATTGCGCCGGACACGACGTAAACGCGCCGCTTGCCTTCGCCGGGGATTGTCTCGTTGGCCGCACGGTGGCGGGACGTGCTGCGCAACAGCCACCCCCGGTCCGCCAGAAGCTTCGCCGTCCGCTTGGGGTCCAACCCCTTACACACTTCGGCCTTCCAAGCCTCAGGCAACACCAGATACTCCCACCGTTCGGCGGCGCCGCCCGCCATGCGCCGTCGGAACCCGGCCCGGTTCACCGTCCGCGCCAATTCGGGTGCAGCAGGCTCGGCGCCGACCACTAGCGGAATCAGCGGCGTGAACCGGCTTTCCCCGTGTGCTTCGAGGAACGCGCGAACCTGTGCCAGCGCGGCAGCATCCTCGCCCGTTCCTGCGCCGCCCCGATCATCGAGCCACGCCGAGAAACACGCGCCCGCCGCCCGAATGGCCTCGCCCTCCGGCCACGGCAGCACGCCATACTCCCGCGCCAGTTCACCCGCCGCGCCAATCAGTGAAAACCGACCGGCCACGCTGCGAACCTGACCGGCGGCACCGGCCGGCAGATACTCGGCCAAGAACCGCGCTCGCAATGCATCCAGCGCGGCCCGGAGCGCGGCCTCGTTCGTACCTCGGTCGTGCGCCAACCGGGAGAGAAACGCGCGTGCTGCGGTCCCATGGTGAGCCCGTCCGGCATCGCGCAATTCCTCGGCCAGTTCCGCAGGACCGGCCCGACCGTGCAACGCCTGGAATACCCCCATGCCCGCGCCGGCATCAGCCGGAAGGTCCGGCAACCGCACCCCTAACCCGGCCATCGCTTTCTTGCCGGCCTCGCCCATCTTCTGCGCCAGCGTGACTTCGCCTGTACTGAGGAATAGCGTGCGCCATGTCTGCCGCTGCCGAGCAGCCCCCGTGCGGGATGCCCGTTGCTTGCCGGCCTCATTGGCAAGCATGTAAACCACGTCACCCACCTCACGCGCGTCGGCCTGCCCCATCTCATCCAAAATGAGTAGCGTATCGGAGGTATCGGCCGCAGTGCCCTCCAACCCGTTCGCGGTGCCGCGCCACTGGCGAAGCTGCGCCTCAGAGGTCGGCTTGCCCCATACACTTGCCGCTGCCCCCGCTGTCGCGCTTTTTCCAGTGCGAGAGCCACCCACAAGGTTGATCCCGCCGGACGGCTCGGCCAGCACGTCCAGCAATGGCCCAGCGAACGCCGCAGAGACAAACAGCACGAACCGATCGTTGCCCACGGCCAGCGCCGCCACACTGGATTGCCAACCAGCTAGCGTGCCAGCGAGGCTATATGTTGCATCTGCGCCGGCATGCTCAGCTTGTAGGATGATATTGGCCGAACCGCGGCCAAATGCTTCGCCGCCCGGAAGCACGAACACCGCCGCACCGCCGGAATGATGCCAGCCCGTGCGCGTCACGCAGCGCAGCAGTCGGGACACACGAACGCCGGCAAGGAACCGCTTCAACAGGTCATGCGCCCGGCCATCGGGGCCACAGGACAGTCCGGCATTTTCGAGTTCCTCGGCAATCTCATTACCCGGCCGATGGATAAGCCGGCGCGGCATTGCCCATTGATGCGCTCGGCCTTCACGATCCCGCCAGCACAGGAGCAGCCCCCATGCCTCGCCCGTATCGCTTCGAGTTTCTCCCAGGACGCGGAACGGCGCAGAGACGAAAGAGGGGTCGCGTTCCGTGTCCGGTTTGGTCGGCTTAGGGTCGAAGAATAATCCCTTCGCTGTCATGCGGAAGCCATTCGGCATTTGCCATGGGACATCGGCCGGCGCATCGTCCAATGGCGCGAGCGGCGTTGCAGGATTGTCAGCGGCGCAACCCGTGGAACCCTTAGCTTCTTCACCATGGGTTCCCGTATCAACGGATGAAAAATCACGGAAATCCGCACCTTTTCCAGTATAGGAACCCGTGGAACCCCCGGAACCCATAGAAATGGCTTTCTTGGGTGGGAGTTCGTCGTTGTTGGCGTCGGGCGGCATTGCACTACCGGTCATTTCAGGAACCCCCCAACAACGGCCGGCACACGGCCCTGGCCTTGCGTCGGCACAGATGCGGCCCTGTAGCCAAAAGCCGGACAGTCCCCGCGCCACTTGCAGCCAAGTTGCACGGTGTGGAGGTCAAAGCGCTCGGCAAGTTCCGGTACGGTTTTCATGCCGCACCCCCTTCCATCACTTGAGCGGAATAGCCCCGCCGTTTGAACGCCCCGGCGCGACGCAGGAACGGGCGCAGATCACGGGCGCGACGAGCATGAAGCACCACCGGAACACCACCCGTCAGATACTCGCCCAGCGCCACGCCGTTCAGCACCTCGGCGGCGCAACTTGGCTCAATCAGGAACATCGCCCAGCAGCGCGGGGACGCGCGAAGCACGGCAAGGCTGTATTCGTTCGGCACTAGGGCAAGCCGATACGGGAAGCCGGGGAAGCGAAGCGGCAGGTCGGCACCGTTGGGCGCCAGGAACATGTATTCGGGATAATTGCTCATCAAGGTATCCTCAGGGATACCGGCCGGGCGACGATGCTTGAACGGGCGGGGTTGAATCGGTATATTGCAGGTGTAGCCAGCAACTTTCCCAAGCCCTCCCCGCCGGTCTTCGCGCTATGCGCTGGGCCGGCGGTTTCGTTATATCGTGATACCAAGCAGCGCGCGGAGGCTGGCACCGTCGACCATGGTTCGGCCCGCCACGCGAACCAGTTTCAGCTTTCCGCCCTTGGCCAGTTCATAGATTTTTGTTCGGCCGGGGCCGCCCATCGCCTGCGCGTCGGGGATGGTGAAGGCGTAGGCGTGCACCACGGGGGCGGGGCGGCGGCGGGCGCGGCGTTCAGCCGGCGCGCTCTGGCCGAAGGGTACGGCGCTGTTCATGTCGGTCTCTCCTCGTCCGGGATTGGACGGACGAGACCTTCCGCAGAAGTCGCCGTCGCCGATATTCCTCGGTGATCGGCGTTCGATCGAAGTCTAATCGGTGTTCGGTCGGAGTTGTTCGAGCGCGGAAATCCGGGCTTTTATCGCAGTCTCTGCTGAAACTTTGTATTTGTTCCGCAGAACTACCTGCTTCTCAACGGCAAGCCTATCGGGTGCGCCTGCGTAATCCCGGAGCATCGCCTGGATGGTTGCATCTCGCTTCTTAGGCTGTGGCCCGGGGCTGTTCTTCGGCTGAGCCGCGCCGGCGATCCCCGTATGTGCCGCAACCGGCCATAGGCGCAACACAACCTCCCGGGGGAACTCACAAGCGCTTATAGCTTCACCGTCAGATAGTAAGGCATCCCACCAGTCGGGCGCAGGGACAAAACCGCGTTGCACCGCCCAAGAGTTCGTCTGCTCTGAGCGAGAACCGAAATCGCGACCCTCGATACTGCCTTCCCTGCATTCATGGACGAGGCGGACCAATGCTTGCGCGTGATCGCATCCTGTCGCCTCGGTGATCCGATTGATCACCTCCGGCCCCTGCATCCAGAGATCACGGTAGGAAGTCGTCATGCCGCTCCCCGCAGTTGCATCGGGGTAACGTGCGTCCCGGTCACGATCCCCAGTGACCCAAATGACTGGCGCACGGTGTCGGCCACGTACGACGGCGACAGGTGGGCATAGTGGCGTTCCGTCATGCGCGTGTCGGTGTGCCCGAGTTGGGCCGCTATCACGCCCATACCCACGCCACGCATCGCCAGCCGGGAACCGTAGGTGTGCCGCAGTTCATGGAACGAGACAGCCGGGGCAATCTTCGCGGCGACACATGCGGCGCGTATCAGGCGGAATTGATCGGACTTGCTCCACCCCGAACGGGTTGTCTCGGCCTTGGCATCGCGCGTTGCCTGCTTCACCAGCTTGTCGCGTTCGAACAGTCGGGCGGTCCCCACCTTCCCGGCCGACACCAGCTTGAAGAACTGCGTCCCCTCGTCGGTCAACGCAACGTGGCGGGGCTTGCCGCTCTTGCTGCGTCCAATGGTGACGGTGCCGGATCGTGCGTCGAAGTCACGCGCCGTCATGGCCGACAACTCACCGTAGCGGCATCCGGTCAGCAGCGCGCCAGTCACCAGTTGCCGGAAGTCCGGCGGGCAGGCGTTCACCAGCCGTGTAATCTCGTCATCCAGCAGGTAGCGCACACGCGCCTTGTCGGCCTCGCGGAACGGCTTGACGGCGGTCCATGCGTCGGGCTGGCATGTCGTCTTGCCCTCCGCCCGCGCATGGTTCAGAGCAGCCTTCAGGATTGTGAGGATGCGGTTAGCGGTCGCACGACGACGGCGCGGCGCCTCCGGGTCATTGGCAACGTCCCGGTGGCGCGTCTCCCCGTCTTTCGACCGAACCCGTGCTGGGGCGGTCGCAAGCGCCCGATGCCAAGTCTTCAACTTGTCGCGCGTCAGGCGCCCGACAGCCACTGCACCAAGGTCAGGGAGAATATGGGCATCCACCGCTTGCTGTGTCGTCCCGACTGACTTGCCGCCCCGCGCGACGTAGTCGGCCACGTAGTCGGCCATGGCATCGGCAACGGAGTAGGGCTTCACAGGCCCCTTTGGGGCTCTGGGTTCCAGCCCTGCGGCAACTCGATTATGCGCGGTTAACCAGTTCCGCGCCGCCGCGTCGGCCTGCCGAAAGTCCAAAACCTTCTCCCCGTCGGCGGTCACTGCATCGTCGGCTCGACCCAGCGTGTTCTGCCGGTATCCACCACCGGCCGTCGGATCGCCAACCCGGACAAGCCACACCCCGCCCGTCGTGCCCTTCCGGTAGCCCAGCGCGGCACCTGCTTCGATGGCACGCCAGTATGGCTGGTGACGGACGGCAAGCCGGTCACGCGCGGCACGGGTTGTAAGGGGGGCATCGTTGACGGCGCGGGGCATTGGGACGCTCCATATTTACCAAGAACCTTACCAAGAATACGCATCTGTCCGCGCATGTTCAAGCGTGATGATTTTCCCATATATCATTGGCATAAAATAGTTTTCACCGTCCGTATGTGCCCGGATATGGGCCGTGCTATGGCCCTCTCACGGCGGTAACACGAGTTCGAATCTCGTACGGGATACCAATCACGAACAAAACTGGGCACCATGGCAGGCGAGGCGTCTTGCCCCTGCTGGGCGGCAGTCCGTTCGATTCCCGCCGTTGGTCCTGTGATACCTATATCCTTGTCAGCGATGACGATCCTGTCGACGAAGAGTCGCAAGTAGGCCTTTCTCAGGGCAGGCTCTGCGTTGCGCATGGCGGCATTCATGGCCTCGGCGAGTTTTCTGATCCTGGCCGGGGTGATGGAAGGGCTTCCCGTGCATTTGGCGGCTTTGGCCGATTCCAGTTTCTCCTGTGCGGCGCGCCGTGCGTCCTTGGCGCCGGTCAGGCGTTCACGGAACTTCGGATCGTCGATCTCCATCACGATGGCTTCATAGGGTTGCAGCAGGCGGTTCATCAAGCCCCACTCCCCGTCCGTCAGATCGCTCGGATAGCGCTGCCTGGTGCAGTCACAGCGGCCGTGGTCCTCGGTCGTCCACCTCGTTGCGCTCCTGCGAATCTGCCCTGCAGAGAAGGAGTCACCGTTGATTCCACAGATTCACGCTGTTTCCGGATGGACACATACTGGGGTTAATCGGGTCGATGCTCCGCCCGTTCCATGATCTGAGTCTCCTCGCGTCGTCGCTGCCGGCCGGGTCGTCGGACTTTGTCGGCCCGTGTACGCCTTTCCGACAGTGGGCATGGCGTCGCCGAACTGGCATTGGCCATGACGGATGCACCCGCCGGCACAATGCGTGCTGGCACGAGCATCGCCCGGTATTTATTACGATTATATAGCAATTGATCCATATCAATGTAGCGCCCGAAGCGCCGAGGATTCCATTGCGCCGTTTGCAACGGGAAGGAACACCAGAAAATGCATACGGGGGAAATCCTCTTCTTGGCCGTCGTGGTCGGCGCCTTCATCATCTTCAGCGTGACCCTCGCCGTCCAGGTGGCCGCTTACGAGCGGGCCAAGGCCACCCACAAGCCCAGCGAAAAAGCTGCCGCCGCAGCGCATCACGCCCACGCCTGACCGCATTTCGCTGCGCCCCTTTCCTCCGACGCCGCTCCGTGCTTATGCCTTGCCGCGACAGGTATCGGGCGGAGCGGGCAGATGAACATCAGCATTCTCGGCGGCGGCGGCTTCCTCGGGCGCAAGGTCGCCGCCAAACTCGCCGAGACCGGCACAATCGGCGGCACAAAGATCGACAGTCTCAGCTTGTTCGACCTCGCCGCCCCTCCCGGCCTGGCGGCCCCGTTTCCGGTGACCTGCATCGGCGGTGACATTGCCGAGCTGCCCGTGGCCGCGATCCCCCCCGGCACCGACGTCGTCTTCCACCTCGCCGCCGTGGTCAGCGCGGCGGCCGAGGCGGACTACGACCTCGGCCGCCGCGTCAACCTGCGTGGCACCGACGCGGTGATCGACGCCTGCCGCGGCCTCATCGCCGCCGGTGCGGCGCGGCCGCCGCGCGTCGTCTTCACCAGTTCGATCGCCAGCTTCTCCGGCGGCCAGGGCAAATTCCTCGACGACGACGCCCGTCAGGTGCCGGCCAATTCCTACGGCACCCAGAAGGCCGCCGCGGAGATGCTCCTGGCCGATGCCACCCGCCGTGGCTTCATGGATGCCGTCTGCCTGCGCCTGCCCACCATCATCGTGCGCCCCGGCCGCCCCAACAAGGCCGCCAGCTCGTTCTTCTCCGCCATCGTCCGCGAGCCCCTGCTCGGTCTCGAAACCGAACTGCCGGTGCCCGACGATTTCGCCGTCTGGGTCGCCAGCCCGCGCCGCGCCACGGAATGGTTGATCCACGCCGCCGCGATGGACACCGCCCCCCTCGGCCTCGACCGCAGCCTGAACCCACCCGGCATGAGCGTGAAGGTCGGCGACATTCTCGCCGCGTTGGACATCGTGCGCCAGGGCGCGACCGGACTGGTGAAACGGGTGCCCGATCCCGTGATCGCCGGCATCGTCGGCGGCTGGCCTGCGGGCTTCAACGCCGAGCGTGCCCCGCGCCATGGCTTCAGCCGTCACGAGCCGCTGATCGATGTCATCCGCGCCTTCGTCGCCGACGACCTCGCCGCGACCCGAGCGGATCGCGGTATGGCGTAGCCGTAGCCGACCGCGAATTATCCGATATCGAAGAAATTCGCCGATACCGAAGCCCGCGCCACCAAGGCCTGGATCTGCGGATCGCGATGCGCGTCGGTTCGTGTCAGCCGTTCCATCGGCACGAAATACTCATGCGCATGGGGGATCTGGCCTTCCGCAAAACCTCGATAATGCTCGGTTTTGAGAGCATACATCACCCTGATATCGCGCACCGGCAACACGAGCGGCGTCAGCGGCGCTATCCGCAGTACGCCGGTGGCCACCCAGCGCGCCGTCGGGTCCCCGGTGGTGACCGGCGCCAGCAGCCATGGCACCGGGCAGACCGCCATGAGCGAATGGGTGGAGGGCGCAAAGCGCGAGCGTTTATCAAGCAGGTTGGAGATCGAAGCACAGGCCTCGATCGCGAAGATATCCACAAAAGGCTCGGCCGGCGTGCCGCCGAAATTGAGCCACAACCCATCCGGCAGCGTGCGCAGCCGCGAACTGCCGGGGAACTTGAGGAACGGGTGATTGATATTTGAATCTTCAGCTGGACGCCCGCGCAGCCAGCGCCAGGTTCCGTTGCGCTGCTGCCGAATCCCGGGCGGTCGCTGTGGCCATTGTCTGAGCCGGATGCGAACCAGGTCATCCAGTGAACGGACACTGGTCATGCAAACATTCCTCTCATCGCAATACGCACGGCGATCGACCATGAATTTCGGGCATTTTGGACCTGGGAGATCGTGGATCGATCAATGTTTCACAAAAAACTCCCCCGTTAGGTCATGGGAGTCAACACTTCTTTACAGATACGACATCCATGGGAATTTCATCAATTTCGTATCAAATTGAGGATAATTTAACAGCTTTAATTCTGTTGAGCGATCGCGGGCCAGAGAAATCCGCTACCGCGATCACGATACGAAATCGATTTGTCAACACCCTGTGGACAGAGTTATTCACAGGACAGAAACGGCAAACCCACGGTGGGTAACAATATTCACGAATCCGTGATCGACATGCTCGACAAAACCAACCGTCCCGTCGCCAGGGCCACAGCGCCCGAGAGGGAAAGAAATCCCTGTGTCCTTTCCCAAAAAGGCAGCGGCAGTCCCGCCTATCCCGCCGTCTCCCGGACCGCCCGATGTCACACTGGCGCGGTGCCGCACCAGTCGGCGATGAACTTGGCCATCGTCAGGGTGCATCGGCGCAGGTCGGCCAGCGATGTACGCTCGTCGAAGCCGTGGTTGCCTTCTCCCGCGGGGCCATAGCAGAGCGCAGGGATGTTGAAATAGCGGCCGTAGTAGCGCGTGTCGTTCACCGCAGTGGTGCGGCGATCCTCCATCGGCTTGCCGTGCACCTGAACATGCGCCGCGGCAAGCACCGCTTCGGCGGTGGAGCCTGGTTCGAGGATGAAGCCGTCGGCCTGGAATCCGTGCCAGATGATTTCGGGCGGGTTGTTGGCGAGGAAGTTGTCGCCGGCGGTGGCGGCTTTGACGGCGGCTTCAACTGCCGCCATCGCATCCTTCACGTCGGTGGACGGCAGGAGGCCAATGCGGCAGTCCACCTCGCACCAGGAGGGGGTCGAACTGGCCCAGTCACCGCCGCGAATGATGCCGGGATTGAATTTGATGGGGTCGCGGATCACCGAATACCATTTATCGGTCTTCGCGGCCTCGTTGAGGGCTTTGGTGTGGGCATTCAGCGCGTTGATGAGGTGGTAGGCGGACATGATGGCGTTGGAACCGTCCTGGGCAACAGCGACATGGACGGGGACCCCCTGGACCCGCAGACGGAACCAGATGGTGCCGGTATGGGTCCGGGTGATGGTGTGGTGGGTGGGCTCGGGGATGATCACGGCCTCGGCGCGGTAGCCACGCAGCAGGGTGGAAAGGGCGCCGTTGCCGGTGCTTTCCTCCTCCGTCACGGTTTGCAGATAGACATCGGCCGCCGGCTGCAAGCCTGCCGCCCGCAGCGCCTCCATGGCGAAAACCATGCAGGAAACACCGGCCTTCATGTCGTTGGCGCCGCGGCCATAGAGCCAGCCGTCGCGGATGGTGGCGGCGAACGGCGGGTGGGTCCACATCTCCACGGGTCCCTCGGGGACGACGTCGATATGGCCCTGGATGATGAGGCTGCGCCCCGTCGCCGTCGCGGCGCGGTGGCTTGCAACGACCTGGATCGAACCGGCGGGATCGACCCCCACCATAGGGGCGGCCTTCTCATGGGCGGGAAGCCCGACATCGGCGAGGGTGTAGCGGTCAACGCTGTAGCCGCGCTTGGCAAAGTCCCGCGCGATCCAGTCCTGCAACGGCGCTTCCTCGCCGCGGCGGGAGGGGAAGCGGACGATGTCCTGGAGCCAGGCGACCTGGGCGTCGAAAATGCTGTCGACGGCGGCGGTGAGTTTGGCGAGGTCGGTCATGGGAGGGGGACTTTCGGCGCATGGGGTGGACACGCAAGGCTACCCCCGGGACGCGATGGTGGGAAGGCGCGCAAGGTGGTGTAGTCGGGGCATCGCATAAAATCAGGGAGGCTTCTTTCATGCGCATTCACAACCTCTACGTCGACGAGCACGGCGAGACCCATTTCCGCGATATCGAGGTGGAATGGGTGACAGAAGGGCCCGGGGGCAAAATGTCGGCGATGATTCCGGCGACCGGGATCATCTTTCGTGCCACCCCGGGGACCTATGACTACGCCTGGCATCCGGCGCCGCGGCGCCAGTACATCATCAATCTGGACGGGGCGGTGAAGATCACGGTGAGCGACGGCGAGACCCGCGTGATCGGTCCGGGTGAGGTGTTTCTGGTCGAGGACACCCACGGCAAGGGACATATCTCGCAGGCGGTGGACGGCAAGTTCCGCCACTCGATCTTCGTGCCGATCGCCTGATGCGCCCTCTCCTTATTCAGCCGGGGTGGCATTGAGCGCGGCGACCAGGGCGGCGCCGGCGATGCGTTCGTGCTCCCGCAGCAGGTCGGCGGCGCCGACGTGATCGCCGGCGGCGATGGCCGCGCGGATGGCCCGATGCTCGGCCAGCGAGGCTTTGAGGCGGTCGGGCACTGCCTCGAAGCCACGCCCGGCCGCGGCGGTCTGGGCCCAGATGTTGTCGAGCAGGCGCAGCGTCCATTGGGTGTGCGGGGTGTCGGAGAGCACGGCGTGGAATTCCCGGTTGAGGCGGACATAGGCGGGAATGTCGGCAGCAGCGACGGCGGCGGCAGAGGCGGCGAGGTTGCGGTCGAGGGCGGCGAGCTGCGCCGCGGTGTAGGCGGCGGCGCCGCGCTCGATCGCCAGCGCCCCAAGGGCACCGCGGATCGCATAGACTTCGGTGATCTGGCCGGCGTTGATTGAGGCGATGACGACGCCGTGGTGCGGCGAGAGGGTGAGCCACCCTTCGGCGGCGAGCAGGCGGATGGCTTCGCGGATCGGAGTTTCGCTGATGCCGAGCGCCTCGGCGACTTGGCGGGTGGTCAGGCGGTCCCCGGCGCGGACGGTGCCGGAGAGGATGAGCTCCTCGATGTGGCCGCGGGCGAGGTCGGACTTGGTTCGGTAGAGGCCCACGGCGGACGTCCCGAAGCTGCCGCCGGAGGTGGCCGGCAGGGCAGGGGGATCAACCCTTCGTGGCGCCATCGGCAAGTCCTTTGATCAGCCATTTCTGGACGAGGAGGGCGAAGAAGACGACGGGCAGGACGGTGATCGTGCCAACGGCGGTCAGCGCGCCCCAGTTCACGCCGTTGAGCATGTCGGCGGCGATGCCGGCGACGGCGACCGGGGCGGTGACGGCATTGCGGTTGGTCAGCACGAGGGCGAAGAGGAGTTCTTCCCAGGCCAGGATGATGGAGAAGATGAAGGTGGAGAGGATGCCGGGAAGCGAGATGGGGACGATGATGCGGAAGAAGGCGCCGAAGCGGGAGCAGCCGTCGATGATCGCGGATTCTTCCAGCTCCTTCGGGAGGGATTTGAAGAAGCCCCGCATCAGCCACATCACGTAGGGGATGAGGAAGGTGCAGTAGGCGAGGATGAGGGTGATGTGCTTGTCGGTGATGTCGAGGTTGCGGGCGACCAGAAACATCGGCACCGCCAGCGCGATGGGGGGAACTCCACGGGAGAGCAGGATGAGCGTGCCAATGGTGCGGGCGCCGCGCAGCGGGATCCGGGCCAGGGCATAGCCGGCCATCGAGCCGGCGATGATGGAGACGAGGCCCGCGCCGACGGCAACGATGACGGTGTTGAGCATCCGGCCCGGCACGTCGGCGAAGCGGAGATAAGTGGTGTAGGTCTCGATGGTGGGGGTGAAGAAGAGTTTGGGCGGCGAGGTGAAGACGTCGCGCTGCTGCTTGAACGACGTGAGCGCCATCCAGAAGACCGGGAACAGGAAGACTGCGCAGGCGGCGATCGAGCCGGCGATGCGGAGGCGGTGAAGGAGGTGGCGGAGCATGGCGGGGCTCAATACCGCGCCTCCAGCTGGCGGCTGGCACGCAGAAAGATCGCGGTGAGGACCATGGTGATGATGAGGACGACGACCGACATCGCCGCCGATTCGGCGAATTTCAGGCCGCGGAAAGCTTCCTGGTAGATGAAGAGGTTGATGACGTTGGTGGCGCGGCCGGGCCCTCCGAGGGTGGAGGCCAGCACGATGTCGAACATCTTGACCGCACCGAGCCAGCGCACGACGAAGGCGGCGGCGATGATGGGGACGAGGAGGGGCAGGGTGATGTGGCGGAGCATGACCCACCAGTTGGCACCGTCGATTTCGGCGGCTTCAAACACGTCCTGGGGCAGCGAGAGCAGGCCCGCGGTGGCGATGAGAGTGACGAAGGGGGTCCAGCGCCAGGTGTCGATGAGGACGATGGTGGCCATGGCCAGGGTGGCATCGCCGAACCAATCGAGCGGGCCGACGCCGAGGAGGCCGAGGAGATAGTTGGTGATGCCCCAGAGCGGGTCGAGCATCATCCGCCAGAGCCCGCCGGCGACGACCGGGGCAACCACCATGGGAATAAGGAAAAGGGCGCGGATCAGGCCGCGGCCGCGCCATTCGGCGTTGACGAGGAAGGCGATGGCGAAGCCGAGCACCATTTGCAGCGGCATGGCGAAGGCGAGGTAGATGCCGGTGACCTTCAGGGAATGCCAGAAGCGCTCGTCGGTGAGCACGGTTTCGTAGTTGTCCCAGCCCACCCATTCCGAGGGCAGGAAGGTGGCAAGGTCGAGCTCGGAGAAGCTGATCTCGACGGTGTAGAGGATGGGATAGGCGAGCACGGCGAGGAGGATGAGGAAGGCGGGGGCCATGAAGCCCCAGCGGCTGATGGTATCGGCCAGCCGGGTCAGCCGCCGAGACCGGTGAGGTCTCGGCGTTCTGCTGTTCGAGGCGCGCATCAAATGATCAGAGGCGCAGCTTGTCGATCCGCCCGGCGGCGTTCTTCAGGGCATCGGCGGGGCTGATCTCGCCGGACGTCGCCCGCGCCACCTCGTCGGCCAGGACCTGCTGCACCGCGTCCGACTTGGCCAGACGCGGGCGCCACATCTCGCCCTTCTGCGCGACCTCGTAGGATTGAGCCAGCGTGGCGAAGACGGGAGCGAGCCAGGGGAACTCGGGCTTGGAGGCCAGGGTGGAACGCCGGGCAGGGAAGCTGCCGACGTTGGCCGAGGCGAAGCGTTCGCCGTCCTTGGAGGACATCCACTGGAGCAGCGTCCAGGCGGCGCGGGGGTATTTGGTTTTGCGGCTGATCTCCCCGCTCCAGATGCCACGATGGGTGCCGGCGCTGGCGCTGCCGACGGGCATGACCTGGACCCCGACCTCGTCGGGCTTCAGCGTGGTCGAGGCCGGATCGATCGCGGTGCCGCGGAAGACGCTGCCCCACATGAACATGGTGGCGAGTTGGCCCTGGCGGAACGCGGTCAGTTCCTCGTTGAAGACGTGGCTCTTGGCCCCCGGCGGGGCGTATTTGAGCAGGTCGACGAAGGTCTGCAGGGTGGCGACGCCGACCGGCGTGTTGAACGCCGCTTTGCCGTCCTTGTCGAGCAGCCGGCCGCCGTTGGCGTTGAGAATGGCCTGCCAGATCGTGGGGGTCAGCTGGTCGCGGGCGAAATAGGTGCTGACCGCCCAGGCGTTGACCTTGCCTTCGCCCTTGACGTCCTGGACCAGCTTGGGCGCCTGCGCCATGTATTCGGCCCAGGTGAGCTGGGGCGTGGGCTCGGGCAGGCCGGCCTTCTTGTAGTGGGTGCGGTTGTAGAACATCAGCAGCATGTTGGAGCGCAGCGGCACGCCGTACTGGACGCCCTTCCACTCCGAAGCGGCCAGCGGGGCGGCGTAGAAATCATTCCAGTCGAAATCCGCGTCCGTCCAGGCGGCGCAGTCCTTCTTCAGGTCGAGCAGGGCTCCGGTCTGGGCAATCTGCGGCGTCCAGGGGTCATCGTTGCAAATCAGATCATAGGCCGGAGTGGCGCCGGTGAGGTCGAGCAGGGTCTTGGTGAGATGCTCGGAGTACGGCAGGCCATCGATGGTGACGTGGATATGAGGGAACTTCTTGTTGAACTCGGGGATCAGCACGGTCTGCCACATCTTGGCGAAGGCGTCGTTGGCGTTCATCCGCAGCGCGATCGGCGCCTCGGCGGTGCCGAGCCCGCCACCGTCGGTCGGCGCGACCGCGGCACGGGCGGCGGCCGGGACACTGAGCGCCGCAGCGGCGGCAAGCGCAGTACGGCGGGTGACGGGGGTTAGGTGCGACATGGCGGCTTCTCCGAACGTGGCCTTCCCTGGGACCCGCGGCGTCCCTGCCTGGGAAGCTGCGGGCTGCGCCTTCTCGGCGTCTGCGGACATATTCTATAGAATATAGACGAGGTGCGCCAGCCGGGGGCGCGGGGTTCCACGATCACGAAAAACTGTTGATACCGACACCAATTGTCACGTGCTGCCGATCCTCACGCGCGCGCCGGACACTTCCCCAACCCATCACCGAAGCGTCATCAAACCGCAACCGAGACGCATTAGAAGCCGGGGCCGTCGTACCAGGAATCTCATGTCCGTCTTCATCGCCCGTCGCCTGTTGCGGATGGCCGTCACGCTGTGGGTCATCGTCACCGCGGTGTTCGTGGCGACACGGCTGACCGGCGATCCGATCGACTTCCTCATGCCCGAAGGGCTCGACGCCGAGGGGCGGACGGCGATGATCGCCTATTGGGGACTCGATCAGGGCGCGGCGGACCAGTATGTTCTCTACTGGCGGTCGCTGTTCGAGGGCCAGTTCGGGCTCGGGCTGATGGAGCGCCGGCCGGTCACCATCATTTTCGGCGAGCGGGTCGGCCGCAGCCTCGCGCTGCTGCTGCTGACCCTGCTGCTGACCATCGCCGTCGGCGTGCCGCTCGGCGTCGTCGCAGCGGTGTGGCGGCGCCACCGGATCGGCACCTGGGTGCTGTTCGTGGCCTTCCTCGGCTACGCGGTCCCCAATTTCGTCCTCGCCATCCTGTTGCTGCTGCTGTTCTCGTTCACCCTGCACTGGCTGCCCAGCGCCGGGGCGACGACCTGGCTGCACTATGTGATGCCAACGGTGACGCTGTCGGCCTATTTCGTCGCCGCGCTGGTGCGCTACACCCGCAACGCCATGCTCGATGTGCTCGGGCAGGACTACATGCGGACCGCCCACGCCAAAGGGCTGGCGCCATGGCTGGTGCTGGTGCGGCACGGGCTGCGCAACGCGCTGATCCCGGTGGTGACCGTCATCGGCCTGCAAGTGGCGACGCTGGTCTCGGGCGCGGTGGTGATCGAGACGGTGTTCGCCTGGAACGGGGTGGGCGACCTGCTGGTCGGTGCCACGCTGCGGCGGGACTATCCGGTGTTGCAGTTCGGCGTGCTGACGGTCGCCGGGGCGGTGATCCTGGTCAATGTCCTGGTCGATTTCGCCTATGCGGCGATCGATCCGCGGGTGCGGCTGGCATGAGCGACCTGGCGCGGCCCGGCTTGACGGTGCTCCCCACCCTGCCAGGACCGGCCTGGCCGGCGCTGCTGCGACGGGTCAGAACGCCGCTGGTTGTGGGCGCCGTGCTCGGGGTGCTTTTCGTGCTGCTGGCGCTGCTGGCCCCGGAGATCGCTCCGTTCGATCCCAACGGCCAGAAACTGCTGGCCCGGCTCAGACCGCCGCTGGGGTTCGAGCGGGCGGACCCGCGCTACTGGCTCGGCACCGACCAACTCGGCCGCGATCTGCTGTCGCGCTGCCTGTTCGGGTTGCGCCTTTCGCTCGCGCTGGCCCTGTTCGGCACCGTTCTGGGGCTGGCCATCGGGGTGTCGCTCGGCCTCCTCGCGGGCCTGGCCGGCGGCGTGGTGGATGCGCTGGTGATGGGGCTGGCCGATGTGAAGCTCTCCATGCCGTTCACCCTGGTGGCGCTGCTGGTGATCGCCATCGCCGGCTCCGGTATCGGCGTGCTGATCACCGTGCTCGGGCTGGCCTATTGGGCGCAGTTTGCCCGCCTGGTGCGCGGGCAGGTGCTGATGCTGCGCGAACTGCCCTATGTCGAGGCCGCGCGGGCGGTGGGAGCGGCGCCGTGGCGGGTCGCCACCCGGCACATGCTGCCCAATCTGGTCGGCCCCGTGGTGGTGATGGCCACGCTCAATTTCTCCAATCTCATCCTGCTGGAATCGGCGCTCTCGTTCATCGGCATCGGCGTGCAGCCGCCGACCGCGACGCTGGGCAGCATGGTCGGCCAGGGCCGCGACTACCTCGCCTCCGCCCCCTGGGTGGTGGCCTCGCCAGCGCTGCTGATCGCGCTGGTTTCGCTCGGCGCGATGCTGCTCGGCGATGTGCTGCGCGACCGCATGGATGCGGGGCTGCGCGGGCGATGATTTTTTCGATCACGATCAACGGAGAATGTCGATGCGGATGAAACATGTGCTGGCCGCCGCCCTGCTCGCCGCCGGATCGAGTGGCGCATTGGCGCAGGAACTCAAGGTTGGCGTGCAGAACATGGCCCCCTGGCTCGATCCCGGGCGCGACTTCTCCAATGTCGGCTCCCAGTTCTACGTCAACACGTTCGAGCCCCTCGTCGGCAAGGATCACACCAAGGCGGAGAGCGTCTGGCAGCCCGGCCTCGCCACCGCCTGGACCGTGGTCTCGCCGACCGTGATGGAGCTGAAGCTGCGCCCCGGCGTGCACTTCCAGAACGGCGACCCGGTGACCGCCGAGGACGTCGCCTTCTCCCTCGACCGCATCATCCACGCCACCTTCCCGCCCTACACCGTGCGCCAGCGCGACACCCTGCCCAACCTCGCCGCCGTCGAGATCGTCGATGCGCAGACCCTGCGCGTGATCGCGCGCAAGCCCGAGCCGCTGTTCGAAACGCTGATGAACACGCAGCAGACGATGATCGTCTCCAAGCGCTACATCACCGGGCTCGCGGGCAAGCCCGGCGTGCTCGGCGATGCCGACTACGAGGCGTTCTCGCTCAAGCCGATGGGAACCGGCCCGTATCGCGTCGCCGAGTTCGTGCCCAACCAGCGCCTGGTGTGGGAGCGGTTCGACGGCTACTGGGGCGAGAAGGCCCCCTTCGCCAAAGTCACCGTGACGCGCATTCCGGAGCTTTCCGGCCGCATCACCGCGCTGAAAAACGGCGAGGTCGACCTCATCACCAACGTGCCGCCCGACCAGCTCGCGGTGATCGAGGGCGACAAGGCGCTGAAGGTCGAAGGCATGGTGACGCCGCTGTTCCATGTCGTGATTTTCAACACCCAGCATCCCAAAATGGCCGATGCCCGCATCCGTCGCGCGCTGTCGCTGGCGATCGACCGCAAGACGCTGAACGAGGCGCTGTGGCAGGGCAAGGCCGTGGTGCCGTCGAGCCACACCTACCCGCAGTTCGGCCCGCTCTACATGCCGGAGCTCAAGACCTTCGAGTACAACCCGACCGAAGCCAGGCGCCTGCTCAAGGAGGCCGGCTATGACGGCTTCACCGTGCGTTTCGATACCGCGGCCGCCTACTACACCAACGGGCTGCTCGCGGCGCAGGCGATCCAGGAGATGTGGGCCGAGGTCGGCGTCAAGGCGCAGCTCCAGGTCGACGACAAATGGACTGGCCAGGACCCGACGATGATGGCGCGCAACTGGTCCAACCCAATGTATTTCCCCGATCCCACCGGCAGCTTCGGCATCATGTGGGCGCCGACCGGCAATTCCGCCATCGAGGGCCGCTTCAAGCCCACGGCCGAATACAACGCGGTGTGGGAGCGGTTCCGCTTCTCGACCGATCTCGGCGCGCGCAAGCAGGCCTATACCGAACTGATGGAGCTGATCCGCAACGATCCGCCGGTGCTGCCGCTGTATCAGCCCTTCGAGTCCTTCGCCATGCGCGCCAACCTGGCCTGGCGGCCGCTGCCGGGCCATATCCCCTATGTGCTCGATTTCCGTGCCGGGCGGATCGCGCTGGTGGCGCGCTGATGCCTCCGGCGCCGGCGCATCCGGTGCGGATCGCCCCGCTGCCCGAATTCCAAACTCTGGCCGAAAGCGGGTCCCTTCGCGGCGCCCTTCATCGGGCACTCAACTCCTGAACGGATTGCATCCATGAGCGACAACATGATCCTGGGCGTCGGGCTCTCGATTCCTTGCGAGCACCCAAAATACGCCGATCTCGGCGCCCAGATCGACGCCGCCTATGCCGCCGGCGTGGGCTATGTGGAGCTGCCCCTGCACAAGCTCGATCTCGTCGCCGGCACCCGGATCATGCGCCCGCGGCTGGACGAGGTGGTGGCAACCGTGGCCGGACGGCCCAATACGCTGCACGGCCATCTCGGCATCAACCTGATGGAGGACCCCCACCTCCTGCCGCTGCATCTCGACGTGCTCAGGGCCAATATTGAGATCGCCCACGCCCTGGGCTCGGTCCATCTGGTGATCCATTCGGGGTTCGCCCGGCCGCAGCAGGGCGCGGCCCTGGAACGGGCCTATGAGCGCCAGCGCGAGGCGCTCGCCTCGGTCGCCGGCATGGCGCGGGATGCCGATGTGGTGATCTGTGTCGAGAACATCTTCACCTACGACCATTCGCGGCACACCGCGCTGCCGTCGCGGCTGGCGGCCGAATTGGCCCTGATCGCCGATCCGGCGATCAGGGCGACCTTCGATTTCAGTCACGGCTATATCAATTGCGCCCTGCACGGGGTGGATTTCGTGACCGAAGCCAAGGCCCTGGCCCCCTTCGCCAAACATCTGCACGTCCATGACAGCTTCGGCCGACCGAAGGATTTCTGGACCTATTCCCTGACCGAGGACCTCGCCTTCGGCGCCGGCGACCTGCATCTGCCGCTGGGGTGGGGCGACCTGCCGTTCGACCGGATCGCAGCCGAGGCCGCGTTCCCGGCCGAGGTGGTGGTCGATATCGAGTTGCAGGCGCGGTTCTGGTCCGAACTGCCGCAGACCATCCGCCTTACCCGCGCCTTCGCCGGCGCGCTGCGTCAGATCGGTTGAAAACGATGCGGATCATCCAGATTTCGGACACCCATTTGTCCGCCGCGCACCCCCATTTCGCCGCCAACAACGAGGCGATCCGGACCTGGCTGGCGGCCGAGCAGCCCGACCTGATCGTCCATACCGGCGATCTGGCGATGGACGGGGCGGCCGATGAGGCCGATCATGCGATCGCCGCGACCTGGAACAGCGGGTTCAGGGCGCCGGTGCTAAGCGTGCCCGGCAATCATGACGTCGGCGACGTCGCCGCCATCCGCCCGGACCAGACCGTCGACGCCGTCCGGCTGGCGGCCTGGCGCAAACATCACGGCCCCGACCGCTGGCTGCTCGACCGCGCCGGCTGGCGGCTGGTCGGGCTCAACGCGATGCTGCTGGGCAGCGGGCACGAGGAGGAGGAGGCCCAGTTCGCCTGGCTCACCACCGCCCTTGCGACCGACCATCCGGTGGCGCTGTTCCTGCACAAGCCTCTGTTCATCGACGGCCCCGACGAAGGGCCGCGCGGCTACTGGACGGTGACACCGGAGCCACGGCGGCGGCTGCTCGCGCTGATGGACCGCGCGCGCGTGCGCCTGGTCGCGAGTGGCCACCTGCATATCCAGCGCAGCTTGCACCTGGACGGGATCGACCATGTCTGGGGCCCCGCCGCGTCCTTCGTCTGCGGCGCCAGCCAGGAGGATCTCGGCGGCGCGCGGCTGCTCGGCGCGGTGGTGCACGAGTTCGGCGCCGAGCGCGTGACCAGCCGGTTCATCCGGCCCACCGGGCTCGACGACTTCACCATCGAGCCGGTGATCGACGTGATCTATCCGCGCGCCGACCGCGTTCTTCCCGCCGCGCCGCAGTCCGATCAGGGCGCATGAGCGAGGTTGCCATCCACCTGCACGGCATTGCCAAGGCGTTCGGGGCGACGCGGGTGCTGGAGGGGATCGATCTCGCGGTGGCGCCCGGCGAGTTCATCGCGCTGGTCGGGCCATCCGGCTGCGGCAAGTCCACCCTGCTGCGGATCGCCGCCGGGCTGGAGCCGCCCGATGCGGGGCGGGTGCTGCTCGACGGCCGCGATGTGACCGCCCTACGGGCAGCGGACCGCGACATGGCGATGGTGTTCCAATCCTACGCACTCTACCCGCATTTGACGGCGCGGCAGAACATGGCCCTGCCGCTGGTGATGCGTCGGCTCGGCGGCGCGGAACGCCTGCCCTTTGCCAGACTGCTGCCGCGAGTGCGGACGAAGCTTGCCGCGATCGGCGCCGAGGTCCGGGCCGCGGCGGAGATGCTGAAAATCGCGCCCCTGCTGGAGCGCAAGCCGGCCCAGATGTCGGGCGGCCAGCGCCAGCGGGTGGCGCTCGGGCGCGCCCTGGTGCGTCATCCCCGCGCGTTCCTGATGGATGAGCCGCTGTCGAACCTCGATGCCGCCCTGCGCGTGCACATGCGCAGCGAGATCGTCGACCTGCACCGCCGCGCCGGGGTGGTCACGCTCTATGTCACCCATGACCAGGAGGAGGCGCTGGGCATGGCCGACCGCATCGCGGTGATGCTGGGCGGACGGATCCTGCAGGTGGCGGCGCCGGACACGATTTATCGCGATCCCGCGCATGTCGAGGTTGCCCGCTTCATCGGCAGCCCGCGCATCAACCTGCTGCCGGCGATGGTCAATGCCGGCGGCGGCGCCGAGGTCGGGGGCCAGGTGATGGCCGCGCGCATCGCCGCACCCGTGGGAAGCCAGGTCCGCCTCGGCATCCGGCCGGAACATCTGCGGCTTGACCCCCAGGCGGGGCCGGGGAGGCTGCCGGTGCGGCTCGAGCGGATCGAGTTTCTCGGCGCCGAGGCGCTGGTCCATTGCACCGCCGACGGGCTGGCGGAGGGGCTGATCGCGAAAATGCCGCCGACGGCCGCCGAGCCCTTGCGCTTCCATGCGGAGCTGCACGCAGCGGCCGACGACGAAGCGCTGCTGGTGTTCGATGCCATGGGCGCACGGGTCGCGCGCCACCCGGCGGGCGCCGCTGCGCGAGAGCCGGCCCATGCCGGTCAGCCCCATGCGAGCTAGGCCCAAACCGGCCAGTCCCGGTGCCATCGCCCGAGCGCTCGAGGCGCGAGCGGCGTGGCGGCTGGTGGGGCCCACGGCGGCGCTGATGCTGGTGCTGCTGGTGCTGCCGACGCTGGCCGTGCTGGCGCTGTCGCTGACAGACGCGGAACTCGGTGTGCCCGAGATCAATTTCCTCGGGCTCGACGCCTATGCCGACCTGTTGACCGACCGGACCTTCCGCGGCGCGCTGCGCAACACCGCGCTCTATGTCGCCATGGTGGCGCCCGCTTCGGTGTTGCTCGGGCTCGGTCTGGCGCTGCTGATCGAGGCGGAGGTGGCGGGGCGGGCGTTCTTCCGCTCGGTCTACTTCCTGCCGGTGGTTTCGCTGGTCGTTGCGATGGCGAGCGTGTGGCAGTACCTGATGCATCCCAGCATCGGTCCGATCAACCTGGTGCTGCGGCTGGCCGGCTTCGCCGGCGTCAACTGGCTCGGCTCCAGCGACAACGTGCTGCTGGCCCTCGCGGTGATCGGGGTGTGGCAGGCGCTCGGCTTCAACATGGTGCTGTTCCTGGCGGGACTGACCGCGATCGACCGCACGCTGTACGCGGCCGCCGAAATGGACGGCGTGCGCTCGGCGTGGGACCGCTTCCGGATCGTCACCTGGCCGATGCTGGGGCCGACCACCTTGTTCGTGATCACCATCTCGGTGATCAACGCGGTCAAGGCCTTCGAGACGGTGGCGACGCTGACCCAGGGCGGGCCGGCCAAGGCATCGGAGACGCTGCTCTGGGTGATCTACCAGGAGGGCTTCGTCTATCTCCACGTCGGCAGCGCCTCGGCAATGGCCGTGGTGTTCATCGCGCTGTGCCTGTTCGTGCTGGTGATCCAGACCCGGGTGCTGGACAAGCAGGTGCATTACGGATGATGCGCGCCCTTCGCCTCGTGGTGCTGGCGGCCGGCGCCGTACTGGTGCTGTTCCCCTTCCTGTTCATGATCTCGACCTCGCTGAAGCCCCAGGCGGAGGTCTTCTCGGCGGGGCTGTCGATGATCCCCACGCACTGGTCGGGCTGGGAGAACTACACCAAGGCCTTCACCCGCATCCCCATGGGCCGCATCCTGCTGAACGGCCTGATCGTCTGCGCCGCCATCGTCGCCTTCCAGATCGTCTTCGCCCTGCCCGCGGCCTACGCCCTGGCGAAGCTGCGGTTTCGCGGGCGCGAACTCCTGTTCGGGATCGTCCTGCTCGGGCTGCTGGTGCCGATCCACGCCATCTCCATCCCGCTCTACGCCGCCGCCCGCACCCTCGGCCTGCTCAACACGCTCGCCGTGCTGATCGTGCCCTTCACCCTCTCGGTGTTCGCGATTTTCCTGTTCCGCCAGTTCATCAAGGCGATCCCGGACGACCTGATCCTCGCCGCCCGCAGCGATGGGTTGTCCGAGGCCGCCATCGTCTGGCGCATCATCCTGCCCAACGCCTGGCCCGCCGCCTCGGCCTTCGCCATCTTCTCGGTCGTCGCCCACTGGAACGACCTCTACTGGCCGCTGATCGCCATCTCGAAAACCCAGCTCGCCACCCCGCCGCTCGGCCTGCTGTTCTTTCGCGCCGCCGAGGCCGGCGACGACTACGGCGCCCTGATGGCCGCCACCGTCGTCATCACCGCGCCCCTCGTCCTGTTTTTCCTCTTCGCCCAGCGCCTGTTCATCGAAGGCATGACGATGACCGGGCTCAAGGGCTGACCCTTCCCCAACAAGGAGCCTCCGCCATGAAACGCCGCCTCCTCCTCGCCGCCGCGCTGCTCGCCGGCCTCGCCGCCCCCGCGCGCGCCGAAACCACCGAGATCATGGTGCATTACCCCATGCCCGGCTTCTTCAAGTCGGTGATGGACCAGATCTCAGGCGAATACATGCGCCTGCACCCCGACGTGAAGATCACCTTCACCTCGCCCTCGCCGACCTACGAGGACGGCCTGCAACTGATGCTGCGCCAGGCCGGCACCGCCGAAATGCCCGACGTCAGCTTCATCGGCCTCAACCGCCTGCGCGTCCTGGCCGAACGCAACATCGGCACCGACCTGACCCCCTTCCTGAAAAAGGAAGCCAGCCTCGACGCCCTCGGCTTCTCCGAAGGGCTGCTCAACCTCGCCCGCTTCGGCGGCAAGCAGATGGGCCTCGCCTTCGCCACCTCCAACCCGATCTTCTATTACAACGCCGATCTGGTCCGCAAAGCCGGCGGTGACCCCGAGAACATGCCCAAGACCTGGGACGAGGTGTTCAAGCTCTCCGCCAAGATCCAGGCCCTCGGCGATGGCGTCACCGGAATGTCCTTCCGCTGGCAGGGCGATGACTGGATGTTCTCCGCCCTCCTCTTCGGCCACGGCGGCACCATGCTGACGCCGGACGAGAAGAAGGTCGCCTTCAACGGCCCCGAAGGCCTCGCCGCGCTCAAGCTGCTCGACCGCATGGTCAAGGAAGGCAAGATGCCGGCGCTCTCGTCGGATGCCGCCCTCCAGGGCTTCACCGCCGGCAAGATCGGCCTGACCTTCTGGACCACCGGCGCGCTGCGCTCCACCATCAACGGCGTCGGCACCAAGTTCGAGCTGCGCACCACCGCGATGCCGGTGATCGACGCCCAGAAGGGCCGCCTGCCGACCGGCGGCAACGCCGCCGTGATGTTCACCACCGACCCCAAGCGCCAGCAGGCGGTTTACGAGTTCGTCAAATTCGCCGCCGGCCCTTACGGCGCCTCGGTCGTCGTCCCCGGCACCGGCTACGTCCCCAACAACGCCCTCGCGCCCAAGGACGACCGCTACCTCGGCAAATTCTACGCTGAGAACCCGCTGTTCCGCGCCGGGCTCAACCAGATGGACAAGATGATCCCTTGGTATTCGTTCCCTGGAAACAACGGTGTCAAGGTGACGCAGACCATGGTCGACAACCTGGCCCTGCTGGTCGAGCAGAAGGCGACGCCGGAAGAGACGCTCAAGACCATGGCGTCCGAGGTGCAGAAGCTGCTGCCGCGCTGAAGGCTCGCCCGGGCCGCCGCTCCGGCGCGGTGGCCCGGACGAAACTGCGTTGCTTTCACCTGCCGGTTGGAGAATGATCCTACGGTGCGGGCCACAGAGGCGGGAGGTCACATGTCCGAGAACACGGCGAGAATACTCTGGGTCAAGGCCGTTCTCGGCGTCGATCTGCCGCAACCCGCCGACGAAGCGGCGGGGAATGGACAGGGCGTCCACGAGAATCTCGGCGACGGGCTGCGCAAACTCAAAAAAACCGTCACCGACGGGTTCAATACGGTCAAGAACAAGGTCACCTCCGGGGTCCAGAAGGTCGGCGACACCCTCAACAAGGCGATCGCCGACCGCCTGGTCGCCAGCGACACCAAGAAGTTCGAGGCGGCCATGACCGCGCTCGACGAGCAAATCGCCAAGGTCGCCGAGGCCGGGCTCAATGACGGCCACTACAAGGCCCAGGCCAAGAGCCTGCGCGACGACTTCACCGCCGCAACCAAACTGCCCGGCAACGACGAGCGGGTGACTGCGGTCAGCGCCCTGGTGGCGCGCGCCAAGCAGGCCGCCGGCAACGCCCAGGCCGACATCGCCCGCGTCTCCAAATCCGCCGTCGAAGGCGTGACCTCGGCGGTGACGGCGATGCGCGACGGCGCACAGCAATCGATGGACAAGCTCCCCGAGAAACACAAAAAGAAGGCCGAATTGTCGCTGCGCCTGTCGGATCTCGACGATCTGATCGCCGAGGTCGGCAAGCTGACCGATCGGGCCGAGCGGGCAAAAAAGCTCAAGCTGGTCAACGCGTCCGCCGAATCGCTGTTCAACGACGCGGCCAAGGCCGCCAAGGACAAGGCCATCGTCCAGGAGGTCTACGCCAAGGCGCTGAAGGAGCGCTACGGCTTCGAAATCGACAATCCGAGCGGGATGAAGAACACCCATCTCGAGCAGGTCTACGAGATGTTCGACAAGGTACCCGAGACCGACGTGGTGCAGGGCCGGATGCAGAAACTCTCCTACCAGCCGCTCGACGATGACGGCACCAAGAACACCGGCGCCGCCTACGGCGGCGCCGAAATCACCATGGGCGACTACGGCAAGGAGAAATGGAACTACGTCGACCCCGACACCGGCAAGCCGGTGAAGGCCAACGGCTTCAGCATCTCCACCCTGCACGAGCTCGGCCATTCCGTCGACGATCGCTTCGGCATCATGAACGCCGGCCAGGGCAAGCCCGGCGCCGGCGGCTGGAAGGCGGAGGACCGCAAATCGGTCGCCACCGCCCTGATCGGCGCGTTCACCGCGGGCGAGGGCAAGGCGCTCACCATCGATGCCACCGAACTGATGAGTATGGTCACCAAGGCCCTGGCCGGCGCCAGGACCAAGCGCCCGCCGAAAATGAGCGAGGATGACTGGAACAAGGAGCCCAAGCAGGGCAAGCCCGGCACGATGTCCGATGCGGACTGGCACGTGATCGAGACGTTCCTCGACCTCTGCTTCTCCCGCCGCAACACCGAATGGCCCTGGGGCAAGGCCCACGACATCGGCGGACGCAGCTACCACGAGGCCTACGCCAATGAGTGGGTGAGCTACGCGGTCGCGTCGCGCTCCAATTCGAACACAGTCCGCGACTACCAGTGGCGTGCCCCGGGCGAATATTTCGCCGAGCTCTACGCCTTCAGCTACTTCAAATCCAAACCGCCGCCCAACGGGATCGATGCCGGGCTGGCCGCCTACATGTTCGGGGGCAAGGCCGCCGACAAAGGCGCCCCGGCCAAGCACTAGGCGATCTCGAAACAACCCACCGGAGGCTAGCGATGTCGATCTTCATTCCGGCCAAGGCGACCTGCACGGGCTGCGGGATGGAGGTCGAAACCCGCCTCGCCGCCAGTGTCAACGCCGACCGGCGACCCGATCTGCGCGCCGAAATCCTCGACGGCACCTTCCAGGCGATGGCCTGCCCCGGCTGCGGCGCGCGCATGCGCCTGCCCGCGCACCTCACCTACATCGACATGGCGCGCGGCCAGTGGATCCTGGTCGAGGACATGACCGAGATCGACCGCTGGCGCGAGGTCGAGGCCGAAGCGACCGAGCTCTACGAAGCATCGTTCGGCGCCTCCGCCCCCGCGGTACAGCAGGAAATGGGCGAGGGGCTGACCCCACGGCTGGTCTTCGGCTGGACCGCGCTGCGGGAAAAGCTGATCGCCCATGAGGCCGAGATCAACGATGTTGTGCTGGAGGTGATGAAAGTCAGCGTCCTGCGCCACGTCCCGGCGCCCCCGTTCGATGGCCGCACCGAACTGCGCCTGATCCACGCCGCCGATGAGGAGATCACCCTGCGCTGGGTTGACTCGGCGACCGAGAAGGGGATCGCCGACCTGCCGCTGGATCGCGAGATCTACGACGATGTCGAGGACGACATGGCGAGCCGGGAGGCACTGCGCGCCGCGCTCGACACCGGTCTCTACGTCGACATGCAGCGCCTGCTGATGGATGCGCCCGCCGACAGCGAGGTCGAGGCGTGAACCGCCTGTTGGCCTGCGCCCTGGCCCTGCTGGCGCTGCCCGGCGCGGCGGCGGCCGATATCTGTCCGGCGCTGACCCGGGTGCTGGCCGATCCGCCCTCCGGATTCGTCGCCCTGCGCGGCGCCCCCGACGAACCGCAGTACTGGCACAGCAAGCCCTTCCTGGCGGGGGCATCCTGCACGGTCTGGGCCGGGCTGGCGGCGGCGGCCCACACTGTGCGCTGCGTCGCCAACGACGAGGCAGCCCCCGCACGGGTCACCGCGTTCTACGAGACCACGCGGCACGAAATCGATGCCTGCCTGGCCAGCCTGCCCGACGGCGCCAAGTACGCCCGTCAGGTCCGCCCGATCGATACCGCGCGGATCAAGGGCAGCGAGACAACCTGGGTGCTGGACACCCCGGCGTCGCGCCTCAAAATCGACCTCGCCGACTTCCTGCGCGTCGCCGCGGCGACGTCCTACAACAGTTTTTCTGTCGAATACGTGAAGTATTGAGTAATCCGGCGGGAAGTTAGAAGAAAACAAAAGACAAAAGCGCTTCTTTTTTTGAAAAAAAAGAAGCAAAAAAACTTTGTCCATGGCAGCCCGACGTACATGGCAAAGCACGACAACGGATAAAAGTTTTTTGCTTCTTTTTTTCAAAAAAGAAGCACTTCCTTCCTGCCATCCCCCAGCCTCAATCCCCCAGAAAGCCGCTCCACGCGAACCAATAGGCGACATGGCCGGGCAAGCGGGGCAGCGACCGGCCACCCGGCCCGACCAGCGCCGCCTCGGTAACCGTCCAGTCGCCGTCTTCCGAACCGAGCCGATCCGCGCCGGTCCGGACAAAGCGGTGGCCGGTGGCCTCGTAGGCCCGCACGGTGTCGGTGCCGGGCGTGCCGATCAGCACCACGTCGAGCAGGCCGACCCGCTCCTGGATCAGCTCGATGCTTGCGAGCGGCCATGATTTGCGCCCACCCGGCACCTCGATGCCGAACACCTTCTCCTTCGGCTTGAGGCTGCGGTCATGGACTGCGGCCGGAAAAGCGAGGTCGGGGCTGGCGAAATAGGCGCGATAGGCGGTGCCGGGGGCGTAGTCGCGGCTGTAGCCGGTCTCCTGCGCGAGAACCCGCGTGTCCGGATGGGTCGCGCGCCAATGCTCCCAACTTTCGATCACCATCGGCAGCTGCTTCAGCCGCAGCGGCAGCCCGGCGAGCTGCCCGATCACCGGCCGGCCGGTGAACTGGTTCCACAGCGATTCCGAAATCCGGTCGAACATCAGCTTGTTCGATCGGTAGAGCAGCCCCGAGGTGGCGAAGGTCACCGCCGCGGGCGCGCCCTCGACCCGCCCGTCATACAGGATCCCGGCGCCGCACAGCGTGCAATAGGCGAGACTCACCGGAATGCCCCCGACGACGTCGTTGGCCATCTCGTGCCAGTTCATGATCCGCAGCGGATAGGCCCGGCTGTCGCCGTTCAGGCTGACCCCGAACACCCGGTCGTCCGCGTTCAGATAGGCCGCCTCCGCCGCCGCCACCATGCGCGGAGCGTCGAGCGGCGGGATCGCGTTGACCTTCACCCCACCCCAGGCCAGCTCCTCCAGCCGGATCGTGTGGGCGATCCCAGGCCGCAGGAAGCGGTCGTAGTTGCGGTCGAGCCCGGTCAGGAGTTCCACCAGCAGCGCCGTGTAACCCTCATAAGAAGGCTGCGGATGATCCTCCTGCCACACCATCCAGTCGAAAAACCGCCCCCCCGGCCGCGCCCCGGTGAGTGCCTCCAGGGTCTCCACGATCGGCGGCGCGGTATCGGTCCAGAACAGCATCTGGATCAGCGGCGCCACCGCGCCCCGGTCGCCAAGCGCGCGCAGCGTCTTGAGCGCCGCCGCGGTCGGCTCGTCCTCGCCCTCCAGGATGCTATGGATGGCCGCGTCGATCACGGACGCATTGGATTGCGCCTGCCCCCACGCCAGTGCGGGGGCGGTGAGCACCAGGAAGGCGATCAGAAGGAGGCGCACGCCGCCCGAGCCGTCAACCTTCGCTGCCCTTGGGCGCCGGCGTTTTCATCATCGTGCCGGTCATCGGGATGAAGAACACGCCGACATCCTTCTTCGAATGCACCTTGCCCTCGGCGTCCTTGGTATAGACGTAGAGGAACTGGCCGCGCTTGAACGGCTGGCCGATCGGGATCAGCATCCGCCCGCCCGGCTTGAGCTGCTTGAACAGCTCCGGCGGCGCGTATTGGGCCGCGCAGGTGACGATGATGATGTCGAACCCGTCCTTCACCTCGGGCCAGCCGAAATACCCGTCGCCCACCCGGCTTTCGACATTGTCGTAGCCCAGCGGCGCGAAAATCTTGCCCACCGCCTTGCCCAGCGGCTCGATGATCTCGATCGAGTAGGAGCGCGCCACGATGCGCGACAGCAGCGAGGACTGGAAGCCGCTGCCGGTGCCGATCTCGAGCGTCACGTCGCCTTGCTGCGGCTTTGCCACCTGGGTCATGTAGGCTTGGCCGAGATAATCCGACAGCGCCGAGCCGTAGCCCAGCGCCCAGGGCTTGGGATTGTCCTCATAGGCCTCGCCCGGCGTCGCGTGGCGGCCTTCATACATATAATGGTAGTACTCGCGCGGCACCTCGGCGAAGGCCTTCATCACCGCCGGATCGGCCGCGCCGAGACGCTCCTTGAGATAGCTCTCGATCCGCTTCAGCGCCGCCGGCTTGCGCGCCTGGATGGCGTTGAACTGCGCATCGGTGAGCGAGACGGGGCGGCCGGATTTTGCCATCGCGTCCTGGAACGCCTCGCGGCTCCAGGCGGTCGCGGCGCGGCTCGGGGCGGCAGCGAGCAGCCCCATGGTCAGGGCCGGCGCGGCGGCAAGCAGGGAGCGGCGGGTCAGGGTCAGGCTGGTGTCGGCCACGCTTTGGGGTCTTTCGGGTGGGGGAAGAAAACGACGCAGAGCACATACAGCAGCAGGGCGCTCAAAAGAACCCTGTCGAAGCCGAATTGCAGCGCGATCAGGTTCGCCAGCGGCGTCGAGACCACCGAGAACGCGCCGTTGAGGCCCCAGGCCCAAGGCAGGAACCCGCCATCGCCCATGCGCGAGAGTCCGAGCGGGAAGGGCAGCCCCAGCGCCACCGAGGGCGGCGCCACCGCCAGCAGCACCAGCGCCGCACGCAGCGCCCAGGGCAGGTCGAGCGTGGCCAGCATGAAATCCTGCAACCACATCGCCATCGCCGCGCCCCACAGCAGCACGAACGCCACCGCCACCGCCACCGCACAATGCCCCCGGCGCTCGAACCTGCTCTCCAGCATCGAGCCGAGACCCGAGAAAATCAGCATCCCGGTCAGCACCAGGGCGAAGCCCGAGGTCCGGTCGTTGAGGTAGAAGCTCGCGCGCTCGATCAGGAAAATCTCGAGGAACAGGAAGCCCAGCCCGAGCCCGGAGAAATACAGGATCGCCCGCCCGACGCCCGTGCCCCGCACGCCGCCGATCACGCCGCTCATCACGCCGCCCCTCGGTTGCGCGCTCGCGCGCAGCCGCCGCCCGCCAAGCGCCGGCACCGCCAGCACCAGCGCCGCGATCAGGATCGCCTGCGCCAGCACGGCGAGATTGATGAGCGGCCCGATCTCCTGCTGCGGCAGCAGTTCGAGCCGCCGCAGCAACAGGCCCAGCCGGTCCAGCCGCAGCACCGCATAGAAGGCCGGGCGGTCATAGGTGATCGGCGCGAGGTCGAACTCGGCCGCGCTCTCGGTTGCTTCGCCCCGCAGCACCGCCTCGGCCTCTTCGGCGATGGCATCATGCGCGCCCTCGCCCGAGGTGACCGAGCCCGAGGCGAAGGACACCGCGGGCAGGTCGTTGAAAATCGATGCCCGCGCCGCCTCGACGTCGATGCCGGGGAAATAGGACAGGTCGAACGACCTTGCCGCGGCGAATGCCTGTGCCGCAGCGATCGCCTCCGGCCGGATCGCGCCGGGCGAGACCAGGATGCGCACGTTCCAGGCCGAGCGGATCACCAGCACATGGGCGGGCGGATCGACGACGCCGCGCGCCAGCAGTGCCGCCCGCGTGGTGGCGAGCATGCGCACCGCATAGGCCGGGAATTCGCGGATCGACACCGGGATGGACAGCAGCCCGTCCGCCGGCAGGGCGGCGAGATAGGTCGCGATCGCCTCGGTGGCGAAGGCGCTCGCATTGGTCTCGGCGCTGTCGAGGAAGTCCGCGGACAGGTCGATCACGTCGTAGCGGCCCGGCCGGGCGGCGGCGATCGGGCTGTCCGCCAGGATGCGGGCGGCACCCCCGAGCGCGGGCGAGGGACCAAGCCCGCTTTCCAGCGCGGCGCGGATGATGGGCTCGGATTCGACCGCATCGATCGACTTCACCCCGAGCGCCGCAAGCTCGGCGATCCGGAACCCCCCCGAGGTCCCGCCGAGCAGCACCCGCGCCTTGGTCCGCAGCATGTAGGGCAGGGCAGCCAGCGTGGCGCCGGCATAGCGCGCGTCGATCGCCGCGCGTGGCAGCGCCGCCAGCCGGTTGCCGTCGCGGTACAGCCCGAACGAGGTCGGCGGACCCGGCAGCCCGAGCAGCCCGGCATTGTTGGAGACATCGGTATCGACCCGCTCGGTGAAGTCATCGAGCAGCATGTAGAGCCCGCGCGGCGAGCGCAGGCTCGCCACCGTCTGACTGTCCGGCACGTGCAGCGGGGCATAGATCGGCTTGTAGTCGTTGAACCCGGCTTGGTCGTCGAGGATCAGCACCGCCTCGCTGGCCGCCAGCGCCAGGACGGTGACGAGGAGGACCGGCATCCGACCGTTCACGCAGGCCGCCAGCGCCAACGGCACCAGCAGGCAGGGCACCAGGGCGAAGGGGTGGACCACGAACATCAGCGCAAGTGCCGCCAAGGCCCCGAGCCCGGCGCCGACGAGGTCGAATCCATAGACTCGGCCGATGGCGGTCGGGTTCAGCACGAAGGTGAGGCTGATGTACAGACCGCCGAGAAAAAAGAACGGCAGCAGGGCGAGGTAATACAATCCGATATTGGCCAGTTGCGGCCACAGCGTCGCCTGGTTCTGCAATTGCAGCGGGTTGAACGCGATCACGGTGACCCCGCGATAGCCGAGCGCGGCGGCGAGGATCAGCACCGGCGGCAGCCAGCGCAGCAGCGTCACGCCGTGTCGCGCGAATCCATCCCGCGCCAGTGCCATCACCACGCCGGACAGCGCGAACCCCGCCAGCACGATCGAAATCACCCAGTAACCGTATTCCGACCACTTCGCGACGGCGAAATACCGCGTCAGCGCAATCTCGAAGCCCACGGTGGCAAACGAGACCAGGAACAGCGGCAGCAAAGACCGCAACGTCGGCCGCCCCGTCATCGCGCAGTCCCCTCAGGGGTCTGCACAGTCAACGGATGAAGTTTTTTTGTTTCTTTTTTTTCAAAAAAAGAAAGCCCTTCTTTTTTGAAAAAAAGAAGCAAAAAACTTCTGCTCGTTGTCACTTGGGCCAGATCCGGCGGGCGATGAAGCCCCGCAGCATGGTGTTGAAACGGGGCGCGTCGTCGACGAACAGGGCATGGCCAAGATCGCGCACCACTGCCGTCTCGGCGGCGGGATGATGGGCGGCAAGGTTGGCGGCCTGTCCCTCGAATTTCGGGCGCACAATATAGAGTACCGGCTTGGCGGTGGCGTAGACCGCCTCCTTCCAGAACGTGCGCGGCACCGGGTACGCCAGCAGGGCGGCGGCGGCGGCCGATGGGGTGCGCAGCGTGGTCGCGGTCAGCCGGTCGAGCCAGGATTGCGGCTGGCGGTGGGCGAACATCGAATGCACGAACGCGCGCATCGCCACTTCGCGCGGCGGTTTGGGGCCGGGGCGGAGCGGAGCGGCGACGGGGGGCGGGTCCTCGCCGATGGAGTTGTCCACCAGCACCAGCCCGGCAATGGCCGCGTCACCCTTGTCATGGACATGGGCCAGCGTATCGAGCACGCCCAACGACCAGGCGACGACCAGGGGTTTCTCCGGGCCGAGCTGGGCGAGCAATTCGCCGATATCGGCGCCGCGCCGATGCGGCTCGTAACCGGCGGCCGGGATCGCGCTGTCGCCCTGGCCGCGCGGGTCGAGCGCGATCACCCGATAGCTGCGCGCGAGGTCGTCGATCTGCTGCTGCCAGATCCAGGCCGGCATGGTCCAGCCCGGGACCAGCACGATCGGCCGCCCGCGCCCCGCCTCGATGTAGTGCAGGCGGACATGGTCGGAGGTCTCGAAAAACCGGTCCTGCCCGGCGACGGCAGGGGCGGCCGCGCCGACGGTCAGGCCGAGCAGGATTGCGATCATGGGGCGCATGAGGTCAACTGAACGCCTCCACTGACAGTGTCAATCGAGATGCCGATACAAGAGCCGGATGATGACCCTCCGTCGCGGCGCAATGCGCTGATCGCAATGGTGGTGGTCGTCGTGCTGATCGTGATCGGCTGGCGGCTCGGGGACATCCTGTCGGGGGTATCGCACATCCAGGACTGCGTGATGGCGGGGCGGCAGAACTGCGTGATCTATCGCTGACCTGATCAATTGGATCATGACGGCTCATTCATCGATCCGGCCCATCCAACGGTTGGCCCGGAGTGAACGTCCCGATCACACTACCGTGAAATTCGTCGGGCGGCCCCAAGAATAACGAAAAATAGCGGAAATTGACGGTCAATTGACGGCATCATGATCCCCGGCCGGATGCAGGCGCCTAGCTTGGGCGAATGTCCATTGGGGAGCCTGAGTTTCATGGTTTCGAGTATGCCCGCCCAGATGGGTGTGCGCGGTCATGGCCGGGCCATGCATGATCGTATCCCGCCCATGCTGTGCCATATGCCGACGCCCGGCATGAAGGTCCTGCTGGTCGAAGACCATCTCCAGGTTCGCGATGTGGTCGCCCGCGCCCTGCGCGGGGCGGGCTACCACGTCAGTGCGGCCGACAGCGGCGTGGCGGCGCAGGCGCATGCGGCGGCGGAGCGGGTGGATGCGGCGGTGATCGATATCTCGCTGCCCGGCATGATGCAGGGCGTTGGATTCGGGCGATGGCTGCGGCGGCTGTGGGGCGGGGTACCGATCGTGTTCGTCACCGGGTTGATGGATTGGGAAATGCCGGAGCCAGTGCCCGAGGATCGGGCGACCCGACTGCTGCGCAAGCCGTTCGGGGCTTTGGAGATCGTTGGGCTGGTCAATGGGCTGGTGCGGGTGCGGAGCGGGATTTCGTTGGCGGATTGACGGGTTGCCGGGGCGGCCGCGGGTGGGCATGTTCGTGGCATGGACATCCATTCGTATGACGTGATCGTAATCGGCGCCGGCATCGTGGGGGCAACCGCGGCGGCGCAGTTGTCGGCTTCCCGGCGCGTGGCGCTGGTCGAGGCGGAGGCGGCGGCGGGGTATCATTCGACGGGACGGTCGGCGGCGGTGTGGTTGGCCAATTATGGCTCGCCGGATGCGCAGATTCTGACGCGGGCGTCGCGGGAATTTCTGGTTTCGCCGCCGGTGGGGTTTTCGGAGGTGCCGTTGTGTGGGGTTCGGGGGTCGCTGGTGCTGGCGAGGGCGGGGCAGGAGGGGGCGCTGCGCGACTCGATGGTAGGGGCCGTCGGGGTGCGGGAGATAACGGTTGCCGAGGCGCGGGGGATGGTTCCAGCGATCCGGGACGTGGTGACGGCGGCGGCTTATGAGGCGGGGGCGGCGGATCTGGATGTGGCGGCGATCCATCAGGGGTTCCTGCGGTTGCACCGTGGGCGGGGCGGGGTGTTGGCGTTGCGGAGCCGGGCGGGGCGGATTGTCCGGGTGGGGGGGGCGTGGGAGGTCGAGGTGACGGGCGGGGCGGTGTTTCGGGCGCCGATCGTGGTCAATGCGGCGGGGGCTTGGGGGGATGAGGTGGCGGTCATGGCGGGGGTGCGGGCGCTGGGGCTGGTGGCGATGCGGCGGACGGCTTGCATTGTGGACCCGGCGCCTTGGGTGGTGACGGATTGGCCGATGATCAACGACATGGATGAGGCGTGGTATTGCCGGCCGGAGATGCGGACGAAGCTGATGGTGTCGCCGGCGGATGAGACGCCGATCCATGCGCATGATGTGCAGCCGGACGAGTACGACGTGGCGGTGGGGATCGATGCGATGCAGCGGGCACTCGATATCGACGTGCGGCGGGTTGAGCGGAGCTGGGCGGGGCTCAGGACGTTTTCGCCGGATCGGGGGTTGGTGGTGGGGTTCGATCGGGTGGCGGACGGGTTTTTCTGGTGTGTGGGGCAGGGGGGGTATGGCATCCAGACATCGCCGGCGATGGGGCGGCTGGTGGCGGGGCTGGTGGAGGGGAAGGTGGATGCGGATCTGGCGGGGGCGGTGGGGCTGGTCGATCCGGGGCGATTTAATTAACTAAACGGAACAATTAAGACGCAAGTCGGCGCCGTGGGTCAGGCGGTTTTTTTCGCGGGCCGGGGCGGGCGGCGGCGGGCTGGCCGGGGCGCGGGGTGGGACGCCGACGGGGGCGTCCGGCGCGGTGCGGGCTGGCTGGGTTGGCTGACGGGTTCGGGCGGGGATTCGGGGATGGGGGGGAGGCCGAGCATGCGGCAGAACGGGCGCAGGATGCGGGCGGCGGCGGGGGAGGCGGCCAGGAGGGCCGCGGTGTCGGGTTCGGCGAGGAGGGTTTCGAGGTAGAGGCGGTAGAGGGCGGCGCGGTGTTTCAGCTCGGCCACGATCCAGCCGTGGCCGCGCGGGAGCGGGGCATTGCGCATGCTGCGGGGGCTGGGGGCGGCGGGTTTGGGGCGGGGCCGGTGAGCGCGGGGCTTCGGCTCGGGCTTGCCGGCGGCGAGGCGGGCGGCGAGGCGCTCGAAGCGGCGGGCGGCGCGGTGGAGGCGGCTCCAGAGGGTGATGATGAGGCCGACGCGGCGCGGATTGCGCAGGAAATCATAGGCGATAATGGTGGCGAGGCCGGTGAGAATCCCGGTGAGGCGCGCGGCGATGCCGAGGGCGCTGGCGCGGATGGGGGAGGGAAGGGGCTGGGTTCGCATGAATTTATTCCTAAAACGCGGTGAAACCCGGTTCAAGGATTTTTCGCGGCGCGGGCGTCCTCGGCCTTAGGGGGGCGGTTGGTGCTGGGCTGGCTGGTTGCCGCCGACGCCGCGGCCGAGGATGTAGCCGCTGAGGCCGCCGAGCAGGGCTGAGAGTTCCTTGCCTTCGAGGATGCCCATGACGCCGAAGAGGATGATGGCGATGACGAGGGCGAAGATGGTGACGAACTGGATGCCGGCCTGGCCGCCGGCGACGCCGAGCTGACCGCCGAAGATGTTGGCGCGGACTTTGGAATCGAGGGCGACGACGATGAAGAAGCCGACGATGAGGGCGGTGAGGGCCGCGGCGAAATAGGCGGTGACGGTCTGGCGGAAGCTGCTTTGCTGGGTGGCGAGGCTGAAGAGATCGGAGATGGCGCCGTCGATTTCGCTGGAGAGGCGGTCGGCGTCGAGGCGGAGGCGGGCGGTGTCGGCGACGAGGCGGGCGAGCTGCTGGTAGGAGCCGCGCAGGGACTCGTAGGCGGTGTAGCCGCGGCGGAGATTGGTTTCGTTGGGGGCGCCCTGGCGCTTGAGCTGCTGGAGCTCGAACTGGAGCTGGTTGCGGTCTTCGCCGGGCACGCCGGGCGCGCCCGCGCGCAGGGGGGTGGCGAGGGTGGCCTCGATGTCCTTCATGCGTTCGACGTCCCGGGCCCGGCGGGTCAGGGCTTCGTCGAGGTCGATGGGGGGCGGTTCGACGTTTTCGGCCTGGAGGTTGGTGTTGATGGGCGGGAACTGGAGGCCGTTGCTTTGGTAGAAGGCGAAGAACTGGCTGACGAGCTCGGATTTCTGGGTCTTGAGGAGCTGGTTGGAATCTTCGATCAGCTTGTCGGTATCGACGACGGCGTCGCGGGCCTGGCGGCGGTATTCGCGCAGGCCGCGCTGGGCGGTCTGGGTCTGTTCGACGGTGGCGCGGAGCGTCCATTGGGCGTCGCGCTGGAGGGCGTCGTACTGGGTGCGGATGGCGCGGATGTTGGCGGTGACGTTGGTCAGGCGGTCACGCACTGAGGTGACGCGGGGATCGGTTTGCGGGGCGAGGGATGCGGCGCGGCCATCGTTGGCGGCGACCGTGGGGACGGTGGATGGGGGCACGGGGGCGGGGGTGCCGGGGGTGGGAGTGGCGAGGGCGCCCGGGGGGTCGGTGGGGGCGGCGGCGGCGATGCCGGGGATGAGGAGGGCGACGGACAAGGCGGCGATGCGGATATTTCGCGGCAACATGGCTGGATCCCCCCGGACATCTTGGTTCGCAACCTTAGCAGAACGAAACTTTGGAGGGCAAGGGGTGCGACTCGGGGAGGCAGGAGGGTTCTCTGTGTATCTACATTGTTGACACGACAGCGTTAAGGGTGGAGGATGAAGGGGTGGACAGGAGGTGTGTGATGCGCGTGGTGGTGAAGAAGTGGGGGAACAGTGCGGCGGTGCGGATTCCGGCGTCGGTGATGGCGGCGGCGCGGGTTTCCGTGGACCAGGCGGTGGAGGTTCGCGAGGAAGGGGGGCGGGTGGTGATGGAGCCGATCGTGGAGGACGGGTATGATTTGGCGGCGCTGGTGGCGGGGATCAGCGACGAGAACCGGCATGACGAGGTGTCGAGCGGCGGGCCGGTGGGGCGGGAGGCCTGGTGAGCGGGCGGGGGTATGTTCCGGATGCGGGAGATGTGGTTTGGCTGACGTTCGATCCGCAGGCGGGGCATGAGCAGGCCGGGCATCGGCCGGCGCTGGTGCTGAGTCCGGCTTCGTATAATGGACGGGCGGGGTTGATGCTGTGCTGCCCGGTGACGACGCGGATCAAGGGATATCCGTTTGAGGTGAGGCTGGCGGGGGACCCGGCGAGCGTGGTGTTGGCGGATCAGGTGAAGAGTTTGGATTGGCGGGCGCGGGGGGCGGTGAAGAAGGGGCGGGTGAGTGTGGGGGAGTTGGGGGCGGTTCGGGGGATGGTGCGGGCGTTGGTGGGGTAGGAAAGGGATTGCAGTGGGGATTAATTGTAGCTGCGATAAATCGTGAAGATCAGCTATGACCCGGCGAAGCGGGGGGTGACGCTGCCGGAGCGGGGGCTGGATTTCGAGGATGCGGCGGCGGTGTTCGCCGGGTTGCATGCCACGTTGGAGGATGAGCGGTTCGCGTATGGCGAGGCGCGGTTCATCACGGCGGGGTATGTGGCGGGGCGGCTGGTGGTGATGGTGTGGACGCTGCGCGGCGAGGTGCGGCGGGTTATTTCGATGAGGTATGGCCATGACAAGGAAGAGCGGCGCTGGCGCGCCCATTTTGGACCCGGCGGATGATGCGCCGGAGTTGACGGAGGATTTCTTCGCGGCGGCGACGCTGCGGCGGGGGGAGACGGTGGTGCGGCGGGGGCGGCCGCCTGTGGCGGCGCCGAAGACGCTGGTGAGTATCCGATTTCCGGTGGAAACGCTGGCGCGGCTGCGGGCGTTGGGGCCGGGGTGGCAGGGGGTGGTCGTTCGGGCGGTGGAGAAGGAGTTGGGGGAGTAGGGGCACTTGATGTTTGCATAGGATTTTTCTCCCTATTTGTCTCGCAAGGCAGAAGAGAAATTCATCCTAGATAATCCTAATTGCGAACTTGCGATCTTCGAGTTGGGCCTGTTGCACGGTTATATGAGATAGATGCGAATTTAAACTCAATTCGTTCTCAATGTTGAGACGAATTCGTTCGGGAACGCGAGCGCCGAGTATTAGTCTTTTGATGGCGCGAGACGGCAGGTTAAATAGGTAAATGTCATGTGGTTCTGCATTTATAGTTTTCGTGGCGTCACTTAGGGACTTTATAATCCTCCATTCATTTTCATATCCCCAATGGTTACTTTTAAGCAAAAATAGGTCTTCAAAAGAAAATTCGGAAAGAATAAGTTCCGGTCTTTCGTCAGCGTAGTTAACTTTGCGCAAGTGGCGAAAGTCGTCGTCGGTCGTCCGGCGCTCGTTCAGTGTTGCATCCTCGGAGTCAATCTCCAGAACGATCCCGCGATGCTGATCACCGTAGTGAGCCCACATCAAAAGATCGTCGGGCACTTCGGTGAGCGATAAGATACCAACAAGGTTATCCAGATCATGAATTCTCTTCCGTATTTCAATGGTAAATGCATGCAATAATTTTGGGATTCCACGGCGAGCCTGCTAAAATAATTCGTCTTTTCTTTCCAATATATATGAAAATGGAACCACTAACTTTCCTTCTGTAGAAAAATTGTCAATATATTGATTAAGTAATTCCGGAATAAATTCTTTTTCCAATTTTATTTCCATTTCTTCGTCGGTGATAATTTTTTCGAGAAATGCCGGCATTTCGAATGGATCATTGAATGCACTTGGTTGTGAATATCTAATGAGGCTCGTTCTGAGGATGTCAAACCTATCAAGGCCAGCATACTTGTAGAGTTCCACTTCTATCGGCCCCGTTTGGTTGCGAGATCAACCTTAGAACGATCAGGCTACTCGGGAAAGGCTGACGACGTCGACGCTTACCAAAACTCAAAGGATAGCGCAGAAATCAGCGACATTTTGTCCTTCAGATGGGGGGATATGATTCACCATTCGTCGGAATTTGCCTCGTCGCGCTTTGTTTACCCATCCTATTTTATGGAGTGGTTGGAAGGTCCAGGGGCTTGGCCCCTGGCGGGTCTGGGCAGCGCCCAGCCTTTCTTGCTTCCCTAGTTGGGGATGGGGACGTTGAGAGATTGGGCGACGGTGAGGAGGCTGGTCCAGGTGTCGGGTTGGAGGGGGATGCCGTTTTGGAGGCGGGATTGGCGGGTGCGGTGTTCGGGTTCGCCGGGGGCGAGGACTTCGGGGGTGTTGGTGGCGGGGCGGCTGGATTTTACGTAGTCGGCGAAGTCCTTTGCCTGGGCGACGAAGTTCTGGGCGCCGAAGTGGGTGGGGTCGAGGTAGATGGAGAGCATGCCGTTGCTGATTTGGCCGCGTTTGCCGCCGGGGACGGGGCCGGAGGGGCCGCCGCCGGTGAGGATGCCGCCGAGGATGTCGCACATGAAGGCCAGCGCGCTGCCTTTGTGGTCGCCGAAGGCTCGGATGGCGCCGGTGCCGTTTTTGGGGTCGCGGGGGCTGGTGTCGGTGAGGGGGCCGTAGAGGGTTTCGGGGTTGGTGGAGAGGGTGCCGGATTCGGTGATGAGGGCGCCTTCGGGGAGGGGTTTGCCGCCGCGGGAGGCGACGAGGACTTTGCCTTCGGCGACGAGGGAGGTGGCGAAGTCGAGGAGGAGGTGGGGTTCGCGCGCTGTTTCAGACGCGCCTGCGGCGCTGGGGGCGCCGGGGATGCAGATGCAGAAGGGGTTGGTGGAGAAGCGGCGGTCGGTGCCGCCGAAGGGGGCGACGAGTTCGCCGTTTTCGACGTTGACGAAGTGGATGGAGACCAGGCCGGCGTCGGCGGCGCGTTCGCCCCAGTCACCGATGCGGCCGATGTGGCCGGATTTGCGGAGGGCGATGATGGCCATGCCGGCGGATTTGGCTTTGGCGATGCCGAGGTCGACGGCTTGGGGGCCGATGGTTTGGCCGAAGCCGTAGTGGCCGTCGACGACGGCGTGGGTGGGGGATTCGGCGGTGATGTCGATTTTGACGTCGCGGTGGACGAGGCCGGTGGTGACGTAGTCGATGTAGCGGGGGGTTCGGATGACGCCGTGGGAGTCGTGGCCGGTGAGGTTGGCGGAGACGAGGTGGTGGGCGATGCGGCCAGCCTCTTCGGGGGAGCAGGCGGCGGCGCGGAAGATGGCGGCGACGAAGGAGGTGAGGGTGGTGGCGGGGATGAGGATGTCGTCGGCGGCCATGGGGGGGGGGACTCTTATGGATGGGGTGGATGGAGCGCTTTCGCGGTGCAAGGGCACCGCTGTCGCTTTCGTCGCCGCTTCGCTGGGCTACGCGTCTGAGGCCCCAGCGGGTTTTGGGCAGAGCCCGCTTGTTGTTCTTTAGGGGGTGTGGAGAGGGCGGTGTTCCCCCCTCACCCCGGCCCTCTCCCCGGAGGGGAGAGGGGGAAGTGGTTCAGACGACCTTGTTCGTGTCGTTGTCGATGAGGTGCATGTTGGACATGTCGGCGGCGAGGCGGAGGGTTTGGCCGGGGTTGGCGATGGTGAGGGGGTCGACGCGGGCGCAGACGGGTTCGCCTTTGATGAAGAAGTGGACCATGGTTTCCATGCCCATGGGTTCGGTGACGTCAACGGTGCAGTCGAAGTAGGCGGTGCCGGGTTTTTCGTTGGGTTTGGTTTCGGTGAGGTGTTCGGGGCGGATGCCCAGCGTCATGGTTTTGCCGACGTGCTCTTTGTAGCGCTCGGCGCGGGCGGGGTTGGCGGCGAGGCGGGTGCCGTCGGCGAGTTCGACGTAGATGCCGTTGTCCGAGCCGATTTTGACGGTGATGAAGTTCATGGCGGGGGAGCCGATGAAGCCGGCGACGAAGCGGGTGGCGGGGTGGTGGTAGAGTTCCTGCGGCGGGCCGACCTGTTCGATGACGCCGTGGTTCATGACGACGACGCGGTCGGCCAGCGTCATGGCTTCGACCTGGTCGTGGGTGACGTAGACGGTGGTGGTTTTGACGGTCTGGTGGACCTTCTTGATTTCGGTGCGCATTTGCACGCGGAGCTTGGCATCGAGGTTGGAGAGGGGTTCGTCGAAGAGGAAGACCTTGGGGTTGCGCACGATGGCGCGGCCCATGGCGACGCGCTGGCGCTGGCCGCCGGAGAGGGCTTTGGGTTTGCGTTCGAGGAGCATGGCGATGTCGAGGATGCGGGCGGCTTCGTCGACACGGCGCTTGATTTCGTCCTTGGGGAATTTGCGCAGCTTGAGACCGAAGGCCATGTTGTCGAAGACGGACATGTGGGGGTAGAGGGCGTAGTTCTGGAAGACCATGGCGATGTCGCGGTCGCGGGGGGGGACGTCGTTGACGACGTTGCCGCCGATGGCGATTTCGCCGCCGGAGATTTCCTCGAGGCCGGCGATCATGCGCAGGGTGGTGGATTTGCCGCAGCCGGAGGGGCCGACGAGGACGACGAATTCCTGGTCGGCGATTTCAAGGTCGATGCCCTTCACCGCCTGGACGTTGCCTTCGTATTCCTTGACGACCTTGCGGATCGATACCTGCGCCATTGAACCGTTCATCCCCTGAGTTGGCCCGGTTGTCACGCCGGGATTCTATATTCTGTCAGGATGACGGGTTCGGCAACCGCCGTGAAGAGGCGAAGAGGGGTGACAGCGCAGGTAAGTGACGGCAGGATTGCAGGCAAGGAAACGAACCAGCGCAGGAAGCCCATGAACGTCGTCGCCACGCCGCAGATTCCGACCACGCCGGCCGGTCCCGAGTTGATCGCCGCCTTGCGGGCGCTGCTGGGGGAGAAGGGGTTGTTGACCGGGGTGGAGGACATGCGGCCGTTCCTGACGGATTGGCGGGGGCAGTTGACCGGGAGTGCGGTGGCGGTGGCGCGGCCGAGCTCGACGGAGGAGGTGGCGGGGCTGGTGCGGTTGTGCGCGGCGGCGGGGGTGGCGATCGTGCCGCAGGGGGGCAACACCGGGCTGATGGGGGGGGCGACGCCGTATGCGCACCATGCCGGGATCGTGGTCTCGATGGGGCGGATGAACCGGGTGATCGAGGTCGATCCGCTCGGTTATACGATGACGGTGGAGAGCGGCTGCGTGTTGCAGACGTTGCAGGAGCTGGCGGCGCACCATGATCGGCTGTTGCCGTTGAGCCTGGGGGCGCAGGGCTCGTGCACGATCGGGGGGAATCTTTCGACCAATGCGGGGGGCGCGCAGGTGCTGCATTACGGCAACACGCGCGGGTTCGTGCTGGGGCTGGAGGTGGTGCTGCCGTCGGGCGAGGTGTGGGACGGGCTGAAGGCGCTGAAGAAGGACAACACCGGGTATGATCTGAAGCATTTGTTCATTGGCGCGGAGGGGACGCTGGGGATCATCACCAAGGCGGTGATCAAGGTGTGGCCGAAGCCGAAGGATGTGGCGACGGCGTGGATTTGCATTCGCGATCCGCAGGCGGCGGTGGAGCTGCTGTCGGAGGCGCATACGGCGAGCGAGAATTCGGTGACGTCGTGCGAGTTGATGAACCGGACCAATCTGGACGGGGTGTTCCGCCATGTGCCGGGCTGTGTGGACCCGCTGCCGGCGGGGGAGTCGCCTTATTTTTTGCTGATGGAATGGTCCTCGGCGCTGCCCAAGGCGGGGGTGATGGCGGGGCGGATGGAGGAATTCCTTGGCGCTGCGATGGAGCGCGGGCTGGTGCTGGATGCGGTGATCGCGCAGAGCGAGGGCCAGGCCAAGGCGATGTGGCACATCCGGGAGAGCCATGCCGAGGCGGGGCGGCACGACGGGCCGGGGGCGAGCTACGATATCTCGGTCGCGTCGTCGCGGATTCCGGCCTTCATCGAGGATGCCTCCAGGGCGGTGCGGGCGGTGCTGGCGGATGTGCGCCCGGGGCCGATGGGGCATATGGGCGATGGCAATCTGCACTTCAATTTCAAGGCGCCGATCGGGATGTCGGCGGAGCAGTGGCGGCAGTACAAGCCGGCGGTGACGCGGGCGGTGAATGATCTGCTGCGCGACTACGGCGGTTCGATATCGGCCGAGCATGGCATCGGCAGCGAGAAGGTCGGCGAACTCGCGCATTACGCCGATCCGGTGAAGATGGCGACGATGCGGGCGATCAAGCGGGCGCTCGATCCGCAGAACCTGATGAACCCGGGGAAAATTTTCGAAGTTTGAGCGCATGGCTCGCATGCGGCGGTTGACCGGGCGCGGCGCGTGAGCCCACAAGGGAGCGGCGCGTCAAGCTTGCCTTAATGTTGCCGCGGCATTCTGGTCGAAGCTGGGCGGTGCCGTTTTTCGACGGCGCCGTCGAACGCGTATTCGCAACGCGTCTTTTCATCGGGCGAAATGGGCAGTTTCTCGCTCTTCGGCTTCCCCGCGACCCAAGCCGGCGACAAGGCCGGCACGGGGAGCCGTGCCCATCACCGCGAGAGCCATCGGCGGGAGGGGCGCACGCGCCGGGCGTTCGGCGAGATGGTGCTGCATGTGCCGCAAACGCTGCGGGCGCTGGTGCGCACCGACGAGCTCTGGCTGGTGGCGCTGGCCGCGGTGGTGGGGATCACGGCCGGGCTATGTGTGACGGCGATGAGCGAGATCACGCAATGGATGCATCGGCTGATCTACCGGCTCGGACCGGCCCAGCGGCTGAGCGACCAGGTCGAGGTGCCGCCGCTGAACACCCTGTTGGCGCTGACCCTGGGCGGGCTCGCGGTCGGGCTGTTCACGGTGGCGGTGGCACGCTGGTGGCCGCGCCGGGCGGTCGATCCGATCGAGGCCAATGCGCTCTATGGTGGGCGGATGTCGCTCAACGACAGCCTCATCGTGGTGGGGCAGACGATGCTGTCCAATGGGTTGGGCGCCTCGGTCGGGCTGGAGGCGGGCTATACCCAGATCGGTTCGGCGCTGGCGAGCCGGCTCGGGCGGATGTTCCGGCTCAGGCGCAACGATTTGCGGCTGCTGGTGGGATGCGGCGCGGCCGGGGCGATTGCGGCGGCATTCAATGCGCCGTTGTGCGGCGCGTTCTATGCGTTCGAGCTGGTGATCGGTACCTATGCGGTGGCCTATCTTGCGCCGGTCGGCATGGCGGCGATCTGCGCGGTGTCGGTGGCGCGACTGCTGATGCCGGGGGAGTTCGTCTATAATTTGCGGGTGCCCTCGGCGATCGAGCCGGTGAGCTATCTGCCGATCCTGGTGCTGGGCGTGCTGTGCGCGCTGACGGGCATCCTGATCATGCGCGGGGTGACGCTGACCGAGACGCTGTTCCGCCGCAGCCGGATGCCGGTCTGGGCGCGGCCGGTGATCGGCGGGCTGATCGTGGCGCTGCTGGCACTGATTTCGCCGCAGGTGCTGTCGTCCGGGCATGCGGCGCTGCATGTCGGGCTCGATGCGCCCTACGGGATGAACCAGTTGCTGCTGCTGGTCGTGCTGAAATCGGTGGCCTCGGCGGTGTCGCTGGGCTCCGGGTTCCGCGGCGGGCTGTTCTTCGCCTCGCTGTTCCTGGGCGCGCTGATGGGCAAGCTGTTCGCGTCGGCCTTCGCCGCCGTGGCGGCGACGCAGGCGATCCCGGCGGTGGTGTGTGCCCTGGTGGGCATGAGCGCGCTGGCGGTGGCGATCGTCGGCGGGCCGCTGACGATGACGTTCCTGGCGCTCGAATCGACCGGCAGTTTTCCACTGACGGTGGCGGTGATCGCGGCTTCGGTGATTTCGGCGGTGACGGTGCGGCGGACGTTCGGCTACTCCTTCGCCACATGGCGGTTCCATCTGCGCGGCGAGGCGATCCGCAGCGCGGTCGATATCGGCTGGATGCGCAACCTGACGGTGGCGCGGATGATGCGGCGCGAGATACGCACGGTGCGGTCCGACATCACGGTGGCGGCGTTCCGGCGCGATATCGCGCTGGGGGCGACCAACCGGGTGGTCGCGGTGGACGAGGCCGGGTGTTATGCCGGGATCATCCAGGTGCCGGAGGCGCATGCGGCCGAAACCCGGGCGACGTCGCTGGTCACGCTGCTGCACAATCCGGCCGACATGCTGGTGCCGCAGATGACGATCAAGGACGCGGTGGAACTGTTCGAGACCGCGGAAGCCGACGCGCTGGCGGTCGTGGACAGCCGCGAAAGCCGCCGCGTGATTGGCATCCTCACCGAGCAGTACGCGCTGCGCCGCTACAGCGAGGAACTGGAAAGGCGGCGGCGGGAACTCTCCGGCGAATAGGGCGTGCCGATCCATTTTCGGAGGAAGGACAGAACCTTTCGGGCTTTTTCCACAGCAGGAAGCGCGGCACGTCCGACTGGCGTGTGCTCGGACGAGCGGGCGGTTGCGACCGACCCGGCGCGGCACGCGGCCGCGACGGCGGACTTGGACATCGGCCTGCTGCAACGCGGGTAGGCCGGTGTGAAACAGGAGACCGTCGGCCACAGTCGCGTCGTGATCCCAACCGTCCGAATCGTTGACCCGTCCAACACGTCGGGAGGTCGCTACCGCGTGCCGGGTTGGCCGGCGGCGGCGCGCAAAATCGCCTGACAGATCGCCTGATAGAAGGTGTCATCGGCCGGGATATCCGACGCGCCAGGAGGTGCGCGCGCTGCCACACACCTTGACTTACGCCTGCCCGTGGTCCGTCAATTGCCGAGGCAGCACCTAGCTGGGCAGTTACCTTTTTTCCAAAAAGGAAGCCCTTTCTTCCCGCCTTCCCGGAGCCCCTCCGATGCTTCTCGTCGTCGACGCCGGCAACACCAATATCGTCTTCGCCATTCATGACGGCCGCGAGTGGCGCGGCACCTGGCGCATCGCGACCGATCCGCAGCGCACCAGCGACGAATATGCGGTGTGGCTGCTCTCGCTGCTGCAACTGACGGGCCTGAGGCGCGAGCAGGTCGAGGCCGCAGTGATCGGCACCGTGGTCCCGGCCGCACTCTACCATTTGCGTCGGCTTTGCCGCGACTGGTTCGACGTCGAGCCGCTTGTCGCCCGGGCCACGCTCGATTGGGGCTTCGAGATCAAGGTAGACAATCCTGAGGAGGTGGGCGCAGATCGGTTGCTGAACACCCTGGCCGGCCACCAGACCTATGGCGGCCCGCTGGTGGTCATCGATTTTGGCACCGCCACCACCTTCGATATCGCCGACGACACCGGCGCCTATCTCGGCGGCATCATCGCGCCCGGCATCAACCTCTCCATCGAGGCGCTGCACCGCGCTGCCGCGCGCCTGCCGCGCATCGGCATCGGCCGCCCGCAATCCGTGATTGGTCGCAACACGGTCTCGGCGATGCAGTCCGGCATTTATTGGGGCTATGTGGCGATGATCGAGGGGCTGGTCGCCCGGGTCCGCTCCGAGTATGGCCATCCGATGAAAGTGCTCGCCACCGGGGGCCTAGCATCGCTGGTGGCCGAGGGCACGTTGGTGATCGACCACATCGACGCCGACCTCACGCTCGACGGATTGCGCATGCTAGCTGCCCGCAACCCCCGTCCCACCTTGCCCCGCGAGCGCGTGCGGCCTATCGAAGGGGAATGATCCCATATATGGCGGCGCCCTGATGAACCCGGGCACGAACGACCTCGCTTTCCTGCCGCTCGGCGGCACTGGCGAGATCGGCATGAACCTCAATCTCTACCGCTGCGATGGCAAGTTTTTGGCCGTTGACTGCGGAATCGGCTTCGGCGGTGCGACGCATCCCGAGGTCGACGTGATGATGCCCGACCCGATCTTCATCGCCGAGCGGCGAGAGAAACTGGTGGGGCTCGTGATCACGCACGCTCACGAGGACCATGTCGGGGCGGTCGCATGGCTGTGGCCGCAACTGCGCTGCCCGATTTATGCGACGCCCTTTGCCGCCGCGGTGCTGCGGCGCAAGCTTGCCGAGGTCGGCCTGGTCAACCAGGTCAAGCTGCATACCATCAAGCCTGGAGGCAGCTTCGAACTGAAGCCCTTCAAGCTGCAATTCATCGCCGTCGCTCATTCGATCCCTGAGGCCCAGGCCCTGGCGATCCGCACGCCCTACGGCAATGTGCTGCACACCGGCGACTTCAAACTCGACCCTGAACCGCTGGTCGGCCCGCGCAGCGACGAGGCCGCGCTCACCGCCTTCGGCGACGAGGGGGTGCTGGCCATGGTGTGCGACAGCACCAACGCCATGGTGGAGGGCCATTCGGGTTCCGAGGCGGATGTCCGCCGGATCATGACAGCGCTGATCAAGACGCTGAGAGGCCGCCTCGCCGTCACCTGTTTCGCCTCCAATGTGGCGCGCTTCGAGACCGTGGCGCTGGCCGCCAAGGCCGCCGGCCGCAGCGTGGCCCTGGTCGGGCGGTCCTTGCGCAACATCGATGCCGCCGCGCGCGAATGCGGCTACCTCAAGGGGGTGCCGCCGTTCCTCTCCGAGGATGAGGCCAACGACATTGACGATGATCACCTGATGCTGATTTGCACGGGCAGCCAGGGCGAGGCGCGTTCGGCCCTTGCGCGTATCGCGCAGGACCAGCATCCGCGCATCGAACTGGGGGAGGGCGACACCATCATCTTCTCGTCGCGCATCATCCCGGGCAACGAGCGCGCGATCCATGGCATGCAGGACGCCCTGGTGCGCCGCGGCGTGCGGGTGATGACCGACGACGATCACATGATCCATGTCTCCGGCCATCCGGCGCGAGACGAGTTGCGTCGGCTCTACAAGCTGGTGCGTCCGAAGCTCGCGGTGCCCGTGCATGGCGAGTGGCGCCACCTGACTGCGCATGCCGCGCTGGCGCAGGAAGCCGGCGTGCCGGCGATGCTGCTCGAGGATGGCGATATTCTCTCCCTTGCCCCCGGCAAGCCGGAGATTGTTGACAGCGCCCCGGTGGGCAAGCTGGTGGCCGACGGCGCTCGGCTGGTGCCGCTCAACGGGACGGTCATGGGCGCGCGCCGGCGGATGCTGTTCAACGGTGTGGTGATCGCCTCGGTGGCGGTGGACGAATCCGGCCGTGTCCGCGGCAAGCCGCGCATTTCCGCGCCGGGGCTGTTCGACGCCGACGACAAGGAGACCATTCGCATTTCCGCCGAATTGGCCGAGGCGCTGACCGACCTTCCCGCCGCCACGCGGCGCGACGATTCGGCACTGACCGAGGCTGCCCGCTCGGCGCTGCGCCGGGTCATGGGCAAGCGCCTGCAGAAGCGGCCGATCGTGGATGTCCACCTCCTGAGGGTTTGAGTCATGCCGGTGGTCACCGCGGTTGCGATGTATTTTGTCATCTGGTGGATCGCCTTGTTCGCGGTGCTGCCGCTGGGCACGCGCCCGGTGGCGGAGGCGGACCCCCAATCGGGCTGGCGTGGCGCGCCGGAGAAGCCGCAGATGCTGCGCAAGGTGCTGATCACGACGATTGTGGCCGCGGTGATATGGGGCGCGATCTATGCGGTGGTCGGGAGCGGTCTGGTCAGTTTTCGGTCGGGCTGGCTGGCGTTGCCTGAATAGTGCGCAATGTGACTGATTGATGCGCAGTTATGGCTATATTTTCGGCATTTACGGATTGATCGCCACTTTTTTAATCTTGCGACGCACAATTTTCCCTGGACGTGAGGCGCGTAACGCGCAATCTTCACGGCAGGAAGAGGGTTTCCCCTCTTCCTGCCGTGTGACTGGCGTTTCCTCCCTAAACTTGGCCCTGCGCGCCTTTCCGGCGCGCGGGCCTTTCTTTTGTTTAACGTCCTGGCCACAGCGTGTCACGGAGATTCGTGCGGAATTCGGGGATCGCGCGAGATTTTCTTGCGTGCGTTCCTTGTGCGGCGCACAAAAACTACGAACACTCAGGGGCTCGGGCCGAACCCGCGCTTTCGCCGGGTATCCTGGTTCGCCTGCGGTGCACGGCCGAAATGCTGACGGTTCGGCTTGCAGGACGCCGGGCAGGGGGGTATAGCCCGCGGCTTGCCCGGCCGGTCGGATCGGTGGGGTCAGACAAGCAAGGTATGCCATGAAGCCCGGAATTCACCCCGAGTACCACGAAGTCAATGTCATCATGACGGATGGGACCACGTTCAAGACGCGCTCCTGTTCCGGCAAGGCCGGCGACACGCTGCGTCTGGACATCGACCCGAAGTCCCACCCGGCCTGGACCGGCGTGCAGCGCATGATGGACACCGGCGGTCAGGTCGCGAAGTTCAACAAGAAGTTCGCAGGCCTCGGGCTCAAGAAGACCGACTCGGCAGACTGAACTAAGCAGGCTTTCGCAGGACAGACCACGGATGCATTTGCAAACATCGTGCGGGCGAAAGCCAGCTTAGCTCTCAGCAAGAGCGCAAACCTGAGAGGGTTTGCTTAGCCCTCGAGTACCAGCACCACGCCCGCCACGATCGCGGCAACGCCGCCGAGCAAGCGGGCGTGGAGCCTCTCATCGCGCAGGATCAGCGCACTGAAGGCGAGCGTGAACAGCGGATAGGTCGCGACCAGAGGGGCCACCATGCCCACCGCACCGCGTGCCAGGGCCGCGTACATCGCCATCACCGCACCGGCGTTGCAGACCCCGACGAGCATGAACATCGCATGGTCGCGCCACGGCACCGGCAGGTGGCGTTGCGTCGCGCGCAGGCTGAGGATGATGGCGCTCGAAATGGTATAGCCGATCAGGCTGGCCGCGAACGGGTTCGGCCACAGCGCCAGCCCGGCTTTCACGCCAGGTTGGGTGATCCCCCGGATCAGGGCGCTCGCGACCGGCAGGGCCAGCACCCAGAGCGGCCAGCCCCGCCGCAAGGTTCCGCCAGGCAGGGTCAGCGACAGCACGCCGAGAATGATGACCATCGCTCCGGCGCCGCGCAACCGAGTCACCTGCTCGCCGAGCAGAACTGCGGCGAAGCCCAGTGCGAACAGGGGCGTCACGTTGCCAAGCGCCCCGGCGAGCGTCGGCCCCATGCGCCGGTTGGTCTCGAACGACAGCAGGGTCTGTCCGATCGGGAACAGCACCCCGCAAGCGGCGAAAATCAGCGTCGCGGTCAAGTCAAACGCGGCAGGATCGAGCGCGAAGGGCGCTGCCAGCCACATCAGCAAAGTCGCCGTCGGCACCGAGGTAGCCGCTGCCGCCACCACCGGCCGCGCCCGCAGCCCGAGGCGTGCCAGGATCAGCGCCAGAGCCAGCAGCGCCGCCGAACCCAATGCGTAGAGCGCGGAGGCATCAATCCTCGGCACGGGCGCTGCCCGAGGGCTTGCCCCTGGGCTCCGCCGGCGCCTCGGTCGGGTCGGCATCGAAGCGCAACCGCTGTTCGCCGGCCACGCACAGGAACCGCCGCCCCTTCGCCCGGCCGACGAGCGTGAGCCCGGCCTGCCGCGCCAGTTCCACCCCCCAGGCGGTGAACCCGCTGCGGCTGACCAGGATGGGTATGCGCATTTGCACGCACTTGATCACCATCTCCGAGGTCAACCGCCCCGTCGTATAGAACAGCTTGCCCTCCGGCCCGACACCGTTGAGGTGCATCCATCCTGCGATCTTGTCGATCGCATTGTGACGCCCGACGTCCTCCATATAGACCAGGGGCCGGTCCGCGGCGCAGAGCACGCAGCCGTGAATGGCGCCGGCTGCGAGATACAGGCTCGGGCGGGTGTTGATCTTGTGCGCCAGGGCGTAGAGCCAGGACGTCCGCAGCTCCGCCGCCGCATCGAGCGTGACCGTCTCGAAGCGCTCCATCATGTTGCCGAAGGCGGTGCCCTGCGCGCATCCCGAGGTGAGCGTACGCCGGCGCAGCTTGGCCTCGTAGTCGGTCCGACGCGCCGTGCGCACGACGATGACGTCGAGTTCCGCATCATGCTCCACCGCCTCGATGACATCCTCGGGCCGCAGCATGTTCTGGTTGAGCAGGTAGCCGACGGCCAGGCAGTCGGGGCGATCCCCGATCGTCATCATGGTGACGATTTCCTGGCTGTTGAGGAACAGCGTCAGCGGCCGCTCCACCGGCACACGCCCGGTTACCCGCATTCCAGCCTGGTCGACGCCCACGACTTCCCGGGTTAGCGCGGGGTTGTCAGGCTCCGGCGCGACGAGAAACTCGGACATGCTCGGTTCTTTCATCCCGTTTCAGTCGGGGGTATGCGCGTGGCGAGCCACATTCCGGCGGCGATGGCGACAAAGCCGAGCGCCACGCCAGGGCCTACCGGCTCGCCCAGCAGCCCGGCACCGAGCACGATGGCGGTCAGCGGCGACAATGACAGCGACACTGTCACCTGGGTCGGCGGCAAATGCTTCAGCGCGTACAGCCAGAAGAAATACCCGGCTCCGCTGCCGGTGCCGATGAACAATACCGCGCCCCAGCGGGCGGCATCGAGGCGGCCCACGGCCGCCAAATCCTCGATCGTGCCGGCCAGCACGGCGAGAAACGCAACCGAGGCGAGCATCGCGACCGCGCTCACGGCCACCGGTGGATAGCGCCGCAGATAGGGGCGGTAGAGCACGCTGCATACCGCCCCGCACAACGCCGCTCCCAACACCGCTGCCTCGCCCCATAGGCTCACCCCGCCCGGCAGCAACACCCGCTCGCCCATCGCGAGCGCCACGCCGAGCATTGTCAACAACACGCCCGCGACCTTCGCCCGCCCCATCTGCTCCTGGCCGAGGACGGCCGCCAGTCCCAGGGTCATCAACGGGAACGCGGAGAACAGCAACGCGCCCCGCGCCGCTGGCACCTCGCGCAGCCCGACATTCAGCAGCGCCACCAGGATCCCGAATTGCCCGATCCCGAGCAGCGCCACCGGCACCACATCGCGCCTCACGAAAGGCGTGCGCCGCCACATCACGACTGCCGCCGGCAGCAGGCAGAGGAAGCCGATGACGTAGCGCAGCAGGGCCAGGCTTACCGGCCCCAGCACCGGCCCCACGGCCCGCGTCGCCACCATCGCGGCCCCGACCTGAACCCCGGTGGCAATGGCAGCGGCGATGGCGAGGCGGCGTGTATTCATGGTTGCAGGCTCCGCGAGATCGCGGCCCGGGTCAATCAACAGAGCCGCAGGACCTCGCAGGCGGCCGCGTCCGATGGCGTGCCTTCGGTCGGCCGCAACGTGGCCACGATGGTGGCGAACGCCGCCCGCTGGTCCGCGGCCGTGGCCGGCTCGCCCAGCAGCCGCGCGATCTCGGCCGCAAGCCGGACAGGCGTGCCGTCCTGCTGGATCAGTTCCGGCACCACCAGGCGATCTGCCAGCAGATTGACGATCGCGGCGAAACGCACCTTGATCAGCCGCCGCGCGATCATTGCGGTGATCGGATTGACCCGGTAGGTCACCACCATCGGCACGCCGGCGATCGCCAATTCCAGCGTGGCGGTGCCGGACTTGGTGAGTGCTGCGGCCGCGGCCGCAAAGGCGTCGTGCTTGTCACCGGTGTCGGTCACCACGATCGGTCGCACGGGCCAATTTTCGGTGGCCGCGATCACTGTCTCCGCCACCGCATTGGCGACCGGGACGACCGGAATCAGGTCCGGAAATGCCGGGCGCAGCAGTGCCATGGTTTCGGCCAGGACCGGCAGCAGGCGACTGACCTCGCTGCGTCGGCTGCCCGGCATCACCACCAACAGCCGCCCCTCCGGCGGCACCGCATGGCGCAGCCGGAACCGCGCGGCGTCGCCGCCGTCGACCCCGGACTCGAGGGCAGGGTGCCCGACGAATACCGCTTCCAGCCCGTGCCGGGCGAAATAGGCCGGTTCGAATGGCAGCAGGCACAGCAGCCGGTCCCACAGCCCGGGAAACCCCTTCACCCGGCTCTCGCGCCACGCCCAGACCTGCGGGGCCACCATATGAACCCGCTTCAACCGGCTCCTCTTCAATCGTTTCAGCAGCCTCAAGGTGAAGCCGGGACTGTCGATCGTCACCACCACATCCGGCCGCAGCGCCAGGATATCCGCTTCCATTTGATGCAGCCGCGCACGCAGCCGGAAGACCTTCGGCAGCACTTCGAGCAACCCCATGACCGCGAGCTCGCGCATCGGAAACAGCGGGGCCAGCCCCAGCGCCTTCATGCGCTCGCCGCCGAGCCCGGCAAAGCGGACGTCCGGCCGCCGTGCCCGAAGCGCACGCATCAGTCGGGCGCCCAGCACATCGCCGCTTTCCTCCCCGGCGACGAGATAGACCAGGGTCATGCCAGGACCCGGAGCGGCGATGCCGGGGGCGGGGGCGGCCAGCTCCGGTGGTTGCGGACCGCGCCGTCCGCCCGGACCCGCTCGATTGCCGCCGGATCGATATCCGCGAACACCCATTGCCCCACATCGAGCGCACCGCGCGCGATCATGCCATCCTCTGGAAAGCCCCGGTCGATCGGCCCGAAGACCGCCGCATAGCCGTGGTTGACGTCCAGAGCTCCGCACCACGGCGCCTCGCCGACCGTGGGCGCGATGCCGATGAAGCACTGGTTCTCCATTGCTCGTGCCGCGGCGGCGATCCGCACCCGGTTGAAACCGGCGCGTGTGTCCGTGCAGCACGGCCCCAGGATCAGCCAGGCGCCGGCCTCCACCTGCGCGCGCACCAGCGTCGGAAACTCCAGGTCGAAGCAGATCGCAATCCCGATCACGCCCCATGGCGTGTCGAACACCGCGGGGGGGAGGCCCGCGGCCACGCCCCATTCCTCGACCTCGAAGCGGGTCATCACGTGTTTGTCCTGAAACGCCAGGCCGCCGGCAGCGCTGATCAGCGGTGCGCGGTTGACGATCCGTCCGTCGATCGCCATCGGCAGTGTCCCCGGCAGCAGCCACACGCGATAGCGCCGGGCGATGTTCTGTGCCGCGGCGATCGCCTCGGCCGCCGTCGCCACGCTTGCGCGGAGTTCTTGCGCCACATCGGCAGTGGCGCCGGCCCCGAGTTCCAGCGGCGCATATTCCGGCATCACCAGCAGCTCCGCCCCCATCCCGGCGGCATGGGCGACTTCGCGCTCCAGCCGAGCCGCCCAGCCGGCCAATCCGCCGGCTGGTCCGATCTTCCACTGGCACAAGCCGAGCCTCACGGCAGGCTCGCGCCGGTCAGCGATTTCATCCAGAACGCGAGCGTGTTGGTCACGTCCACCGCCGTATCGACCTGTTTCCAGGCCATCGTGCAGGTCATGTCGGGGTACGGCACGAAGCCACGCCGCCGCCAGAACGCATCGAGCGACACCGCCCCCGCGGGCTTGAGCGGATGATCCGGAGGCCGCTCGACCGCACAGAACGCTGCAAAGTCGCACGCCGTCAGCCGCCGCGCGTGGGCCTCCCGGGCCGCGAAGAACGCCACCCCGACGCCTTGGCCGCGATAGCGCGGCAACAACACCGACTCACCGAAATAGAATACACGCGCCGGATCGATCCCGCGCGCCGCGAAGGGCACCGACAGCGCCGGTCCGGCCTCAGCGAGCGGCAGACAACTTGAGCATCCGACCGGCTCCTCGCCGTCGAACGCGAGGACCAGCCCGGCCGTGGGCGCCTTGGCGAACTCCACGAGGTAGCGCTCTTCGGAGGCTGGGTCCCCGTCATACAGATATGGCCAGGCGCGGAACACGTCGATGCGCAGCCGTGCCAGCGCCGGCAAGACGGGCGCCAGATCCGGTCCGCTGAAGGTCTCGATGCGAAGGGCCACCATGGCCGGTGCCTAGCGTGCCCGCCGATCCTCCGCAACCGTTGGCGGCAGCCCGGCTTGCGCCGCGTCGCGCGCCGTGGCGGCTTGCACCAGCACGGCCCGCAGCGCCGCTTCGCTCACCCCGTCGCTTGCCATCATCAGGCGCGTCAGCGGATCGGCGAGGAGCGATCTGAAATCGAGCGGGGTCCTGTCATCGGGGCACGGCATGCCGCGTGTCTCCTGTCTGCGCGTCCACATGACCCCAGACGGGCTGACCCGGGCCTGTCGGGAACATGACAAAGTGGTGAGATGTCACGCCATACTTGCGGGCCGTGCGCCGAAGCCCCACTGTTTCAAACATGCGACAGATGATTGACACCGCCATCCACGGTATGGCCGTCCCGCAAGGCCCTCGGGTTTCCCTCCTGGTGGCCGATCCCTGGCGTGCAAGGCAGCTTGAGGCTGTGCTTGACCGCGCGACCGACTCGGCGCCGGACGTTCTGGTGCTCGATCTGCCCGAAGGGGCGGCTCTGCCGTCTGGCCTGTCTGGCATTCCGGTCCTGGTGCTGAGCGACGACACTGTCCTCGCCGCTGACCAGGGCATTGCCGGCGTGCTGCCGCGCGACACGTCTGCGCGCCGTGTTCAGGCCGCGGTCAACGCCCTTGCCGAGGGTCTCCACGTGCGCATGCCGATGGTCCGCGCACCGTCGCTGTTGACCCCGCGCGAGGCGGAGATTCTTGCCCTGATCGCGGAGGGCATGAGCAACAAGGTGATTGCTCGCCGTCTCAGTATTTCAGCCCATACGGTGAAATACCACCTCGAGGCGGTGTTCGCGAAGCTTGCCGTCAACAGCCGGGCCGAGGCGCTGAGCCAGGGCGTTCGGCGCGGCCTCGTTTCGCTCTGAGGCGAGCCGTGATAGATCGGGCGCATGCCCGGTCCTTTCGGGGGTGCGCTGTCAGGAAATTTTACAGTGGGACCGAAGGGCCCAAGAGGGGAGATTGAAATCAGGCCGTTTTTTCTATCGGCATGATTATTGCACTGCTTCGGGAACGGCCGTGATCCCCGGAGAGAGATCGTCCCAAGGAGCCATCCCATGCGCCCATTTTCTCGCCTAGCCGCCGTCACCATCGCAACCCTCTGCGCCCTCGGCACCGCCGATGGTCGCGCCCAGGTCATCAACGGAACCTTCACGGGCACCATGGATGGCGGCGTGGACACCTATAATTATTTTGGCCTCGGCGCTGTTGACCTGTCCGGCACCGCCATCACCGGCACGTTCAGCTACGATCCCGCGACATTCTCCAGCACCACCTGCACGATCATCCCGGGTGAGGGATGCTACAACGGTGCAATCACGATCACCGAGACGGTGGCCGGCGGCAATACACTGACGTTCCATGGCAATGCAGCACCGCTGGTCGGTGGGTTCGTGATCTACGGCCCCCTCGCAGTGGCCACCACCGACCAATTCACCGCTGTTTCAGATGATCCGGTCAGCAATATCGGAATGGATGGTTCGACCCTGAAATTCGTTTCCTCCACCACCGATTTCATCACCGCAGCCCCCGGCGCGGCGCCGGCACTGGCGTTCTCCCTGACCAGCGGCCAGATGGATACCTCGGTCAGTCGCGGTGATATCAGCCTGGTGAGCTCCGGTCCGGAAAGCCTCTCGTTCAATTTCCGCAGCGGGAGCGTGCAGGTCGGCACCGACGTGCCAGAGCCCGGCTCGCTCGCGCTCATGGCGGCCGGCCTCGCCGCGATGATACTGCGCCGCCGCCGCTTGACCTGCTGAGGCAGGCCCAGGCCCTTTCAAACCGGCGGCGGCACCGCATCTGAGGGAAATGCCCCTCTCCCCCCCTCCCGCCGCTCCGGTGCTGGTCTGGTTGCGCCGCGACCTGCGTCTGGCCGACAATTCTGCCATCCTTGCCGCCGTGGCGACCGGCCGGCCGGTGATCGTTGTTTACGTGTTGGACGATACCTCCCCTGGCCTTTGGAGCGCCGGCGGCGCGTCGCGCTGGTGGCTCCATTATAGCCTTGCCTCCCTCGCGGCCGATCTCGCCGCCCGCGGCGGTGCGCTGACCCTGCGGCGCGGCCGCTATGAGGATGCCGTCCCGGCCCTGGTCGCCGAGACCGGCGCGGTGGCGGTGCATGCAGGCCTGCCCACGGAACCTTGGGCGCGTGCCGCCCTGGGTGCGGTGCGAGCTCGCCTCACAGTCCCGCTCAAAGTTCATCTCACCACTCTGCTGCATCGCCCCGATGCCATCCGCACGACGGCGGGCGGCGCTTTTACGGTTTTCACGCCGTTCGCGAAGGCTTGCCACGCCAGCGGTGAAATATCCGATCCAGAGCCGGCGCCGGCGCGTATCGAGGGCATGCATGTTGCCTCCGACCGGCTCGACGACTTGCGCCTCCTCCCCACCCGCCCGGACTGGGCGGGCGGCCTGCGGGCGGCCTGGAGCCCCGGCGAGGCCGGCGCGATCGCACGCTTTGGAGAGTTTGTCGCATCTCGCCTTGGCGGCTATGCCCAACGGCGCGACCTCCCCGGCGTGGACGGCACCTCAATGCTCTCCCCCTGGCTTGCGTTCGGCGAAATCTCGCCGCGCCAGGCGTGGCGCGCCGCCGATCCCAAATTCCGCAGCGAGTTGCTCTGGCGCGAGTTCGCGGCCCATCTGCTATGGCACCGGCAGTCGCTGCCCGAGGCCCCGCTCCGCGCAAATTTTGCCGCCATGCCCTGGCGCACCGATCCCGTCGCCCTGCGCGCCTGGCAGCAGGGACGCACCGGGGTGCCCATCGTCGATGCCGGGATGCGCCAGCTCTGGCGCACCGGCTGGATGCACAACAGGGTGCGCATGATCGTCGCGAGTTTCCTGGTGAAGCACCTCCTGCTCCCCTGGCAGGACGGTCAGGCGTGGTTCTGGGACACTCTGGTCGATGCCGACCTCGCGTCCAACGCTGCCTCGTGGCAGTGGGTCGCCGGCTGCGGTGCCGATGCCGCCCCCTATTTCCGTGTGTTCAACCCGGTCCTGCAGGGCCGGAAGTTCGACCCCGACGGCGCCTATGTCCGCGCTTATGTGCCCGAGGTGGCTGCCCTGCCGGATGCCCTGGTGCATTGTCCGTGGGAGGCACCGCCAATGCTCCGCCCCCGTTTCTACCCCGCCCCCATCGTTGACCTTGCCGCAGGCCGGGCCCGCGCGCTCGCCGCCTTCGCATCGGTTTCGGCGAAGGGCTTGGAGTCCAACCCCGGCAGTGATTAACATTCCCGTCATAAACCACCGCGCGCCAGAGCAGGGGAGGCCGGAGAACGTGCCAGACACAAACGTGCCAGACACAAATGTGCGGGACGCAGACGTGCCCGACGCATTCGTGCGCGAGCCGGAATCACCAAACGTCTCCTTCGAGCACGATGGCCCGCAGCCGCGCGACCGCCGGCTTCGTTTTCTCCTGCGCATGGCACGGCAGCTGCGGATTGGCACACTCGAAATGGTGCTGCCGGACGGCTCGGTCCATCGCGCCATCGCCTCGCCCGAGCCCTTTGCCCGGATCGTCATCAAACATCCGCGCGCCGTCACCCGGCTCGCCACGGGCGGCACGCTCGGCCTCTCGGAAGCCTATCTCGACGACCTCTGGGAGAGCCCTGACCTGCGTGCGGTCATGCTGCTCGCGACCCGCAACGAGGCCGAATGGGAGGGTGCCCTCTATAAACGTCGCATAGCGGGCGTCGTCGCCAAGCTGCTCCACGTCCTGCGCCCCAACAGCAGGCGCGGCGCCAGACGCAACATCGAGGAGCACTACGATCTTGGCAACGACTTCTACCGGAGTTGGCTCGACCGGACGATGACCTATTCGTCCGCGTTTTTCGGCGACAACCTCGAAGTGCCGCTGGAAAAGGCGCAGCTCCAGAAAATCCACCGGCTCTGCCAGCTTCTGCGCCTTGCGCCCGGGATGCGCGTGCTCGAGATCGGCTGCGGCTGGGGCGGTTTTGCCGAGGTGGCCGCCCGCGACTATGGCTGCAATGTCGTCGGCCTGACGCTGTCGCCCGCGCAGCTCGACTTCGCCACCGCCCGGATGCAGGCTTCCGGTCTGGCGGATCGGGTCGAATTGCGCCTGCAAGACTACCGCGACGTCGAGGGTACATTCGACCGCATCGCCTCGATCGAGATGTTCGAGGCCGTGGGCGAGAAATACTGGCCGATCTACTTCAAGGTCATCCGTGCCCGGCTGCGGCAGAACGGGATTGCGGGCATCCAGGTCATAACCATCGCCGACCGCTTCTTCGAGAACTACCGCCGCGGCGCCGACTTCATCCAGCGCCACGTCTTCCCCGGCGGCATGCTGCCTTCCAAGCGCCTGCTGCGCACCACCATCAGCCGGGCGGGGCTGGCCTGGGGCGAGGAACACTGGTTCGGGCAGGACTATGCCGAAACCCTCGCGCGCTGGCAGGAAACGTTCCAGCGGGCCTGGCCCCGCATCATCGCGGACAACACCGTCCGCCGCCGGCCCTGCGATGATCGCTTCAAGCGGTTGTGGGAATACTACCTCGCCTATTGCGAGGTCGGTTTCCGCGCCGGGTGGACCGACGTTGGACAAATCCTGATCGCCCCCAACCGGTGAGAACGACGATTCCGTCCGACCGTCCGATCCGGGTGGTCGGCGACGTGCATGGCGATTTGTCGGGTTTCCGCGCCGCCGCCTCGGGCGAGCATTTCATCGTCCAACTCGGCGACCTCGTCGATCACGGCCCCGACAGTGCCGGCGTACTCCAGTTGATGTTCGACCTGATCGACGCCAGGCGCGGGCTGTTCGTGCTCGGCAACCACGATTTCAAACTGGCCCGCGCGCTGTCCGGCGGAAAGGTTGCGATCGGCCCCGCCCTTGCCCTCACACTTGACCGTCTGGACGACGACCTGGCCGAGCGCGCGCTTGCCGAGATCACTCGCGCACCCGCCTGGTTGCGCCGTGACGATGCGCTCTTCGTTCACGGCGGCTTCCATACCGCGATGCTCGACCAGCCGCCGCCGTCCATTGTTCTGGGTCGCGCCGAGGGGGTCCTCGGACGCGCCCTCTATGGCGAAGCCACCGGCCGTCGACAGGCCGATGGTTTTCCCGAACGCAGCCTCGCCTGGGTGGATCGTATCCCGGCTGGCCTCACGGTTTATTGCGGGCATGACTGCCGCAGCACCGATGGCCGTCCTTGGATCACGGCCGGGCGGGCCGGTGGACGGGCGGTGTTCGTCGATACCGGGGCGGGGAAGGGGGGGCATTTGTCATGGATCGACCTGCCCGCCGCGGCCTGATCCTCGAATCCTCTTAATGTGTTGATCGCGATGACGCTTTGCCGTGGCGCTGGAGCCGTGCGGCCGGTATAACCGTGTTATCTTCAGGCACGAGGACGGGGTGGACGGAACGCTTTTGGCGCTGGCATTTGGCCTTTTGGGCCTCGTTGCGGGCGCGATGTTCCCCCTGCGGGCGCTTCGCCGGTGCCGCGCTTCCGAAGTGGCGCTGCGCGCGAACACCGCTGACCTGCGAGCCTCCTGTGCTGCGCTCGAAGCGGATAAGTTGCGCGCCGAGGGCCAGGCGGACCAGCTTCGCGCCACGCTCGCGGGCATGTCCGACGGCGTGATGATGTTGGACGCCGACTCCCGCCTCGTGCAGTGGAACGCGCGCTTCTCCGAACTCGTCGGGGTGCCCGCGCACGTTATGACGGTTGGCACGCCGATGGCCGATATCCTGCGCGCCCAGGCCGAGGCCGGCGAATTCGGCCGACTCAACGGGAGCGCGGAGGTCGAGGCCGTTGTCGCCGAACGGCTGATCCGCATCGGCACTATTCGTGATCTCGCCATAACCGAGCGCACCCGGCCCGACGGCCGGGTCATCGAGATCCGCCGCACCACCCTGCCCAATGGTGGCTTCGTGACCCTCTACACCGATATCACCGCCCGCAAGCAGGCGGAGGCCGCCGAGCGTGCCGCTGCCGCCTCCGCCGCCGAGGCCGTGCGCCAACGTCAGCAGTTCGTTACCATCGTCAGCCACGAACTGCGCGTCCCACTTGATGCGGTGATGAACAGCCTCAATCTGCTCGACGACGATCAGTTGCCACCCCAGGCCCGCGCCCTCGTTGCGACCGCGCGCCGGGCAGGCAGCGGCTTGCACGATCTGGTCACGGATATTCTCGACCTCTCCCGTCTTGACGCCGGCCGCCTCGTGCTGCGCACGACCGACTTCGAACTGCCGCTCCTGCTCGGCGAGATCTGCGAGATGTTCCGCGCGCCGGCCGCCGAGAAAGGGCTGATGTTGCTGACGGTGATCGATGCCGGTGTGCCTGACACCCTGCATGGCGATGCGGGGCGGATCCGCCAGGTTATGACCAATCTGATCAGCAACGCGGTGAAATATGCTTCGCCGGGCGTGTTGGCGGTCCGCGCAACCGCTGCTGGGCGGACCCTCCGGCTGACCGTCGCCGATCCGGGCCCGGTCATCCCGCCGGCCCAGGCCGCCACCCTGTTCCAACCGTTCACGCGGCTCGAGCAGGCCGAGCAGGGCCGCGAGAAGGGGACCGGCCTCGGCCTCGCGATCTGTGCCCGCCTCGCCAGCGTGATGGGCGGCGAAATGGGGCTTGCCCGCGAGGCGGGCGGCAACGCCTTCTGGCTGTCCCTCCCGCTCGATCTCGCGCATGGCTCGGCGGCGCTCTGCCCCGCGTCCGTCGCTCGCCGCCGCACCCGCCGCTCGTCGATCCTACTCGTCGAGGACGTCGCCTCGAACCGTGAGCTGACCGCCGCCCTGCTCCGTCGTGACGGCCATCGCGTCGACCTCGCCGAGAACGGCTTCGTTGCCCTCGAGCTTGCCGGCACACGGCTTTATGACCTGATCCTGATGGACGTTCATATGCCGGGTATCGATGGCATCGAGACCACGCGGCGAATCCGCCGCCTGCCCGGGGCGGCCGGCCGGGTGCCGGTGGTCGCGCTCACGGGGACCAGTACGTCGGACGACCGCAAGGAGGGCATCGATGCGGCGATGGATGCCGTGCTGCTCAAGCCAGTGATGCCTGACGATCTGAACGCCATGTTGCGCCGCTTCGTCATGCCGTGGTTGCACGAGCATGGCCGCGTCGAGCCGGCTGGGCTCGCCGCCGCCGGTGTGCTCGACGGTGCCCGTGTCGCCGCCCTGCGCGACGGGCTTGCGCCCGGCATGTTCGCACGCCTGATGGAACAGTGCATCGCCGACATGATCGAACGCCTGCCTGGCCTGGCGCGGGCGGTGACCGATAACCCAGGCACAGTACACGCCGCCGCCCACGCATTGGCCGGCATGGCCGGCAGCTACGGCCTCGCCCAGTTCGAGGACCTCATGCGGGACCTGATGCGCGCCGCCGATGCTGGTGATTTTGAAGCCGCGGCACGGCTCGCCGGGGGGGCAGCTGGCACGCTCGACACGGGCGCGACCGCATTGCGCGCCATCATGCGCGCGGGCTGAGTCTATGCGCGTCTATCTTGCGGGGCCCGACGTCTTCCTGCCGGACCCTTTGGCGCGTGCCGCCGCGCTCAAATCCGTCTGTAGCCGCCACGGCCTGGTCGGCGTCTCCCCACTAGATACGCCCGACGCCGTGCCCGACGCGTGGCGGGCCCTGCCGCTTCCTCGCTTCATCGCTCTCTGCAATGAAGCACATATCCGCGCCTGTGACGTACTGATCGCCAACCTCACCCCATTTCGCGGACCAAGCGCCGACGCTGGGACGATTTTCGAGATCGGCTACATGCGCGCCCTCGGGCGGCCGGTCTGGGGTTGGAGCAATGTTGCCGCTGACTTCTTCACCCGCAGCGGCGCCGCGTTCGGCGCGGAGCCTTCCGGGGTGGACCAGTGGCGCGACCGCGATGGCATGCTGCTGGAGCATTTCGGTTTGACCGACAACCTGATGATCGACGGGGCCATGCTCGCCGCCGGCGGCGCGATTTTCACCGGAGAAGTTGACCGCTGGCGCGACCTGTCGGTTTTCGAACGCTGCGTCGCCGCCGTTGCCCGCAGCAAATAGGACGTCGTGGTTGAAGAGAGGAGGAGCGCTATCTACAATGTGCTCCCATCCCCCGGCGGCGCGAGTGACCCGAGTGCCGCCGCAATGCCGAAAGGTCCGGGCAGCGCATCGCGCGGGAACAGGCGGGTCACATGGCCGAGCTTGCGGCCGTGCCGCGCTTCGGTCTTGCCGTAGTGGTGCGGGATCAGCCCGGGGGTGGCGAGAATCTTGGGCCACATGCCGATTTCGTCGGGTCCGACGAGGTTCTTCATCACCGCGTCCGAATGTCGCTGCGCGGCCGGCAGCGGTAGCCCGGCCACGGCGCGGATATGAAGTTCGAACTGGCTCGCCGGGCAGGCGTCAATGGTCCAGTGCCCTGAATTATGCGGCCTGGGCGCGATCTCGTTGACCAGCACGCGGTTGTCCGCGGTCACGAACATCTCGACCGCCAACAGGCCAACGAGCCCGAGCCCCTCCGCCACATCATGCGCAATACGCTTCGCGGTTGCTGCCGTCGGCGTCGGGATCCGTGCCGGAGCGAGCGTCAGATCGAGGATGTGATCGCGGTGGCGGTTCTCGACCGGATCGAAACATGCGATCGACCCGTCCGCTCCACGCGCCACGAGGACGCTGATTTCACATGAGAAGTCGACAAACCCCTCGAGCACCAGCGGTTTGGGCACCAATCGCTTGAACCCAGGTCCGAGGTCTCCGGCGTTGCGCAGCATGGCCTGCCCCTTGCCGTCATAGCCGAGCCGTGTCGTCTTCAGGATGGCGGGCAGCCCGACCGCATCGGAGGCCTCCTGCAACTCCGCCAACGACTCCACCAAGCGCCATGGCGCCGTGGGGATGCCGATGCCGTTGAGAAATGCTTTTTCGGCTACCCGGTCCTGGCTGATCCTCAGGATCGCGACCCCGGGCCGCACCGGCTTGCGCGCTGCCAACAGTTCGAGCCCCGCGGCGCTGACATTCTCGAACTCGAAGGTGATGACATCGACTTTCGAGGCGAATTCCTCCAATGCGGCGCGATCCTCGTAGTCGCCGCACGTATGGCCCGCCGACACGCGTGCCGCCGGGCAGTCTGCCTCCGGGCTCAGGATATGGCAGCGATAACCCAGCCGCGCCGCAGCCAACGCCGACATGCGGCCCAACTGCCCGCCGCCGACGATCCCGATCGTGGCATCCGGCGGCAGGGGAAAGACGGTCCCGCTCATGGTGCCGGCAGGTCGACCGGGGCTTCAGCCACCGCCGCCGTCTGCTCGGCCCGCAGCGCGTCGAGCCGCTCGGCGAGAGCCGGATCGCTGATGGCCAGGATGGCGGCGGCCAGCAGTGCCGCGTTGACCGCGCCGGCCCGCCCGATGGCCAGCGTTCCCACCGGAACTCCGGCGGGCATCTGCACGATCGACAGCAGTGAATCCATGCCCTTCAAAGCATGGCTTTCCACTGGCACCCCAAGCACCGGCAGCGAGGTGAAAGCCGCGCACATCCCGGGCAGATGCGCCGCCCCGCCGGCCCCGGCAATGATCACCCGCAGCCCGCGCCCGCGCGCCGTCTTGGCATACTCCGCCAGCCGGTCCGGCGTGCGATGGGCAGAAACGATGCGGCGCTCATGCGCCACGCCCAGCCGCTCAAGCACGGCGGCGGTATGCGTCATGGTTGGCCAGTCGGACTGGCTGCCCATGATGATCCCCACCAGGGGAAGCTGGTCGTTCATGCGATGCTGTCGGGAATGAGCCGTGATTCGAGCCGGGCGACCTCGTCCTTCAGCAGGAGCTTGCGCTTCTTCAGGCGTTGCAACTGCAACTGGTCCACCGGCCCGGCCTCGATGAGGCGGACGATCACGGTGTCGAGGTCCCGGTGCTCGCTTCGCAACTCGTGCAGCTTGCGCAGGATGGCATCACGATCATTGAGCATGACAGGTCTCTACCACGTCACAACGCGGGAGGCAGTGCTGTTTCGCATGGCTTTTCCCCTGGCGATCGTATTACGATTTCTTTGCAAACGGGTGACATGCTCCGCATGCGAGACTGGATGCGAGAGCTTGGCGCCGCCGGATGCGCAATTGGCAACGGAGGACTGCGTATGAGCTACGAAGGCCGGATCGAGAGCCTCAAAACCCGTCATGCCGCGATCGATGCCCAGATCGCCAGCGAAGATGCCCGACCGCGTCCAGACCAGGCGGTGCT
>CAIYSR010000116.1 GCA_903928895.1 uncultured Rhodospirillales bacterium | reverse complement strand
TCCGGCGCCGCCCTCCCCTGCTCCCCCTCCCCCTCCCCCGCCACCCGCGCCGGAGCGGCCGCAAGCCCAAACGCCACCGCCGCCCCAGACCGCGTCCAACCCGGCGCCGCCCAGCGTCAATCCCGGGCGGATCGGGTTGCGGCCGGAAGATTTCGAGAACACCGCCATCGTCCCCGCGCGGGCCGAGACCGGCAATTTCCCGCCGATCTACCCGCCCGACGCTTTCAACCGCCACGAGCAGGGCAGCGTGACGCTGCGCATCCATGTCGCCGCCGACGGGCACGTCACGGCGGTGGACGTGGCTGAATCATCCGGCTATCCCAGTCTCGACACCGAAGCGCGCAAGGCGGTGTTCGCCTGGCGCTACAAGCCCGGCCGCGCGGCGGACGGCAGTCCGGCGCCCTCGGTCGTCGACCTGATCATCGAATTCACCCGTTGAGGCACACATGGTCCGCATCGATCGCGTCATCACCCGCGGCGGCGACAAGGGCGAAACCTCGCTCGGCGACGGCAGCCGCGTGGCCAAGGACGCGCTCCGCGTCGAGGCCTATGGCGAGGTCGACGAGGCCAATGCCGCGATCGGGCTGCTGCGGCTGCACTGCGCGGGCGAGACCGACGCAATGCTGGCACGCATCCAGAACGATCTGTTCGACATCGGCGCCGATCTCTGCGTCCCCGGCGAAATCGGCGACCGGCTGCGGCTGACCGACGCCCCCTCGGTCAGGCTGGAGGAGGAGGTCGCGGCGATGAATGCGGAGCTGCCGCCGCTGACGAGCTTCATCCTGCCTGGTGGCACCGCGGCCGCGGCACAGGCCCATCTTGCCCGCACCATCGTGCGCCGGGCGGAGCGGCGGGTGGTGACGCTGGCGCGGCAGGAAACGGTGAACGCCGCGGTGATCCGCTACCTCAATCGGCTGTCCGACCATTTGTTCGTGCTCGGCCGCCACGTCAACGACAAGGGAGCGGCCGACGTGCTGTGGGTGCCGGGAGCGAACCGGTAGCGCAGACTACCCGGCGGGGAGAGGCACAGGCTTGAGGGTGTCGGGGATGGCGAAGAACCGGTTGGCCAGTCCCTTCTGGTTCTCGTAGATCGAGCCTTGCAGGTCCGCCGGGGGCAGCGGCAGGCGGACCGGGACGGGCGTCAGCCGCGGCGATAGGGTCGGGCTGCCCGCCACCATCAGGCTGTCGAACGCTTCGATCGATTTCGGGACCGCCATCAGCGGCCAGGCATCGGCGGCGCGGAACTGGAACAGCAGCAGCCGGCGATCCTTGTTGGAGGTGTTCACCGCCGAGCCATGCACCGCACGGACATGGTGCACGGTGATCGACCCGGCCCTGCCCGTGAGCGGCACGGCGGCAGTATAGTCGACCTCTTTTTTGGCCGGGTCCATCGCGCCGCAGAATTTCCCTTCGGCATGATGGTCGAATACTTTGTCGCCGCGGTGCGACCCGGGGATGACCAGGAGCGGGCCGTTGGCGTGCTCCATGTCGTCCATCATCACGCCGACGGCGGCGAGATCGTCGTTGGTATGGGGATAGAAGGCCCAGTCCTGGTGCCATTCCACCGCCGCGCCGTAGCCGGCTGATTTGAGATTGAGCTTGGCCGTGTCGAAACGGACATTCGGGCCCCAGAGATCGGTCAATACTTCGACGATGCGGGGATGGCGCACCAGCGCGCCATAGGCGGCATGGTGAAGATGGGGCGCCTTGATCCGGCGGACCCGCGGCTGCGCGGGGGAATGGGTATCCTCAAGATCGTAGATGTCGTTGTGGCTCGACAGCGCGCGGGAGCGCGCGACGAATTCGTCCGTCACCCGCCGCAGTTCCAGGACTTCGGCAGGTGAGAGTACGTCGGGCACGACGATGGCGCCGATCTCGTTGTACTCGTCGATCTGGTGTTGGGTGAGCATCCGGTTCCTCCCGCGGTCAGGCGCCGAGGGTGACATTCGGGGCCACCCGTGATTTCGGCAGGAGCCTAACAGCGTTGCGCCGGGGCCGGCAACAAGCCTGACGGTACCCGGGGGGACGATACGCGTGCATTTCTTTTGCCACGAATAGACAAAAATATCTTGCTTCAAATCGAATTACGCGGTTTTTTGCTTTTGGTCGCATCCGGGCCGATTCGCGCTCACGCGCGTCGAAAATTCCCTTTTGCACCGCATCATTTCCGCCATGCCGGCCTGTTGCCGCGCACCATTGGGTCAGGAGCATTGTGACCGACGATCAGAGCCCGCCTGGAGCTGTTCCGGGCCAGCAGGACGACCAGGGCGAAGCCAGCATGCGCCGCGCCCTCGAACAGATGGGCGCAAAGAAGCCGCGCGAAGGCCGCAGTTCGGCCCCGGTGTTCTCCAACGCGCCGATGTCCTCGCGCAATACCGTGGACGGCCAGAAGCGCCGCTTCGTGCGCGAAGGCGAGGTGCCGGTGATGATGGTGAGCGGCAGCCGCCCGCCGGAAGGCCAGTCCCAGCGCCGCGCCGCCGGCCCGGTGTCGGATCAGGTGGAGGCGGTGCAGATGTCGCTGCGTGCGGCGGTCGCCGGGCGCGAAGCCGCCGAGCGCGGGCTGCGCGAGGCCCAGACCACGATCCAGGACCTGCGCACGAAGCTTGGCCACGTCGCCCTCGGCCGGGACGAGGCGATCGAGACCGCCAAACGCGCCGAAATGGCGCGCGCCGCCCTCGCCCATGAGCTCGACACGGTGAACGGGCGCCTCGCCGCCGAAGTATCCGCCCGCGCCCGGGCCGAACGCCTCCTCGCCCAGCTCACGCCGCCGGAGCCGATCGCGGTCAGCGCGCCGGTGGTCGCAATCGAGACGCCGCCGTCGCCGCGCCGTCGCGGCCGGCCGCCGAAGGCCGCCGCCGCCCCTCCCGCCGACGAGAACGATACCCCGGCCGCGCCGCGCCGCCGTGGCCGCCCGCCGAAGGACAAGAGCATTGCCACCGCGGCGACCGAGGTGCCCAAGCGCAAACCCGGCCGGCCGCGGATCGAGCGCGAGCCGGAGCCGGTGAAGTGGTGGTTGCCCAAGGGGAGCCGCGCCAAGCCCGCCTGATCCGTCCTTCCAAGCCATCGCGGCGAAGCAATGCCGATCAGGGCGACCGCCCAGATCGGCATTGCTTTGACCCGAGGTTCCGCTAAGAAAGCTGCAAGAGGCGGGTCCGGCAACAGGGCCGCCACGTCCGTGTTTTTCTGGGAGCGCATTTGCATGGCCAAGATCACCTTCATTGAACACAACGGCACCAGCCACGTCGTCGAGGCCGAAAACGGCGTCTCGGTGATGCGCGCCGCGGTCGATCACAACGTACCTGGCATCGATGGCGATTGCGGCGGCGAATGCGCCTGCGCGACCTGCCATGTCTACGTCGAGGCGGCCTGGCAGGGCGTCGTCGGTGGCCGCACCGAGACCGAAGAGACCATGCTCTCCTTCGCCGCCGCCACCCAGGACAACTCGCGCCTGTGCTGCCAAATCACGGTGAGCGATGCGCTCGACGGGCTCGTGGTCCATACGCCGGACGGGCAGCACTAGAGTTCGCGTTTTATTTAACCGGCGGGCGGGCGAATTCTGCTAGGAATTCCTCGCGCAGCCGCCAAGAACCGTCACGCCGCCCCCGTTCAGGAGGATCCGACATGAACCATGTCTCGACGATGTCCAACCGCGAGAGCGTATGGTCGCTGCCGCTCGATCTGGTCAGCCCCGCCGATCCGCAATTGTTCAAGGACAATGCGCACTGGGCCTATTTCGAACGCCTGCGCCAGGAAGACCCGGTGCATTACACCGCCGACAGCGAGTTCGGGCCGTACTGGTCGGTGACCAAGTACAAGGACATCATGGCGGTCGACACCAACCACAAGGTGTTCTCATCGTTGTCCACGCTTGGCGGGATTTCGATCCGCGACCAGCGCGCGGATTTCCCGCTGCCGATGTTCATCGCGATGGACCCGCCGCTGCATGACGAGCAGCGCAAGGTGGTGAGCCCGATCGTGGCGCCGGGCAACCTCGCCATCCTGGAGCACACCATCCGCGAGCGGGCGATCGCCATTCTGGACAGCCTGCCGCGCGGCGAGGAATTCGACTGGGTGGATCGGGTGTCGATCGAGCTGACCACCCAGATGCTGGCGACGCTGTTCGACTTTCCGTTCCATGACCGCCGCAAGCTGACCCGCTGGTCCGACGTCGCCACCACGGTGGCCGGGCCGGGCGGGCTGGTGGAGACCGAGGAGCAGCGCCAGCAGGAGCTGCGCGAATGCGCCGGCTACTTCATGAACCTGTGGAACCAGCGCGTGAATGCGCCGCCGACCGGGGACCTGATCTCCATGCTGGCGCATGGCGAGTCGACGCGGAACATGACGCCGCAGGAATTCCTGGGCAATCTGATCCTGCTGATCGTCGGCGGCAACGACACCACGCGCAACTCGCTGACCGGCGGGCTGTATGCGTTCAGCAAGTTCCCCGAGCAGTACCAGAAGCTGCGCGCCAACCATGATCTGCTGGACAGTGCGATCCCCGAGATCATCCGTTGGCAGACACCGCTGGCCCATATGCGGCGGACCGCGGTGGCGGACACCGTGCTCGGCGGCAAGCACATCAAGGCCGGCGACAAGGTGATCATGTGGTATGTCTCGGGCAATCGGGATTCCGAGGTGATCGAGCGGGCCGACGAGTTCATCATCGATCGCGCTCGGCCGCGCCAGCATTTGTCGTTCGGGTTCGGCATCCATCGCTGCGTCGGCAACCGGCTGGCGGAAATGCAGTTGCGCATCGTGTGGGAGGAAATCCTCAAGCGCGACCTGGATATCGAAGTCCTCGCCGAGCCGGAGCGGGTGCTGTCGACCTTCATCAAGGGCTACCTGAACATGCCGGTGCGTATCCGCAACTGAGGCGGCGATGTCTTCCTCGGACGTGGTGGTGGTTGGTGCGGGACATGCGGCCATTCAGTTGGCCGCATCGCTGCGCCAGGGGCGGTATGACGGCGCGATCACGTTGATCGCCGATGAGAGCGGGCTGCCGTATCAGCGGCCGCCGCTGTCCAAGGCGTTCATGTCGGGGCATATGGAAGAGGCCGCGCTGCTGTTGCGGCCGGCGAGTTTCTATGCGGCGCAGAATGTCGGCGTGGTGGAGAACGACGCCGCCGTGGGCATCGACCGCGCGGCCCGTGTTGTCACCCTCGCCTCGGGTGCGGCACATGCCTACGGGCATCTTGTGCTGGCCACGGGCGCGGCGAACCGGCCGTTGCCGGTGCCCGGCGCCCAGCTTCCGGGGGTCGTGGGGCTGCGCAATCTGGCTGAGGCGCGGGCGCTCAAGGCATTGCTGCCGGGGCTCCGGCGTGTCGTCGTGATCGGCGCCGGCTTCATCGGGCTTGAATTCGCGGCCGTGGCGGCCGAGCGAGGCATTGCGGTGACCGTCATCGAGGCGGCGCCGCGGCCGTTGATGCGCGGCGTGAGTGCCGTGATGTCCGACCATCTGGCAGCGAGCCATCGCGGCTGGGGGACGGAGCTGCTGACCGGGACCGGGGTGAAGGCGATCCATGGCAGCACGCATGCCGAATCCGCCGAGACCACCGACGGGCGGATCATCCTGGCCGATCTTGTGCTGGTCGCCATCGGTGTCATTCCCAACACGGCGCTGGCCGCCGCCGCCGGGTTGCGAACCGGCAACGGCATCGAGGTGGATGCCTTTCTGGCCACCGCGGACCCGGCGATTTCCGCCCTCGGCGACTGTGCGGCCTTCCCGATGGCGGGGCAGATTGGGCTGGTGCGGCTCGAATCGGTGCAGAACGCCTCGGATCAGGCGCGCGCCTTGGCCGATCGCCTGCTCGGAAAGCCAACGTCCTATGCGAAGCTGCCTTGGTTCTGGTCCGACCAGGCTGCGCTCAAACTCCAGATCGCCGGCCTCTCGGGCGGGCACGACCAAACCGTGCTGCGCGGCGACCCGGCGTCCGGCGCGTTCTCGGTGTTCTGTTTCCAGGGCGCGCGGCTGCTCGCGGTGGAGTCGCTCAACCGGGCGCCCGACCACATGGCCGCGCGGCGCTTCCTGGCGGGCGCGCCGAAGATCACGCCGGCCGAGGCGGCCGATCCGGCTTTCGATCTGCGCAGCGCGGGCTGATCCACCAGCAGAGTCGACACAGCCCGGTGCTGCATGGCAGCATGGAGGTTCACGCATGCAATCCGGCCCTTGGGCCGCCGAACCAAGGGTGTCAGGCCGACCATGTCAGGAGCGACCACCGATCCCCGCATGACCTCGCGCGCCGCGCCCAAGCGCGGCATCGAGCTGAGCTGGTCAGACCCCAGGCTGCGGGCGATCTTCTGGCAGATCGTCATCATCGGCGGCATCGCCGGCATCATCTGGTACCTGGTGTTCAACACCATGCGGAACCTCGAGGTCCGGCGCATCGCCACCGGCTTCGGCTTCCTCGACAACCTCGCCGGCATCCCGATCGGCGAACATCTGATCGACTACGATCCCGCCGTTCACACCTATGCCCGCGCGATCTGGGTGGGCGTGTTGAACACGATGAAAGTCTCTGTCGTCGGCATCGTGCTTTCCACCATCCTTGGCACCCTGATCGGCATCGCCCGGCTGTCGAAGAACTGGCTGCTGGCGCGGCTGGCGGCGATCTACGTGGAAACCATCCGCGACATCCCGGTGCTGCTGCAATTGTTCTTCTGGTACGCCATCGTCCAGGCGTTGCCGGCTCCACGCCAGGCGCTGCGGCCGATCGAGGGCGTGATCCTGTCGAACCGCGGCATCAAGCTGCCGCTGCTGGAGTGGCAGCCCGCGCATAGCTGGGCGCTGGCCGCTTTCGTGCTGGGCTGGATCGGCACCGCGTCCTGGGCGCGCATGGCGCGGCGGCGCCAGGAGGCAACCGGCATCCGCCCAGCGGTGTGGCCGGCCGGGCTCGCGCTGATGCTGGGCTTTCCGCTGCTGGTATGGGCCGCGCTCGGCGCACCGTTCATGCTGGAAATGCCGGTGCTGCGTGGTTTCAATTTCGTCGGCGGCATGACGGTTACGCCGGAATATGGCGCGCTCACCATTGGCCTGGTGATCTACACCGCCGCCTATACGGCCGAAATCGTGCGCTCCGGTATCCTCGCGGTGCCCACCGGGCAGTGGGAGGCGGCCGGGGCGCTGGGGCTGCATCCGTGGTCGGTAATGCGGCTGATCGTGCTGCCCCAGGCGCTGCGCGTCATCATCCCGCCGATGACCAGCACCTATCTCAGCCTGGCCAAGAACTCCTCCCTTGCGGTCGCGATCGGCTATCAGGACGTGGTCTCCATCACCGGCACCATCCTCAACCAGACCGGGCAGGCGGTGGAGGGCATCGCGGTGATCATGGCCGTCTATCTCACCATCAGCCTGTCGATCAGCTTGTTCATGAACTGGTACAACGCGCGGATCGCGCTGGTGGAGCGCTGAGCCATGAGCGGAACCAGCATCAGCCCGCCGTCGGCCACCCGCGAGCAGCCGCCGATCCTGGTGGCCGGGCCGGTGGCGTGGCTGCGCAACAATTTGTTCAACTCCTGGTGGTCCACCGCCGTCACCCTGGCGCTGTTCTATCTCGTCGCCAGGGGACTGATCGGCTTTGTCGATTGGGGCATCATCCACGCGGTCTGGTCGGTGCCGGCGGACGCCAAGGGGCAGCTCGATCCGCAGCTCTGCCGTGACGCCAAGGGCGTCGGCGCCTGTTGGGCGGTGATCGGCGACAAGTGGCGCTTCATCCTGTTTGGACGCTACCCATATGACGAGCAATGGCGCGCCGCCATCTGCATCGTGCTGTTCATTGCCCTGTTCGTGGTGTCCGCGATGCGCCGGTTCTGGCGCAAGGAACTCGCCTATATCTGGATCGCGACCCTGGTCCTGATCGGCGTGCTGATGTGGGGCGGCGTGTTCGGGCTCGAATACGTGGCGCAGGACACCTGGGGCGGGCTGCCGATGACGCTTATCCTGGCGACGTTCGGGCTGGCGCTGGCCTTTCCGCTGGCTGTGTTCGTGGCGCTTGGCCGCCGCGCCACGACGATGCCGGCGGTACGCTGGCTGTGCATCGTCTATGTCGAGCTGATCCGCGGCGTGCCGCTGATTTCGGTGCTGTTCATGGCCAGCGTGATGTTCCCGCTGTTCATGCCGGTGGGGTTGAACCCGGACAAGCTGCTGCGCGCCCAGCTCGGCATCATCCTGTTCGGCGCCGCCTATCTTGCCGAGGTGATCCGCGGCGGCCTCCAGGCGCTGCCCAAGGGCCAGTACGAGGCGGCCGATGCGCTCGGGCTCAACTACTGGCAAAAAATGGGGCAGATCATCCTGCCGCAGGCGCTGCGCCTGGTGATCCCGCCGATGGTCAACACCTTCATCGGCTCGTTCAAGGACACCTCGCTGGTGCTGATTATCGGGATTTTCGACCTGATGACGGCCGGCAAGGTCGCGCTCGCCGAACCGATCTGGCAGGGCTACAGCACCGAGGTCTACCTCGTGCTGGCACTGATCTACTTCATCTTCTGCTACTCCATGTCCCGCTACAGCCGCGGACTCGAAACCGAGTTCAGCCGCTCCGTCCGTCGCTGAAGGAACCCGATATGAGCGATACCCAGCCCGCCATCATTCTCGACAAGGTCAACAAGTGGTTCGGCGCCCTGCACGTGCTGCGCGACGTCACGCTCAACGTCGCCCAGCGCGAGCGGGTGGTGGTGTGCGGGCCGTCCGGCTCCGGCAAGTCAACCATGATCCGCTGCATCAACCGGCTGGAATCGCACCAGGAAGGCCGCATCGTGGTCGACGGCACCGAGCTCACGGATGATCTCCGCGCGCTCGATACGATCCGCCGCGAGGTCGGCATGGTGTTCCAGTCGTTCAATCTGTTCCCGCATCTGACCATCCTCGAAAACTGCACGCTGGCGCCGATCTGGGTGCGCAAGATGCCCAAGGCGGAAGCCGAGGAGCTGGCGATGGACTACCTCAAGCGGGTAAAAATCCCCGAACAGGCGAAGAAATACCCGGGTCAGCTCTCCGGCGGCCAGCAGCAGCGCGTCGCGATCGCCCGTGCCTTGTGCATGCGACCCAAGATCATGCTGTTCGACGAGCCGACCTCGGCGCTCGATCCGGAGATGATCAAGGAAGTGCTCGATGTGATGATCGAACTTGCAGAATCCGGTATGACCATGGTCTGCGTCACCCACGAAATGGGGTTCGCGCGGCAGGTGGCGGACCGCGTGGTATTCATGGACCGCGGCGAGATCGTCGAAAGCGGTAAGCCGGTGGAAATGTTCGAGGCACCGCAGACGGATCGACTCAAGCTGTTCCTGTCGCAGATCCTGCGGGGGCACTGATACCAACCCGCGCAAAGGCTG
>CAIYSR010000115.1 GCA_903928895.1 uncultured Rhodospirillales bacterium | reverse complement strand
GGTGCCACTGTCGCCAGCATCATGCCCTATCTCAAGCTCAACTTCGCCTCGGGCGCGGTCATCGACGTGACACTCCGGGTCGGGCTGCCGCAGATGGAACTGGGAGCCTTTGCCACCAGCCCGATCATGCCCGCCATCGGCAGCCCGGCCGCCACCACCCGAGCCGTCGACCAGCAATGGATCGCCGGCATGGCGATCGACGGCGCCGCCGGCATGTCGGTGTTCGTCGACTTCACCGGCACGACCGGCGGGGTCGGCGTCATCGTGCCATGGTCGTTCACACCGGCGACCGCTGCCTTCCCGGATTCGGTCTATCTCACCCAATCCGGCGTGTTCTCCAACATCGGCGTCACTCTGCTCGACAGCATCCACGGCAACTATTCCTCGCCACCCACGCTGTCGGTGACCGAAGGGGTGGCCAACCGCGCGGTGGCCACCTTCGGCCCTTCCGGCATCACCCTGGCCTGCAACACCGCCACTCCGGTGACCCGCACACCGGTGCCGAGCTACGCTGGCATCCTGACCACCATGGGCCTCGGGGGCGGCTCGTGGGGTGGCGCTCCGGGCACCGCGTCAGGGCGGAGCTACATCCGCCGCATCGCCATCTATGCCCGGCAGTTGACCACCGGCCAGGCCAAGGCGCTCGCCTCCACCGGCAGTTCGCTCGACGCCACCGTACTGACCCACGACAGCGGCACCATTGCCGCCGCAACCAGCGACGCCGCCAACGGCAATGTCGTCCAGCTGCGCTCGTCAGCCGCGACCGGTCGCTACATGCGGATCGATGCCGTGGCGCCCTCCGCCAGTGCCATTGATCTCGGGCGTCTGGTCGCAGGTCCGCTGTGGCGCGTGTCGCGTGCCATGGCCTATGGGGTCAGCGAGGGCCGCCTGATGCTCGACCGGCGAGACCGCAACCCGTTGACCGGGGCCGAGTTTCCAGTGCCGGCGCTAGCCAACCCGCGCATCACCCGCTTCACTCTGCCGCTGCTCACCAACGCCGAAATCCGCGCCCAGCATCGAGCCATGGTCGCCGCCCTCGGCGCCGCCGGCGACGCGCTATGGATCCCGGACACCGGCCTGGCGCTTAGCGAGCTCAATGTCCGCTGCCTGTGGGGCGGAATTGCCGCCTCTGGTGACGAGGCCGTCGCGGTGCGGGACCACCCCGCCGCCAATAGCCGCAGCTTCCGCATCGTCGAACGTCTGTAGGAGAACCCCATGCCCAATGCCGAGGAAGTCGCCCGGCAGATTGCCGTGCACGAGGCCGTCTGCGCCGAACGCTGGAAACAGACCAACACGCGCCTGTCGCGGATCGAGCTCGTGCTCGGGGTCATCGTGCTGCTGCTACTCGTCGGCGAGGGGTCGGTGATCGATGTGCTGAAGAGGCTGTTGGGGGGTTGACCCCTCCGGCTCTCCGCCGACACTGCTAGCCGCGAAACCGTTGTGACAGCCTCGGCTGTTCCGGAGCGACTTTAGTTTCTGCGATCAGCGATGGTGGTGCAGGGACGGGGCCGGTAAGGGGCGATGCGGATTGGTCGCCCGAATGGCATCGATCAACGCCCAACGGTCGTCCTCGCTCAGAACGCCTCCGAATCCCGGCATCACCTCTCGACCGTCGGCGCCGGCCATGCCTGCGGTTAGCCACCAGAACAACTCGCCGTCCGCATGGTCCCATAGATGCTCCGCGGTGAGGTCCGCCGGCGGGATGCTGAGGCTCTTTGCCTGCGGCCCGTCCCCCTGCTTTCCAACTCCGTGACACCCCGCGCAATGCTGCAAATATAGTGTCTCACCATGCGCGACGGACTCCGGCGTGGCCGGTGCCGGTGCCTGCCAGAAACTTGTAGGATAGGCTGGGACCAGCAGCAGGTCGAAATGCGGCACGCCGAGCCAGAGCGCGACCGGGACCCCGATCCACAGCATGCGGCGCCACCAGCCAGCGAGGGCCAGCGCACCAGCAAGGCCGCACCACAGCAGCCCGCCGATCACCTCGCGGCGTAGGTCGGGATCGACGAGAGCGAGGGTGCTAGGTTGGAGGGCGAAAGGCCATAGCGGCCGTTCGTGCATCCCGGGTTCCATCCCCGCAAGTGCAACGGCCGCCACCGTCGCCAAGCCGCCAATACCGATCTCGGCGATCATACTGCCCAGCAGCACCCGTCTCGCGCCGGGCAAAGCTGGAACCAGGCGGTAGCGGTTCAACAAGGCAGCCGCGAGCAATCCGGCGAAGAGTCCACCCTTCAGGCAGAGCACGGCGCCGTATGGCGTTCCGACCAGCCCGGGCAGACCACCCGCCAGTCCCCAACCTTGCCAGGCCGCGGAGCACGCCAGGGCGAGAACCGCGATCCCACCCAGCCCAGCATAGCGACGCGCGGCAACGAGGTCGCCCGCCAGCACCGTGACGAACAGTGCCGGCAGCGAGCCAAGCCAAGCCGCAGACGCTAGGAGATGGACCGCATGGCTGGCCATCAGGCCCCATTCATCCGCCATGGCCGCACCATGACCGCGGCCTGCCGCGGCGACGACCCCGAGGCCGGCAAGCACCACAGCGGCGCGGCCACCCACGCAAGCGCCGAGCACTACAAGCAGAGTCTGCATTGCCAGAACCTGCCCAAACCAGGTGCTGGTCAGCACTGTCAGCACCGGGCCACCGAACTCTGCGGATTGCGCGACCAGCGACGCGATCGCTCCAGCGATGGTCACTGACACCGCCGCAGCAAGAAGCCGGCGCATCGCCCGATCGAAGACGACCATCTGGAACAACAACGTCCCAAAGACCGTCATCGCTCCGGCAATGGCGCAGAAATGGCCGATCTGCTCCATCAACCCAGGAGCATGAAGCTGTAGGATCCCTCGGTCTTGTGGGTATCGATCGAGGTCGCGTGCCAGACCACGGTGTAGTCACCGGGCGGCAGCGGCTTGACCGCTACTACAAGGGTTTTCGCATCGACGCCGCTGCGGGCGGCGCCGGTGTCGAAGCGTATGCCCGCGGCGTTGTGGACATCGATCGTGCTGAACTTCGGCTCAAGTGCCTCGGAGAAGACGATCGATACTTCCTTGGGCGCGGCTGACAGCCGCTCACCCGCGGCCGGGCTGGCGGATCGCAGTCGGGCATGGGCCGATGCGCCGTCGGCCGACGCGATCAGCGCGGTCGCTGCGAAGACGATAGTGCGACGGTTCATGGAAAACTCCTGGCGTTGTCGTCAGCGGAACCAATTCAATACGGGGGTGCCGAGGCTCTTGGGAAAAATATCTTCGAAGAAGACATGGAACTCGGCGATGACGCCCAGATTGCGACCGGTGGTACGGTTGGAAGGTTCTTCCGGTTTCGGGTTGGCGTGACGGCGGTGCGCGGTTCCATTGGGCGGTTCAGGGCTTCGGGGCCGTGGTCATGCCCGGCATGGAGTGCATGTCGTGGCCCGGTCCGGAGGCGCCCGGGGCCTCGACCTTCACCATCACGGTGACCGGCGCGGCCTTGGCGAAGCTCAGCGTCAGGGGGAAGGTTTCGCCTTGCTTGAGCTGGCGTTTCAGGTCCATGAGCATTACGTGGTAGCCGCCCGGCGCCAGTATGACTTTCGTGCCAGGCGCGAGTTCGATCGCGTCCACCGGCAGCATCTTCATGACGCCGTTCTCGTTCACCGTGCGATGGACCTCTACCATGCCGGCGACCGGGCTCGACGCCGCGACCAGCTTATCCGGCGCGCCGCTGTCGGTGAGCGTCATGAACACGCCACCAGCTTTCGCGTTGGGGGCGGTGGCACGCGCCCATGGAAGATCGACCTGGATCGACGGAGACTGTGCGAAGGCGGGCGCCGCAGCCAACAGGGCGGCGGCGAATAGGACATGTCGCATCGTGGTTCCTTCACGTCATAAATTGATTTGGGGGCGGCACGCGCCCGAGGATTTTCGGGCGCAGCCGTTCGGGGCGGTCGTTCTTCGGCACCAGGCCCGCCGGGGCCAGGCGCCAGGCGTCGAGGAAGACCGCCAGCGCTGTGATGTCCTCGCCGGGCGAGATGCCGGCGAGCAGCCAGCTCCAGCGGCCCGGTCCGCTCACCACGATGCGGCCGGGCGCGCCGCAGGGGCCGAGGCAGGCATGCGGTACGATCTCCGCCGTAGGCCCGTCGGCCGCCCAGTCCAGTAGCGCCGCGAGCAACGCCTCGCCGCCCAGTGCGGCGTCGCGCGGCTTACAGCCCCGACAGACGTGGATCGTTGCGTCCATCTCAGAACGCTCCATTGACAACACTGAGCGGCACCACCACCGGGCGCCCGTCCGGCCCGGCGGAGATCGCCGCCTCGACATGGAACGCGGCGCGCAAGAGCTTCACGCTCAGCACCTCGACGGGCGACCCGAGGCCGATCAGCGCGCCCTTACGCATCACCGCCACCTCGTCAGCGAAGCGGGCGGCGGCGTTGAGGTCGTGCAGCACGGCAATCGTCGTCAGCCCGCGCCGAACTGTCGCCGCTCGCAGCAGGCCGAGCACCTGGAGTTGGTGGGCGATATCGAGCGCGCTGGTCGGCTCATCGAGCAGTAGCACGCGCGGATCGCCTGCCAGCACCTGGGCGAGGAACACCAGCTGGCGCTGGCCGCCGCTGAGCTCGCCGATCCGCCGGTCCGCGAAGTCGCCGATGCCCAACTCGTCCAGCGCAGCCGCTGCAGCCGCCAGGTCATCCGGCGCCACCCGCCAGGCCAGCGAGCGCAGGCGGCCCAGCAGCACGACCTCGAACACGCTCAGTGCCGCGCGGGCCGCATTGTCCTGCGGCATGTAGCCGACCGAACCGCTCGGCGGTTTCGCGGCGCCATCCCACCGCAGCGTACCACCATGCGGCACCAACCCGGCGATGGCACGCAGCAGCGAGGTCTTGCCCGAACCGTTGGCGCCGATCACCGCCAGCACCCGCCCGGGTGCTGCAGCGAGCGAGACCGAGCGCACCGCATCACGGCGCCCGTAGCGAACGGTGAGTTCGTCCAGTTCCACCCTCATCGCCGCCCCGCCGCCAGCACCAGCCAGGCGAAGAACGGTACGCCGATCAGGGCGGTGACGATGCCGATCGGGAATACCGTGCCGGGCAGGATCAGCTTGCTCGCCACCGACGCCGCCGAGAGCAGCAGCGCGCCCAGCACGGCAG
>CAIYSR010000114.1 GCA_903928895.1 uncultured Rhodospirillales bacterium | reverse complement strand
CCAATCTGCCGAACTACCTAGGCTGGCGCAGAGCCATCGAGGCCCTCCCGACAGCGCCGGCTCCCAACCTCTGGATCATGGCAGCCGCTGGGTTGGGGCCGTATCAACAAGCTATGCAATAAGAGCGAAAAACTTTCATCCGTTGGAGTCGATGATGCCCGCCACGGTCAAAGCCGCAGAGCGGCGACTGTTGCGAGGGCGCCGATCCGACGCTCGCACAGCATCAGCCAGCGCTCACGCGGCGCCACGCCATGGTCTTGGAAGGGTCCACCAGCGGAGCGAATCCGAATTTCGCATACAGAATGTGCATGTCCTCGGTGGTCAGGGTCCAGGCAACCACCGTGGCCAGCGAAGGGTGGTCCAGCGTCGCACGCACCAAGCCGATGGACAGGCCTTGGCCGCGGTGGGCGCGCAGCACGAATACGTCGCACAACCTGGCGGAGGTGGCGAAGTCGGTCACGGCGCGGGCAAATCCGGCCATGCTTCCGTCCGGTGCGTAAAGCCCGATCGCCAGCGAACGCTCCAGCGATTTCTCGACGATTGCCCGCGAGCGCCCCCGCGCCCAGGTCGACTCCTCGCTGAGGAACCGGTGCAGCACGTCGAGATCGATACGCGCCTTGGCGTCGGATGTGAAATAGCCGCCCGCGAGGTCACTGCGCTGTTCCACCAGACGAGGATTCCCGTGATGAACGGCCACCGCGGCCGTCAGAGATGCACGATAGGCCGCCAACCAGGGGCTCAGCAACGGCGCCACGCCGGGAAGACACCTGGCGCATTGCAGACTGGGAGCATCGCAGACTGGGAGCATTGCAGACTGGCCTGGAGAGAAGAGCCGTTGCCAGCCGGTTTTGCGGAACTCACGGCTGTGGTCGATCGACGCGGTCGAGGAGCGCGATGATCTCCTGGGTCGAACCGGTTTCGCCGAGGCGCGGAAAGACGTTCCGCAGGCTGTAATCGTGGGCCTCGGGCAGCACATCGGTCATGGCGTCAACGGCGAGCGTGACGTTGAAGCCCCCTTCGTAGGCTTGCCGCGCCGTCTCCTCGACGCCGGTCCCGGTCACCACACCGGCGATCACAACCTGGGTGACGCCGCGGGCCTGCAACAGGGCCTTGAGGTCGGTGCTGGCGAAGGCGCCCCGGGTTCGCTTGGTCACCACGATATCGCCGGGCTGCTGGCCCAGTTCGGGAACAAACTCGGTGAACCCGTCCGGGAACGGGCCGGTGTGACGCCGGGGTTGCTCGGTGCGGCCCGGCGCGCCACCGGCGACGTTGATGAGCACGACCGGCAGGCCGAGCCTGCGGAAGGCCGTCACGAGCGCGCAGGCACGCAGCACGACATCGCCGATCGGATGGATGAAGGGCGCGCCGACGATGCCTTTCTGAAGATCAACGACCAGCAGCGCGGTTTTCGGATCAAGGATGGTCAGGGCCATGGAAAGTCCAATGCGGGTTGGCGATGATGTGGTGGTCCGGGCAGGTTCCGCAGTGTCGCCCCGCTCAGAACCGCAGCGCCGACCAGGCGCTCAGATACAACGCATTGCCCGCGGCACGGCGGGCGCCGCCGGGGCCCTCGGTAAAGGCAACGTAGCGCGCGGCGAGGCGGATGTCGAAGCCGCCGCTGTGCGAATCGGGAGCTACGGCCGGCGCCCAGGTCAGCTCCAGGCTCGTCCCCGTGGCGGCGAGGCGGCCGGGGATATCGGCGCCCATCACCTCGAACCGGCTGGTGGCCCGGCTGCCACCCGCGACGCCACCCGCGACCGCACCCGCGACGCCACTGGCCGCCCACAGGCTCTGCACCCCTCCGATCCATGCCGCCACGGGAGCCCGGCCGATGCCGAGATGGACCGAAAACAGGTCCCCCGCCGTCATCTCACCCGCGCTCCAGCGCCAGGATGCACCCGGCGCCGCGGCGACCCCGACGATCGGCGCACTCGGCGCCAGCACCGTGTTCGTCACCGCCCGCGTCTCCGCCCGCGGCGACGCCGCCACAGCCATGAACACCCCGACCCAGACCAGTATCCGCCCCCAGCCGCATCCCGGCCCGGGCGTCCCGCGCGCCTGCACCACCACACCGCTCTCCCGTGGCGGGACCTTGTTGTCCCGCCACGACGCTAGCGCGCGAAGATGAACACGCGGTTATGGCCCCCCGGATTTCGCCCTGCGGCGTTCGACCTCAGACCTGCCCCTCGACGGTGTAGAACACCTCGTCCATCCGCGCCTTCCACACCCCCTTGCGCCCCAGCGTGCGGGCGAGGATGTCGCCGAGGTAGCGGATGCGGTGGGCCTGTCCGGTCAGCCACGGGTTCAGCGTCAGGTTGAAGCAGGCCCCGCCCTCGGCGTACAGCACGTCGAACGCCTCGACCACGCCGTCGGCCCAGGTCTGCGGCAGCACGTTGCGGTGCCACATGCACTCGATGTCGCTCCACTCGGACTGCGCGGGCAGGCTGATCAGCCCCTCGGAGCCGATGCGATAGGGGCGATCATCATTGCTCCAATCGGTCACGTATTTGAACCCAGCCTGGGCCAGCATGTCCGGCGTGCGCTCGGATTGCGCGTAATCCTGGCCGCACCAGCCGATCGGCGGCTCGCCGGCAGCGGCGCCGATGGCGTCCATGCATTCCGCCAACATGATCATCTCGTCCATGTCATCCATGGCGTTGGTGATGCGCCTGGTGGCGTGGGTGCCGTGCGCCATGAACCCGGCGTAGCGCTGCTTGAGGTCGTAGACGAGCTCGGGGTAGCGCTTGGCCGCAGCACTGCCGAGCGCCACCGTGGGGATCACGCCGAAGCGGTCGAGCATGTCCAGCACCCGGTAAATCCCCACCCGGTTGCCATACTCGCGCTGGCTCCAGGTCAGCCAGTCCGGATCGAACTTGCCCAGCGGCGAGCCCATGCGCGGATCGGGGCTGGCATCCGCCGGCGGCTGCAACTCCCAGTAATCCACCATCAAGGTCACGGTGAAGGCGATCCGCGCCCCCATCCGCCATTCCATGCGCGGCGCATCGGCCAGCTTGCGGAAGGGATAGAGCGCGTGATCCATCCCGGGCGCGCGGATTTCGCCCACCGGGGGCACGTTGGAGGGCTCAGCCAAGGGACGCACTCCTCTGCTCGTTCTGCGATTGCAGCAGCCGGATATGCACGCCACGGGCGTGCTCGGCGATCTCGGCCGCCGTCGCCATCCATACCCCGGTGTGCGAGAGAATATATTCCATCACCCGGCGGAAGGCGCGGATGCGGTGCGGCTGGCCGACCCAGAACGGATGCAGGGCGATGCACATCACCCGCCCCTGGGTCGCGCCCTCGGCATAGACCGTGTCGAAATAGTCCCGGATCTGCTGGCAGAAGGCGTCGATCTCGATGCCGCGCTTCCACGCCATCACGTCGTTGAGGTCCATCGTGTAGGGCACAGTGATGAGATCGCCGGACTTGGTCGTCACCGGGAACGGCTGGTCGTCGTGATACAGGTCGCAGCAATAATCGTAGCCGGCGGCGGCGGCGAGGTCGAAGGTGTTCAGCGTGTTGGAGATCGCCGGGCTGAACCAGCCGCGCTGCTCGCTGCCGACCAGGTCGCGATGGATCTGGCGGCATTCCAGCATCGCCGCCATTTCCTCCTGGGCGGTGAAATCCCAGTGGTAGCGGGTGTTGTAGATGCCGTGGGACATCAGCTCCCAGTCGCGCTTGACCATGGCCTCCAGGATGTCCGGGTAATGCTGGATCACCGCCATGTTGAGCGACACGGTGGCCCTGATCTGCAAATCGTCCATCACCTCGAACAGCCGCCAGAGGCCGACGCGGTTGCCGTAGTCGCGCAGCGAGTAGCCGAGGATGTCGGGATGGGCGCTGCGCGGCCAGGGATCGCGCACGCGCTGGAACTTGGGCTGGAACTCGTAGTGCTCGATATTCGGACAGACCCAGAGGGCGACGCGCTTGTCGTCCGGCCAATGCAGCTGGGGCCGCCGGTTGATCGGCGAATAGGGAATGATGTCAGGCTCCACGTCTGCCTCCCTGTTGTGGTGCCGCACAGAGTAGCAGTCCCGGCGGCGTTGCGAAGCCTTTCGCTGCGATGATGTCTGAAACGTGAGTTCTTGCGTCTGAGCCCGCCCCATGCGAGGCTCGCGCATGATCACGGCCCCTCAGATGCGGGCGGCACGCGCCCTGCTCGGGATCGACCAGCGTCAGCTCGCCGAGCTCGCGGGCCTCTCGCTGCCGACCATCCAGCGCATGGAGGGCAGCGACGGGGTGATCCGCGGCCAGGTCGACAGCCTGATGAAACTGGTCGACGCGCTCGCCGCCGCCGGCATCGAGCTGCTGGCCGAGGGCGCGCCCTCCGCCGCCGGCGGGCGCGGGGTGCGACTGAAGCCATGACCGCGCTCGCGCTTCTCGGCGGCTGCATCCTGGCCCTGCTCGGCACCGCCGGGCTCGGCGCGCTCATCGCGCAACGCCGCGGTGCCGGCGCCCGGGTCTACGGGCTCTGCCTCGCGATCACTGCGGTCGCCACCCTGGCGGCGCTGGCGAGCCTCGCCGCACCGGCCGAGGTGGCAGCCTATCCCATCTTCATGCCCGGCCTCGGCCTGCATCTGCGGCTCGATCCGCTGGCCGCGGTCTTCCTGGTGATCGTCGATCTCGGCGCCGCCGGGGCCAGCCTCTACGCCCTCGGCTATGCCGCGCACGAAAAGGAGCCCCGCCGGGTGCTGCCGTTCTACCCGGCCTTCCTGGCGGCGATGAACCTGGTGGTGCTGGCCGACGACGCCTACGCCTTCCTGTTCGGCTGGGAGCTGATGTCGCTCGCTTCCTGGGCGCTGGTGATGGCGCATCACCGCGAGGCCGGCAATGCGCGGGCCGGCTACATCTATATCGTGATGGCGAGCCTCGGCACCCTGGCCCTGATCGGCGGCTTCGGCGTCCTCGCCGCCGGCGCGGGCGGGTTTGCCTCCGCCGGCGGCGGCTTCGATTTCGCCGCCATGCGCGCCGCCCACCCCGGCGTGGCGCAGGGCGGCATCGCGCTGGCCCTGGTGCTGATCGGCGCCGGCTCCAAGGCGGGGCTCGCGCCGCTGCATGTCTGGCTGCCGCTGGCCCATCCGGCCGCGCCCAGTCATGTCTCGGCGCTGATGAGCGGGGTGATGACCAAGGTCGCGATCTACGGCTTCATTCGCGTGGTGTTCGATCTGCTCGGCCCGGCCGAATGGTGGTGGGCGATGCCGGTGCTGCTGCTCGGCGGCATCACCGCGGCACTCGGCGTGCTGCACGCGCTGATGGAGCGCGACCTCAAGCGCCTGCTGGCCTGCTCCACCATCGAGAACATCGGCATCATCTTCCTCGCCCTCGGCCTCGCGCTCGCCTTCCGCGCCAACGCCATGCCCACCGCCGCGGCGCTGGCGCTGACGGCGGGGCTGTTCCATGCCTTCAACCACATGCTGTTCAAGAGCGTGCTGTTCTTCGGCGCCGGCGCCGTGCTCGGCGCCACCGGGCTGCGCGACATCGAACGGCTCGGCGGGCTGATCCACCGCATGCCGGTCTCCTCGGCGGCCTTCCTGGTCGCCAGCATGGCCATCGCCGCCCTGCCCCCGCTCAACGGCTTCGCCTCGGAATGGCTGCTGTTCCAGGCGATCTTCATCAGCCCGGAGCTGCCGCAATGGGGGCTGAAGATCATGGTCCCCGCAGTCGGCACCCTGCTGGCGCTGGCCGCCGCCCTGGTGGCGGCCTGTTTCGTGCGCGCCTACGGCATCCTCTATCTCGGCCGACCCCGCGGCCCCGAGGCCGCCACTGCCCGCGAAACCGACCGCTACTCGCTCGCCGCGATGATCGCGCTGTGTGCGCTCGCGGTGCTGGCCGGCCTTTTGCCCGGCGTGGTGATCGACGCCCTGGCGCCGGCGGTGCACGCCCTTGCCGGGGCGCGGATGCCGGCACAATCCGGCGGCGCCTGGCTCACTTTGGTGCCCATCGCCGATCGCAACTCCTCCTACAACGGCCTGATGATCGGCCTATTCCTGGCCCTCGTCGGCCTCGGCAGCGCCGCCCTGATCCACCGCCTCGCCGGACGGCGGACGCGGCGCGCGCGGCTGTGGGACTGCGGCTACCCCGGGCTCGGCCCGACCAGCCAGTATTCGGCGGCAAGCCTGTCGCAGCCGCTGCGCCGGGTGCTGGGCGCGGTGGTGTTCGCCTCCAGCGAGCGCGTCGACATGCCCGATCCCGGCGCGCTGCGTCCGGCCGGCATCGTCAAGACCATCCATGATCCGGCCTGGGAGGGCCTGTTCGCGCCCATCGGCATCGCCGTCTCCTACGCCGCCGGCAAGCTCAACCACCTGCAATTCATGACCATCCGCCGCTATCTCGGCGCCGTGTTCGTCCTGCTGGTCGCCCTGCTGCTGCTGGTCGGGGTGTCGGGATGATCGCCGACCTCGCGCTCCAGGGCGTGCAGATGGCGCTGGTGCTGCTGCTGGCGCCGCTGCTCACCGGCTTCGTGCGCACGCTCAAGGCCCGCCTGCTGCGCCGCCGCGGCCCCCCCCTGCTCCAGCCCTACCGCGACCTGTGGCGCCTGCTCGGCAAGGAGGCGATCGTCGCCGACAGCGCCTCCTGGCTGTTCCGCGCCGCGCCCTACCTCGTCTTCGCCGCCACCTGGGTCGCGGCCGCCCTGGTGCCGACCTATGCCACCGGGCTGATCTTCTCCTGGTCCGGCGATCTCATCGCCATCACCGCCCTGCTCGGCCTCGCCCGCTTCGCCCAGACCCTGGCCGGGCTCGATGTCGGCACCAGCTTCGGCGCCATCGGCACCAGCCGCGAACTGATGATCGCCTCGATGGCCGAACCGGCGATGATCATGATCGCCTTCATCGTCTCCCTCGTCGCCGGCTCGACCCAGCTCTCCGCGATCGCCGCCGTCATGCTGACTTACGAGATCGGCCTGCGCGTCTCGCTCGCCATGGCACTGATCGCGCTGATCATCGTCGCCCTGGCCGAAAACGCCCGCATCCCGGTCGACAACCCCGCCACCCATCTCGAACTGACCATGGTGCACGAGGCCATGGTGCTCGAATATTCCGGCCGCCATCTGGCGATGATCGACCTCGCGTCGAGCGTGAAGCTGCTGCTCTACGCCTCGCTCCTGGCCTGCCTGTTCGCCCCGCTCGGCCTCGCCCCCCTCGGCTCCGGCCTCGCCGCCCACCTCGTCGGCCTCGCCGCCTATGGCGCCAAGGTCACCGGCATCGGCGTCATGCTGGCCGTCTTCGAGACCTCGATCGCCAAGATGCGGGTCTTCCGAGTGCCCGGCTTCCTCGGCGCCGCTTTGATGCTCGGCTTCCTCGGCACCATCCTGTTGTTCGTCTCGCGGAGCCTGTGATGCACGGTCTCGCCTTCGACATCGCCCATATGCTGGCCGGGTTCCTGGTGCTGACGAGCTTCATGATGCTCTACCAGGACCGGCTCTCCGCGCTGATCAACGCGCTCGCCATCCAGGCCGCCGTGCTCGGCGCCTCCGTCGCGTGGCAGGCGGTGATCCAGGAGGCGCCCCATCTCTACATCACCGCCCTGCTCGCCCTCGTCTTCAAGGCCGTGGTGATCCCGATGGCGCTGCGCCGGATCATCCGCCAGCTCGGCATCCACCGCGAGATCGAAACCGTCGGCGGCACCGGCCTGACCATGCTGGCCGGCATCGGGCTCGTCGCCCTCGCCCTGCAGGTGGTGCTGCCGGTCACCGCCGGGTCCGACGCGGTGGCGCGCGAAGATATCGCGCTCGCGCTTTCGGTGGTGCTGCTCGGATTGCTGATGATGGTCACCCGGCGCAACGCGGTCAGCCAGGTGGTCGGCTTCATGTCGCTCGAAAACGGCATCGTGCTGGCCGCCACCGGCGCGCGCGGCATGCCGCTGGTGGTCGAGATCTCGGTCGCCTTCTCCGTGCTGATCGCCTTCATCGTGGTCGGCATCTTCCTCTTCCGCATCCGCGAGCGCTTCGACACGGTCGACGTCCAGGCGCTCGACCGCTTCCGCGGCGAGCGCCGCTGATGCTCGAAGCCGTTCTCCTGGTGCCCCTGCTCGCCGCCGCCGTGCTGGCGCTGGTGCCGTCCTACCGCGTCTCCGCCGGGCTCAACATCCTCGCCAGCCTGCTCACTTTGCTGGCCGCTTCCTCGCTCGCCTGGGTGCGGCCGGACCAGGGCATGTTGCTGTTCGTCGACGATCTCAACGTCGTCTTCCTCGTGCTCGGCGCCTTCGTCGGCTTCACCACGAGCGTCTTTTCGGCCAGCTACATCGCCCACGAACTGCACACCGCGCGGCTGACGCCGACCTATCTGCGCTTCTACCACGCGATGTTCCAGCTCATGACCTTCGGCATGAACCTGGCACTCGCCGCCAACAACATCGGCCTGATGTGGGTGGCGCTCGAACTGGCGACGCTGACGACGGTGCTGATGGTCGGCATCTACCGCACCCCCGCAGCGATCGAGGCGGCGTGGAAATACTTCATCCTCGGCTCGGTCGGCATCGCGCTGGCGCTGTTCGGCACCATCCTGGTCTATCTCGCCGCCCGCGGCGTGCTGGGGGAAGGGATCGACGCCATGGTCTGGACCACGCTGGTCACCGCCGCGCCGCAGTTCGACCCGCGCCTGCTGACGCTGGCCTTCGTCTTCCTGCTGATCGGCTACGGCACCAAGATCGGCTTGGTGCCGATGCACGCCTGGCTGCCCGACGCCCATGCCGAAGGTCCGACCCCGGTCTCGGCCGTGCTGTCCGGCCTGCTGCTCAATGTCGCGCTCTACGCCCTGCTGCGCTTCAAGATGATCCTCGCCGCCAACCCGGCGGCCATCGCGCCGGGCCCGCTGATGGAGACGCTCGGGCTGCTCTCGGTGATCTTCGCCGCCTTCATGCTCTACCGCCGCCGCGACATCAAACGCATGTTCGCCTATTCCTCGATCGAGCACATGGGCATCATGGTGTTCGCCTTCGGCCTCGCCGGGCCGCTCGCCAACTTCGCCGGGCTGTTGCAGATGGTGCTGCACAGCCTGACCAAATCGGCGATCTTCTTCACCGTCGGCCATATCTCGCAGGTCAAGGGCTCGCAGCGGCTCGCCGATATCGGCGGCCTCACCGTGACCCATCCGGTGCTGGGCTGGGGCCTGGTGGCGGGCGTGGCGGCGATCGTGGGCCTGCCGCCGTTCGGCGTGTTCATGAGCGAATTCATGCTGCTCGGCGCCACCATGGCGCGCGCGCCTTTGCTCGCCGCGATCCTCGGCCTCGGGCTGCTGCTGGCCTTCGGCGCCCTGCTGATGCGGCTGCACACGCTGGCCTTCGGGGCGCCGCGCGGGCCGGTGGGGCCGATCACGGCCAGCACCATCCCGCTGTTCGCCCATCTCGCGCTGGTGCTGATCGCCGGCATCTGGCTGCCGCCGCCGCTCGTCGCCTGGCTGCAACATGTCGCGCGGATGCTCGGCTGATGTCCCTCCTGATCCCCCTGCTCGACGCCGGCACCCAAGCGCCGCAGCACCACCCCTGGCCGCGCGCCGAACTGGACCGCGAGGCCTGGACCCGGCTGACCCTGCATCTGGCCGGCGGCGAGCTCGACCTGCTCGGCCTGTGGGGCGAGCCCGATCGCGTCCACATGGCGGTCCGCGCGCCCGAGACCGGCGAAATCGCGGCCTTCACCCTGCTCTGCCCCGTCGGCACTTTCCCCTCGGTCGGCCTCGCCCATCCCCCGGCGATCCGGCTCGAACGCAGCATCCAGGACCTGTTCGGCCTCACCGCCGAGGGCGCCGAGGATACGCGGCACTGGCTCGACCACGGCGCCTGGCCCACCGGCACTCCGCTCGGCACTCCATCCGCCCCGCCCGCCCATGCCTATGTCTTCCTGCCCGTGCACGGCGACAACCTGCACGAAATCCCGGTCGGCCCGGTCCATGCCGGCATCATCGAGCCCGGTCATTTCCGCTTCACCGCCGACGGCGAAACCGTGGTACGGCTGGAGCAGCGGCTCGGCTACACCCACAAGGGCACCGAGGGGCTGATGCAAGGCGCCACGCTCGACCATGCCGGCCGTCTCGCCGGCCGGGTCTCCGGCGATGCCACGGTGGCCTACGCCGCCGGCTTCGCCCGCGCCGCCGAGGCCGCGCTCGGCCTCACCCCGCCGCCGCGCGCGGTCTGGCTGCGCGCGCTGATGGGCGAGATCGAGCGGATCGCCAACCACATCGGCGATTTCGGCGCGATCTGCAACGACGCCTCCTTCGCCATCATGCTCGCCCACTGCTCCATGCTACGCGAGCGCCTGCTGCGCGCGGCGGACGCCTGCTTCGGCCATCGCCTGATGATGGACCGCGTGGTGCCCGGCGGCGTCGCCACCGATATCGCCCCCGCCGGCGTGGCCGCGCTGCACGCCTTGCTGCCCGACTTCCGCGAACGCCTCGACCAGCTCGTCGACCTCTACGACAGCACCGCCTCGCTGCTCGACCGCACCGTCACCACCGGCTTCGTCAAGCCCGAATATGTCCGCCGCTTCGCCGCCGGCGGCCATGTCGGGCGCGCCTCGGGCCGCAATTTCGACTGCCGCAAGACCCCGGGCTACGCCCCCTACGATGCGCTCCATTTCGAGGTACCGGTGCTGGAGGAGGGCGATGTCAATGCCCGCGTCTGGATCCGCATCCACGAAATGCGCACGAGCCTCGGCCTGCTCAACCAGCTCCTCGACGGACTTCCGTCCGGCCCGGTGCGCGCCGAGCTGCCCGCAGGCCACGGCGAAGGCCTGTCGCTCACCGAGTCGTTCCGCGGCGACGTGTTGATCTGGCTGCGCCTGCGCGACGGGCGGGTCGAACGCTGCCACCTGCGCGATCCCTCCTGGTTCCAGTGGCCGCTGCTGGAAACCGCGGTGTTCGGCAACATCGTCGCCGACTTCCCGCTGTGCAACAAATCCTTCAACTGCTCCTATTCGGGGGCTGACCTCTGATGCGCCGGACCCTGCTCGAAAGCCTGACCCGCCGCCCCGCCACGGAACCCGCCCCGGTCCCGGACGCGGCCGATCTCGCTGCCCTGGCCCAGGCGGTCGATGGCGCCGCGCGCCGCCGGCTCGGCCGCAGCCTGGCGATCCGCCAGGTCGATGCCGGCTCGTGCAACGGCTGCGAACTGGAAATCCACGCGCTCAACAACCCCTACTACGATCTCGAACGCTTCGGCCTGCACTTCGTCGCCTCGCCCCGCCATGCCGATGTGCTGCTCGTCACCGGCCCCGTCACCCGCAACATGCGCGAGGCGCTGGAACGCACCTGGCACGCCACCCCGGAGCCGAAATGGGTGGTCGCCGCCGGCGATTGCGCCGCCACCGGCGGGCTGTTCGCCACCAGCTATGCCTGCCACGGCGCGGTGGACACCATCCTCCCCGTCGCCCTGCGCATCGCCGGCTGCCCGCCTACCCCAACCGCCCTGCTGAAGGGCCTGCTGGCGCTGCTTCAGGGGTGATACCGCCGGCGCCAATACTGTTCTAGTCTGGCCCGAACCACATCCCAGGAGGACCGTCCGATGATCCATGTGCTTGCCATCATCACCGCCAAGCCCGGAATGCGCGCCACCATTCTGGAGGCGTTCCGCGCCAACATGGCGGCCGTCCATGCCGAGCACGGCTGCATCGAATACGGCCCCGCGATCGACGCCGAGGGCGCCGGCGCGATCCAGACCGCCTATGGCCCGGACACCTTCGTGGTGATCGAGAAATGGGCCACCATGGCCGACCTCAAGGCTCACGGCGCCGCGCCGCACATGGCCGCCTACGGCGCCAAAGTGCGCGAGATGATCGCCAGCCGCGTCATCCATGTGCTGACGTCCGCTTGATCGAAGGCGGCGATGCGCCGCATCCTGGCAGGGGTGGTGCTGCTGCTGGCCGGCTGCGCGGCCCCGCCGGAGCTGCCGCCGGTGCCGCGCTATGAGGCCTCGGTGCTGCAACAGACCCGCTATCGCGCGGTGCTGGTGGCGGGCGATGCGTCGATCCCGGTGTTCGACAACGCCACCGACCGGCTCGCCGCCGGCCTCGCCGCGCGCGGCGCGCTGGTGCCGGGCGAGCCGCACCGGCTCAGCGCCCGCCCCGCCGCCACCCGCCTGGCGGGCGTCCCGCTCGCCACCACCGACAACGTGCTCGACGCCATCGCCGCGATGCAGCCGGCATCCGGCCAGGGCTGCCTGGTCTATGCCACCGCCCATGGCGTGCCCGAACGCGGGCTCTATCTGCCGGCCGATCCGCGCGACCCGATCCTGACGCCAGAGCGGCTGGACCGCGCGCTGGCCCAGGGCTGCGGCAATGCACCCACCGTGGTGGTGCTGTCCGGCTGCTACGCCGGCCTCTACCTGCGCCCGCCACTGACCCGCGCCAACCGGGTGATCCTGACCGCGGCGCGGCGCGACCGCCCCTCCTTCGGCTGCGGCGCCGGCTACGTCTTCACCGAGTTCGACGACTGCATGATCTCGGCCATCGAGGCCAGCCGGACCGTCTGGCGCGAGACCTTCGCCGCCGCCACCGCCTGCGTCGCCGCCCGCGAGCAGACCCAGAACCTGACCCAATCGGAGCCGCAGGCCTGGTTCGGCAACGCCGTCTCCGCGCTCGCTTTGCCCGGGCGCGGCCCGTAAAGCTTGCATCGTGCCGCCATCCGCCCCGATACTGCGGGGTCATGCAGCGCATCCGCCCCTTCCGATGAACGTCGTGGTTCCCGTGCGCGCCCGCCTCGGCATCGAGGTGGTGCATGACCTCGTCTGCCCCTGGTGCTTCCTCGGCCAGCGCCGCCTGATGCGCACCCTGCGGCGGCGGCCGGACCTGCTGACCGACATCACCTGGCGCCCCTTCCTGCTCAACCCCGACATGCCCCGCGGCGGCATGGCGCGCGGCGAATACGTCATCCGCAAATTCGGCGGCGAGGACCGCGCCCGCCGGCTCTATGCCTCGATCGCCGAGATCGGCCGCGCCGACGGCATCGCCTTCCGCTTCGACCTCATCCGCCGCACCCCCTCCTCCGTCGACGCGCACCGGCTGGTCCGCTTCGCCGCCCGCTTCGGCCTCGCCACCGAGATGGTGGAGGCCCTGTTCGTCACCCATTTCACCGAGGGCCGCGACATCGGCGAAACCCCCGTGCTGGCGGAAACCGCGGCGCTGATCGGGCTCGACCCGCGCGAGGCGCAGCGCTTCCTGCTCGGCGACGCCGAAACCGACAGCATCCACGCCGAGAACCTGCGCGCCCACCGCCTCGGCATCAACGGCGTGCCCTGCTTCGTCATCGGCGACGGCCACGCCATTGCCGGCGCCCAGGAATGCGAGGTGATCGAGCGCCTGCTCGATGTCGCGATGGTGGACGCAACGCCGTGAGCGCGGCCCTGCTGGCGGCGGCACAAGCCGCGGCGGCCCACGCCCATGCGCCCTATTCCCACTTCCGCGTCGGCGCCGCCGTCCGCGCCGACGGCCGCCTCTTCACCGGCTGCAACGTCGAGAACGCCTCCTACGGCCTGACCATCTGCGCCGAGCGCACCGCCATCTTCGCCGCCGTCGCCGCCGGCGCGCGGCGCATCGAGGCCATCGCGCTCGCCTGCGTCGATGCCGCCGCCGACGCCGCACCCGGCCTGCTCATGCCCTGCGGCGCCTGCCGCCAGGTGATGGCCGAATTCGCCGGACCCGACCTGCCCGTCACCATCGCCGGCTTCGGCACCATCAGCCTCGGCGCCCTGTTGCCCCACGCCTTCCGCCTGCCCCCGGGAGAGACGCCATGAGCGGCATGCTGAGCCTGGACGAACTGCGCGCCGACGTCGCCGCCGGGCGGATCGATACCGTGGTGGTCGCCTTCGCCGACATGGCCGGCCAGCTCATCGGCAAGCGCTTCCACGCCCAGTTCTTCGTCGACGGCGCCCACCACGAGACCCACGCCTGCAACTACCTGCTGGCCGACGACATCGACATGGAGCCGGTCCCCGGCTACGCCGCGGCGAGCTGGATGCAGGGCTACGGCGATTTCGTGCTCAAGCCCGACCTCGCAACCCTGCGCCGCATCCCCTGGCTCGACGCCACCGCCCTGGTGCTGGCCGACGTGCTCGATCACCACCACGCCCCGGTGCCGCACGCCCCGCGCAATATCCTCAAGCGCCAGCTCGACCGCCTCAAGGCGCTCAACATGACCGCCTTCTGCGCCTCCGAGCTCGAGTTCTACCTCTTCGACGAAAGCTACGAAGCCATCGCCGCCAAGCGCTTCCACGAGCCCCGCACCGCCTCCAGCTACATCGAGGACTACCACATCTTCCAGACCACCAAGGAAGAGCCGGTGATGCGCGCCATCCGCAACGGGCTGCACGGCGCCGGCATCCCGGTGGAGAACTCCAAAGGCGAATGGGGCCCCGGCCAGGAGGAAATCAACGTCCGCTACGCCGAGGCCCTGGTCATGGCCGACCGCCACGCCATCCTCAAGAACGGCATCAAGGAGATCGCCCACGCCCAGGGCAAATCCGTCACCTTCATGTCCAAATGGCGCTACGACCTCGCCGGCTCCTCGTCGCACATCCACCAGTCCCTGTGGGACGCCGCCGGCACGACGCCTCTCTTCGTGGACCCGCAAGCCGAACACGGCATGTCGGACCTCATGAAGCACTACCTCGCCGGCCAGCTCGCCCATGCCGACGAGATCGCCTATTTCCTCGCCCCCTTCATCAACTCCTACAAGCGCTTCCAGGCCGGCACCTTCGCCCCCACCCGCGCCGTCTGGAGCGTCGACAACCGCACCGCCGGCTTCCGCCTCTGCGGCGCCGAAACCAAGGCGATCCGCGTCGAATGCCGCGTCGGCGGCGCCGACCTCAACCCCTACCTCGCCTTCGCCGCCCTCATCGCCGCCGGCCTCGCCGGCATCGAAAACCAACTCCCCCTCGAACCCCCCTTCAGCGGCGACGCCTATACCGGCGAGAAACTGCGCGACATCCCCAAAACCCTGCGCGCCGCCACCGACACCCTGCGCACCTCCAAGATGCTGCGCGCCGCCATGGGCGAGCACGTGGTCGACCACTACGTCCACGCCGCCGAATGGGAACAGTTCGAATACGACCGCCGCATCACGGATTGGGAACTCAGGCGCGGGTTCGAGCGAAGCTAATGCGCTCGCCTGTCGACAAAGAAAAGGAAGGGCAGGCGAGCGGTTCTTTTTTGAAAAAAAGAACCAAAAAACTTTTACCTGTTCGCAGTCTACTCTCCCGGGAGAGAACAAAGCCAAACGGACAGACATTTTTTGCTTCTTTTTTTCAAAAAAGAAGCCCTTCCTTCACCCCGCCGCCTTGATCTCCTCCCAGGTCCGCCGCAGCCACTGCGCCACCGCGATCGAGTGCTCGAAAATCGAGTATTTCGCCCCGGCGCCATAGTCGATCCCCGGGATCATCTCCACCGTGATCTGCCGCAGCCGGCTGCCCGGATGGCGCCGACGGTGCCACATCATCCGCCGCAGCACCTCCTTCCACGGCTCCAGCCGTGCGGCGTCCCACTCCGCGTGCCACTCCCCCTCCGCCGGGCGCAGGAACGGATACTGGATGCCCCGTCCGAACCGCCCGTCCGGATGTTTCGCCCACACGTTGAGCGGATTGTTCGGCACCGCCGGGCGCGCATGGGCGTGCGAAACCCAATTGCGCGCAATCAGCAGGTCGCTGATGTTGTTGACCTTGTAAGGATCGAGCTCCAGCCGCCCGGCGGCGATGTCCTCGTCGTTGTGCTCCACGCCGAGCTCCCGCTCGTTGCCGATCTTGAAGATCACATGGCTGTGGTCGAACGTGATGTTGAACTCGCCGCCGCGCCGCTCCACCAGCTCGCCCACCGCCAGCACCCGGGTGAAGCGCTCGGACCACATGTTCACATGGATCTCGAAACACGCCATCACCCCGAGCTTCGCCCCGATCTCCGAAATCCACAGGAACGTGTCGGCCAGGCGCTGGTCGCTCACCCGCTGCCCCGCGGCATCGCGCACCATGATCTGCATGTTGAGCGCCTTGCCGCCGAAACTCGCGGCGATGCGCAGATGCCACTCCATCAGCGGCTCGTCGCGCCCCAGCATGTAGAAGAAACTGCCCGCCTGCAGCGGGATACCGTGCCGGTCCACCGCGCGGCGGAATTCATCCACCTGCAACGGCGGCGGCGATCGCTCGACATAGTCGAACACCCCCGCCTCCTTCACCATGCGGAAAATAGTGTCGACATCGGGCGCGTCCCGGTCGGTATGCACAACGCCGCCACCGCTGATGCCGATGAGCAGGTCCTGGGCCATGGTCTTGGTTCCTTCCCTGCCCCCCAGGCTAGTCCGGTTCCGCACCGCGACAAAGCGCCGCAACGGCGAATTCCGTTCGACGCCGCGCCGCGAAATCCTCTATCGTCGCGACGGATCAACGGGGAACACAGCGATGCGCATCCGCGCCACCTACATCAAGGCCGGCCACGTGGTCGACCATTACGATTTCGAAGTCCACGGCGACGAGGACTTCCTGCACGGCATGGCCGCCGCCTATGCCCATTTCAAATCCAACCACGCCGGCGCCTCGCTGTTCCAGGACGGCAACCAGATCACCTTCTCCAAGGTCTAGCCGAACATGCGCCGCCTCGCCGCCGCCCTGCTGCTCCTCGCCCAACCCGCACTCGCCCAACCCGCAGCCCCCACCCAGACGCTGCGCATCGCCCTGGCCGAGGACACCGACATCCTCGATCCCACCATCGCGCGCACCTATACCGGCCGCATCGTCTTCGCCGGCCTGTGCGACAAGCTGTTCGACATCAACGAAAAGCTCGAAATCGTCCCCCAGCTCGCCACCGCCTATGAGTGGACGGATCCGCAGACCCTGCTCCTGCATCTGCGGCCCGGCGTCCGCTTCCATGACGGCACCGCAATGGACGCGGCAGCAGTCAAATACAGCCTCGAACGCCACCTCACCCTGCCCGGCAGCACCAGGCGCGGCGAAATCTCGGCCATGGAGCGCGTCGAAATCGTCGATCCGCTCACCGTCCGCGTCGTCCTCAAAAACCCCTCCGCCCCCTTCGTCTCCCAGCTCACCGACCGCGCCGGCATGATCGTCTCGCCCGCCGCCGCCGAGGCCGCCGGCAAGGAGTTCGGCGCCCGCCCGGTCTGCGCCGGCCCCTTCAGCCTCACCGAACGCGTCGCCCAGGACCGTTTCGTGCTCGACCGCTTCCCCGGCTACTGGGACGCCGGCAACATCCATTTCGCCCGGGTCATCTACCGCCCCATCGTCGACAATTCCGTCCGCCTCACCAACCTCCAGGCCGGCGCCATCGACCTCGGCGAACGCATCGCCGCCACCGACGTCGCCGAGGCCCGCGCCGACAAGCGGCTGGCCACCCATATCTACCCGGCGCTCGGCTACCAGAGCATCAACTTCAACCTCGGCAACGGCCCCCGCTCCAACACCGCGATCGGCCAGAGCAAGCTCGTGCGCCAGGCCTTCGAGGCCGCCATCGACCGCGCCGTGCTGATGCAGGTGATCTACAACGGGCTGTTCACCCCGGTCGCGCAAGGCCTGCCGCCGGGCAGCCCGTTCTACAACGAAGCCGTCCCCTCCACCCCGCGCGACCTCGACAAGGCCCGCGCCCTGCTCCGCCAGGCCGGCGCCAAGCTGCCAGTGCCGGTCACGCTCACGGTTTCCACCAATCCCGACCAGAAACAGGTCGGCGAACTGATCCAGGCGATGGCCGCCGAGGCCGGCTTCGACGTGACGGTGCAGGCCACCGAATTCGCCACCGCCCTCGCCGCCCAGGCCCGCGGCGACTTCGAGGCCTCCGCCATCGGCTGGTCCGGCCGCGCCGATCCGGACGGCAACCTCTACAACAACCTCCATTCCCGCGGCGCCCTCAACGAAACCCGCTACACCAGCCCCGAAGTCGACGCCTGGCTCGACGCCGCCCGCGCCACCACCGCCATCCCCGCACGCAAAACCCTCTACGCCAACATCACCAAACGCGTGCACGAGGACCTGCCGGTGCTCTACCTCGACAGCAACTCCTGGATCGTCGTCACCACGGCAAAACTCACCGGCTTCAAACCCATCCCCGACGGCCTCGTCCGCCTCCAGGGGCTGCGCCTGGCACGCTGAGGCACCCACAAGCAAGGCTCCGCCGGCCAAGGGCCGTAGGCCCTTGGAACCCGCCACTGCTTGCGGCTGAGCAACCAGCCTTCAGCTGATACCCCCGTCCTTGCTTTCTTGCGCCGCAGGCCATTGCCCAGCCCACCACAAGAAATGTTGGGCTTCGCCCGCCCCCCATCGAAATCGCGCCCTGCATCTGAAGGTCGGTCCTCCAGCCGCAAGCAGTGATGGGTTCCAAGGGGCCACTGCCCCTTGGCCGGCGGAGCCTTGCTTGCCTTCGCCTTGTCCATTTGCGCCGAAACCTCAACGCATAAGGCTTGCGCCCCGGCGCACAGTAGGGGACCCTCGGCGCGGGAAGACGCTGGAGAACACGCCATGACCCGCCTGTTGCCGGGCACGATCGATTGCGACATCCATCCTTCGGTGCCCGATCTCGGCGCGCTGCTGCCGTATATGGACGATCACTGGCGCGACATGGTGATCACTCGCGGCGTGGAGGAACTCCACAGCATCGCCTACCCGCTGAATTCGCCGCTGACTTGCCGGCCTGACTGGCGCAAGCCGGCCGGCCGCCCTGCCGCCGATCTCGCCACCGTGCGCCGCGAGGCGCTTGATGGTTTCGGCACCTCGATCGCCATTGCCAACTGTCTCTACGGCATCCAGCTTTTCTTCAGCGAGGACATGGCCGCGGCCTTCGCGCGTGCGCTCAATGCCTGGATGGCGGCGGAATGGCTCGACCGCGAGCCTCGGCTGCGCGCCGCCATTGTCGTGCCCTCCCAGAGCGCGGAGCTGGCGGTGGCGGAGATCGAGCGCTGGGCGCATGACAAGCGCTTCGTCAGCGTGCTGCTGCTGGTCGGCGGCAGCCGCCCGCTCGGCAAGCGCGAGAATTGGCCGATCTACGCCGCCGCCGAGCGCCACGGCCTCGCGGTCAGCATCCATGCCGGCTCCAACTACCACAACCCGCCCACCCCGGTCGGCTGGTCGTCCACGCATACCGAGGACTACGTCAACCAGGCCCAGTCCTTCCAGTCCGCCCTGACCAGCCTGATCTGCGAAGGCGTGTTCAACAAATTCCCCGACCTCAAGGTGGTGCTGCTCGAATCCGGCTTCACCTGGCTGCCCGCCCATCTGTGGCGGCTGACCAAGTTCTGGCGCGGCCTGCGCATGGAAATCCCCTGGGTCGACCGTGCGCCGGCCGATATCGTGCGCAGCAACGTCCGTCTTTCGCTCCAGCCGGTCGACGGCCCGCCCGATGCCGCCAGCCTCAACCGGCTGTTCGAGCACCTGCAGTCCGACGAACTGCTGCTGTTCTCGACCGACTACCCGCACTGGCAGTTCGACGGCACGGAGGCGATGCCCGACGCCATCTCCCCTGCCCTCGCCCGGCGCATCATGGTCGACAACCCGCGCGCCACCTACGCCCGCCTTGGCGCGCTGCAGGAGGAAGTGGCATGAGCTGGCATGTGGTCGCCCCGGTCAGCGAGATTCCGCCCGGCGGGCGCAAGCTGGTCACCGTGCGCGGCCGCCCGATCGCGGTGTTCAACCTCGGCGGCGAATTCTTCGGCCTGCTCAACCGCTGCCCGCACCAGGGTGGCTCGCTGTGCGAAGGCGTGCTGACCGGACTGGTCGAGGCCGTCTCGCCGGGTGACTACATCTATACCAGGCCGGGCGAGATCCTGCGCTGCCCCTGGCACGGCTGGGAGTTTGACGTGCGGACCGGCCAAAGCCACACCGATCCGGAAAAGATTCGCACCAGGGCCTATCCGGTCGGCGTCGAGGCTGGGCAGACCGTGGTCGAGGGGCCATATGTGGCCGAGACCATTCCGGTGAAGGTCGAGGAAAACTACATCGTCGTCGACGTCTGAGCAGGACGGCGGCGATCACGCGCAAGGGGGCGAGTGCCATGGCGATCACATTGTATGAACTGGCGGGCAGGGACCCCGAGCTCCGGTTCAGCCCCTATTGCTGGCGCATCCGCCTCGCTCTGGCGCACAAGGGGCTGACCGCGAAGACCGTGCCCTGGCGCTTCACCGAGAAGGCCAAGCTCGCCTTCTCCGGCTCCGAGCGCGTCCCCGTGCTGGTCGATGGCGGCAAGCCGGTGTCCGATTCCTGGGTGATCGCGAACTATCTCGACACCGCCTATGACCTGCATCCGCCGCTGCTCGGCGGCACCCCGGCGCATCTGCGTTTCCTCAACGCCTGGACCGATGGCGTGGTGCATCCGCTGCTCGCGCGCCTGGTGATGAGCGACATCCACGCCATCCTTGCCCCCGAGGACCAGGACTATTTCCGCTCGACCCGTGAGCGCGCCTTCGGCAAGACGCTGGAGGCGGTGGTGGCCGACCGCGAAACCACCGGGGCGGCGGCCTTCCGCGCCGCCCTCGCCCCGGTCCGCACGGTGCTGAAGGCGCAGCCGTGGCTCGGCGGCGAGGCGCACGACTACGCCGACTACATCCTGCTCGGCAGCCTGCAATGGGCCCGCTGCGTCAGCCGCTTCGCGCTGCTGGCCGAGGATGATCCCGTCGCCGAGTGGCACGCCCGCGGTCTCGCGCTGTTCGACGGGCTGCTCGCCGGCGCGAGACGGGCCTGAGCGGATGCCGTTCGACGAGGAGGGCAAAAGCGGTGGCCGCCGCCCGGCGCGCAATGTTCTGGGCGGGCCGCTGCTGATCTGCTCGATGGCCCCGATCACCGGGTTCTTCCGCAACGGCTGCTGCGACACCTCGGTCGAGGATGTCGGCAGTCACACCGTCTGCGTGGTGCTGACCGAGGAATTCCTGCTGTTCAGCCGGCGCAGCGGCAATGACCTGTCGACCCCGATGCCGCAGTTCGGCTTCGCCGGCCTGGTGCCGGGTGACCGCTGGTGCCTCTGCGCGCCGCGCTGGCAGGAGGCGCTGGAGGCCGGGCAGGCACCGCCGGTGGTGCTGGAGGCGAGCCATCAAGGGGCGCTGCGCCATTGCCGCCTGGACGACCTCAAAGCCCATGTGTTCCGGCCTGCGGAGTAATCCCATCACGTCGGCTTGATCCCGACAAAAATTGACACAGGCTTAACCGGCCACCGCAAAAATGCACTCCACCGATGGTTCTGCCCTGCCGTGGAGATGCAAGATGAAGCCGCGCCGCCCTTCCCCGTTGTTGTATGATCGTGGCGGCTTCACCCGTCTGGAGTTCGGCCTGCTCGCGGCGATGCTGCTGGCGATGGTGGTCAACGGCGTCGCGACCCTTGGCGGCCTCGGCGGCTCGATCCAGCAGCCGGCGGTGGTGATGCCGACGGATGTGTCGAGCGCGATGGCGGCGATCCGGCGCTGAACCCCACGCCCGCATCCGCCGGGTGTGACTTTGCCGCGCAGCCTGCTAAGGGAGAGACCCGAGACCGGCGCCGGGCGGCGCCTTCCAGCCAGCAGGATCAACGAGCGTGAAACCGACTGACATTGCCCGCGTGCAGACCTACCTTCGCAAGCTGTTCGCCAACGACAAGATCCATATCGACACGCCGAAAAAAGCCGGCGCCACCGTCGAAGTGCGCGTCGCCGATGAATTCATCGGCACCCTGCACCGCGACGAGGACGATGGCGAAATCTCCTTCGCCTTCCAGATGGTGATCCTCGACGAGGACCTGCCGGCGCCGCCGAAGTCCAAATAATCAGATTGCCAGCTTCAGGCCGATCCGGGTCCATTCGGACAGCCCGCCTTCCATGTGCCCGGCGATGGCCACCTCGGCCCGCCGGCACGCCTCGGCCGCCATGGCTGAGCGCTTGCCCACCGCGCAGTAGAGCACGATCGGCCCGCCGGTTTGCGGCAGGGCGGTGGGGTCGAAGCGCGAGAGCGGGAAATTCAGCGCCTTGGCGACATGGCCGCTGGCGAACTCGTTGGGCTCGCGCACATCGACCAGGGTGATGGCGTCGCGGCTCATCATGTCGTGGATTTCTGCGGCGAGCAGCGATTCGACGCGCTTGGTTTGGCGGAACATGTTCTCTCTCCTCAGGGCTTGAGCGCGGGGTCGACGTCCTGGCCGTAGAAGGTGGCGTAGCTGTTGCCCTGCAACGCGAGCCCGACGATCTCAACCATCTCGGCCAGTTCCTCCTCGCTGACGCCCTTGCCCTTGGCCAGATGGGTGTGCGAGGCCGAGCAGTAGTCGCAGCCATTGGCGACGGAGACCGCGAGGTAGATCAGCTCCTTGGTCTTGGCATCGAGCGCGCCGGGGGCCATCACCTGCTGCGCACGATCCCAGAAGCGTTTCATCACCGCGGGGTGGCGGGCCATGGCTTTCCAGGCGTTGTTGACGTCAGGCACGCCGCGTTTGGTCTTGATGTCGTCGAAAACCGCCTGGGCCTCGGGCGCGGCGTCCTCGTAGTTGATGAGCTGGCCGTATTTCATGGCATTCTTCCCGCGGCGAGGCCGCCCTGGTGTTCGATGAAGGCAGTGATTTCGTCGACCCCCTGGCCGGCGCGGACGTTGGCGAAGACATAGGGGCGGGCGCCGCGCATTTTCTTGGAATCGCGGTCCATCACTTCGAGGCTGGCGCCGACATGGGGGGCGAGGTCGATCTTATTGATCACCAGCAGGTCCGACCGCGTGATGCCGGGGCCCCCTTTGCGCGGGATCTTGTCGCCGGCGCTGACATCGATGACGTAGATGGTGAGGTCGGCCAGTTCAGGGCTGAAGGTGGCGGCGAGGTTGTCGCCGCCGGATTCGATGAGGATGACGTCGAGGTTCGGGAAGCGCTTGTTGAGGTCGGCGATGCCGGCAAGGTTGATCGAGGCGTCCTCGCGGATGGCAGTGTGCGGGCAGCCGCCGGTTTCGATGCCGAGGATGCGCTCGGGCGGAAGCGAGCCGGCACGGGTGAGGAACTGGGCGTCCTCCTTGGTGTAGATGTCATTGGTGATGGCGGCGATGTCGTAGTTGACGCGCAGACGCTGGCACAGCGCATCCATCAGGGCGGTCTTGCCGGTGCCGACGGGGCCGCCGATGCCGACGCGAAGCGGGCCGTTTGGTGAGGTCATGAGCGGAACAGCCTTGTGTACTGGGTTTCGTGGCGCATGGCGGCGAGGTCGGAGCGGAAGGCGCAGCCGCCGAGATCGTCGAGGCCCGCGCCGGCGGTCTCGGCGGTGACGGCGGCGATCAGCGGTTCGAGCGCGGCGAGAACGCTCAGGCCGGCGGATTGGCCGAGCGGAACCAGCCGGACGGCGGCCGAGATGAGATTGGCGGCGAGGGTCTGGAGGTAGGCCGCGGCGGCGAGGTCTTCGCCGATGGATTTTGTGCCGGCGAGGGCGCCGATGGCGATGGGGTAGGGAATGTCGCCGAGGCGGGCGTGGAGCTTGGTCAGGATTTCGGGGTGCCAGGGGGCGGCGGCGAGGCGGAAGGCGTTGCCCTGGCCGATGGCTTCGGCGTGGCGTTCGCGGCTGGCGGCGGTGGCCAGCGCGAGTTCGGTGATTTCCGACAGGCGGTCGAGATCATGCGCGGCGCGGTGGGCGTGGCGGAGGAGGATGGCGTCGGCTCGTGCGGAACCGTGGGTGAGGAGGGGTTCGAGCCAGGCCAGGAGGGTCGCGGCGTTATCGATGTCGCCGGACTCGACGGCCCATTCGATGCCGTGGGACCAGGCGAAGCCGCCGGTGGGGAAGGCGGGGGAGAGCCAGGCGAGGAGGCGGAGGGTGGCTTCAGTGGTGGTGGTCGTGGTCATCGTCGTCATCGTGGCTGTGCGAATGGCCACCCGCGTAGGCGCCGGCTTCGGGATCGAAGGGGGCGTCGATGATGTCGACGTGGCCGCCGAGCTGTTCGACCATGTCTTCGATGACGTGATCGCGACGGATGCGGATTTTGTCGCGCAGCAGCTGGACCGGGAGATGGCGGTTGCCGAGGTGCCAGGCGATGCGGATGAGCTCGGCATCGGAATGGGCGTGGATTTCGGCGAGCGGCTCGGGGCGGGCCTGGACGCGGACGATGCCGGTTGCGGTGACCAGGCCATCGCCGTCGCGCAGGCGGGTGGCGTGGGGGAGGTCGAGCAGGAGGGCCGCGCCGGATTCGGTGGTGAGCAGGATGCGCCGGCGGTGGCGGCGGTCGAAGTCGATCAGGACGGTGTCGGTGGCCTGGGCCTGGTCCCAGGATTTGGCGGGGAGGATGGTTTCGCAGCGCTGGGTCATGGGCCTCAGTGTAGGGGATTTGCGCGTGGCGATGAAAGAGGGCGATGCCGAGATCGTGAGCGGGACGGGCTTCAAAGCGGTGTCGAGAACAGGGTAGAAGTGTTGCCATGTCAGCATCAGTTTCGCCCCCCGGCACGTTGAGTTCCCCGCAGGTCACCTGGCTGGTCGACGTGCTGGGTGCCAAGATCGACCCAGCTGCCGCGACGGCTGCGGCACCATCGGCATCGTCATCCTCGTCGTCCTCGTCGTCCTCGTCGTCGTCCGCACCGTCGGCGGCGGCGGCGAAAGCACCGCTGTTGGATGCCGGCACGCAGGTTGCCGCGAAGCTCGAGGACGAGGATATCGAAGACGCGCCTTTGGGGGAGATGGCAGGGCTGGTGGCGCAGATGGTCGCGGCGGGGATGCCGTCCGGCAAGGCGCTGGTGCAGGTGCGCCGTATTTACAAGAAGACGACGCTTGATCCGGATTTCACCAAGGTGCGGGTCAAGGACCGGGCCGCGGTTGTTGCGAATTTGCACAAGATCCCGGAGCTTGCCGCGCTGTTCCAGGGCGACACGGCGGCGGCGTGGACGGCGACGGCGGGCGATCCCGACAAGGTGCTGAAATTGCTGCGCGCGGTGAACGTGGCGCAATCGAATGCGCTGGGGATTCCGCCGGCCCGGATCGAGGCTTTCAGCAAAGCCGGGAAGGACGGGGCGGTCCATGGCGGCGGCTTCGATTTCGTGGACGGCAATCGGATCGTCGTCAACGTCCACCCCGATGCCTTGCCGAGCGCGAAGCAGGCGTTGGTATCGATGCTGCACGAGACGTACCACGCGCAGCAGATCGCGCTGGTCAAGCAATTGGAGGCCGGGAAGCTCGGGAAGGACGATCCGCGCTACGCCCAGACCGTGATGTTCGCAGCCAACAAGGTGGCCTATCTGAACGAGGACGACGGGCCGGCTGGCGATGAATTCACGGGACGGGAATATCGGAACCAGCCGTTGGAACGGGACGCCGAATCGGCCGGCGTGAATACCGCCGAGGTGTTGATGGAGGAGTTGGAGAAATCGGCCCATGCCTCGGCGGCGGCCCCGGCTCCGCCGCGGCCGATACCGGTTGCGGCAGCCGCAGCGCCGCCACCGCCTCCCCCGCCACCGCCTCCCCCGGCACCGGCAGCGGCGGTGGTTGTCGAGCCGCCGCCGCCGCCACCTCCGGAGTTAGCGGTGGAGGAAGTGCCGCCGCCACCGCCTGCTCACTGAAGCGGACTTGGCGGGGGCGAGAACCTGCCGGCGGGTTGCTGCGTCGCGGGGCCGGAGGGTGGGTGCGGTGGAGAGGCGCCGGTATGTGTTAGTTTATTATGATATCGGAATGAATTGGGCGTGATTCGACCCGAGATGGCGAGCGGGTTTTGAAAAAAAGCGCTGCGATCGGGGCCGGGTGTGGCGGGGATCGGGTGGGGCGGAGATGGCGTGCGAAGGGGGAAGATGTCGGCGCCGGGTGGGGTTTGGGCGTGGCGCGGATGGGATGGGGGGAGCGGCCGGGGGTCGCTGGGCGCGGGGCTTCGCGGCGGGATGGGTGCGGGGTGCCTGCGGGGCAGCTGGCGGGAGGGTGCCTGCGCGCCAGGCGGCGAAGAGTTGGTCGAGCTGGGCGAAGAGGAGGTCGAGCTGGGTGTCGATCTCGGGGTCGACCTGGGGGGCGATGGATTGGGTGGGTTGGGGGCGGCGGCGGCAGCGGGGCGCAATTCGGGCGTTGCCGGCCCCGAGGCAGGCGAAGAGGGTGTAGAGGAGGGTGGCGAGAAAGGTCATTCTGTTGGTTATATTATATGACGTTTTTCGTGTCAAGGATTGCGGGGCAGATAGGGGGATTGTAGCGTTTCGATTGTGGCCGCTGGGGTCAGGGGGGTGTTGTGATGGTGTTGCCGGTTGCGGAGCCTTGGTTTGGGGTGGAGGAGGTGGATCGGGGGGTGATGATGATCACCGAGCCGCATGTGGCGCGGCTGTGGCGGGCGAATTTGTATCTGGTTGAGGGGGTTGCGTTCGATCTGCTGGTGGATACGGGGATGGGGGTGGGACCGCTGCGCCAGGTGGTGGCGGGGCTGACGGAGCGGCCGGTGGTGGTGTTCACGACGCATAGCCATCTCGACCATATCGGGGGGCATTTCGAATTCGCGGATTGCGAGATCCTGGTGCATGCGGCTGAGGCGGGGGGGCTGGCGCGGCCGAAGGGGCCGGAGGGGTTGAGTTATGCGTCATTGCCGGCGGCAAAGCGGGCGGAATACCAGGCGGCGGGGTTCGATACGTCGGGGCTGATGGTGGATGCAATTCCGTCGGCGGGGTACGATTTGGCGGGGCATCGGTTTCGGGGGGTGGCGGCTGGGCGGCTGATCGGGGAGGGCGAGGTGATCGACATGGGGACGCGGCGGTTCGAGGTGTTGCATCTGCCCGGGCATTCGCCGGGGGGGATCGCGCTGTGGGACGCGGCGGATGGGATGCTGATCGCGGGGGATGCGATCTATGACGGGATCCTGATCGACAGCACCGATGATGCGGATGTGGGGGCGTATCGGCGGACGATGGCGCGGCTGCGGGATTTGCCGGTGCGGGTGGTGCATGGGGGGCACAAGAGGGCGTTTGGGCGGGGGCGGATGGTGGAGATTGTGGATGGGTACGTGGCGAGCCGGGCGGGGGGGAAGTCGCCGGTGGCGGGGGAGGCGGGGGTTTCGTTTTGAGGGGGGTTAGTTGGGGGCGATGAGGGGGAGGGTGGGGAAGTAGGTGCGGTAGCGGGCGGTGTCGCGGGTGAGGAGGCGGTAGCCTGCGACGGCGGCGTGGGCGCCGATGAGGAAGTCGGGGAGGGGGGAGGTTTTGCTGCCGCCGCGGCGGCGGTAGGCGAGGAAGGCTTTGGCCGCGAGGAAGGCGGCGGGATCGGGGATGGCTTCGCGTTCGATGATGTCGCGGGGAAGGGCGGCTTCGAGGTCTTCGATGCGGGTGTAGCGGACGGAGACTTCGGCGTAGATGATGGTGTTGATGACGATGCGGCCGCTGTCGGCAGCGGCGGCGAGGGCGCGGGCGGACCAGGGGGACCACTCGGGGTTTTCGGTCATGATGTCGAGCAGGACGTTGCTGTCGACGAGGACGGCGGTGGATTTTAGCCCGATCGGGTGATTCAGACCTCCGGCGATTCCGCCTCCGGTCATCACGCTCTAGTCGGCCCGGGTGAGGGCCATGATGGCTTCGGTGGTCAGCGGGACGTCACCGCGGCCGCGGAGGTGGGCGACGAGGGTGGCGCCGCGGGTGGGCTTGCGCGGGGAGGTGGCGGGGATGAGGCGGACGGTGGTGCCGTCGTATTCGAAAGCGACTTCGGTGTTGGGCATGAGGCCGGCGCGGGCACGGATGTCGGCGGGGATGGTGACCTGGCCTTTGGAGGTGATGCGCATGGGGGGATTCCGGGGGGTTCTTACTTGGGGATGTAAGAGTTTGGTGGGGCGGGGGCAAGGGGGGTGGCGGGACGGTGGCGGGATGGTATCATATATGATACATTGACGTGAGTATGACGCGGTGGATCAGGCGCAAGCTGGTGGATGTGTTTTTGGGCGAGGAGGGCATGCGCGAGGCTGCGAAGGCGGAGGCGGTGACGCGAGTCGTGGTGTGGCAGCTGTCGCAGGAGATGGCGCGGCAGGGGATTACGAAGGCCGCGCTGGCGAAACTGATGGGGACGAGCCGGGCGCAGTTGGATCGGATATTGAAGGCGAAGGGGAATGTGACGATGGAGACGTTGCAGCGGGCGGCGGCGTTGGTGGGGCGGGAGTTGGTGTAGGGGGGGCTTGCTCCGGACCGGTTGCGATGCCTAGACTCATGTAACTATTAATGTCGGAGGGCGACCTGATGTGGGGAAGAATATTCGGATATAAATGCTCCCAATGTGGATTGCGGACGCGACAGATCACCCACTACCCTCCCCACTCTGAGGGAAGTAAATGGACGCGCCTAGTTTGCAGTCCTTGCGCGACGCAATTGGAAGCGGCGGAAGCCGCTTTTGAAGCCCAGGAAGCCGCGAAGGCGAAGGCGTTGCAGGAAAAGGAGGAAAAAGCAACGCGAGAAGAGGCAAGACGTGCGGCGGATCAAGCTCGCCTAAAGGAAAATCAGCGGATCGAGGACAATTGGCGCCGTCATCTTGCTCGTCAACGTGAGGAGAATCTTCGCATACAGGTTGAGGAGATTCAACAATTTTCAATTTCAAATAATTGGGACAGTTTTAGCGCACTTTCAGTGGGTGCGCGGCGCGAGTTGTTGCAAACAGAATCCGATAGTGCGCGACTCGGAAAAATAGCACTCGAGGATGAGGATATTAATCTTAGACGATTAGCATTAGAGAAAATCGAAGATATTTCGTATATAGAAAAATATCTAGGAAAGGAAAAATCTATACGCCGAGCAGCAACAAATAAAATATCGAGAGAACGTTTCTTTGATCAAAATACTAGGTTCAGCCGCGAGATTTCTGCATGGCCTACCGGAAGTGTAGTATATATGGAGATCGATAATCATAGCGGAATACGTTTAGATGATAGACTAATCAACGTATTTCTCAAACAGACATTCGGTTGGAGAATTTCTGCAGACAGTCCGGAGCTTTCTATGAGTCAGGTTAAAGATCTACCCTACGGTAGTATGGGTTACAGCTATCCAAGCAAATCTGATTTGGCTAAAATTACGAATAATTTTCCCGAAATTTTGGAAGAGACAAATAGATGTTATATTAAAGAGGAAGGCGTACAAATTTCTGCCGGTGGCGGAAAAGCATTCGTAGTTTGGAATAGTGAAAATTTGGTATTCGGGAGTAAAAAAGATAACTATGCCAGTCCAAATATTTATGAAATAAATTATAGAGATGGCTCAACATTCCATGTTACGGCGGATTGTTTGGTTTTTTGCGCTGGATCGTACAAATGTATGTATCCGACTGATATTAAAATGAACGATATTGCGAGGAAGAATTCAAAGGGGCTGTCAGGAGACGAGAGCGCCTCATATATGGATAGAGGCCTATTCGCTATAGTCGTCAACCCGAAATGGCTTTTGTATTCAGGGGAATCTGTATTAGCTCAGCTGATTTGATCCCCTTCTGATCCGAGGTATCGCGGGGGCGCTAAGTTCGGCAGGCCCGACTAGAGACCACGTGATCCTAGCAAGCGAGACCATTGTAGCGTTTTGCGGGAGGGGGTGATGTTTGGGATGGTGGCGGGGGATGTTTTGTATTTTCGGGTGGATGATGGGAGCAGGGCGGCGTTTGCGGAGGCGGCGGGGAAGTGTTGGTGGCTTGGGGGCGGGTGGCGTTGGGGCGCGGTGGGCGGCGGGGGTGTTTTGTGGGGGGTAGGAAAAGGCGTGGGTGGCCCGGGTGATCCCCCGGACAAGCCGGGGGAGGGCCATGACGGTAAGGGGTGCGGGGGCGGGGGGAATGGGCTTAATGGGTGAGAGTTTTTTGGTTCTTTTTTGCAAAAAAGAACGCGCGTGGCTTGCCTTGGAGGCTTGGGTTCTTCGGGTGGCGCGGCCCTCACCCCGGCGTTGGTCTGCTTTGCAGCCCAAGCCCGCAAGCGGGAGAGGGGGAAGGAAGGGGGGAATTCGATTGACGCATAAGTATGAGGAAGTATGATTCGGGCTTCTTCGGGAGGGTTGTGCATGGCTGAGATTGAGCGGCTGACGATTACGTTGCCGCAGGATATGGCGGCGGTGGTGCGGGGGGCGGTTGCGGGGGGGGATTATGCTTCGAGCAGCGAGGTGGTGCGCGAGGCGTTGCGGGATTGGAAGTTGAAGCGTGCGTTGCAGTTGCAGGAGTTGGAGGCGTTGCGGGGGGAGATTGAGAGGGGGCTTGCGGATGTTGCGGAGGGGCGGATGCAGGATTTCGATGCGGCCCGCATCATCGAGCGGGGGAGGAGGCTCTTCGCGGCCCGCTAGACCTCCGGCTTACCGAGGCTGCCGAAGCGGATATTGCGGCGATCTGGGCGCATATTGCGGGGGAGGCGTCGGAGGAGGTTGCGTCTGGTTTCGTGGCGGCGATTGCGGCGGCGTTCGAACCGGTGCGGTATTTTCCGATGGCGGCAGCGGCGCGGGATCACTTGGCGGCCGGGGTGCGGGTGGTTTTTTGCGGTGCTTATGCGGTGTATTTTCGCCCGACGGCGGATGCGGTGGTGATTGTCCGCGTGGTGCATGGGTCTCGGGATGTGGTTGGGATTGCCGCGTCGGGCGGTTTCAGGGATTGAGCGGCGCGGCGGTTCGGCGGGGGGCGTGGGTGTATCGGAGGGGCGGGGATGGTTGCGAGTGAGAGTTTTGCGGCGTTTTTGCGAGAAGAGTTGGCGCCGTTGGGGCGGGTTTCGATGCGGCGGATGTTTGGGAAGACGGGGGTGTTTTGTGAGGGGGTGATGTTTGGGATGGTGGCGGGGGATGTGTTGTATTTTCGGGT
>CAIYSR010000113.1 GCA_903928895.1 uncultured Rhodospirillales bacterium | reverse complement strand
TTCGCCGCCGCAGTCCTCGGCTTCCTGCGCAACGACGTACCACGCAGGTGGTCCGCGTTCTGCGACCACGTCTCAGATAACTTCCGCATCATCGACCCACAGGCGTTTCGGGTTATCAGGTGAACGGAGTAAAGCAAAAAAACGTCTCCCATGGGAGTGGGGCGGCGCGGGCCTTCAGATGATACCTTCGTCCTTGCCTTTCGCCGCAGGCAGTCGGCATCGCGCCCGCACCATCGCGCCGGACCGATGGATCGATGGCTTCGCCGCTCCCCGCACGCCGGATCACGCCCCCGCCGAACCAAAGGTCAAAGTTTTTTCGCTTCTTTTTTTCCAAAAAAAAGAAGCGCTTCCCTCGCCATGCATCCCAGATATCCGCATAAGTACACAACTTGTTGGCTGGTGGTAATATTGACGGCATCCGTTCCATTCGTCACCCTGCCGGCATGAGATCGCTTGTGTTTTCAGGGGACGGCGATGACACCTTGTGGTGCGAGGGTGGGGTCGCGCCGTTGATGAGTTGGCCCGCGGTCAGCGGCGAGGCCGTTCACATGCGGGTGGATGCGGCGGGCGGCAGTTTGCTGGTCACCGGGATTTTCGGCGAGGGCCCGTCCGGCGGCTGGCTGATCGGGGTGTCGCCGGTGACGGCCGAGGCGTTTCTGGGCGATGACGTGCCGATTCCGCAGTGGGACATATCGATCCGCCGCACCGAGCACGCCTATTCCCCCGCCTTGGTGATCACCGCGCCGCCCGACGTGGTGGTGACCTTGGTCGACGACGAAGGCAAACCGATCGCGCCGCCGCCGCCGCATCCACTCCGCTGGACGTGGGGCAGCTGACAGGCGTTTTCGGCACGGGAGACCGGCGAAGCCATCAATCCCCGCCCCCCGGCAGGACCGTGCCGGTTTGCTCAATTGAATGCCTGCGGCGCAAGTCAGGAAAGGCGTTCTCACATGAAGGTCGATGCTGCCCCACACCAACGGAAGAAGTTTTTTTGCTTCTTTTTTCCAAAAAAAGAAGCGCTTCCCTTCAATACCCGCGCGAAAGATCGACCGCGTGGGTATAGGCCCCGTCGGCATGCAGGTTGGCCCACAGGATATCGAGGCTGTCGGGGTTGTAGGTCAGCGGGTCATCGACCGAGACGTGTGGCGTCACGATCAGGTTGCGGGTGGTCCAGGCGCGGCCGCCGGGGGGGATGGGTTCGGGGCTGAACACGTCGAGCACGGCGCCGCCGAGATGTCCGCTGTCGAGCAGGTCGCACAGCGCGGTCTGGTCGAGCACCGGGCCGCGGCCGAAGTTGATCACGCCGGCGCCTTGCGGCAGCAGTTCGAGCCGCGCGCGCGAGATCAGCCCCTGGGTCGCCGGGGTGAGCGGGCAGGCGACGATGAGGAAGTCGGTCTCGGGCAGCACCGCGTCGAGCTCGGCCACGGCGACGATGCGGTCGAAATCGGGGTGCGGGGTGGCTAGGGTGCGCACGCCGGTGGCGATGGCGCCGAAGCTGCGGGCGGCGCGGCCGGCCGGCGCGCCCATGTCGCCGGTGCCGATCACGGTGACGCGCTTGCCCCGGATCGAGGAGGAAAACAGCATCTGCCAGGTCTGGCTGTGCTGTTGGGCGATCATCTCCGGCACCCGCGCGTTCAGCATCAGCAGCGCCATCGCCGCATATTCGTGCGCCTTGCGGCTGTGCACGCCGGAGTTGTTCAGCACCACCGCGCCTTGCGGCAGGTCCGAGAACGGCCGGAGTTTGTCGACCCCGGCGGAGAGCAGGAAAATCATTTTCAGGTTCGGCGCGGCGCAGGGAAAGCGATGCGCGAGCGAGGAGGTTTGCGCCATCAGCACATCGGCCCAGGCCACGCCGGCGGCGAAATCGGCGTCGGAGGTGCCGGCGCGGAATTCGTGGCCGCTTTCGCCGGCGCGGGCGCAGCCCGCCTCCCACTGCGCCGCCGTCAGCGGAAAAAGCGTGTCGCCTTCATCGTTCTGGGCATAGAAGCGCATGCTAGTCTCCGAGAAATCCATGGAGCAGCACGGCGGCGGCCTGTGCCACGTTGAGGCTTTGGACCGCGCCTTTGCCGGGGATGCGGACTTCGCGCCGGCACGCCGCCAGCACTTCGGGCGAAACGCCGTGTTCCTCGTTGCCGAGCACGAGGGCGATCGGGCGGTCGCGCGGCAGGTCGGCCGGCTTGACCGCGAGCCGCGACAGCGAGGCGGCCACCGTGCGGTAGTGCGGATCGAGCGCGGCGATGGCGCGCGGCAGGTCGCGGGTGCGGTAGAGGGTGAGATATTCGAGCCCGCCCTCTGCCGTGCGATAGGCCGCGGGCGACGGCAACGCGTGGTTCGGCCCCTCCCCGATCAGCAGCGCCGGCGCGCCGAAAAACGCGGCGGAGCGGGCGATGGCGCCGAGATTATGCGGATTGCCGATGCCATCGAGAATGAGCAGAAACTTCCCCCGCGGCGGATCGGCATGATCGAAAATCAAAGGCGCCTGCCACCGCGCAATCGCCACCACGCCACCATGATGCGGCGTGCCCGCCACCGTCTCCAACTCCGCCGCCTCCACCAGCCGATACGGCTTGCGCGCCGCCGCCAGCCCGGCACACCACGGCCCCACCAGGTCGCGATGCGCCGCCAGATAGAACAGCCGCTGCACATCGCCGGCACGCCGCGCGAACAGCGCCGTAACCGCGTTGGCCCCACAAATCGGTTCGGGTTTCATCGGCCCTGAATGGGGACGCCAGGCGTCGCCTGTCAAGAAGCAAGGCTCCGCCGGCAAAGGGCCGCAGGCGCTTTGAACCCATCACGGCTCGCGGCTGGATCGCCAGCCTTCAGCCGCGATCCCGCCGGTGCGCTGGCGAAGCCCATCAAGCGGTGCGAGCGCGCCAAAGCCGGTCGAGGCGCGGAGGGGATGGCCTGCGGCGCAAGCCAGCAAAGGCTCCGCCGGCCAAGGGGCTCGCCCCTTGGAACCCACTCCATGCTCGCGGCTGGGGCAAGAGCCTTCGCCGCGATCCCACCGGTACGCTGGCGAAGCCCATCAAACCGCGCAACCGCACCAAGTTCGGTCGTGAACCGGAATCGATTGCCTGCGGCGCAAAGCAAGCGGATAAAAGTTTTTCGCTCTTATTGCGGCACCTGTTGAGACCTGCGATTCTGCCGTTGGCGCTTGGGGAGGACGGCCGGATGGAGAATGGGGCATTCGCGCGATGGCTTGCCGTGATCGGAGATCTGGATGCCACACAACGCGTGC
>CAIYSR010000112.1 GCA_903928895.1 uncultured Rhodospirillales bacterium | reverse complement strand
TCCAGATCTCCGATCACGGCAAGCCATCGCGCGAATGCCCCATTCTCCATCCGGCCGTCCTCCCCAAGCGCCAACGGTAGAATCGCAGGTCTCAACAGGTGCCGCAATAAGAGCGAAAAACTTTTATCCGTTAAGGGATTGAGGATTAATGTTAATCAATCGGAACGATTGGGGCGTGGGTCGGGGCGGAGGGTTAGTGGATTTTTAAAGAATCCGGGGGGAAGAAGGTGAGGGGGGCTGGGCTGGCGGTGACGGTGGGTGGCGGGAGCGCGCGCCAGGGGGCTTTGAGGGGGCGGGCGGGTTTGATCGGGGGTGGGGGTGGTTCGCCCGGCATCTGGAGCCCCAGGGCGCGGCTGAGGGGGCGGAGGATGCGCCCGGCGCGCGGGACTTCGGCGAGGAAGGCGACGCATTCGGGGGCGTTGAGGAAATGCTGGAGTTGGCTGGCGTGGCCGCGGGCGTTGTAGTGGTCGACGTTGCGGATGAGCCAGGCGTGACCTCTTGGGAGGCGTTGGGTGGCGCGGGTTCGGGCCGGCCGGCCGGGACGCGGCTTGCATGGTTTGGGCAAGGTTTTGTCGCGCCAGCGGGTGACGAGTTTTTCGAAGCGCTGGATGGTGCGGTTGAGGTGAAAGTAGATGTGGGTGAGGAGCAGGGTGTGTGGGGGGCGTTTGGCCGCGACGAGGCCGATGACGGCCTGGAGGCCTGTGAGGATGGTTCGGAACGGGGTGGCGAGAGTTGTCATGTGAGTGAATTAATATAACAAATATTTGAGTGCGTCAACCGGGATGAGGGGGGTGCGGCGCCAAAGCGCGCCCCACCCGATGGGTGGAAGTTTTTTGGTTCTTTTTTTCAAAAAAGAACCGCTCGCCTTCGCCTTGCTACTTGATCGCGCCCTGGGTCAGGCCGGCGATGAACTGGCGGGAGAGGGCGATGTAGAGCAGCGAGATCGGCAGGGCGGCGAGGGTGAGGCCGGCGAAGAGGACGCCCCAGTCGGTGTTGTATTCGCCCATGAAGACGGTCAGGCCCTGGGGCAGGGTCTTGAGGCGGTCGGAGCTGATGAAGACGAGGGGGAAGAAGAAGTCGTTCCAGATCGGCACCGCGTTCTGGATGGCGGCGATGATCATGGCGGGGCGGGCCAGCGGGAGCATGATCTGGAGCATGGTGCGCAGTTCGGTGGCGCCTTCGATGCGCGCACTTTCCTCAAGCTCGGCGGGCAGGGTGCGCAGGAAGCCGGTGAGGATGAAGACTGCCGAGGGCAGGCCCATGGCGGTGTAGACCAGGACCAGGCCGGCGCGGGTGTCGATCAGGCCGAGGGCGTTGAGCTGGATGAAAAGCGGGATGATGGCGAGTTTCAGCGGCACCATCAGGCCGGCGAGGAAGAACATGGAGACCAGGGCCGAGAGGCGGAACGGATAGCGGGCGATGGCGTAGGCGGCCATGGTGCCGAAGGCGACGATGAGGGCGAGCGAGGCGGCGGTGACGATGACGGAATTGAGCAGATAGAGCATGAAGGAGGTATCGGACCACATGCGCGCGGCATTGGTCAGCGCGAAGGAGGCGGGCAGCGAGAACGGGCTGTCGAAGATCTCGGCGTTGGATTTGAACGCCGACATCACCATGACGAAGAGCGGGTAGAGCATGACGAAGGCGTTGAGCGCGAGCAGGGCCTGGATCAGGCCGTTCTTGATGGGTTCGCCCTTCACGTCTCGATCTCCCGGGCGCGGAGGATGCGCAGCGCGAGGGCGGAGACGATGGCAAGGAAGAGGAACATGAGCACGGCGAGCGCGCTGCCGTGGCCGAAATCCTGCAGGCCGGAGGAGGCGGAGCCGAAGGCGGTGCGGTAGAAGAACAGGCCGAGCACGTCGGTGGCGCCGCCGGGCGAGCCGGTGGCGCCGGCCATGACGTAGGGCAGTTCGAACCAGTTGAAGCTGCCGATGAAGGTGAGGATCACCACGATGGTGGCGGAGGGGGCGACCAGGGGCCAAATGATGCGGGTCATCAGGACGCGGTCATCGGCGCCGTCGATGCGGGCGGCTTCGAGGGTCTCCTTCGAGATGCGCTGCATGCCGGCGAGGAAGATGAGGGCGGGGAAGCCGACCCAGTGCCAGGCGTTGGTGAAGATGATGGCGCCGAGCGCGGTGCGTTCGTCGCCGAGCCAGGGCAGGCCGTGGATGCCGACCAGAGCGAGGGCGGCGTTGACGATGCCGAAGAGGGGATGGAGGAAGAGTTTCCACAGGAAGCCGACGATGACGGCGGAGAGGACCACGGGCAGGAAGACGATGACCTGGTGGATGCGGTGGCCGGGCAGGGCTTTGAGCAGGGCGAAGGCGATGAGGTAGGCGAGGCCGTTCTGGGTGAGCATGAGGGCGGCGAAGACGATGGCGTTGTGGCCGAGGGCGCGCCAGGTGGTGTCGGCGTAGGTGGGATCGAGCAGGATGTCGCGGAAATTGGCGAGGCCGATGAAGGTGTCGGGCAGCACGCCATGGAAATTGTAGAAGGCGTAGCGGAAGGACGACAGCAGGGGTGCTGCGACGAAAAGGGTCATCACCGCGAGGCCGGGGGCGAGGAGGAAGGCGATCCAGAGGCCGCGGCGCCAGGGGGGGCGACGTGGCTTCATGAGCGGATCGGGAGAAGGGGGGAAGCGGCGGGAAGGAAGCGCTTCTTTTTTTGGAAAAAAAGAAGCAAAAAAACTTGATCCATTGCTCCGCCGCCTGTGGCGCGACCGACTCCAAGGGATAAACGTTTTTTGCTTCTTTTTTTCAAAAAAGAAGCCCTTCCTTGCCCCTCGCTCACGTTACTTCTGGAACGGCTTGTACCACTTGGAAAGCCCGGTGGTGATGGCGGTGCCGACTTCGGCGGGGGTGGCGGTGCCGCCCATCATCTTCTGCACGCCGTCTTGCAGCAGGTCGGTCCCGGTGGGGGCTTCGAAGCGGAAGTAGACGAGGGTGGAGTAGGGCATCGCGGTTTCGTTGAGTTTGGCGATCTTGGCGAGCAGCGGGTCGGCGGCGGCGACGTCCTTGAGCGAGGAGATGTTGCCGAGCTTGGCGGCGGCGGGTTCGGCGAAATCCTTGGTCGCCATCCAGCGGACGAGCTTGAGCGCGTCGGCGGCGTTGGCGGATTTGGCGTTCACGGCGAAGCCGCTGTCGAAGAAGCGCGAGACGTAGGTGGGCTGACCGGCGGCGGGGGCGGGGGGGGCGATGAAGTCGAGGTTGAGCTTGGGGTTGCCGCGGCGGAAGGGGGCGATTTCGAAGCTGCCGCCGACGAAGATGGCGGCGCGGCCGGCGCTGAAGAGCTGCTGCGAAGTCGGGTAGTCGACGCCGGTGAAGCCGTCGGGCAGGCAGGGCTTGAGTTCGAGGAGCCTGGCCAGGGCGGCGGTGAATTTGGGGTCGGAGAAATTGGTTTTGCCGGCCAGCATGTCGGCGGTCCAGGCGGGGCCGACGAAGGGGTTGGTGAAGACGGTGGCGAAGATGGCGTCCATCCAGGGGGTGGCGGTGCCGTTGGCAATCGGGGTGATGCCCTTGGCCTTGAGCGCGGTGCAGGCGGCGAGGAGATCGGCCCAGGTGGCGGGGACGGCGACGCCGGCGGTGGCGAAGATGTCCTTGTTGACGATCAGGCCGAGGGTCTGGCCGGCGAGGGAGACGGCATAGACCTTGCCGTCGGCGCGCAGGCTCTCCGACGCGTTGGCGTCATCGGGGAGATTGGCCAGCTCGGGGACGTTGGTCTTGTCGAGCGCCAGATAGTAGCCGGACTTGGCCATGGCCTCGAGGCCGCCATAGGCGCGGGCGTGCAGGACGTCGCCGCCCTTGCCGCCGGCGAGCGCGGTGGTGACGATGGTGTTGTAGTTCTCGTTGGGGAAGGCCTCGAACTTCACGGTGATGCCGGGATTGGCCTTGGTGAAGGCGGCGAAGAGGTCGGTGTAGACGGCCTTGTCCTCCTGGCGCCAGGTCCAGAAAGTGACCTCGCCGGCCTGGGCTGCGGCAATGCCGCCGGCAAGGCTGAGGCCCGCGAGAGCCGCGAGGGCACGGCGCCCGAACGTGATTCCAGCCATATTCGCTCCCTGGCGGGCGATGCCGCCGCGTTGTTGCATCCTGCCCGGACGGTATGGGGGGGGCGGGGGAAGATCAAGGAAGCGCTTCTTTTTTTGGAAAAAAAGAAGCAAAAAAACTTTTATCCGAGCTGGCGGTTGGGGCCTCGGCCTTCGGGGGGGGCGGGCGAAGCCCATCGATCCTTTGACCACCGTTGAGATGGTGCTGGGAACGCAGGGTGAATGCCTGCGGCGCAAGGCAAGCAGACATCAACTGAAGGCCGGCGCCCCCGCCGCGAGCAGGGATGGGTTCCAAGGGCCTTGAGGCGCTTGGCCGCCGGAGGCGCGATTGCTTGCCTTCACGCGATTGGCCGATGCGTCACGGCACCAGGAGGGCGGCGATGTCGGCCACGTCGGGGCAGGTTTCGATGTGCCAGAGGGCGTCGAGTGCGGCGCGGGCGCGGGTTGTGCCGAGGACGGGGGCGGCGAGGCCGAGGAATTTTTCTTCCAGGGCTTCGTTGGTCAGGGGGTTGGAGGCGGCGCCGTAGGGTTCGGGCATGTAGTGTTCGAAGACGCGGCCGTCGGTGGTTTCGATGCGGGTTTTGGCGGCGCGTTTGCGCGGGTAGTCGGCGTCGCATTCGGGGTCGATGTGGACGTGGACTTTGGCGGTCTGGGCGAGGATGCGGGGATCGGCGCGTTCGGCGGGGCCGAATTCGTGCAGCGACGCCTGGCCGCGGACCAGGGTGGCGGCGATGACGAAGGGGAAGGACATTTGCGCGGTGGTCATTTCGGACCAGCCGACGGTGGCGTGGGAGGCGGCGACGGCGTAGGTGCCGAAGTCGAGGCGGGCGACTTGTTCGGGCAGGAGATTGTGTTGGCCGACGATTTTGAGCACGCCGTCGATGGCGGAATGGATGTGGCGGCAGCAGGCGTAGGGTTTCATGTAGCAGTTGGCCACGGCGAAGGCGGATTTGGGGTTGTTGTCGCCGGCGTGGAGGATGTCGATGGTGGCGGGGTCGGGCTCGGGGCCGGCGAAGGCGTTGAAGAAGCCTTCCTTGAATTCGAGGACGCCTTTGGGGGCGGCGAGGCCTTCGGCGGTGAGCATGGCGGCGAGGATGCCTTCGCGGGCGGCGTGGCCGGGGTGGGTGCGTTTGACGTCGCCGCCGGCGAGGAAGCTGAACAGGCCGGCGGCGGAGGAGGAGGCGGTGCCGAAGGCGGCTTCCATTTTGTCGGCATCGAAGCCGAGGAGGATGCCGGAGGCGGCGGCGGCGCCGAAGACGCCGGTGATGCCGGTGTTGTGGAAGCCGCGCCAACGCGAGCGCGGGTGGGCGGCGGCGGCGATACGGCAGACCGCCTCGTAGCCGGCGATGACCGCGAGGAGGAGGTCGGCGCCGCGCGCGTTGCGGGCGGTGGCGAGGGACCAGGCGGCGGGGACGACGACGGTGCCGGGGTGGACGGAGCCGGAGCGGTAGCCGTCATCGAGTTCGAGCCCGTGGCCGGCGGTGCCGGCAAGGTAGGCGGCGGTGAGCATGTCGTAGCGCGCGGGGAAGCCGGGGACCGCGACGGCGCCGGTGCCGTGGACGCCGACGAGGACGCGTTCGGCGATGCCGGTGACGTCCTGGGCGGCGCCGGCGATGATGGCGGCGAGGGTGTCGATGAGGTGGCGCCGCGCGGCGTGGCGGGCGAAGTCGTCGATCCGGTCGAGCCCGAGACCGGCGAGGAAGCCGGCGAGATCGGCGGTGGGACCGGGACGGGTGACGCTGTGATGGGCCGCGATGTCGTTCATGGTGGTCTCCCTCGGCGCATGCCGGTGATGGCGGGGGTCTCGCGCCCTAAATGTGCGACAGCGGCGGCCCGGTGTCGACCTCCGGCGTCAAATCGGTGGCGCGGCGGGGGTGTCGCGGCGGATGGCGACGGGGTAGAATTGGGAAAATTTCAGCCCTGCCGCCCCGCGGGGACGGTGTTTGCGAAGGAAACGGCAATGCGTTCCATGGTGACGATCGAGCGGCACGGCGACGTGGCGGTGATCGAGATCGACAATCCGCCGGTCAATGCGCTGTCCAATGCGCTGCGCCAGGAGGTTCTGGCGGCGGTGAACGCGGTGATCGCGGATGGGCATGTGCGGGGCGCGGTGATTGCGTGCGCCGGGGCGAGTTTTATCGCCGGGGCGGATATCAGGGAGTTCGATCAGCCGCCGGGGGAGGTGGTGACGGGGGATATCTGCAACGCGATCGAGGGGGCGGCGAAGCCGTTCGTGGCGGCGCTGCATGGCACGGCGCTGGGCGGCGGGTTCGAGATCGCGATGGCGTGTCATGCGCGGATCATGGCGCCGGACGGCAGCGTCGGGTTGCCGGAGAGCCGGATCGGGATGATGCCGGGGGCGGGGGGGACGCAGCGGCTGCCGCGGCTGGCGGGCGCAATGGTGGCGCTGGAGATGGTGGCATCGGGCCGCCATGTCGGGGCGGCCGAGGCGGTGAAGCTCGGGCTGGTCGAGGAGATCGCGACCGATCTGCGCAAGGAGGCGGTGGTGCGGGCGCGGGCGCTGGCCGATGCCGGGCATTGGCATGTGACCGCGGCGCGGCCGGTGCCGCCGGTGGATCGGGCGGCGTTCGATGCGGCGCTGGCGGGCATTCGCAAGCGGGCGCGCGGGGCGATTGCGCCGGGGGCGGCGGGGGAGGCGGTGGGCTGGGCGCTCGATCTGCCGTTCGCCGAGGGGCTGGCGCGGGAGCGGGCGCGGGCGGTGGAGTTGCGTGGCAGTGCGCAGTGCAAGGCGTTGCGCCATATCTTTCACGCCGATCGCCGGGCGGCCCGGTTGCCGGAGGGGAGCGGGCGCGCGCCTGGGGCGTGGCCGGTGAAGCATGTCGGCATCATCGGTGGCGGGACGATGGGGTCGGGCATCACCATCGCGCTTCTGGAGGCGGGCTACAAGGTAACGATGGTGGAGACCTCGCTGAGCCGGGCGGCGTCGGCGGAGGCGCGTATTCGCGCGGTGCATGCGCGGCAGTATGGGGCGGGGCGGTTGCGCCAGGCGGCGATCGAGGATCGGCTGCGGCGGCTCACCTATACCTACAAGCTCGACCGGCTGGCGGATGCGGACCTGGTGATCGAGGCGATCATCGAGGAAATGCCGGCCAAGCAGGAGGTGTTCCGGGCGCTGTCGGCGGTGGTGCGGCGGGATTGCATCCTGGCCTCCAACACCTCGCGGCTGGATATCAACCAGCTCGCGGATCAGGTGGATGCGCCGGAGCGGGTGCTGGGGCTGCATTTCTTCAGCCCGGCGCATGTGATGCGGCTGCTGGAGATCGTGCGTGCCGACCGGACCTCGCCCGAGGTGCTGGTGACGGCGCTGGCGGTGGCGGGGCGGCTGAAGAAGCAGCCGGTGATCGCCGGGGTGTGCGACGGGTTCATCGGCAATCGTATCCTCGGGCGCTGGTGGGCGCAGTGCGATTTCATGCTGGAGGACGGCGCGTTTCCGGAGGAGATCGATGTGGCGCTGGAGGGCTATGGGTTCGCCATGGGGCCCTATGCGGTGGCCGATCTGGCGGGGCTCGACATTGCCTGGGCCGGGCGCAAGGCCAATGCCGCCACCCGCAATCCCAATGCGCGGGATGTGAAGATCATCGACTGGCTCTGCGAGCAGGGGCGGTTCGGGCAGAAGACGGGCAAGGGCTGGTATGACCATGGCGGCGCGCGCCGGGCGGTCGATCCGGCGGTGCATGCGCTGGTGGAGCGGGCTTCGGCGGAGCGCGGCGTGGCACGGCGCAAGGTGGCGCCCGAGGAGATCGTGGCGCGGGTGCTGGCGGCGATGGTCAATGAGGGGGCGAAGCTGCTGGCGGAGGGGATCGCGCTGCGGCCGTCGGACATCGATGTCGCGCTGGTGCATGGCTACGGCTATCCCGCGTGGCGCGGCGGGCCGATGCATGAGGCCGACCGGATCGGGCTCGACAAGATCCTGGCGACGGTGAAGACGATGCAGCACGACGGGCCGGATTTTGCGCCCTCCGCGCTGCTGGAGGAGATGGTTGCCGCCGGCCGCAATTTTGCTTCCTTGAACCAATAGGAAACCGACATGAAACTCGCCTTTTCCGCTGCCTCTCCCTACGTCCGCAAGGCGATGGCCTGCGCCATTGCGCGCGGGATTGCCGATCAGGTCGAGACATGGGGGATCAAGACCTCCGATCCGGTGCTGGCGCAGTCCAATCCGTTGGGCAAGGTGCCGACGCTGGTGACGGATGATGGGGTCGCGCTGTACGACAGCCCGGTGATCTGCGAGTATCTCGACAGCATCGGCACCGCGGCGCCGCTGTTTCCCGCGCCGGGGCCGGCGCGGTGGACCGCGTTGCGGCAGCAGGCGCTGGCGGACGGGATCATGGATGCGAGCCAGCCGCGCCGGCGCGAACTGGCGCTGCCGCAGGACGAGGGGCGGGTGGACTGGATCGCGTTGCAGCGGGGCAAGGTGGATCGCGCGATTGCGGAGTTGGAGAAGGAAGCGGGCAGCCTGGGCGCACTGACGACGATCGGGGAGATCACGATCGCCTGTGCGCTCGGCTATCTCGATTTCCGCTTCGCCCATGAGCCCTGGCGGCCGGCGGCGCCGAAGCTGGCGGCGTGGTACGCGAGCGTGTTGAAGCTCGCGCCGATCGCGGAAACGATGCCGGTCGGCTAGGTTTCGCTGTCGATCGCACAGGCATGGATAAAAGTTTTTTGGTTCTTTTTTTCAAAAAAGAACAGCACTCCCTTTTTTGAAAAAAGGGAGCCAAAAACTTTTATCTATTGGCTTCGGAGGCTGCCTTGGCCAGTATCCGGGGTGAAATTGAAGGGGATGGGTCGTTGCGTATTTGTGTGTTCGGGGCCGGGGCGATCGGCGGCTATCTGGCGGGGTTTCTGGCGCAGGCGGGGCATGATGTGTCCGTGGTGGTGCGGGGCGCGCATCTGAAGGCGATCCGCGAGGGGGGGCTGAAGGTCGAGGTCGATGGGACCACGATCGTGACTCATCCGCGGGCGAGCGATGATCCGGCTGAACTGGGTGTGCAGGATGCGGTGCTGGTGACGGTGAAGGCGCCGTCCTTGCCGTCGGTGGCGGCGAGCATTGCGCCGTTGCTGGGGCCGGAGACGCCGGTGGCGTTTATCAACAACGGCGTGCCGTGGTGGTATTTCATGGGGCATGGCGGGGCGATGGACGGGCGGCGTTTGCCGGTGATGGACCCGGGCGATGCGCTGTGGACGACGGTGGGGCTGCATCGGACGGTGGGCGGGATTTTCTGGCCGGCGAGCCAGGTGCCGGCGCCCGGCCATATCCGGATGGTGAGCGGGGCTGGACGGGGCACGACGATCGGGGCGCCGGATGGGGTGGTGACGCCCGGGATGCTGGCGATCAAGGCGGCGTTCGATTCGGCCGGGTTGCCGTTCGCGATTGCCGACAATATCCGCGACCTGATCTGGGAGAAGCTGGCGTTCAATCTGTCGGCCGGGCCGATGTGCGTGCTGACGACGACGCCGGTGAAGGACACGCATACCGAGCCGGCGCTGGTGGCGACGTCGCGGCGGCTGATGGCGGAGGCCAATGCGTTGATCGACGCGATGGGGCGGCAGGGGCGGATCGATCCGGAGCGGGCGGTGGCGATCAACACGTCGCTGGGGCATCGGCCGTCGATCCTGCAGGACCTGCTGGCGGGGCGGCCGATGGAGATCGACGCGTTGTATTCGGTGCCGCTCGATCTGGCGAAGGACCTGGGCGTGGCGATGCCGACGCTGGAGATGCTGGTGGCGCTGATCAAAGTCAGGGCGCGGGCGGCGGGGCTATACGCGGGGTAGGGCGATGCTGCATGGTTTCCCTCTCATAAGAGGGGAACAGGCGATGGGACGGATCATCCTGACCGAGGAGGGCCGCCATGAGGCGCCGTCCGGGACAGGGCTGTGGCTGTCGGCGGCGGATGCGCTGCACATCACCGGCTGGGAGCTGAAGCCCGAAGGCATGTGCCGCGGCGCGCTGTGCGTGCCGTTGCCGGCGTCCGCCACGACGCCTGGTGAGGTGGATATCGCTGCCTTTTGGGCGAAGCTGGGTGCGCCGGTGGTCAGCGACGGCGGCGAGGTGTGGTCGTTGGGCGTGGCGCCGCAGGATCGGCGGGCCGCGCTGGAGACACTGGAGGCGCCGGATTTCTCGTTGCCTGATCTTGATGGGCGGATGCACAGCCTGTCCGATCTGCGCGGCAAGAAGACGCTGCTGGTAACCTGGGCATCCTGGTGAGGCTGCAAGTTTGACTTGCCCGTGTGGCAGCAACTTTGCGCTGAGCTGAAGGATAGTAATTTCACGGTTCTGGCGATCGCCGAGGAAAGCCGCGGGGCCGAGACGGCGCGGCCGTGGATCGAGGCGGCGAAGCCGGACTACCCGTGCCTGATCGATGTCGACCATGTGGTGGCGGCGCGCTACGGCATGGTCAATGTGCCGCAGGCCGTCTGGATCGACGAGGACGGGCGGATCGTGCGGGGGCCGGAGACGGCGGGATCGACCGATCATTTCCGGCGGATGGATCTGGCGACGCGGACGATGGCGCCGGAGGACATGACGGCGCGGCTCGCGGCGCGAGCGGCGTATATGGATGCGGTGAAGGACTGGGTGCGGACCGGGCGCCATGCGCTCGATGCGGATGCCGCGCGGGCGGCACTGCCCGAGATCACGCCCGAGATCGCGCGGGCCGACGTGCATTTCCGGCTTGGCCTGTTCCTGCGCGAGCAGGGCCGGGAAGGGGAGGCGGCGGCGCAGTTCGCCGAGGCGGCGCGCCTGCATCCGGACTCCTGGAACATGTGGCGCCAGGCCGCCGATCTCGACGCGATCGGCAATTCGGGCGGACCGGCGTTCTGGGCGCGGGTGAAGGCGCTGGGCGAGAGGCCCTATTATCCGCCGCCTGATCTGCCCGGTTTCCCGGCCGGGGCAATCGGGTAGAGAGAAGGCAAGCAAGGCTCCGCCGGCCAAGGGCCGTAGGCCCCTGGACCCCTTCACTCCAGGGGGGTTGAGCGGCTGGCTTTCCGCTGATGGGTCCGCCCTTGCTTTCTTGCGCCGCAGGCCATCTCCGGTGCGTTGCAGGGAGTTTTGGGGCTTCGCCCGAGCACTCATTGAGATCGCGCCTCGCAACGGAAGCCTGTTGTTCAACCGCTTAAAGTGGCGGGGTCCAGGGGCCTACGGCCCTTGGCCGGCGGAGCCTTGCTTGCCTTTGCTTCGCTCTCCCAGATTGCCTCGTCCGGCGCGGCTTGACGGGACCCCATCGCGCTTCCACCTTCTCGCCAACGACGAGAGGGTGGATGCGCATGGGCCGGACGCTGGCGGAGAAGGTGTTGTCGCGGGTGTCGGGCGGCGCGGATGTGCGCGCCGGCGACGAGGTGATGGCGCGGCCGGATTTTGTCATCGTCTATGATTTTCCCGGCTATACCGATGTCATCTTTCGCCAGATGAAGGAGGATTTCGGCATCGAGCGGGTCAATGATGCGAGCCGCTATGCGGTTTTCATCGACCACATGGTGCCGACGGCGACGCCGAAGGAGGAGGAACTGCATATCCAGACGCGCAATTGGTGCTCCGAGCAGGGGGTGCCGCTGTATGAGCGGCGCGGCATCGGGCACCAGGTTTCGGCGGAGCTGGGCTATGCGACGCCGGGGGCGTTTGCGGTGCATTTCGACGGGCATGTCAGCCAGTTGGGCGCCTATGGGACGCTGGCGATCGGGCTGCGGCGGAATATCCTGGAGGCGTTCGTGCGCGAGCGGGTGTCGCTCAAGGTGCCGCACACCACCCGGATCAATTTGACCGGGACGCTGCGCAAGGGGGTGATGGCGCGCGATGTGTTTCATCACATCGTGCGCGTGATCGGGCCGTCCGCCTGCCGGTTCCAGGTGATGGAAGTGGGCGGACCCGGCCTTGATCATATCAGCCTTGAAGGGCGGCAGACGATTTGCGGGCTGGCGATGTTCACCGGGGCGGTCACCGCGGTGATGAACCCGGATGCGACGTCGCTCGCCTATACCGATCCGCGCAACCGGATCAGCACGCCGGCGGTGTGTTCGGACCCGGATGCGGAGTATGCCGCGGTGCATACGATCGATCTGACCGATCTGGAGCCGATCATCGTGTTGCCGCCCAATCCGGCCAACACGCGCAATTTGTCGGAGCATCTCGGGATCGAGGTGCAGTCGGGCTATCTCGGCTCCTGCGCTTCGGGGCGGCTCGAGGATTTGCGGATCGCGGCGCAGATATTGAAGGGGCGGCGGGTGAAGGACGGGTTCTCGCTGCATGTCATCCCGACGTCGCAGGACATCATGGCCAAGGCGGCGGCGGAGGGCTTGATTTCGACGCTGGTGGAGGCGGGGGCGTTCACGTCGTCGCCGTCCTGCGATTACTGTTTCGGGCGGATCGCGACGATGACGGCGGGGCAGAAGGCGGTTTCGACCGGGACGCTGAATGTGCCCGGCCGGATGGGGAGCCCTGATTCCCAGATCTTCCTGGTCAATGCGGCCGCGGTGGCGGCAGCGTCGATCGAGGGGAAGATCACCGACCCCCGCAAATATCTCTGAGGGAGCGCATCATGGCACTCGCCAACCTCAAGGGCCGCGTCGCCTGGGTGTTCGAGGAGGAGAATTTCGACGTCGATCTCATCGTCGGCGTCAAGAACATCAAGATCACCGACATCGCCGAACTCGCGAAGGCGGCGATGGAGACGTATGATCCGGCGTTCGCGGCTTCGGTGCGGCCGGGCGACATGATCGTGGGGGCGGGGAATTTCGGCTATGGCCACCCGCATTATCCGCCGCTGCGGGCATTGGGGCATCTCGGGGTGCGGGGGATTGTCGCGGAGAGTTTCTCGCCCGGGTTCTGGCGCGGGGAGATCAGCATGGGGACGCCGCTGGTGTCGTGCCCCGGCATCGTGGGCGCGGTGTCGCGGTGGGACGAGATCGAGGTCGACTGGGCGGCTGGCGTGGTACGCAACCTGACGCGGGGCACTTCGTTGGCGTTCGAGGCCCTGAGTTCGGCCGATTATCTGATGGTGGAGACCGGCGGTCTGCTGCCGTATCTCAAGAGTCAAATGCAAACCGCCTGAACGGGCGACAGGGAGAGAAGCGATGAAACAGCGCAAATGGTTCCGCGAACGCCTCGCCGCCGGGCAGACGATCTGGTCGGCGGGCGCCTATGACGCGCTCAGCGCCAAGCTGATCGAGGCGGCGGGGTTCGATGCGTTGCTGACGACGGGGTTCGGGATTTCGGCGAGCCATCTGGGGCAGCCCGATGTCGAGCTCTACACGATGACCGAGAATTTGAATGTGGTGCGGCACATCGCCAATGCCGTGGAAATCCCGGTGGTGGCGGATTGCGACACCGGATATGGCAATGCGATCAACGTGATGCGCACGGTGCGCGAGTTCGAGCAGGCCGGCGTGTCCGCCATCATCCTTGAGGACCAGGTGGTGCCGAAGCGCTGCCCGGCGATTGCCAACCGCGTCGAGGTGATCCCCCGCGCCGAGGGCGTGGCCAAGATCAAGGCGGCGGTGGAAGCAAGGCGGGACCCTGATCTGGTGATCATCGCGCGGACCGATGCCGACACCGAGGAAGAATCGATCGCGCGGGCCAAGGCGTATATCGAGGCGGGCGCGGATATGATCCAGCCGATCAGCAAGACCTTCAAGGACGCCGCCGGGCTGCGCCGGATGCAGGCGGCGGTGAGCCGACCGTTGTCGTTGCAGGTGCTGGGCTGGCTGGAGAAGGACCTTTCGGCCGATGATCTGCGCGATATCTCGGGCATGGCGACGTTCCCGCTGGTGCCGCTGATGACGGTGGCGATCGCGTTGCAGCAGAACCTGGCGGCGCTGGCGGCGGCCAAGCATGCCGGGGGCCTGCCGCTGCCGATGATGGACCACAAGAAGTTTGCCGACGTGCTGGGCTTCGCGCGCATCACCGAATTGCAGCACCGCCTGCTGCCGGAAGCGCCGGACTTCCTCAAGACCGCCGCAGAATAAGAAACAACAGGAAACGACCCCGATGATCCGCAAGACGCTGGTGGCGCTCGCCGCCGCAGCCCTCCTCGCCACGCCTGCCCTCCTCGCCACGCCTGCCCTCCTCGCCTCGCCAGCCCTGGCGCTCGATGCCGGCACCTACAAGGTCGGCTTCGTCACCGACAACACCGGCCCGCTCGCCTTCGCCGGCACCAGCTTCAGCCGGGGTGCGGAGTTGGCGGCGGCCGAGATCAGCGCCGGTGGCTATATGGGTGCGGGCACGATGCTCGAACTGGTGGAGAAGGAGGGCGCCGGCGATGCCGCCCGCTCGATCCAGAGCTACAACCAGTTGGTCGCCGACCGCACGGTGCTGGCCACGTCGTGCTGCATCCTGTCGCCGATTGCCGGGGCGTTGAAGCCGATCGCGCTCAACAACAAAATTCCGCTGGTGATCTACGGCGCCACCGCGCCGGGCCTGCCGAGCCTGCCTTATGTGTACTCCGTCACCGGCCTGCCCGGCCCGGCCGAAGTCGCGATGTCCAAGCACATCGCGGCGCAGGCCAAACCGCAGACGGTGGCGTATTTCGTGCTGTCGGACAACGAGGCGTTCCAAGGGCGATTCAAGGCGAGTCAGGCGGCGATGGAGGCGGCCGGGGCGAAGACGGTGGGCGTGGTGAACGTGCTGTCGGCCGATACCGACTTCACCGCGCCCGCGACCCAGGCGATCGCGCTGAAGCCCGATCTGATGATGGTCTATACCACGCAGAGCCCGGCGGCGGGGATCATCGCCGCCGTGCGGGCGCGGGGCTGGAGCGGGCTGATGTCGGCCAATGACGCGATTTCGCCGGCCGCGGTGTTCAAGAAGATCGGGCCGCCGCTGGCGGGCGTGCCGTTTCCGGTGAACTTCTCGCCCGATGCCTCGGACACGCCGAAGGCCAAGGCGTTCATCGCAGCCTATACCGCCAAGCATGGCGGGGCGCCCGATCTCTATTCGGCGCAGGGCTACACCGCGATCTGGCTGATCGCGCAGGGGCTGAAGGCGCTGCCGGGCAAGCCGACGCGCGAGGCGCTGGCGGAGGCGCTGAACAAGATCACGGTGCTCGACCATGACGTCTATGGCGGCCTGCCGATCACCGGCGGCCAGGCCGAAACCCGCTACACGCTGTTCCTGGCCTGGACCGCCGAGGGCAAGATCGTTCCCTGGAAGCCGTGAACAGAAATGGGTGAAAGTTTTTCGCTCTTATTGCGGCACCTGTTGAGACCTGCGATTCTACCGTTGGCGCTTGGGGAGGACGGCCGGATGGAGAATGGGGCATTCGCGCGATGGCTTGCCGTGATCGGAGATCTGGATGCCACACAACGCGTGC
>CAIYSR010000111.1 GCA_903928895.1 uncultured Rhodospirillales bacterium | reverse complement strand
GCACGCGTTGTGTGGCATCCAGATCTCCGATCACGGCAAGCCATCGCGCGAATGCCCCATTCTCCATCCGGCCGTCCTCCCCAAGCGCCAACGGTAGAATCGCAGGTCTCAACAGGTGCCGCAATAAGAGCGAAAAACTTTTATCCGTTGACGACTTTCGGTCCATCGGGCGTGAAACCAGGAACGGAGTTTTTTTGTTTCTTTTTTTCAAAAAAAGAAACGCTTCCTTCCTGTTGCTTCATCTGCGATCCGCAAGGGTGCAATGCGACAGATCCGATTTGATCAAGCGGGCGGCCGCCATTTGCCGAGCAGGTGGATCGCGCCGCCGGCGACCAGGCCCCAGAAGGCACCGCTGATGCCGAACCAGCTGACACCGGTGGCGGCAACGAGGAAGGTGATGACGGCGGCTTCGCGCTCCTTTGGGTCACTGACCGCGCCCATCAGGGAGGAGCCGAAGGCGCCGAGCAGTGCGAGCCCGGCGACCGCCTCGATCAGCAGCGGCGGGGCGGCGGCCATGAAGGCGGTCGCCGCGGCGGCGAGCAATCCGTAGAAGACGTAGCCGGTTCCGGCGACGAGGGTGCCCCAGTAGCGGCGGCGTGGGTCGGGGTGGCAGTCGGCGCCGGCAGTGATGGCGGCGGTGATGGCGGCGAAATTGACTGCGACGCTGCCGAACGGGGCGGCGGCGATGGAGAACAGCCCGGTCACGGTGAAGACGCGGGTGGTGTCGGGGTAGTAGCCGTTGAGGTTCAGCACGGCGAGACCGGGGATGTTCTGAGACGCCATGGTGACGATGAACAGCGGCAAGGCGAGGCCGATCACGCCCTGCATCGAGAAATGCGGGGTGACGAAGACCGCCACCGGCCAGAGGGCGGAGGGCTTGATGCCACTGATGTCGACGGTCAAGGCGATCGCGATGGCGGCGGCCAGGACGGCGGCGGGCATGGCGTAGAGACGGTTGAATTTGCCGACCAGGAGCCAAGCGGTGACGATGGCAAGTCCGATCGCGGGGGTGGCGGCGACGGCGCGTACCGGGGCGAGGCAGAGCGGGAGCAGGACGCCGGCCAGCATCGCGTTGGCGATCGGGGTCGGGATCGCGGCGACGGCGCGGCCGAGGAGGCGGACCTGGCCGGCCAGCAGGATCAGCCCGGCACAGACGATGAAGGCCGCGACGGCGCCGGCGAAGCCGCCCGGTACCATGCTCGACCCTGCCAGCAAGGCGGCGCCGGGAGTGGTCCAGGCGATGCTGATCGGCTCGCGGGTGGCGAGGCTCATCACGATCGTTGCCAGGCCCATCGCGACGGAGACCGCGAGCAGGCCTGAAGCGGCCTGCGCCGGCGATGCGCCGACGGCGGTCAGGCCGCGGACGATGACGGCGAAGGTGCTGGCGAAACCGACGAAGCAGGCCAGGATGCCCGCGGCGAGCGCGGAGGTTGAATAGTCCGCGCGCAGGCTCATCGGATCAGGGCACCGGCTTCCAGACTTCAGGGACGAACGCATAGCCGGTGCCGGAGCGCGTGACGTGGCCGAAGCAGGGGAAATCGAGATGCATGCCGGCGATCCGGGTGCGGTCGGTGGTGACGCGCTCGAGGATGCCGGCGCGGGTCTTGCGGCCCTGCGCGATGTCGGTGTCGAAGCCCATGCCGGCTTCGGGGCGGAGGAACTGGATGCCGGGGACATGGACGATGTCGCCCCAGATCAGCAGGGCGTCGGTGCCCGAGGCGATCATCCAGCCGGAGTGGCCGGGGGTGTGGCCGGGGAGATGCACGCAGGACACGCCGTGGGTGGCTTCGGCGCCATCATGGAGCGTGGTGATGCGGTCGAGATAGGGGGTGAGGGCGGTGCGGGCGGTGACGAAGCCGCTCTTGTCGGCGGCGGCGGCTTCGTTGGCCTCGTTGAGCCAGAAGTCGATTTCGGCTTCGTGCAGGACGATTTCGGCATTGGGGAAATAGGCGGCGCCTTCGGGGTCGATGAGGCCCGAGACATGGTCGATATGGGCGTGGGTGACGAGGACCTTGGCGATATCGGCCTGGGCGATGCCGAGGGTGACGAGATGTTTGCGCAGGTTGCCGTGGTCGGGGCCGAAGGCGGTGCCGCTGCCGCTGTCGACCAGGATATGCCGGCCGCCGATGGTGAGGAGGAAGGCGCCGATGGTGATGCGGGGCGGGACGGCGCGGAAGGTGCGGCGGAGTTCGTCCTCGATCTCGTTGGCGGGGACGCCCTGGATATAGGCGGTCTGGGCTTGGAAGGCGCCGTCGTTCAGGGCGGTGACGGTGATATCGCCGATGCGGAAGTGGCAGATGCCGGGATTGGTGGTGTCCATGGCGGGTTCCTCGGAAATGGGTGGGGCCGATGTGGCGGATTATGGGTGATCGGGCAAGACGGGCTTGGATCCGGCGCGGGACATCAGTCGCACGGCGTTGGGAAGCAAGGCGATGCTACGGGCCAGCACGCCCATCCACCACGGGAAGACGATGCGCAGACGGTCTTGCGCCAGGCCGCGCAGGATGATGGCGGCGGCGGGTTCGGCGTCCATCAAGCCGGGCATCTTGTAGGGGTTGGCCGCCGTCATCGGCGTGCGGACGAAGCCGGGGCAGATCGAGACCAGATGGATGCCGCGCGCCTGGGCGGCGGGGGCCGAGGCAAGGGTCCAGGCATCGAGCGCGGCTTTGCTGGCGCCATAGGCCGGGGCGCCGGGGGTGGGCAGGAAGCCGGCGATGGAGGCAACGGCGGCGATGGTGCCGCGCCTGCCGTCGGGGCCCGGGGATTGGGTGGCCATGACGTCGAGGGCGGGGAGGATGGTGTTGAGCGCGCCGTCCAGATTGGCGGCGAAGATGGCGCGGGTCTGGCGTTCGGTTTCACTTTGACCCTGGCCGGTGCCGCCGGAAATGCCGGCGTTGGCGATGACGAGGGCGAGCGGGCCGGCTTGTTCGATCCAGGCGCGGGTGGCGGGGGCGTTGGTGACGTCCAGCGCGTGGGGAAGGGCGGTGGCACCTTTGGCGCGGACGGCGGCGGCGGCGGCTTCGAGCCGGGGCAGGTCTCGTCCGCCGAGGTGCAGCGTGACGCCGGGGCCAGCGAGGGCTTCGGCGAGGGCGCGGCCGAGGCCGGAGGAGGCGCCGGTGATGAGGGCGGTCTTGTAAGGGGTCATGTTCCGAAGCTAGCAAAGCGGTGGTATGGCTGACTATCCGTTGCAGGGATTTCACGATGCCCGCTTTGACCTCGATGACCGGATTTGCGCGCAGCGAGGGGAGTGCTGAGGGGATGTCGTGGGCGTGGGAATTGCGCAGCGTGAACGGGCGGGGGCTGGAGCTGCGGTTTCGGCTGCCGGGCGGATTCGATGGGCTTGAGGCCGGGTTGAAGGAGGTGGCGGGGCGGGGGCTGAAGCGGGGGAACGTGAATGCCAATTTGACCATCAAGCGCGAGGAGGGGGTGCGCCTGGTGGCGGATCCGGCGGCGCTGGGGCAGGTGCTGGTGCTGGCGTTGGAGATCGCGGGGCGGATTCCGGGGGCGGAGCCGCCGCGGGCGGAGGCTTTGCTGGCGTTGCCCGGCGTGTTGCGGACGGTGGCGCCGGAGCTGGATGAGGCGGTGGTGGCGGCGCAGGCGGCGGCGGTGGTGGCCGGGTTCGAGGCCGCGCTGGCGGGGTTGCTGGTGGCGCGGCAGGGGGAGGGGGCACGGATCGGGGCGGTGTTGGCGGCGCAGATCGACGAGATCGCGGCGTTGTGTGCGCGGGCGGCGGTGGAGGCGGCGGGGCAGCCGGCGATGCAGAAGGCGCGGATGCTGGAGGTGGTGCGGGGGTTGCTCGGCGAGGTGCCGGGGTTGCCAGAGGAGCGGATTGCGCAGGAGGTGGCCGTGCTGGCCGGGAAGTCCGACGTGCGGGAAGAGCTGGATCGGCTGGATGCGCATATCCATGCGGCGCGGGCGTTGCTGGCGGAGGGGGAGAATGTCGGGCGGCGGCTTGACTTCCTGGTGCAGGAGTTCAACCGGGAGGCCAATACGTTGTGCTCGAAGTCGGCGTCGGTGGCGTTGACGGCGACGGGGTTGAAGCTGAAGGCGACGATCGAGCAGCTTCGCGAGCAGGTGCAGAACATCGAATGAGCATCATGCGCAGAGGCGTTTGCCTGGTGATCGCGGCCCCGTCGGGGGCGGGGAAGTCGACGATCACACGGCGGTTGCTGGAGAGCGAGCCAGGGTTGAGTTTGTCGGTGAGTGTGACGACGCGGGCGGCGCGGGCGGGGGAGGAGGATGGGGTGCATTACCACTTCATCGGCCAGGACCGGTATGACGCGATGGTGGCGGGCGGCGCGCTGCTGGAGTGGGCGGGGGTGTTCGGAAAGTCCTACGGCACGCCGCGGGAGCCAGTGGAGGCGGCACTTTCGGCGGGGCGGGATGTGGTGTTCGACATTGACTGGCAGGGGCATCGGCAGATGCGGGCGGCGTTGCCGGACGATGTGGTGGGGGTGTTTGTGTTGCCGCCGTCCTTGGCGGAGCTGGAGCGGCGGTTGCGCGGGCGGGGAACCGATGCCGAGGCGGTGATCGCGGGACGGATGGCGGCGGCGCGGGCGGAGATGTCGCATGCGCCGGAGTTCGATCATGTGCTGGTCAATGAGGATCTCGATGTGGCCGTCGAGCAGGCTCGCGCGGTGCTGGTGGCGGCGCGGCTGGGCGTGAAGCGGCAGGTCGGGTTGCGGGCGTTTCTGGACGGGTTTGGCTGAGGGGTGGGGATTCTTCTTGGGATCATCGGGCCGGTATTCGGGTTGATCCTGATGGGGGCGGGGGCGGTGCGGCTGCGGCTGCTCGAATTGTCCGCGATCAAGGGGATGAGCGACTTCGTGTTTTTCGCGGCGATGCCGAGCCTGTTGTTCCTGTCGATCACGACGGCGCCGCCGTTGCGGCTGGTGGATGTGGCGGGGAGTTTTCTGGCCGGTGCGCTCGCGGTGTTCGGGTTGGCGGTGATACTCGGCCGGCGGGTGCTGGGGTTGCGGCTGGCGGGGGCGAGCGTGTTCGGGCTGAACAGCGTGTTCGGCAACACGGTGATGCTGGGGATCCCGATTGTCGATGCGGCGTATGGGCGGGAGGGGGTGGCGAATCTGCTGGCGGTGGTGGCGTTCCATTCGGCGTTCCTGTTGCCGCTGGCGACGATCCTGATCGAGGCGGATACGGGACGGGGGAATGGGGCGCTGGGGGTGATCCGGGCGGCGATTCCGGGGATTTTGAAGAACCCGGTGATCGTGACGATGGTGGTGGCGCTGGGCTGGCGGTTTCTGGGATTACCGGTGCCGTTGGGTGTGCAGCGGTTCTTCTCGTTGCTGGGCGGGGCGGGGCCGCCGTTGGCGTTGTTCTGCCTCGGCGCCTCGTTGCCGAAACCGCAGGGATGGGGGGATTTGCGGGAGGTGGTGGTGAGCGGGGTGTTGAAGCTGGCGTTGATGCCGGCGGTGGTGGGGGCGATTGCCTATTCCGTCGGGGTGACGGGGGTGGCGTTCAAGGTGGTGGTGCTGGCGTCGGCGATGCCGACGGGGGCGAATGCGTTCATGCTGGCGCGTAGATTCGCAACGATGGCGGAGGCTTCGGCGAGTACGGTGGTGGTTTCGACGGCGGTTGCAGTGGGGACCTTGGCGGTGTTGTTGGGCTGGTTGGGGTAGGGAGGGCTTCTTTTTTTCGTAAAAAAGAAGCAAAAAAACTTCCATGCTTGCGGCTGGGGTGATGGCCTTCAGGTGGCAACGCCTTTCTTGGCTTGCGCCGCAGGCATTGATCATGTGTTCCCGGCGCTATTTCAGTGGGAGCCCAGGATAATTGGCTTCGCCGCCTCCCAGCTGATGGTTTTCGACCCAGCTGCGCAAATGGATAAAAGTTTTTTGCTTCTTTTTTTCAAAAAAGAAGCGCTTGATTTCTATACCACCTGGCTTTCGTGCAGCTTCACGATATCGTCGGTTGAGTAGCCGAGTTCGCCCAGGATGGCGTCGGTGTGTTTGCTGAGTTCGGGCGCGGGTTTGTCGAGTTTGCCGCCGCCGTGGGCGAGTTGGAAGCCGCTGCCCATGAAGCGCAGGGGGCCGTGGGCGGTTTCGATGGTTTGGAGGACGTTGCGGGCCTGGATTTGGGGGTGTTCGATGATGTCCTCGATGCGCCAGATCGAGGCGGCGGGGGCGCCGGCGGCGTTGAGGCGGGGTTCCCAGGATTTGGCGTCGTCGGTGGCGAGGGCGGTTTCGATGAGGGCGCGGAGGTCGGCTTCGTGGGCGAGGCGGGTGTACCAGTCGGTGAAGCGAGGGTCGGAGAAGGTGGCTTCGAGGCCGAGGGCGGTCATGAGGCAGCGGTATTGCTTTTCGCTGTTGACGGCGAGGAGGATGTGGCCGTCGCGGGCTTTGAAGAGGTTGGCGGTGGGGCGGCGGCTGACGGCCTGGTTGCCGGACTGGTATTGTTTGTGGCCGGCGACGGTCCAATCGGCGACGGGGCCGGAGAGGAAGGCGAGGCTGGCCTCGAGCATGGAGACGTCGACCATCTGGCCTTTGTGGGTGTGGGTGCGCTGGAATAGGGCCGAGGAGATGGCGAAGGCGGCGGTCATGCCGGTGAGGACATCGCAGACGGCGAAGCCGGCGCGCATCGGGCCGGTGGCGGGGTCACCGGTGATGGACATGATGCCCGACATGGCTTGGATTTTGCCGTCGTAGCCGGCTTCCTCGCGGTCGGGGCCGGTTTGGCCGAAGCCGGAGATGGAGCACCAGATGAGGTTGGGGTTGATTTTGGCGAGGTCGGCGTAGCCGAGGCCGAGACGGTCCATGACGCCGGGGCGGAAGTTTTCGACCACGACGTCGGCGGCGGCGGCGAGTTTGCGGACGATATCGCGGGCTTCGGGCTTTTGCAGGTCGAGGGTGAGGCTGCGTTTGGCGCCGTTGATGGCCTGCCAGCCGGACGCGAGGCCGCGATCGGCCCATTCGCGGGAGAGCGGGGTGCGCCGGGCGTCCTCGCCTTCGCGGCGTTCGACCTTGATGATGTCGGCGCCGAGCAGGCCGAGCTGGAAGGTGGCGTAGGGGCCGGCGAGAACCTGAGTGAAGTCGAGGATTTTGATCCCTTCGAAGGGGCGTGACATCAGGCGGCGACCCGGTTGGCGCGGGCTTTTTCTTTTTCGCGGTCGAATTCGGCGCGGCGGCGGGCGAGTTCCTCGGGGCCGATTTGTTCGAGGTTGAGGTAGTCGTTTTTCCAGAGGCCGTCGGCGTTCCAGCGCAGCGGGTTCTGGACGGTGGTGCGGGCGGCGATGGCGGATTCGAGGACGCGGAACGCGAGTTCGAGCGTGGCGTCCTGGGAGGAGATGTCGTGGGGGCGGCCGGCGGCGTTGCCGAGGGGGAAGTCGCTGAACAGGAAGCGGGCGACGGCGGCGTGCTCGACGATGTCCTTGGCGGTGCCCATCACGATGGTGGGGAGGCCATTGGCTTCGAGATGGCGGGCGACAAGGCTGCCGGTCTGGTGGCAGACGGGGCAGTTGGGGACGACGAGGACGGCGTCGATCGCGTCGGCCTGGCAGCGCGCAAGGAGGTCGGGGGCGTCGGTCTCGACGGTGACGCGGTGACTGCGGTTGGTGGGAGCGCCGAAGAAACGGGGCGCGACGTCACCGATGCGGCCGGCGGCGGCGGCGCGCTTGAGCGCGGGCAAGGGGAACCAGGCGTTTTCGTCGGTCGCGGCGGTGTGCTTGCGGTCGTAGCCGATGTGCGAGATGCGGGTGTCGTGCGGGGCGTCGGTGCTCTGGGCATAGGCCTGGTAGAATTTGGCGCTGCCGTTGTAGGCCGCGCCCGGTCCCTGGTCGCCTTTGTCCGGCTGGTAGGGGGCGGCGGTGGTGATGATGGCGATGCGGGAGTGGGCGAGGGGCTTGGCGAGCGCCGCGAAGGGGGCGTCGAGGTAGTGCGCCCAGCGGTAGGGCGTGGTGTAGCCGATGGCTTTGTAATATTCGCGGGTGCGGGCCATGTAGGGGATGGGGGCGTCATAGTCGGGGGCGAAGCCCATGGCGGCGTCGATATCTTCGGTCATTGCGGGTTCCCTCTCGCCTTCGCGGTGATTGAGGCAAGATGGCCGGCTGGCGTCAAGCCGCCGGCATCCGGTATGCAGTCGGCAGGCCTGGAGCACGCGCCATGAAAATCCAATCGCTCGCTACCTTCGTGGTCGGCAACCCGCCGCCGTTCAACGGGGGGCGTTACTTCATTTTCCTGAAGCTGGTGACCGATGACGGCATCGAAGGGGTCGGCGAGGTCTATGCTGCGAGTTTCGCGCCGGATGTGGTGGTGAAGATGATCGAGGACGTGTTCCTCCGCCACGTCGAGGGCATCGATCCGTTCAACATCGAGACGCTGTGGCGCAACGTCTACGGGCGGGGCTATTCGATGCGGCCGGATATTTCGCTGATGGGCGTGCTCTCGGGCCTGGAGATGGCGCTGTGGGACATCAACGGCAAGGCGCTCGGCAAGCCGGTGCATGCCCTGCTCGGCGGCAAGGTGCATGCGCGGCTGCGGACCTACACCTACCTCTATCCGCGGCCGGGCGAGGGGCATGCCTATAGCGATCCGGCGGTCTACCGCGACCCCGATGCGGCGGCCGAGCGTGCGCTCGAATACGTCGCGATGGGCTTCACCGGCTTGAAGTTCGACCCGGCCGGCGACTATTCGACCTTCGATCCGCGCCAGCCCAGTCTGGAACGGATGGAACTGTCCGAGGCGTTCTGTCGGCGCATCCGCCAGGCCGTCGGCACGAGGGCGGACCTGCTGTTCGGCACCCATGGGCAGTTCACGACGGCGGGGGCGATCCGATTGGCGCGCAAGCTCGAAGCCTATGATCCGCTGTGGTTCGAGGAGCCGGTGCCGCCGGAGAAGCCCGAGGAAATGGCGATCGTCGCGCGCCAGACCACGATTCCGATTGCCACCGGCGAACGATTGACCACCAAGTACGAGTTCGCCCGGGTGCTTGAACTGCGGGCCGCCTCCATTCTGCAAATGGCGCTCGGCCGGGTCGGCGGCCTGCTGGAAGCCAAGAAGATCGCGGGCATGGCGGAGGCCCACTACGCGCAGATCGCCCCGCATCTTTATTGTGGCCCGATCGAGGGGGCCGCCAACATCCAGCTCAGTGCGTGCTCCCCCAACTTCCTCATTCTCGAAAGCATCGAGCGCTGGGAGGGATTCCACAGCCGCATCATCAAGACGCCGATCCGCTGGGAGGACGGGTACGTGATTGTTCCCGATACCCCCGGCCTCGGGGTGGAACTCGACGAGGAGGTTGCCCGCGCCCATCCCTGGACCGGCAGCGCGCTGCATCTGGTGCCGACCTTCGCGCCGCTCAACCACCCGAACTGAGGCGGGACAGATCATGCGCTACGGTTTCATCGGACTCGGCAATCTCGGCGGCAAGCTGGCCGCCAGCCTCGTGCGCGGTGGTTTCGAGGTGGTGGTGTGCGACCTCGACGCGGCGGCGGTGGCGCGGCTCGTGGCCTTGGGCGCCACCGCCGCCGCCAACCCGCGTTTGGCGGGCAGCGGCGTCGATGCCGCGATCACCTGCCTGCCATCGCCGGCGATTTCACGGGCCGTGCTGGACGGTCCCGATGGCCTGCTCGCCGGGCTCGGAGCGGGCGGGACCTGGATCGAGATGTCGACGATCGACCAGGATCAGGCCGCAAAGCTCGGCGCGCATGCCGCCGCGCATGGCGTGACCATGCTGGAAGCCCCGGTTACCGGGGGAGTGCACAAGGCGGCCTCGGGTGAGATCACCGTGCTGGTGGGGGGCGATACCGCCGTGTTCGAGCGCCATCGGCCGGCGTTCCAGGCGATGGGCCGCCAGATCCTGCATATGGGGCCGCTCGGGAGCGCCGCGGTGATGAAGGTGATCACCAACATGCTGGCCTTCGTCCATCTCGTCGCCGCCGGGGAGGCGTTGATGCTGGCCAAGCGGGGCGGGCTCGATCTTGGCCAGGCGTTTCATGCGATCAAGGCGAGCTCGGGCAACAGCTTCGTCCACGAGACCGAAAGTCAGCTCATCCTGAACGGCAGCTACGACATCGCCTTCACCATGGAACTGGCCTGCAAGGACCTCGGGTTCGCGATGCGTCTGGGCCAGCAGTTCGGCGTGCCGCTCGATCTGGCCGGGCAGACCATGCAGACCTTCATCCGTGCCCGCGAGGCGTTTGGCGGCGATGCGTGGTCGACGATGGTGGTGAAGCTGCTGGAAGATGCGTTGCGCACGCCTTTGCGTGCGGATGGGTTCCCGGCGAAGCTGGTGCCAGGCTGAGTCCGACCCTATATCCGCACAAACGCTGAAAGGACGCCACCATGGACGCCTTGCCGACCACCGGACGCATCGATGTGATTTCCGACGCGATCTGCCCGTGGTGCTACATCGGCAAGCGCCAGCTCGAATTGGCGCTGCCCATGCTCGCCGCGGAGGGCCTGCATTTCGAGGTGCATTGGCACCCCTATCAGCTCAACCCCGATATGCCGGCCGCCGGCGTGGACCGTGCGGCCCATCGGCTGGAGAAGTTCGGCTCGCCGGAGCGGGTGCGGCAGATCGAGGAGCGGGTGTCCCAGGCCGCCGCCGCCGTCGGCATCGAGATGCGGCATGACCTGACGAAGATCACCCCCAACACGATTGCGGCGCATCGCCTGATCTGGCTGGCCGGAGAGGAGGGGGTGCAGAACGCGGTGGTCGATGCGCTGTTCCGTGGCTTCTTCACCGAGGGCAAGAATATCGGCGACCCGTCGGTGCTTGGCGAGATCGCCGCGAGCGCCGGCCTGCCTGCCGCGCGGGTGGAAGCGATGTTCGCCTCCGGCGAGGGGCTCGACATAGTGACCGCCCAGGACGAGATGGCGCGCAACGCCGGCATCAACGGGGTGCCGAGCTTCATCATGCGCAACCACGTGCTGTTCTCCGGCGCGGTGCCGGCGGAGCAGATGGCCGAGGCCTTCGCTCGGGCGTGGAAAATTCTGAGCCAGCAGGCGGCCTGAGCGCGTATCCGGGGAATGCCGGATTGTCCGGGAGGGGCGAAATTCGGGCTGCTCAAAGCTGGGGCAGCGTGGCGCGACGGGCGACCAGGACCATCAGCGCCGCCATCGCCAGCGGCGCCAGCGGCAGTCCGATAGTGGCGAGCGTCAGGGTCAGGACCGGCAGGAGATAGGCGATCAGCAGGGTGATCTTTTCCCATGGCCGCCACGCCGAGCGCAGGGCTTCGGCGGCGATCCAGGCGATCGGCAGAGAGAGGCAGGTCAGGTCGTAGCTGAGCAGGAAGGGGGTGGCGAGAAGGCTTGCCATCGCCATCAGGGCACCTTCGGCGAGCCCGCCCGGACGCCGGGCGGCGTTGCGCCAGAGAAGCAGGAGGGCGGCGAGGGCGAGGGGAAGTTGGAGCGCATAGGCGACCGAGGCCGGCCCGCCAAGGATGCGGACGGCGGCGAACAGGCTGGCCATCTTGCTCGGGTCGACCAGGCCGGTTTCGAGTGTCATGCGGGCCTGGGGGGCGATCTCGAGGAAGCTGCGCCAAGTTTCGGGGCCGAAGGCGAGCCAGGACAGCGTGACGAGCCCCGTCGCAGCCGCCGCCACGCCGGCGAGGGCACGCCAGCGACGGGCCGCGACGAGGGAGATGGGGACGGCGATCAGCAGATGCGGCTTGTAGATCAGCCCGCCCAGGCACAGCCCGGCCAGGAAGGGACGGCGTTCCAGCAGCAACGCCCCGGCGCCGAACAAGCCGGCACTGAGGAAGCCGTTCTGCCCATGCCCGGCATTGGTGAGCACGGCGGGGAAGGCCAGGATCGGCAGGATCGCCCAGCGCGCCGGCAGGACGCGGCGCAGCGTGACGAAGACCGGGACGAAGCTGACGCTGAGCCAGAGGGAAAGCGCGGCCTGGTAGGGCAGCATGGCGAAGGGCAGGCAGATCAGCAGGAACACCGGCGGGTAGAAGAAGGCATAGTAGCCGGGCAACGCGGCTCCGAAAATGGCGGTTTGCATCGCCTTGTGGGCCATGGGCGCATAGGCGGCGGCAGGCGAGCCGCTCAAGGCCAGGCTGGAGGCGGCGTAGAAGCTAATGAAATCGGTGCCCAGCGGTTGGTGCAGGGCGCCGGACCACGCGCCGACCAGCGCGCCGGCGATGACGGCCAGGGAAATCGTCGCGAGGACGACACACCAGGCGCGGGCACGCCCGGGTGTCAGCCAGGCGGCGTCGCGCAGGGCGGCAATCGCCTGGATCAATTGGTCAGCCAGCTCCGCATGTCGGCCATCAGGGCGGCGAGGGACGGTTCGTGCAGATACATCATGTGGCCGGCGGGATAGTAGGTCATGCTGATGCGCGTGGCATCGATCCCGTTTCCGGCGGCGGTGGTCTCGGCGGCGAAGAAGGGGGTGGCGAGGTCGTAGAGCCCGTTGGCCATCCACACTTTCAGGCCGGGGTTTTCGCGCATGGCGCGCCCGAGGACGGGGGCGACGTTGACGGCGGCGGGCCAGCGGCTTGCGCTTTCGGACTGGGGGCCACGCCAGTCCCATTTCTGGCCGACCTCGCGGTTGACGTTGACGTAGGGCCGATCCCAGTCGACCCCGAGCGCGCGGCCGAGATGGTCGTTCATGGCGGTGACGTAGGCGGGCGAGACGGCGTAGGAGGCGGGGTCGTTGTCCGGGGTTTCGCCGGCGCCGTCGTGGTCCTGGCCGAGGTAGCGGGTGTCGAAGCGGCCGAGCGAAAGGCCGCGCGATCGCAGCACCTCGCGGCGGTAGCGAGCGGGGTCGATCCGCAGGCGGGTGCGGGCCAGCCAGTCCAGCGACAGGCCGGTGAAGCGGGCGAGACCCTGCGCGATCAGGGCGCGGCGGTCGGCGGGGAGGCGGCTGCCGGAGACCAGGGCGGGGAGGTAGTCGTTGACAGCGAACTGGCGGGCGGCCTCGATGAAGCCGGCGGCGCCGTCGGGCCCGGCCTCGGCGAGACCGTGGTGCAGCGCGGTGGCGGCGTAGGTCGGCAGGGCGCAGATATCGGGCAGCGGGTTGCCGGGCTCGAAGCGGACGGTGTGGAAGTCGAGCACCACCGAAATCAGACCGAGCCCGTTGAACACCATCGCCCCGGCGCCGCCGGCGAGCTTGCCGGCGACTGCCACCGCGCGGGTGGTGCCGTAGCTCTCGCCGCAGAGATAGCGCGGCGAGGCCCAGCGGCGATGCGCGGTGAGCCAGGCGCGGATGAAGCTGGCGACGATCTCGGCATCCTGCTCCAGACCCCAGCCGTCCTCGGGCTTGGCGGCGCCGATCATGCGCGAGTAGCCGGTGCCGGGGGGGTCGATGAAGACGAGGTCGGCGAGGTCGAGCGGGCAGAGCGCGTTGTCGACGATCGAATAGGGCGCCGGCGCGGCGATCCCGGCGTCCGACGGCACGACGATGCGGCGCGGACCCATGGCGCCCAGATGCAGCCACATCGAGGCCGAGCCGGGGCCGCCGTTGAAGGCGAAGATCACCGGGCGGCTCTCGGGCGGCCCGGCATCGTCGGCGAGGTAGGAGAAGGTGAACAGGCTGGCCCGCGGCTCGCCCTTGGCGTCGGGCAAATGGGTTTCGGCGGCAATGCAGCGATAGCCGACATGTTTGCCGTTGAAGCTGCCCTCGTGGCGGGTCTCGAAGTGGCGGGGGGCCGGGACATTCGGCGGGGGTGGCGTATCGGTCATATGATCAGGCATCCTGTACTGCTGGATCACAGTACCCCGGCGTCCCGCTCCGTGACCAGCCAGGAGACTCGCATGCACATCGAACAGTCAACCTTGCCGAGCGGCCTCACCGTGGTGAGCGGGACCATGCCCGATTTCGAATCCGCGGCGCTGCTGGTGATGGTCAATGCCGGGGCGCGAGACGAGATCGCGGCGCATAACGGGGTGGCGCATTTCCTCGAGCACATGGCGTTCAAGGGGACGGCGACGCGCTCGGCGTTCGACATCGCGGTGCAGATCGAGTGTCTGGGCGCCGACATCAACGCCTTCACCTCGCGCGAGGTGACTGCCTACTACATCGACGGTCCGCGGGATGTGATGGGCGAGGCGCTGACCATCCTCGGCGACGTGCTGACCGCTTCGCGCTTCGCCGCCGCGGATATCGACCTGGAACGCGGCGTGATCGCGCAGGAGATCGCGCGTCGCAACGACAATCCCGGGGCGCTGTGCGGCGAGGGGCTCTATGCGACCGCCTATCCCGGGCATGCCATGGGGCGCACTGTGCTTGGCGATCCGGAATTCGTCGCCGGTGCCACCCGGGAGGACCTGCTCGGCTTCATCGGTCAGCACTACCTGACCGGTCGCATGGTGGTGGTGGCAACCGGCAATATCGAGCACGCCTGGCTGGTGGATCGGGTGGCCGCAGCCTTCGCGGCGCTGCCGCAGGGGACGACGGGCCAGACGCGGACGAAGCCGGAGTACACGGGTGGGCAGTACTTGCATGTCCGCAAGGATTTCAGCCAGGTCAACATGGCGTTGGCGTTCCCGTCGGTGGCGCTCGACGCGCCCGGGCAGATCGCCCACCAGTTGCTGGCGGCGGCGCTGGGCGACGGGATGTCCTCGCCGTTGTTCCAGGAGGTACGGGAGAAGCGCGGACTGGTCTACGGGGTGGGGGCGTTTTCCAGCCACGCCGATGACGGCGGCCTGCTCGGGATTTCAGCCGGGATGACGCCGGACAACCTGGGCGCGGTGCTGGAGACCTCCTGCATCGAGGCCCGGCGCTGCACCGAGACCATCGGGGCGCGGGATTTCATGCGGGCACGCAACATGTTCCTTGCGCAACTGGCGAGCGTGAAGGAGCGGCCGTTCCCGCTGGCGCGGTATCTCGCCGGGCAGTTCTTCCGCCACGGCGTTGCGCGCGGGCCGGAGGGCGATATCGCGCGCATCCGGGCGGTGGCGATCGACGAGTTGCGCGATGCGGCGCGGGAGGTCTTCGCCGGCGCGCCGACGTTGTCGCTGGTGGGGCCGATGGGGGAGGCCGACTATCTCGCGACCGTGCGGGCGGCCTTCGCCTGAACCCGATGCGCGGTGCCGTCCTCCTGCTGGCGGTGGTGTTGCTGGCGCCGCTGCTGGTGGTGGATGTGCCGCCGCTGGTGGACTATCCGAACCATTTGGCGCGGCTGTTCCTGCTGGCGCGCGGTCAGGCCGACCCGGTGCTGGCGCCGATGTTCACGGTGCAGTGGGGGATCATCCCCAATCTGGCGATCGATGTCGTCGGTCCGCCGCTGCTGCGGTGGTTGCCGGTGCATGTGGCGGGGCGGGTGCTGCTCGGTGGGCTGCTTCTGCTGCCATTCGTGGGCGTGCTGGCGCTGAACCGGGCGCTGTTCGGGCGGGTGCAGCCATGGGCGTTGGCGAGCTCGCTGGTGGTCCCCGCCGGCGCCTTCCTGCTCGGGTTCCTGAACTTTGTCGCCGGGCTGGGTGGCGGGCTGCTGCTGGCGGCGTTTTGGATCGCGGGGCGGCGGCGCTGGCCTTTGGTGACGGTGCTGGTGGCGAGTGCGGGGAGTGCCACGCTGTTCTTCGGCCATCTCATGGGGGTGGTGTTCGCCTTGGGTCTGATCGCGGCGTGGGAGGTCCGGTGCCGGCGGGGGGCCTGGCGCGGGATGCTGGCGGCCGGCGTGGTGGCGGTGCCGCCGGTCCTGCTCTATTTCGCGGCACCGCTTGGGGCGATCGACGGAGGCGCCGAATATCTGCCGCTGGCGGACAAGATCAGGCAAATCCTGGCCCCGTTCGTCACCTACGATGCCGCGCTCGACGGGGTGGCGGCGGCGCTGGTGGGAGCGGTCGTGCTGGTGTGCGCTGCCACCAGGCGACTGGAGGCGCCGCCGGGGATTCGTGTCGCATTGGCGGGGTTCGCCGGGCTGTATCTGGCCGCACCCTATGCCTGGAAGGGCACGCAGTCGCTCGACACCCGTTTCGTGACGATGTTCGTGCTGACCTTGTTCGCTGGGGTGCGTCCGCGCGGTGTGCCGCGCTGGATCGGGCGCGCCGTGGCGGCGGGCTTCGCGCTGCTGGTGGTGGCGCGGGCAATCGCGCTGTCGCTCGCCTGGCACGCGCATGGCGGCGACCTCGCCCAGCTTCGCGCGGCGATCGCGGGGGTGAGGCCGGGGGAGAAGGTGTTCGTCGCCTCGGTGGCGCCGGGCGAGGCGCCGGCATATTGGGCGGGGGCGCCGGGGTCACGTCGGTTGGCGAACGGCATCCGCACCGACACCCATCTGCCGGCGCTGCTGCTGATCGAGCGGCGGGCGTTCTGGCCGTTGCTGTTCGACGAGCCGTCCCAGCAGCCGGTGTTGCTGACGCCGTCGTTCCAAATTCTGGCGGACCGCAACGGGGGGCTGGTGGATCACCTGACCATCGATCCGGGACAATTGTGCGGGTACGACCGGCTTTTGCTTCTCGGCGCCGGTGGCGACCCGGGGTTCACGACCCCGAATCTGTGGCGCGAAATCAGCACCGACGCCGCCGCGCTTTATCGCATCCGGCCGGAAACACTCTCGTGCGGACCGGGTGGATGAGCGGTCTATAGCGGGATCGGACTGACCCGAACCATTTCGCCATGGCGGTTCTCGGTTGCCTCGCACAGATCGGCGATCCCGCCGGCGACGTCCTGTGGTTTTGGCAGCCGGGCCTGGTCTTCTCCGGGAAACCCGCCGCGCCGCAGCACGGTTGCGACCGGCCCGGGATCAGCGAGGTTCACCCGCAGATTCGTCGTTCGCGTCTCCTCGGCCCAGCACTGTACGAGATGATGCAGCGCGGCCTTGGTCGCGCCGTAGGTGCCCCAGTACGCGGTGGGATGCAGCACGATGCGGCTGGTGACGAACACCGCACGCCCGGCTTCGGCCGCCAGCAGCAGTCGCGCGGTGCTGCGGATCAGGCGCCAGTTGGCGGTGACGTTGACGGCCAGGGCCGAAGTCCAGTCGTCGGGCTGGATGTCGTGCACCGGGCTCAAGACCCCGAGTTCGCCGGCATTGGCGACCAGGATGTCGAGCCGGCCGAAGCGCTCGAACAGGCGCGGGCCGATCAGCTCCAGCATCTCGCCCTGCGCCAGGTCGAGCGGCAGCAGCGTCGCCGCCCCGCCCGCCGCGCGGATGGCATCATCGGTCTCCTCCAGCCCGCCCTGGGTACGGGCGGTGATGACAACGTGCGCGCCGCGCCGCGCCAGTTCCACTGCCGTTGCCGCCCCGATCCCGCGGCTCGCGCCGGTCACCAGTGCGACCTTTCCCGTCAGCGACATGGCTCAGTTGGTCTCCGTCAACAGGCTGAGCTGGCGCGCGTCCCCGTCGATCATGTCGGGCAGCGGGATCGGGTATTCGCCGCTGAAGCAGGCGTCACAGTATTGCGGCCTGGCGGTGTTGCGGCCGTCATGGCCGAGGGCGCGGTAGAGCCCATCGCGGGAGATGAAGGCCAGGCTGTCGGCGCCGATGAGTTCGGCCATTTGTTCGATCGAGTGGCGCGCGGCCAGGAGCTTGCCGCGTTCCGGCGTGTCGATGCCGTAGAAGCACGAATGTGTCGTCGGCGGCGAGGAAATCCGCATATGGACTTCGGCGGCCCCGGCGGCGCGCACCATTTCGACGATCTTGCGCGAGGTGGTGCCGCGCACGATGCTGTCGTCGACCAGGATCACGCGCTTGCCCGCCAGCGTCACCTTGTTGGCCGAATGCTTCAGTTTCACGCCGAGATGGCGGATGGTGTCGGTCGGCTCGATGAAGGTGCGCCCGACATAGTGGTTGCGGATGATGCCGAGCTCGAAGGGGATACCGCTTTCGACCGAGTAGCCCATCGCCGAGGGCACCCCGGAATCAGGCACCGGCACGATGACATCGGCATCGACATGGCTCTCGCGCGCCAGTTGGGCGCCGATGCGCTTGCGCGCGTCATAGACGGGCATCCCCTCCATCACTGAGTCCGGGCGGGCGAAATAGATGTATTCGAACACGCAGAAGCGCGGCGCCATGCGCGGAAACGGCTTGATCGAGCGCACCCCGGTGTCGTCGATGACGACAATCTCGCCGGGTTCGACGTCGCGGACGAATTCGGCGCCGATGATGTCGAGCGCGCAGGTCTCGCTGGTCAGTACCCAGCCGATGGAGCCGTCGGCGTGCTTGACCTCGCCGAGGATCAGGGGACGGACGCCGAGGGGGTCACGGACGCCGATCAGCGAGTTCTCAGTCAGCGCGATCAGGGCATAGGCGCCGATCACCTGCTTCAGGGCGTCGATCAGGCGGTCGACCACGGTGGAATAGAGCGAGATCGCGATGAGGTGGATGAAGACTTCGCTGTCGGTGGTGGACTGGAACAGGCAGCCGCGACGCACCAGCGCCCGGCGCAGGGCGGTGGCGTTGGTAAGGTTGCCGTTGTGGGCGACGGCGAGGCCGCCGAATTCGAAATCGGCATAGAGCGGCTGGACGTTGCGCAGCACAGTGTCGCCGGTGGTGGCGTAGCGGTTGTGTCCGATCGCGCGCGCGCCGGCGAGGCCGCGGATCACCCGCTCGTCGCCGTAGTTGTCGCCGACCAGGCCCATCCCGCGATGGGAGTGAAACCGGCTGCCGTCATGGGTGACCATGCCGGTCGATTCTTGGCCGCGATGCTGCAACGCGTGCAGACCGAGGGCGGTGACGGCGGCGGCGTCCGGATGGTTCCACAATCCGACGACGCCGCACTCCTCGTGCATCTTGTCGTCGTCGTGTGGGTGCATGCTGAAATCCATCAGGCGCTCTCCTACTCCGCTCATGGCCGGGCGGTGGCCTTGCCGTGCGGTGCGGCTTGCAGCAGGTCCGCGGCCTTGGTCGGCCGCGGCTCCGGGGGACGGGGAACGTGTGGGCGGAATTCGGCGGGCAGTTTCTGGGCCATCCAGTTCGCAAGATCGTAGATATGGGGCAGGCTGCGGGACTCCACCACGGCATCGGGCCATTTGTCGGTGGGAACCACGAATGTCGCGGCCACATAGATCGCAGCCACGATCACCAAGCCGCGGATGATGCCGAAGACCATGCCCAGCGTGCGGTCGACCCCGCCGAGCAGCGAGGTGCGGACCGCGCTGCCGATCATCCCGGTGATCACCGACAGCAGCAACAACGCAACGAGGAAGACCGCCCCGTAGGCCGCCGGATCGGCGATATCGGGGCTGCCCAGCCAGCCCCGCATGGTCGGAATGGCGAAGCCCGCTCCCAGGGCCGCGATAAAGTAGGCGCCAACCCACGCTCCGATCCCCAGCGCCTCGGCGACAAAGCCGCGTGCGAAGGCCACCAGCGCGGAGACCACCACGATCAGCAGGACAACGGAGTCCACCCAGTTCATGCGGTCAGGCCGATCCTGTTGTTGCCACGCCCGCGGGCGCCCGAAGAACCCGCGGTATATCCGCAAGGGGTGACCGGGCGCCACCCTCTCATGAAGATCGCGAGACAGGTTTGCCGTTGAAGCGGGCCACCAGGTCGGACAGATGGCCGATTTCCTCGAGCGCGATGCCCTCGGGTGGCGCCAGCGGCCGGTTGCCGCGTGCCACCCGGCGCGGCAGGCAGGCCCGCTCGAAGCCGAGTTTTGCCGCCTCCTTGAGCCGGCCCTCGGCGCCGGCGACCTGGCGTACCTCGCCGGAAAGGCCAACTTCCCCAAAAAATACGGTGGAGGGGTCCGTGGGCTGGTCCATCGCTGCCGAGGCGAGGGCGGCGACGACTGCGAGGTCGGCCGCCGGTTCGCTCACCCGCAGGCCGCCGGCAACGTTGAGGTAGACGTCGGTCGCGTTGAGCCGCAGGCCGCAGCGGGTTTCCAGCACCGCCAACAGCATCGACAGGCGGCCGGAATCCAAGCCGATGGTGGAGCGCCGGGGCGAGCCGCCGGGGTTTGGCGCCAGAAGGCACTGGATTTCGACCAGCACCGGGCGCGTTCCCTCGAGGCCGGCGAAGACGGCGGAGCCCGAGATGTTGCCGCGTCGCTCGGCCAGGAACAGGGCGGAGGGATTGGCCACCTCGGCGAGCCCGCGATCGGTCATCTCGAACACGCCGATTTCGTCGGTCGCGCCGAAGCGGTTTTTCACGCCGCGCAAGATGCGGAACTGGTGGCCGCGGTCGCCCTCGAAGTAGAGCACGGCGTCGACCATGTGCTCAAGCACGCGCGGCCCGGCGATGGCGCCTTCCTTGGTGACGTGGCCGACCAGCACGACGGCGTAGTTCTTGCCCTTGGCCAGGCGGATCAGCTCGAAGGCGGCGGCTCGTACCTGGCTGACGGTGCCGGGGGAGCTGTCGATGCTGTCGAGCCACATGGTCTGGATCGAGTCGATCACCACAAGGGCCGCGTCGGTGGCGGTCTCCAGGCTGGCGGTGATCTGCCGCATGTCGATGGCGGCGGCGAGTTCGAGGCGCTTGCCGTTCAGGCCCAGACGGCGCGCGCGCAGGCGGATCTGGTCGATCGCCTCTTCGCCCGAGATATAGATGACGCGGCGGCCGGTGTCGGCCAGAGCGGCCGCGGCCTGCAACAGCAGGGTGGATTTGCCGATCCCCGGATCGCCGGCCAGAAGCAGGGCCGAACCGGGGACCAGACCGCCGCCGAGCACGCGGTCGAATTCGGCGATTCCGGTGGGTACGCGCGGCGGCGGCTCGGCCGTACCAGCGAGATCAACAAAGGTGAGCCCTCGACCCTTGGTGCCCTTCATGGCGCTGGGGCTGGAGGCCATCGCCTCCTCGGCGATGGAGTTCCACTCGCCGCAGCCCTCGCAGCGCCCGGCCCATTTGCCGGTGACGGCGCCGCAGGACTGGCAGACGAAACGGGGGGCGGATTTGGCCATCAGCCCGCCACGAGGGCGTAGAGGCAGGAATCGACGTAACACCCGGCGAGGCGCATGCGCGCGCGCATCAAGGGCGCCTCCAGCGTGAAGCCGAGCCGCTCCACCAGGGCGCGGGAGCGTGTGTTGCGCGGATCGATCTCGGCCTCGATACGGTGCACCTGCAAGGCGTCCCGCATGTGGGCGATCATCACCTCGACCGCCTCCTTGGCGTAGCCCTGGCCGAAGAACGCGGGGGCAATGATGTAGCCGATCTCGGCGCGGCGATGACGGGTGCTGCGGGCGTGATAATTGACCATGCCAATGCAGCGGCCGGTGTCGGCGCGGGCCACCGCCCACATCATCCAGCCGTCCGGCGAGGGCTGGGTCCAATGGCCGATGTATTTCTCGGTGCGGGCGACGTTGGGCGAGGGGTCATGATCCCAGTAGCGCATCGCCTCGGCGTCGCCGTAGGCGGCGTGGAAATCGGGCGCGTCGGCCAGATCAAAGGCGCGCAGGCGCAGGCGCGGGGTGGCAAGTTCGGGGATGGGATGTCGCGCCATCGCTATTTCCGCAGCTCCATCTGGATCGGCCCCTCGCGGCGGCCGTGGGTGAACTGGTCAACCATGGCGTTGCCGCTCTCCATCAGCTCAAGCGCCGCGCCCTGCCAGACGATGCGGCCATGGAACAGCATCGCCGCGCGGTCACCGATCCGGCGCGCGCTCGCCATGTCGTGGGTGATGGCGATCGCGGTGGAGCCGAGGTTTTTCACGCAATCCACAATCAGCCCGTCGATGACCGCGCCCATGATCGGGTCAAGCCCGGTGGTCGGTTCGTCGAAAAACAGCACGGCCGGTTCGGCGGCGATGGCCCGGGCCAGGCCGACGCGTTTCTGCATGCCGCCGGACAGTTCGGCTGGCCACAAATCGCCCACGCTTGCGGCCAGGCCAACCTGCGCCATCACCGCCACCGCTCGGGCCTTCGCCTCGCCCCGGCTGACCATCCGCCTTGCCAGGAGGCCGAAGGCGACGTTCTCCCAGACCGGCAGGCTGTCGAACAGGGCGCCGTTCTGGAACAGCATGCCGATCTGCGCCCGCACGGCCTCGCGGGCGGCCCGGTCGAGCGCCAGTACATTGGTGCCGTCGATCTCGATGCTGCCGGTGTCCGGTTCGATCAGCCCGAGGATACATTTCAGCAGCACCGACTTACCCGAACCCGAGCCGCCGATCACCACCATGGAGGTGCGCGGCATCACATCGAGATCGATCCCGTCCAGCACCAGCTTGTCGCCGAAGCGCTTGCTGAGGCCGCGAATGCGGATTTTCGGAACCGCTGCCTCGCTCATCGGGCGAAAAACAACTCGGTGAGCACATAGTCGAACGCCAGGATCAGCACGCTCGCGGCCACCACCGCCGAGGTGGTCGCCGCGCCGACGCCTTGCGCGCCGCCCTTGCTGTTGTAGCCGTGAAAACAGCCCATCAGCGAAATCAGAAACCCGAACACCGCCGCCTTGACCAGGCCTGACACCACATCGTCGTTGCGCACGAAATCAACCGTGTTGTTGAGGTAGATGCCCGGGTTGAAGCCGAGTTTCACCACCCCGATGATGAACCCGCCGAGCACGCCAAGGATATCCGCCACCAGCACCAGCAACGGCAGCGCAATCACCCCGGCGAGCAGCCGTGGCGCCACCAGATACTTCATCGGATTGGTTGAAAGCGTCGTCAGCGCGTCGATCTGGTCCGTCACCCGCATGGTGCCGATCTCAGCCGCCATCGCCGCCCCTACCCGCCCCGCCACCATCAGCCCGGCCAGTACCGGGCCGAGTTCTCGCGTCACCGACAGCACCACCAGCGACGCCACCGCGCTGTCGGCCGAAAACCTCGACAATCCGGTGGACGACTGCAACGCCAGCACCATCCCGGTGAACACCGCCGTCAGCGCCACCACGGGCAGGCTGAGAAATCCAATTTCCAGCAGCGCGCGCAGGAACATTCGCCCGTAGAACGGCGGGCGGAACACATGGCCGACCCCCGCCAGCGCGAACATCGCCAGCTTCCCGCTCGCCTCGCAGGCGCCGAGCAGCCCCCGCCCGATCCGCGCGACGACATCGAGGAGCGCGATCACCCGAGATAGACCCTGGCGTAGCGGGCGCCGAGCCGTGTCAGGATTTCATAGCCGTTGGTTCCCGCCGCCTCCGCCACCGCATCCACCGGCATGTCGGGCGCGATGAGATCGAGCCAGGATCCTGGCCCGACCGCGGGAAAATCCGTCACGTCATAAGTGGTGAGGTCCATGGAGACACGGCCTACCAGCGGCACCGCCCTGCCGTCAAAGATTGCGTGGCCCCGGCTCGACAGGCTGCGTGGCCAGCCATCGGCATAACCGACATAGGCGGTTGCGATCCGCGATGCCCGGGCCGCCTGCCAGGTGGCGTTGTAGCCGACCGCGTCCCCCGTCGCGATCTCGCGCACCTGCAACACCTGGGTCCGCAAACGCACGACGGGGCGCATCGGGTTGGGTTGACCTGGCGTCGGGTTGATCCCGTACAGCGCCGCCCCCGGCCGCGCCAGGTCGGAGGCGAAGGCATCGCCCAGGAAAAGCCCCGACGAATTCGCAAAGCTGCGCGGCACTCCCGGTACTGCTGTGCAGGCCGCGCCGAACGCCGCAGCCTGCCGCGCATTCTCCGCATCCCCCGGCACCTCGGAGGAGACCAGGTGGGTCATCACATAGAGCAGCTCCATCCCTGCCAGTCGCGCCGGCTCGGCCCGCACCGTCGCGATCTCGGTTGGGTCGAGCCCGAGCCGGCGCATCCCGGTATCCACCTGCAGGATTGCTGGGCCGCGCGCGCCCCAGTGCGCGATTGCGTCCAGCGAACCCAGCACCGGTACGATCCCGCGCGCCGCGAACACCTCCTCGGTTCCCGGCAACGCCCCGTTCAGCACCGCGACCATCGCCCCCGGCACCAGGTCCCGCAGCGCCAGCGCCTCGGACAGGTGGGCGACGAAGAAATGCCGGCAGCCCGCCGCGAACAGCGCCGGCGCCACCTGCGCCGCGCCGAGCCCATAGGCATCCGCCTTCACCACCCCTGCCACAGGCCCCGACCCGTGCCGAGCCCCCAGCATCCGCCAGTTGGCGCAGACCGCACCGAGATCGATCTCGAGCACTGCGCCGTCAGTACCCGCCATGTTCGTCATGGATCAGGTCGATATCGGCATAGCGGGTGAACTCGCCCTCGAACATCAGGTCGATCTTCCCGGTCGGCCCATGGCGCTGCTTTTCGATCAACAGTTCCGCGCGGTTGTGCACCGCCTCCATGTCACGCTGCCACTTGTCCAGCGCGGTGTTGAACTTGTCGTCGTTGTCGAAGGCGATCTGCTTGGGGATGCGCTGCTGCAAATAATACTCGTCGCGGTAGATGAACATCACAACGTCGGCGTCCTGTTCGATCGAGCCGGATTCGCGCAAATCCGACAATTGCGGCCGCTTGTCCTCGCGGCTCTCGACCGCGCGCGAAAGCTGCGACAACGCGATCACCGGCACCGCCAACTCCTTCGCCAGGGCCTTCAGCCCCTGCGTGATCTGGCTGATTTCCTGCACCCGGTTCTCTTGGCGTGTGCCCGCCGCGGGGCGCATGAGCTGGAGGTAGTCGACGATGATCAGCGCCAGCCCCTTGGTCCGCTTCAGGCGCCGGCAGCGCGTGCGCATGGCCGAGAGGGTGATCGCCGGCGTGTCGTCGATCATCAGCGGCAGGGCGCTGATATTGCGCGAAACCTCGACGAACTTGTCGAAATCGCGCTGCTGGATCTCGCCGCGGCGGATCTTGTCGCCGGATATCCGCGCTTCTTCCGACAGCAGGCGCGTTGCCAACTGCTCGGAACTCATTTCCAGCGAGAAAATTGCAACCGCGGCCTTCGGTAACCCGTTGGGATCGACCGCGCGGCCTTCCTCCAGCAGCGACTTGGCCGCGCCATAGGCAATCTTGGTCGCCAGCGCCGTCTTGCCCATGCCGGGTCGTCCGGCCAGGATCAGCAGATCCGACGGATGCAGCCCGCCGGTCCGCTTGTCCAGGTCACGCAGCCCGGTTGACAGGCCCGACACCCCGCCGGCGCGATGGAACGCCTTCTCCGCCGTGCCGATCGCGTCGATCAGGGCGTCCTTGAAGGTCATGAAGCCGCGATCGGCGCCGCCTTTCGCCGCCAGGTTGAACAGCGACTGTTCCGCCGCCTCCACCTGCTTCTCGCCGTCCAGCTCTGGATCGGCGCCAAACGCGTTGTTGACCACGACCTCGCCGATATCGATCAGCTGCCGGCGCATCCAGGCATCGTAGATCGCCCTGCCATACTCGCCGGCGTTGATGATGCCGACCATGGCTGACAGCAATTGCGCCAGATAGGCGGTGCCGCCGACCTCTTCCAGTACCCCGGAATGCTCGAACTCGGCCTTCAGCATCACCGCGTCGGCCAGCTGTCCGGCTTCCACACGGCGCGAAATCGCCGCGAAAATCCGGCCGTGGATCGGATCAGCGAAATGGTCGGGTTCGAGAAATTCGCTGACCCGCTCGTAGGCCTTGTTGTTGGCGAGCAAAGCGCCGAGTAGCGCCTGTTCGGCCTGGAGGTTGGATGGCGGCAGTCGCTGCGAGATTCCCGACAGCGGTGCGTTGGACTCAAAACTGTTCATGCCCCCATCCTAGCGCATCCCTACGGCACACGCCCTGTGGATAGCTGTGGATATCGGGGACGGATTATCGCCGCCTCGAATGGATAGAAAGTTTTTGCTTCTTTTTTCAAAAAGAAGCGCTTTCTTTTTTGGAAAAAAGAAACAAAAAACTTTTATCCATTCAGTGAGCCTCGGCCCAGTTCTTCCCCACCCCGGTCTCGACCACGAGGGGCACCGAGAGCGTCGCGGCCGACTCCATCACGCCTTTGACCAGGGCGGCAAGGGCCGGGGCTTCGCTTTCGGCGACCTCGAACAGCAATTCGTCGTGCACCTGGAGCAGCATTTGCGCGCCCAGACCCGATGCGGACAAGGCGGCGGGCAGCTTCACCATGGCGCGCTTGATCACATCCGCCGCGCCGCCCTGGAGCGGGGCGTTAATGGCCTGACGCTCGGCATAGGCCCGCCGGGCGCCGTTCTTGTCGGCGATCCCCGCGATCCAGCATTTCCGGCCGAACGGGGTCAGCACGTAACCCTTCTCCCGGGCTTCGTCGCGCGTCGCATTCATATAGGTGCGGATGGCGGGGTAGCGGGCGAAATAGGCCTCGATATAGGCCCGCGCCTCGCCCGGCTCGATCTGCAACTGCCGCGCCAGGCCGAACGCCGAGATGCCGTAGATGATGCCGAAATTGATCGCCTTGGCCCGTCGCCTGGTGGCGCCGTCCATGCCATCCATCGGCACCCCGAAGACTTCGGAGGCGGTGCGGGCGTGGATGTCCTCGCCGTTGGCGAAACTCTCCTTGAGCGCCGGTATATCGGCGACGTGGGCGAGCAGGCGCAGCTCGATCTGCGAATAATCGGCGCTCAGCAGGACGTTGCCCGGCTCGGCGATGAAGGCGCGGCGGATGCGGCTGCCCTCCTCGGTGCGGACCGGGATGTTTTGCAGGTTGGGGTCGGTGGAGGACAGCCGACCGGTTGCAGCGATGGCCATGGCGTAGCTGGTGTGGACGCGCTTGGTATCCGGGTTGATCTGCTCCACCAGGGCATCGGCGTAGGTCGATTTCAGCTTGGCGAGTTGCCGCCATTCCAGCACCCGGGCCGGCAGGTCGTGGCCCTGCTCGGACAGCGCCTGCAACACTGAGGCATCCGTCCCCCAGGCGCCGGTCTTCATCCGCTTGCCGCCCTTGAGGCCCATCTTGTCGAACAGGATCTCGCCGAGCTGCTTGGCCGAGGCGACGTTGAACGGCTCGCCCGCCATGGCATGGATATCGGTCTCCATGACGGCCATGCGGGCGGCGAAATCGGCCGACATTGCACGCAGATCGCCCTCGTCCACCTTGATCCCGGCGCGCTCCATGTCCAGTAGGATGGGGATCAGGCGGCGGTCGACCTGTTCGTAATAGGCGAGCGCATGGGCGGTGCGCAGCCGCGGCTTGAGCAGCTGCCACAGGCGCAGCGTCACGTCCGCATCCTCGGCGGCATAGGCGGTGGCGCGATCAAGCGGCACCTGCGCGAAGCTCAGCCGGCCCTTGCCGGTGCCGGTCACGCTGTCATAGCTGATCGGGGTATGCCCGAGATGCAGCGTCGCCAGCTCGTCCATGCCATGACCATGGGCGCCGGCCTCCATGGCGAAGGACATCACCATGGTGTCATCGAGCGGCGCGATCGCGGGCGCCCCGGCACGATGGAAAATCGCCAGGTCGTATTTCGCGTTCTGGAACACCTTCAGCACTGCGGGATCGGTCAACAGCGGCGCCAGGGCTGCGATCGCATCCTGGGGCGAAATCTGCGCTGCAACCCCCTCGTGGCGCAGCGGCACATAGCAGGCGCGCCCCGTCGCCGTCGACAGCGACAGGCCGACGATGTTGGCGCGCAAGGCGTCGAGCCCGTCGGTCTCGGTATCCACCGCCACCACCCCGGCCTTGGCGGCGTCGGCGATCCAGGTGTTGAGGTCCTCCAGCGTGGTCACGCAGGCATAGGGCCCAAAGCCGTTGGCCGGAACCAGGGGCGCGCTGTCCTGCGGAAACAGGCTGCCCTGGGCCGGATTTGCCGCCACCGGGACCCCCGCGTTGGGCTGCATCATCGGCTGCTCCGCCGCCGCCTTGCTCTCGTCAAGCCCCAGGCGCGTGATGGTCGAGCGGAATCCCTGGGCTTTGAGGAAGGCGACCAGCACCCCGTGATCGGGCTCGCGCACCGCGAGCTGCTCCAGGGCCAGCGGCAGCGGCGCGTCGTCGCGCAAAATCACCAGCTGCCGCGAAATCCGCGCCGCTTCGGCGTGCTCGATCAGCAGATCCCGTCGTTTCCCCGGCTTCATCGCCGCCGCCGCCGCCAGCACACCCTCGAGATCGCCGAACTCGTTGACCAGCAGCGCCGCCGTCTTCGGCCCGATCCCCGGCACCCCCGGCACATTGTCGACCGAATCGCCCATCAACGCCTGTGCTTCGATGAGCTTTTCCGGCGCCACGCCGAACTTCTCCATCACCTCGGCCGGCCCGATCGGCTTGTTCTTCATCGGATCGAGCATATCCACGCCCGCCCGGATCAACTGCATCATGTCCTTGTCGGACGATACGATGGTGGCCCGCCCGCCGGCATCGGTGGCGGCCTTGCAGTAGGAGGCGATGAGATCGTCCGCCTCCCAATCCGGCAGCTCGATCCCCGGCACGCCGAACGCCGCCGTCGCCTCACGCACGATGGCGAATTGCGGCCGCAATTCCTCCGGCGCCTCCGGCCGGTGCGCCTTGTAGGCCTCGTACAGCCGGTTGCGGAACGTGGTCCGCCCGGCATCGAAGATCACCGCGATATGCGTGCCAACATGCTCGCGCATCAGCCGCGACAGCATGTTGGTGAAGCCGAACACCGCGTTCACCGGCACCCCGTCCGGCCGCGTCATCGGCGGCAGGGCGTGGAAGGCGCGAAAGATGAAGCCCGATCCGTCGATAAGGATCAGATGAGGACCAGGCTGTTGCATCTCAGTGGCCGTGATCGTCGCCGGCGCCCTCGTTCAGCACATAGAGGCGCGAGCAGTACGGGCATAGCTTGTCCCGTCCCTCGATGCGCAGGAACACGCGGGGATGGCCGAGCGCGCCATCCCCGCCGTCGCACGCCACCGTGCGTTCGTCGACATGGATGATCTCGGTCGGCTTGGTCGTGGTGTCGGCCATGGGAACGTCCTCGCGGCGTAAAAGGGTCCCCGAGCGGGGTGCTTCCATGATAACCCCTGCGCCAGCGCTTTCAACCGCCCAACCTTCGCCGCCGCCTTCGCGCACGCGGGCCGGAGGCAAGGCCCTCCTGACCGAGCATGTCCCATCCCATCTCCCGCCGCGTACTTCTTGCCGCCACCACCGCCCTCGCTGCCTGCACGGCCGAGATGACACCGCGCGGCCCTGCCATCATGTCGTCGCGCCTCTATCCCGATGCGTTTCTGCTCCGCGATGGCGCGCGCCTGCCGTGCCGCGCCTGGCTGCCCGAGGGCGCCGAATCCGCCGTCGTCCTGGCACTCCACGGCTTCAATGACAGCCGCGACGCCTGGGAACTCCCCGGCCCCGCCTTCGCTGCCGCCGGCATTGCCCTCTTCGCCCCGGACCAGCGCGGTTTCGGCGCTGCCCCGGGCCGCGGCCTGTGGCCCGGCGGTGACGCCCTGGTGGACGATGCCGTCGACATGACCGCCGCCCTGCGCGCCCGCCATCCCGGCAAACGCCTGTTCCTGATGGGCGAAAGCATGGGCGGCGCCGTGCTCATGCGGCTGGCGACCCGGCCCATCGCCCCCGAGGTCGACGGCTACATCCTGCTTGCCCCCGCCGTCTGGGGTCGCGCGAAAATGAACCCCTTCATTCAGGCAAGCCTGTGGCTCGCCGCCACCCTCGTCCCTGGCCTCGAGCTATCCAACCGCCCGCCCCCCGGCGTTCGCGTCATCCCGACCGACAATGCGGAGGCCATGCGGCGCCTGTCCGCCAATCCGCTGACGCTGCGCTCCACCCGAATCGACACGCTTCGCGGCCTCGTCGACCTGATGGATGCCGCCCTCGCCGCCGCCCCCGATTTCCGTGCCCCCGCGCTGTTCCTCTATGGCGCCCGCGACGACCTCGTCCCCCCGCCGGCGACCCGGGCAATCTGGCAGTCCATGCCTGCCGGCCCGCGCCGCGTGCTCTACACCGAAGGCTACCATCTGCTGATGCGCGACCTCGCCCGCGCCGCCCCCATCGGCGACGCCATCGCCTGGATCGGAAACCCCGCCGCCGCCCTTCCGTCCGGCGGCGAAACCCGTGCCACGGCATGGTTGGCCAACAGCACCTGATCGGACTTTCAAACGCAAACCGTTCGCGCTATGAGTGCCCGCGCGGGACCCGTAGCTCAGCTGGATAGAGCGTTGCCCTCCGAAGGCAAAGGCCGATGGTTCGAATCCATTCGGGTCCGCCACTTTTTTGATTATGTTATTGGCGACAAGGCAGCGAGTACAAAACCGCGGGCGCCTTCCCGGTCGGTACTGGTGAGGACATAGCGCGCGCTCGGTCTTCGTGGCCCGTCACCTTTCGCGGTCGATGCCAAACTCGGGCGCAAGGCTCAGGCCCGTTTGTGGCGGCCGAGCCACGCCTCGCCCTGGTGGCGCCAGTAGATCGCCTGGGCCGGGATCTTGCCGAGCGGGCCGCCGGCGAAGGGCAGGCCGAAGGCTGCGAAGCGGCGCCAGCGGTCGTCGCCCTCGGCGAGGCCGGCACCGATCAACTGCCCCGCGAGCGTGGTCAGTACCAGACCGAGGCCACCAAAACCGGTGGCGACCCACACGCCATCCGCGATCTTGCCGATCAGCGGCAGCTTGTGTCGCAGATAGGGCATCATGCCGCCCCAGGCGACCTCGATACGCACGTCCGCGAGCCCCGGATAGAAGGCCACCATGTCGTGGCGCAGCAGGCGGGCGAGGCGGTCCGCGGAGGGCTCCCAGGCCAGCACGCGGCCGCCCCACATCAGGCGGCTGTCCGCAAGCGGGCGGTAGTAGTTGGTCGCCGTTTTGATGTCGGAAATCGCATAGGGCACCGCGATGGTCTGGCGCAGCCGATCGCCCAGCGGTTCGGTCACCATGACGAAGGTGGCGACCGGCACGGTGGCCATCGAGACCGGCCAATGCAGCAGTCCGATATAGCCCCCGCCGGCGAGCACCACGCTGTCCGCCCGCACCTGGCCACGCGGCGTGGTGACGGTCCGGCGTGGCCCCTTCAGGTCGAGCGCGAGGGCGGGGGATTGCTCGAAGATGCGCACGCCCAGCCCCTCGGCGGCACGGGCGTAGCCGCGGGCGAGGTTGAGCGGGTGCAGGCGGAAGGTGGTTGGGTTGTAGAAGCCGTCGGCATAAGCCTTGGTGGCGAGGGCCGCGCCAATCTCGGCGGCGGTCCAGTGGGTGAATTCAACGTCGAAATGGCGCGCCATGTCGTCGCAGTATTTCTGCAGGTTCTCGCGCGAACCGGCCATCGCGCAGCGCAGGGCGCCTTCCTCCAGCGGGCCGCAATCGATCGCGTAGCGGGCGATCCACGCGCGCATCTGATCCTGCGCGCCACGGCTCAGGCGATACATCTCCTGCGCCGCGGGCAGGCCGACCCGGTCGACGAGGGAGGGCATCCCGTCGGGGTAGCCCGGCGAGGCGAATCCGCCATTGCGGCCCGACGCGCCCCAGCCGACGCGATGGCGTTCCAGCAGCACCACGCTGCGGCCGCGCTCGGCGAGATCGAGCGCGGAGGCAAGGCCGGCAAGGCCGCCGCCGATGACGCAGACCTCGGCATCGACCACCGCGTCGAGCGGCAGGCGTTCGCCAGGTTCGAGCACGGTGCGCGCATAGTAGCTGTCCACATATCCCGCCATGCACGCCTCCCTGTTGTGGCTCGGAGCGGTGTGGGCCGCTTCAGCGTTGCAGCCGTGTCCACACCTTCTCGCGCAAGTCGAGGTTGGTCTTGGGGCACTCGCGGGAAAGGTTGAGGCGGCCCATCATGTTCGCCGGCGTGTTGACCGCCGCATCGGCCTTCAGGGCGTCGGTCAGAAGCGCCTCCGATCCAGTGATGGTGTTGTTGTAGCCGGTGAAGTTGGAGGCCTCGCCGGCATTCTTGGGATCGAGCATGAAGTTGATGAACAGCTTCGCGTTGTCGATATTGCGGGCGCCCTTGGGGATGACGAAGTTGTCGGCCCAGAGGTTGGTCCCTTCGCGCGGGTAGATATAGGCAAGGGTAGCGCGCTTGGCCTGGGCGCGGTGGAAGGCGCCGTTCCAAGCCTGATGCATCGCGACCTCGCCGGAGGCCATGCGGTCAACCGTGCCGCTTGCGGAATAGACCTTCACCGCGGGCTTCTGGCGTTGCAGCAGCTCTAGGATTGCCTGGCCCTGCTCGGGGTTGTCGGTGCAGCGGTCGAAGCCGAGATAGAAGGCCGCCGCGGCGAACACTTCGCCCATATCGGAGAGCATGGCGAGCTTGCCGGCAAATTCCGGGCGAGGTTCGAAGATCTCCTTCCAACTGTCGGTGAGTTTCTCCTTGGCGATCGCGGTGTCATAGGCGATGCCGGTGGTGCCCCACATATAAGGAGCCGAGTATTCGCGCGCGGGGTCGAATTCCGGCTTGTCGAACGGGGCGCGGATGTTCTTGTAGTTCGGCATCGATTGCACGTCGGATTTCAGCAGCAGGCCATCGTGGATCATTTGCTTGACGGTCGGGCCGGTGGGCACGACGAGGTCATAACCGGAGCCGCCGGCCTGGAGCTTCGCCAGCATCGACTCGTTGGTGTCGTAGGTGTCCAGCGTCACCTTGATACCGGTCTCGGCCTCGAAGCGCTTGAGCAGGGCCGGCGGCATGTAGTTGGTCCAGTTGAACAACAACAGTTCTTTGGACTGCGCCTGGACGTCGGCGGGGGCGGCCAACAGCAGGGCCGTGGTGGCGGCGAGGATGAGACGGCGGATCATTTCTTTCTCCCGGGTTGATTAGTTCGAGGCATAGCGCCTGCCGAGCAGGTACGAAACCGTCAGCAGCGCGAGCGAGATGAACAGCAGCAGCGACGAGACGGCGTTGACCATCGGCGTCACTCCCATTCGGACCATGCTGAAGATGTAGACCGGCAGGGTCGTGGCGCCGGGTCCGGAGACGAAGTAGCTCACCACGACGTCACCCAGCGAGCCGATGAAGGCGAGCATGGCGCCGGCGGCAATGCCCGGCCAGATCAGCGGCAGGGTCACGCGAAGGAAGGCCCGCACCGGGCCGGCGTAGAGGTCGGCGGCGGCCTCGGCGAACGCCGGGTTGAGGCCGTCGAGGCGGGCGCGGATCGGCAGATAGGCGAAGGGGGTGACGAAGACGGTGTGGGCGAGAACGATCGAGACGATGCCGAGGCGGATGCCGACGAGCACGAAGAACATCAGGATGGCAATGCCGCCGACGATCTCGGGCACGACCAGCGGCAGGCCGAGGAGCGCCTCCATCGCTCGCTTGCCGCGGAACTGGCCGCGGGCGAGGACGAGCGCGGCCATGGTCGCCGCCACAGTGGCCAGCAGCGTCGCGGTACAGGCAACCACGAGCGAATTGCGGATCGCGCGTTGCATGTCCGCATTGTCGAACACCTCGCGATACCAGCGCAGGCTCACGCCGGACCATTCTGCCAGCGAGTCGCCATCGCTGAAGGACAGCAGGACAAGAACCACGATGGGCAGATAGAGGAAGGCGACCGCCGCCAGCGCGACGGACCGTGCGCCCGGGAAGCGCCAAAGTGCGTCGGCGCGCATCACTCGTCTGCCCGTTCGCGGCGGTAGCGCAGCGCGTGCGCCCAAAGCGCGAGCAGCACCATGGCGAGCAGGACGAAGGCGAGGGCGGCGCCGAAGGGCCAATTGCGGGACTGGCCGAACTGCTGCTGGATCAGGCCGCCGATCATCATCGACTTGGCGCCACCGAGCAGCTCGGGGCTGATGAAGGCGCCGAGGCCAGGGATGAACACGAGGATGGCGCCTCCAGCGAGGCCGGGCGCAGTCAGCGGCAGGATCACCCGCGCCAATACCCGCCACCGATCGGCCCCGAGGTCGTAGGCCGCCTCGATCAGGCGGCGGTCGATTTTCTCCAGGCTCACAAAGATCGGCAGGATCATGTAAGGCAGGAAGGAATAGGTCAGGCCGATGCCGGTGGCCCAGGGGGTATAAAGGATCTCCAGCGGCGGGCCTGGGAGGTGCAGCGCAGTGAGCAGCCAGTCGAGCGTGCCGCCGGTGCGCAATATCAGCATCCAGGCGTAATTGCGCACCAGGATGTTGGTCCAGAATGGAACGGTGACAACGAAGACCAGCACCAGGCGCAGCCGCTCGCTCTGGAACGCCATCCAGAGCGCGGTGGGGAAACCGACCGCCAAGGTGAGCAGCGTGGTGACCCCCGCGAGCAGGATCGAGCGGGCGAAGATGTGCAGATAGTCGGTATTGAGGACGAGGCGGTCCATCAGGTCGCGCTCGAAGAGAAACTGCAGATAGGCGTCCGCCGAATGGCGGTCCCACAGCACGCCGCCGCTCGGGCCCCGTTCGAGGGTGGAGACATAGGCCATCAGGGTGAGCGGCAGGACGAGGAACAGGCCGATCCAAAGCGTGGCCGGGCCGAGCAGCACGGCGCGGCGCAGCGCGGGCTTCATTCGTCGAGCAGCCTGACCGCGGCGGGGGGAAAGCGCACGCCGACGGCATCGCCGAGGCGGACGCGGACCAGCGCGCCGTCGCGGTTCTGGGTGCGTACGCGGAACAGGCCAGAGTCAGTGAGGCGGAGGTGGTAAGTCGTATCGGTGCCCATGTAGGAGATGTGCTCGACCCTGCCACGCAGTATACCCTCGGCGGAAGCACAGAGTTCGGCCCGTTCGGGGCGGATGCCGAGCGTGACCGCAATCGCGCTCGCGGCCGCCGGTTCGGCCTGGAGGATATCGCCGCCGGCGAGTCGGAACAGGCCGGGGCCGGCCGGTTCGGCGGCCAGCAGGTTGGTCTCACCGATGAAGTCAGCCACGAAGCGGCTGGTAGGCCGCTCGTAGACATCCTCGGGGGTGCCGATCTGCAGGACGCGGCCGTGGTTCATCACCGCGATCCGATCCGACATCGTCAGCGCCTCATGCTGGTCGTGGGTGACGAAGACGAAGGTGATGCCGACCTCGCTTTGCAGGCGCTTGAGTTCGATCTGCATGTCGGTGCGCAGCTTGAGATCAAGCGCCGAGAGCGGTTCGTCGAGCAACAGCACCTTGGGTGCGGTGGCGAGTGCACGGGCGAGGGCGACGCGCTGCTGTTGGCCACCGGACAACTGGGTCGGGCGGCGGGACCCGAGCCCGTCGAGCTTGACCAAGGTGAGCATTGCCATGACCCGCGCTGCGATGTCCGCACGCGGCAGGCGCTTCATTTCGAGGCCGAAGGCGACGTTTTCCGCGACCGTAAGGTGGGGGAACACGGCATAGCTCTGGAAGACTGTGTTCACGGGGCGCTTGTAGGGAGGCAGGTGGTCGAGCCGTTCGCCGTGCAGGTCGATCTCGCCGGCGTCCTGCTGCTCGAAGCCGGCGATCAGGCGCAGCAGGGTGGTCTTGCCGCAGCCGGACGGGCCGAGCAGGGTGAAGAACTCGTTCTCGCGAATGCTGAGCGAGACCCCGTCCAGCGCACGCACGCTGCCGCCGGCGAAGGTCTTGACCAGGCCTCGGCAATCGATGGCGAAGGGGCCGCTCAAGGGCGATCCGCTGATGTGCGCCGTTTCACGCTGCGTTTCTCCCGGTCGAGCGGACACTATGCAGGGCATTGCCTGCGTCGGCCAGTGGGATCGTCTGTCAGGCTCTCACGGTCGGATCATTTAATTATTGATATGGAATTTTGTATCCCTCCCTCCCCCAGCCGTCTGAACGCGATCGCGCAAGACCAGGGCGTCGCACCCGGCAACCTTTAGGCCTGGTTCGGCGATAGAGCCGGGATCGCCTGCCCGAAATCCGGCGCCAGCAGGGTTAACATGATGTGGCGATGCCTCCGACGGCGGGCAAGATGCGGCGCGGTGTCGGCTTTCGGCTCGAATTCCTACGGTCCCGGCGTTTATCAGGCGGCCAGGCGCTCTCTGCCTGGTCCGGGTGCGATCCAGCTGTTGCTGGTTGCGGGGCTCGGGGCATATGCTGCCCTCGTGGCGGGCGAATAAGCCTTCATCTGGGAAATCCCGGTCGAATTCGCGAAGTGTCTGCTTCAGGAGTTGCGGCCATAATCAACGCGATGACCGAACTTAGGATCGTTATCGCACCGGTCTGCGGCAGGCTTCGTGCAGGCCCCCACCGGCACCTGGTAAGACCCCGAAAACCCCGGGGACGACCAGCGGCACGTCCGCGTTGGCGCAAGGCTGCGCGGGGTGGTTGACGACGGTGCAGGTAGAGCGGTTCGATGATACTCTGCCGCCGATCAAGGTCTTCAATTCACCTCACGGGTCTCAGCCCGGGTGCGTGAGGCAATCGGGGTTCGATGGGGTTGGAGAGCGTGACGGGCGGGCTGTTGCAGCCGTCCGGGTAAAAAATGGAGCGGCCCTTGTGGACCAGGACGCCGCCCGCGTGTTGAAGGGAGAATGACCATGAACTTCGATCCAGGGTACGCCGCGCGGACGTTCAAATCTGTTGGCACCCGCCCGGTGCGCCCGGACGGCGTCGACAAGGTGACCGGGCGCGCGCGCTATGGCGCTGATTTCAACATGGCGGGGCAGCTCGTGGGGTCCATCCTTCGCAGCCCCCACGCCCACGCCAGGATCACACACATCGACACCTCGCAAGCGGAGAAGCTGCCGGGCGTCAAGGCGGTGATCACCGCGGCGGATTTGCCCGATCTCACCGGCGGCAATTCCGATATGTATGACATCCTCGACAACTGCATGGCCCGCACGAAAGCGCTGTACGATGGCCACGCGGTCGCCGCGGTCGCCGCGATCGATGCTCCGACGGCGGCCGAAGCTCTGGACCTCATTGAGGTCACCTACGAGGTGCTGCCCCATGTCACGGATGTCGACGAGGCGATGAAGGCCTCGGCGCCCCTGCTGCACGAGACGACCTTCACCGGCGGTGTCGACCCCAAGCCCACCCACCCGTCCAACATCGCCAACCGCAGCCAGTTCGGCCATGGCGATGTCGAAGCGGGCTTCAGGGATGCCGATGTCGTCATCGAACGCGCCTTCAAGACCGAGCAGACTCACCAGGGCTATATCGAGCCCCACGCCTGCGTCGCCAGCGTCAAAACCGACGGAACCGGCGAGCTGTGGGTGTGCACCCAGGGCCATTTCGTCTTTCGCCAGCAATGCGCCGCGCTGCTCGGCATGGAGGTCTCGAAACTGCGGGTCACCTCGTCGGAGATCGGCGGCGGGTTCGGCGGCAAGACCCATATCTGGGCCGAACCGGTCGCGCTGGCGCTGTCGCGCAAGGCGGGCCGGCCGGTCAAGCTGGTCATGTCGCGCGAGGAAGTGTTCCGTGCTTCTGGCCCGACCAGCGCGACCTCGATCGATGTCAGGATCGGTGCTCGCAAGGACGGCACCATCACCGCGGCCTCGGCCACGCTGCGCTATTCCTGCGGCCCCTATACCGGCCCGTGGGCCATGCTCGGGGCCATGACTGCGTTTGCCTGCTACGATCTCAAGAACGTCAAATCGGTCGGCTACGAGGTGCTGGTCAACCGGCCAAAAACCGCGGCCTACCGCGCGCCGTCGGCGCCGATGGCAGCCTTCGCCGTAGAGAGCGTCATCGACGAGCTGGCGCTGAAGATCGGCATGGACCCGCTCGATTTCCGCATCAGGAACGCCGCCAAGGAAGGCACCCAGTCGTCCTATGGTCCGGTCTATGGCCCCATCGGCATCGGACCCACGCTGGAGGCGGCGCGCAACCATCCGCACATGACGGCGCCGCTCGGCAGGAACCAGGGACGTGGCCTGGCCTGTGGCTTCTGGTTCAACTTCGGCGGCCAGACCTGCACCGACCTCAACATCGGCCTCGACGGTACCGTGACACTGGCCGTCGGCACGGTGGACGTCGGCGGTTCGCGCGCCTCGCTGGCGCTGGTGGCGGCCGAGGAGCTCGGCATTCCCTATGCCCAGGTCCAGGCGGTGGTCGCCGATACCGCGACGCTTGGCTACAACGACATGACCGACGGCAGCCGTGGCACCTTCTCCACGTCGATGGCGACGATTTCCGCCGCCCGCAACGCCATTGCGGTGATGCGCCAACGTGCGGCCAGGATGTGGGATATCCCGCTCGATGATGTCGTCTGGGAGGACGGCCACGCCAAGGCCAAGGGGGAGCAGCACGGCAATCTTTCCCCCTTGTCGGTCAAGGACATCGCGACCGCGGCAGCCAAGACGGGCGGGCCGATCGCCGGTCACAGCGAGCTCGTGGCCGATGGCGCCGGGGTCTCCTTCGCCACCCATATCTGCGACGTCGAGGTCGATCCGGAGACCGGGGCCACCCGGGTGGTGCGCTATACCGTCGTGCAGGATGCGGGCAAGGCGGTGCATCCGACCTATGTCGAAGGGCAGTACCAAGGCGGCGCCGCGCAGGGCATCGGGTGGGCACTGAACGAGGAGTATGTCTACGGCGCGGACGGACGCCTGCAGAACGCCGGCTTCCTCGACTACCGGGTCCCGGTCTGCTCGGACCTGCCGATGATCGACACGCAGATTCTCGAAATCCCCAATCCGAATCACCCCTATGGGGTGCGCGGCGTGGGCGAGACATCGATCGTGCCGCCCTTGGGGGCCATCGCGAATGCGGTGTCGAACGCGGTTGGCGTCCGTATGACCCACATCCCCATGTCGCCACCGCGCATCCTGGCGGCGTTGGAGGCAGAACAGGCGGGCTGATGGTCGAGGTGAGGCTCTGGAGTTCGCTCAGCGCGGCCGCCGGAGGCAAGACGACGCTCGACATCCAGGCCAAGGACATCAGGGAACTGTTCCGCACGCTGGCGGAGCAGTATCCCGGCCTCGAACCCTTCATCGCGCAGGGCATCGCCGTCTCCATCGACGGGGTGATCTATCGCGACACCTGGTCCAAGGAACTGCCCGAGGGGGCCGAGATCTTCCTGCTCCCGCGCATCGCCGGCGGATAGGGGTGATTGAGGGCTCTCGGCCCCCTGCGGTGGGGACGAAGTGCGTCGGGTCGTAAGCCTTGCCGGCCCCGCGCCGCTCGCGGGCCGAATCCGTCAGACCGCCCAACATTGCGAGCGCCGCCGCAGGCTCCGCCGTTGCGATGGCAGGGGCCGGTCATCTGAAGAATGTCGGCAGGTCACTTCCGCGCGTCTGAAGCCCGGCGGCGGGTCGAGCCTCGACGATCAGGATGAACGCGCGAGCGAGGTTGACCCTCTCAGAGAGAGGATGGAGCATGGGTTTTCCCCCGCACCACGGAGCACCCCGCCGCATGAAGCCGCGCCAGATTTTTGCCAATGGTGGACGCTTCTACGTCGACACCTGGCAGCCACCGCTCCTTCAGCAACACCTCCTGTCGCTCGCGGCCACGAAATCGCCGAAAATCTGCCTGCTCGCCGGCGCGGTGGGAGATAATCCGGCCGCGATCGAACAATTCTACCGCGAACTCGGCCAATACGACTGCCGCCTCGCGCATCTCAACATCTACAAGCCGGTGACACGTGATTTCGCCGACTACTTCGCGGCGATGGACATCGTCTACGTCAACGGCGGCTCAACCCGCAACCTCATCACCGTCTGGCGCGACTGGGGGATCGATGCCGCCTTGCGCACTGCCTGGGAGCAGGGCGTCGTCATGTCGGGCACTTCGGCCGGGATGAACTGCTGGTTCGATGCCTGCATCACCGACGCCTATCCGCCCGAAATGCTGCCGCTCAACTGCATCGGCCTGCTGCGCGGCTCGGCCTGCGCGCACTACAGCACCCGGCCGGACCGCGCGCCCACCTTCCGCCGCCTGCTCGCCGACGGCACCCTCCCCGGCCCCGGCTACGCGGCCGACGACGATGTGGCGCTGCATTTCATCGGCGATACGCTGCACGAGGCGGTATCCGCGCGCCGCGACGGGGGCGCCTGGCGGCTCGAAGGCAACGTCGAAACCCCGCTGCCGGTGCGGTTCATCGGCGAATAACCATCGAGGTGGCAGGCAAGTCGGCCTTCCCGGTCGTCTTTGCCTGAACATCAGCACGCCGAGTCCTTCTGTCCGGATTGTTTGGGTACAGTCCCAGTTCGAACTTGTCGCGATGGGTATCTGTCGCACCGGGTACCGGGCCTCCGTGCCGGCAAAGGTGGCCGTTGACCCGGGGAGTGCCTGTTGCATGCGCACCCATCGGGCTTGCCTTGCTGCCAACAACCCGCCCATGATCATGGTCTTATCGCACAGCCCCGGAGACACCTCATGCGCATTTCGCCCTGGATGCTTGCGGGCGCTCTATTCCTCGCCGCTCCGCTGACCGTCAATGCGCAACCCCTGCGTGTCGCGCTCGAGTTCGACCCCGCCCCGCTCGATCCCGCGACCGACGGCAGCTACACCAACCGCGTCGTCACGACCGCAATGTGCGACAGCCTGATCGACCTGACACCGGAACTGAAGTTCGTCCCCGAGTTGGCGACCAGTTGGGAATGGGCCGCGGACGGCCTGTCGCTCACCCTGAAGCTGCGTCCTGGCGTCACGTTCCATGACGGCACGGTGTTCGATGCCGCGGCGATGGTTGCCAATATCCAGCGTTACAAGACGCTGTCCTACTCCATCCGCAAGGCCGAGATGGCGGCGATCAACGGTGCCGAGGTGGTCGATCCGCTGACCATGCGCGTCACCCTCAACCGCCCCTATGCGCCCCTCATCGCGCTGCTCGCCAATCGGCCCGGCACGCCCTATTCGCCCAAGCTGATCGAGCAGCCCCGCGAGGCGATCGCCGCGCATCCGGTTTGTGCCGGCCCCTTCGCCTTCAAGTCCCGCGTCGCGCAGGACAACATCACGCTCGAGCGCTATCCCGGTTACTGGAACGCGGCTTCCATCAAGCTGCCCGGCATCGTCTTCCGCACCATCGTGGATTCCAACATCCGCAAGGTCGATCTCGCCGCCGGCGCGCTCGACATCGCCCAGCGCCTGTCGCCCACCGATGTCGGCGCAGTCGCCGGCAACGCCAAGTTGAAGGTGTTCAAGGCGCCCTCGCTCGGCTTCGTGCCGATCGAGTTCAACGTCGGCAACGGCAAGGCGGCCGAAACCCCCCTCGGCCGCGACTCCCGCGTGCGCCAGGCCTTCTCGCTGGCGATCGACCGCGCGGCGCTCAACCAGGTCGCATTCGACGGGCAATACGTCCCGTCGGCCCAGATGGAAGCACCGGGCAGCACTTATTTCCACCCCGGCCACCCGGTTCCCGCGCGCGACGTCGAGGCGGCGAAAAAGCTCCTCGCCGCCGCCGGCGTCAGCACCGTCTCCTTCACCTTGCTGACCGGCACCGATCCGCTCGACAGCCAGGTCGCCCAGATCATCCAGGCGATGGTGAAGGATGCCGGCTTCGACATGAAAATTACCGCGATGGACGCAGCCGCCCTCGTGGCTGCGACCCAGTCCGGCAATTTCGAGGCTTCCATGCTGCTCTGGTCCGGCCGCGCCGACCCCGACGGCAACGCGCCGATCTGGCTCACCTGCAAGGGCTTCACCAATTGGGGTCATTACTGCAACCCGACCCTCGACGATCTTTATACTGCGGCCGCCTCGAAGCAGACGGTCGCCGAGCGCGTGCCGGTCTACCGTCAGGCCACCGACATCTTCCTGGCCGATCAGCCCGATGTGGTGATCTACCACTGGTCGATGCTGTGGGGCCTTTCCTCGAAAGTCAGCGGTTTCGCCGGACGGCCGGACGGGCTGTGGCGCCCGGAGGGCCTCACGATCACGCCGTGACCTGACCGTGCATGGCGCCAAGCTCGCGTGCTCGGCAACACCTCTATCGATGCCGCCCTGCCCGTGCTTGTCGCCCGCTTCCATCCTTGCAAGAGTGCGGCCCCGCGACCGACGGAGGCTTTCATGACCCGCATCGACGAAACTCGCCCTTTTCTGCCCGTCAACATCGCGGTGCTGACCGTCTCCGACACCCGCACCCTGGACACCGACACCTCGGGTGCCACGCTCGCCGCCCGCATCGTGGCGGCCGGGCACGTCGTTGCCGAGCGGGCCATCGAGAAGGACGAGTCGGTTCTGATCGCCGCCCGCCTGCGCGCCTGGATCGCCGCGCCGGGCATCGATGTCGTCATCACCACCGGCGGCACCGGCATCACCGGCCGCGACGTCACGCCGGAAGCCTTTGATCAAGTCCTCGAAAAAACCATCGAAGGCTTTGGCGAGCTGTTTCGCATGCTGAGCTACGCCAAGATCGGCACCTCGACGATGCAGTCCCGTGCCATCGGCGGCGTCGCTGGCGGCACCTATCTGTTCGCCCTTCCCGGCAGCACCGGCGCGGTGAAGGACGCCTGGGACGACATCCTGGTCTGGCAGCTCGACAACCGCCACCGCCCCTGCAACCTGGTCGAACTCATGCCCCGGCTGCAGGAGCATCTGAAAGCCGCCGGATAGTTTAACCCAGCCGCCGCGTTGGACCGGCGGCCCAGTCGCTTTATTGCGCCGGCCAGGCCTGCAGATGCGCCACGTTCACGCAGGGCGGCGGGGCGATGAGCATCACCGGCTGCGGCGCACGGCCGTCGACGAGGCGCGCCAGCAAGCGCTGGGCGTGCACCCCGAGGGCCGTGCGCGGCATCTTCGTCGCGGTCACGAGCAGCAGACGACTGGTCTGCCACTGCGCCTCCGTCACATTTTCGTTCAACTCGGGCAGGATCTCGTCCGGATTGCCGAGCGGCACCACCCTCAGGGTGCACCCGACGCCCGCGCTGAAGTGGTGGATCATGTAGATCCCCAAGGCCGTGAGTTTTTCACTGCGTTGCAATGTCAGCCCATTCGCCGTGGCCCACGCCGCGGCCGCATCGCGGGCGTTGAGCGTCGCGGTCGGTGAGGCCGCCGGGCGCAGCCAGACCCCCACCGCCACTGCGAGCACTGCCGCCAGGGCGCTGAGGCGGCGCTTCATGCGGCGCGCCGCTGCGGCAGGGCCGCAATCATCACGATGCCGGACCAGGCAAGTTGCAGCGGCAGATCGCCGGTCTCGCCATGCAGGTAGTCGTAGATCGCGGGCGAAGCCGCCATCGAGACGAGGCGGACGTTGTTCAGCACGGCGAGAATGGCAAGGGCCAGCGCTATACGCAGCAGCCCCGGCTGACGGTTCGGATGGACCAGGCAGAACAAGGCATAGACGGCCACCGCGCAGGGATAGGCAAGCGACAGCAGCGAGCACGCGCGCAGGATGATGAATCCTTGCCCATCCGGAAATTCGATGTGGTTTCCCGTGGCCTCGGACGGCAGGCCGCCGAGGTTCAGCAGGAAGCTGACCACATGGGCCTCGGCTGCCATCACCGGGACGCTGACGAAGCCGACCCAGACCCCGTCCTTCATGCCCCAGCCGGCCAGCGCCAGCAGCAGCACTGAGACCGAACGCGCCGCGGGTCCGTGGCCCCGCCAGGCGATCGCGGCCGCACACCCGAGCGCTAGCGAGGCGGCCGTGCGGAACGGCAGCATGCAGGCGAACAGCGCCAGAGCGAACAGCGCCCAGTCCGCCCGGGTCGGTGGCACCAGCGGCATGCGCGGAATGCCAGTGACGATCGCGAGCACAGCGAGCACCACCATGGGGTGCGGAAACTCGATGTCGGCAGCGCCGACCGCGAGCACCCAATGGGCTTGTGCCGCCAGTCCGGCCCAGATCAGCAGCCAAGTCGACGAAATCGCGGCGCCGCCCGCCAACTCCTTGCAGAATGCGATGAACGGGCCGCAAATTGCGTTGCTCGCCTTGCGACCCACGATAGCCATCGCACGCTCCCTTTCTGGCGGGCGGCTGAACCGGTCAGCGACCGGCCTGCGCCCGGCGCAGCATCACCACCCCAGCGCCGCCCAGCATCACGATGCCGAGCGTCGCCCAGCCGAACCCGTGCGCGGGCAATTCACGGTCGCTGGACGTGTAGACGACGCGGCCGTCGCCGCCTTCGCCTTCGCGATTGCCCTGGTTGTCATCGGCGAACGCCACCGGGGCCGAGGCGAGCATGATGACGGCAGCGAGTAGAGCGAGTTTGCGGAACATAGGAACCTCCTTTGGTTGATCGACAAACTGGGAGCAGCAAGCGGCGTGCCAACGAGGATTCGCAAAATGCGAAGCAGGTGGCCAGCGTCAACAAAAGGTCCGATGGCAGCGTTGCGGCTGTTTGGGAGGTACCAACGCTCCACGGACGCAATTCAGATCGACTGAACCGTGGTGCAGCGAATGCCGATTGCGGCTCGACGCCCGCCATCAGCTCCGACCGGCATGCAAACACATGCTCAAGCGCTGAACGGGCCGCCCGTCAGCGCGCATCCGCATTATGTGACATCATCATTATTTGACATAGCGATCCAGAAATGCCCGCGCCCGCACGAAGCTGTCCTCCGCCGCGGCCTGGTCATATTGCAGCGCGTGCCCGTTGCTCACGATCCGCCGGATCAGCCATGCGCTGTCGAAGGCGTGCACCACGCCGGGATAGACCACCACCTGGAACGGCTGGTCCTTGCCCACGGCGCGGCCGAAATTGGTACAGGTGGCGGCCGGATTGCCCCAGTCATCGTCCCCACCGGCCAGCACCAGCAGCGGCAAGCCGGTGTAGCTCGCGGCCCCGGCGCAGGAGCCGTAATAGTCGATTGCCGCCTTCAGCAACGGCCGCGCCTGCGCGCCGGCCGGCGCCACCGCGGTGCGTGCCGCGGTCGCGCCACCATGGGAGAACCCCATGGCCGCGATGCGGTTGCCGTCGATCTCCTTGATCCCCCTCAGATAAAGTGCGGCACTCACCACATCGCCGCTGCGGTCCACCACCGTCACCTTGGGCTGGTCGGCGCTGGGGCAGACCCCGCTGACCCCGCGCGGCGACATGCTGTCGAGCACCAGGGCGGCATAGCCCCAGCCGTTCACCCGCGATACCCAGCGTTCCATGCCGCTGCCCGCCACCGTGCTGGGGCTGAGCCCGTCGCAGCCATGCAACAGGATCACCACCGGATGGGGGCCGGTCCCGGAGGGCAGGAACAGCTTGCCCGGCAGGGCGATTTTCGCCGCGCGCGTACCAGCGATCGCATGGGGTGGGATCTCGAGGGATGTCCCCGCACAACCCGAAACCAGGAGCAGCAATGTCAGCAACAGCCCTGAGCGCATCAGCGGAGTCCCATCGCTTCGAGGTCCGCAACGGTATCGACATCCCGCATCCGTCGCAACAATGCCACCCGATGGCGCGCGAAATTCGTCAGCGTGTCGGCAAGCGCATGCTCGGTCGACCAGCGCACCCCGGCGAACGGCCGCCCCGGGCGCCGCAGGCCCTGCCCGACCAGCCAGTAGCCGCCATCCGCAGCCGGTCCGAACACCGCATCCACCCGCCCCAGCGCCCGCAACCCGGCGGCGATGTCGGCCGCCCCGATTCCGGGAATATCGCAGCCCACCAGCACCGCGCGGCGACCCCGCGCCAGGGCGCGCGACATCCGAACCCCCAGATCGCCCCGCCCCTGCGCGACCACCCGAATCCGCGCCGGCACCCGCACCCGCGCGCCATCCGGCGTCAGCGCCACCACGGTCTCGAACCGCCGGTCCCGCGCCAGGCGGCGGATCAGGCTGCCCAGCATCGCCTGATGGAACCGCAGCGCCGCGCGCTCGCCGATATCCCGGGCCAGCCGCCGCTTGACCGTGCCGAGGCGCGGCGCCCGGGCAAAGATGATGGCCAGACCCTTCATGCGTACAGCTTTGCGATCAGTCGTGGCGGCACGCCCAGGAACCACAGCGCAAGACAACCCAGGTTGCGCAGCGAACGTCGGCGCCAGCCATCCCGCTCGTAACGGACCGGCGACGTGAGAGCGGTCGCGTCGAGCGCGACCAGACGGCCGCGGCCAAGCCGGCGCGCCAGGTCGACATCCTCCATCAACGGCAATGGCCGCATCCCTCCGGCGCGGTCGAGCAGCGCCCGATGGATCAACAGCCCCTGGTCGCCGTAGGGCAGCCCGAACACCCGGCTGCGCCAGGCCACCACCCGCTCCAGTCGGCGCGCCCTCGGATCGGCGCTGTCAAAAGAAAGGCGGAAATAGCCCGCCTTCGCCTCCCCCGCCTGCATCAGCCGCAGCGCTGCGCCGCGCCATTCCGGAGCAAGCCGCGTATCGGCATGCAGCAACAACAGCCAGGGATGGCGCGCCGCCGCGATCCCCGCCGCGAACTGCGTGCCCCGGCCGCGCGCGCCCTGCACCACCCGCGCGCTCCCCGCCGCCGCCACCGTCCCGTCCCGGCTGCCACCATCGACCACGATCACCTCCCCCACCCCCGCCACGGCCGCCAGCGCGCCAGGCAACCCCGCGGCGGCATTCAGCGTCGGGATGATCACCGAAATGTCGCTCAGGTTCATATTATGTTCTTGACCCAAAGCCTCGCCCTTGCCAGTGTAGCCCTCAGAACGGATGGAGAACACCCCATGCGGGACCCTGATTTTCAAAGCGGCACGCCAGGACTCGGCTACCAGGCCGAACCCTACCAGGGGCGGCGCGAGCTCGTGCGGGAAATCGACCCGACCGAGAGCTACGACGACGACGCGCCGCTGGTGATGGGACGCGCGGCGCTGGCGCATGGGCGCAAGCCCGTTCCGGTGCGGCCGCGCGCGATGCTGACCATCCCACCCGTTCCCGTCGTGAGCGAGACCACGGTACAGGCCGGCGCCCGCAAGGGCCGCGGCGCGACCGTCAATCCGCCCAACCGCTTCGAGACCAACGCCGCCGCGCCGTTCGACGATGGCTGGAACACGCTGACCGCCGACCTCGCCGATCTGCCGCCGCTCGCGACCACCCTGATACGTGACGCAAGCCGGAGCGTGATCAGCTACAACCAAAGCCCCGATCTCGGCTTCGACCGCGCCGTGAACCCCTATCGCGGCTGCGAGCATGGCTGCGTCTACTGCTACGCCCGCCCGACCCACGCCTATCTCGGCTACTCGCCGGGCCTCGATTTCGAAACCAAGCTGCTGTTCAAGCCCGAGGTGGCGGAGCTGCTGGAGAAAGAGCTGCGCAAGCCCGGCTACATCGCCCGGCCGCTGGCGCTGGGCTCCAACACCGATCCATACCAACCGATCGACCGCACCCTGAAACTGACCCGCGCCGTGCTGGAGGTGCTGGACCGTTTCAACCACCCGGTCACCATCGTCACCAAGTCCGCCGGCGTGCTGCGCGACCTGGACGTCCTGCACGGGATGGCGGAACGCAATCTGGTTCGGGTCTGCATCTCCGTCACCACGCTCGACGCCAATCTCGCCCGCCGGATGGAACCCCGCGCGGCCGCCCCCACCCGGCGGCTGCAAGCGATCGAGCAGCTCGCGCGCGCCGGCATCCCGGTCGGCGTCCTCGCGGCGCCGATGATCCCGGCCCTCAACGACGCCGAGATGGAACGCATCCTCGAGGCGGCATCGCGCGCCGGCGCCCGCTGGGGTGGCTACATCCTGCTGCGCCTGCCGCATGAGCTGAAACAGATCTTCGAGGACTGGCTGAACCAGCATTTCCCCGACCGTGCGAAACACGTGCTCGAACTCATCCGCGAAACCCGGGCGGGTGCCCTCAACGAGGCGAAATTCGGCCAGCGCTTCAGCGGCACCGGCGTCTACGCGGATCTGCTGGCGCGGCGCTTCGAACGGGCGGCGAAGCAATGGGGCCTCGACAACCGCGACAAGCTGGACGTCACCCGGTTCGCCGCGCCCGCCATCGCCGGCATGGCGGAGGCCCAGTTGTCGCTGTTCTGATATAGGGTCAAACGCGCCGACAGCGGGCAGGGCAGGTGAGCGGTTCTTTTTTGGAAAAAAGAACCAAAAAACTTCCATCCTTTTGGCATCGCCCTCACCATGGAGAGCGCCAACCCGAACCAACAAAGCCACCCGCTCCGCCGCCAAGCGGGAAGATCAGAGCGCCAGCCAGGTCTCGCGCAGCCCGGCGTCCGCCTGCAATTCGGCCACCCGCCCCGCCCAGGCAATGCGCCCCTTCTCGATGATGGTGGCATGGTCGGCGACGGCGAGCGCGAAATGCAGGTTCTGCTCGGCCAGCACAACCGTAACCCCGCCGTCCCGCATCGCGCGGATCGCATGGACCATCTGCTCGACGATCACCGGGGCGAGGCCCTCGCTCGGTTCGTCGAGCAGGATCAGGCGCGGATTGCCCATCAGCGTGCGGGCGATCGCCAGCATCTGCTGCTCGCCGCCGCTCATCCGCCCGCCCGGCCGGGTCCGCATGGCGGCAAGGTTCGGGAATATCCCGAACAGTCGTTCCGGCGTCCACGGTGGCTGCCCGTCGCGCGCCGGCAGGCGGCCGACCTCCAGATTCTCCATCACGGTCAGGTCCGTGAAGATCCGCCGCTCCTCCGGCACATAGCCGAGCCCGGCCCGTGCGATCACATGGGGCTCATGCCCGGCGATGTCCTGCCCGTCGAATGCGATGCGGCCCGAGGTCGGGCGCACCAGGCCGATCAGGGACTTGAACGTGGTCGACTTCCCCGCCCCGTTGCGTCCGAGCAGCACCAGCGCATCCCCCTTCGCCACGCTGAAGCTGACGCCCTGCAGGATATGGGCGCGGCCGTAATGCGCGTGCAGCGCGTCCACCCGCAGCATCAATGCCCACCCGTCGTCACGCCGGAGCCGAGATAGACCTCCCGCACCCCGGGATCGGCGCGGATCGTGTCGGCATTTCCCGCGGCGATCAGCACGCCGCGATTGAGCACCAGGATGCGATCGGCGCTACCGAACACCACATCCATGTCATGCTCGGTGAACAGGATCGCGAGCCCCGTCCCGGTCGCGAGCGTGCGTGCAAGCCGCATCAGCGCCACCCGCTCGGCCGGCGCCATCCCCGCCGTCGGCTCATCCATCAGCAGCAACCGCGGCGCCCCGGCCAGCGCCACCGCGAGTTCGAGCCGCTTGAGATCGCCATAAGCCAGGATGCCCGCTGCCCGCTCGGCCTGTGGCAACAGATCGAGCCGCTCGAGCAGCGCCTCCGCCTCCGCCCTGAACTCCCCCCCGGCCGGACGCAGGAACCGCCAGATGCGCCGGTGATGGGCGAGCAGCGCGACCTGCACGTTCTCGCGTACCGTCATCGAGGCGAAGGTGGCGGTGATCTGAAACGTCCGTCCCACCCCCTGCCGCGCAACCCGGCGCGGCTTCTGTCCGGTGATGTCATGTCCCGCGAGCCGGATGCTCCCCCCGTCCGGCCGGATCTGGCCGTTGAGCATGTTGAAGCACGTTGACTTGCCCGCCCCGTTCGGCCCGATCAGCGCCAACATCTCGCCCGCCGCCACCTCGAAGCTGACATCTTCCACCGCCCGCACCCCCCCGAAGGACTTGTGCAGACCCGCCACCGCAAGGAGGCTCACGCCTCGCGCCCCCGCAGCCACAGCCGGTGGATCGAGCCGGCGATCCCCTGCGGAAACACCAGCACCAACACGATGATCGCCAATCCAAGCATCGCGCGCCACTGGTCGGTCGCCAGCAGCAGCAGGTCGAACAGCCCGGTATAGGCCACCGCCCCCACCACCGGCCCGGCCATGCTCTGCACCCCGCCCAGCAGCACCATCAGCAGCCCGTCGACCGAGCGCGAGATCGAGATGAAACCGGGAAATACGCTCCCCTTGGAGAACGCCGCCAGCCCTCCGGCCAACCCCGCCGCCGCCCCAGCCAGGGTGAAGGCGGCCAGCCGGAGAAGCGTTGTGTCAAGCCCGATCGCCTCCGCCCGCAACTCGGAATCCCGGCTCGCCCGCAGCGCATAGCCGAACGGCGCATACAGCACCCGCCGCAACAACAGCGTCGCGCCCACGCACAGCGCCAACACCAGCCAGTAGAACACCCGCCGATCCGCCGCCCACGGCGCCGGCCACACGCCAAGCACGCCGTTGTCGCCGCCGGTGATCTCCACCGCCTGGAACATTGCCGCCCACACGATCTGCGCGAACGCCAGCGTCAGCATGGCCAGATAGACGCCGGAAAGCCGAACCACGAACCACCCGAACAGCGCCGCCGCCACCCCCGCCAGCAACGGCGCCAGCAGCAGCCCCGCCCCCATCCCGAGCGCCAGCCCCTTCACCGCGAAAGCCGCCGCATAGGCCCCGATCCCGAACCAGGCGGCATGGCCGAAACTCGCCATCCCGCCCGGCCCCATCATGAAATGCAGCGAGGCCGCGAACAGCATCGCGATCAGCATCTCCGTCATCACCGACAGCACGAAGGGCCCCACCGCCAGCGGCGCCAGCACCGCCAGGACCAGCGCCGCCGCCCCCAGCCGCAGCAGCAGCGGCACCGCCGGCCGGATCGCCGCGAACCCCTGTCCCGCCCCGCGCGCCACCGCCGGCGCCCGCCCCAGCAGCCCGTTCGGCCGCACCACCAGCACCGCCGCCATGATCACGAACACCAGCACCAGCGTCGCCTGCGGGAACAGCACGATGCCAAAGGATTGCAGCACCCCGATCAGCAGGCTCGCCAGGAATGCCCCGGGCAGGCTGCCGAGCCCGCCCACCACCACCACCACGAAGGCATCGGTGATGATGTTGAGGTCGATCTGCAAATTCGCCGAAGCATCCGGCAGCGCCAGCGCCCCCCCCATCCCGGCAAGCCCGGCGCCGAGGGCAAAAACGGTCGTGAACAGCCGCCTCTGGTCGACCCCCAGCGCCGCCACCATCTCCCGGTCCTGCGTCGCCGCGCGCACCAGCGTGCCCCACCGCGTGCGGGTGAACAGCAGCCACAGCGCCGCCAGCACCAGCGGCCCGATCCCGATCAGCACCAAGTCGTAGAACGGCACCCGCTCGCCCGCGATCGTCACGAAGCTGCGCAGCCACGGCGCCCGCGGCAGCGGCAGGTCGTTCGGCCCCCACAGAAACTGCGCCGCATCCTGCACCACCAGCACGATGCCGAAGGTGAACAGCAATTGCAGCAGCTCCGGCGCCCGGTAGATCCGCCGCAGCAGCAGCATCTCGATCAACGCGCCAATCCCCGCCGTGGCCAGCGCCGTCAGCACGATGCCGAGCACAAAGTATTCCGGCCCGCGCGGCAGCCGGGTCAGGATGCTCCAGCCGAGATAGGCCCCGAGCATGGTCAGGCTGCCGTGCGAGAAGTTGACCACCCGCGTCACGCCGAAAATCACCGTCAGCCCCGCCGCCACCAGGAACAGCGACGAGGCGCCGGACAGCCCGCTCAGCAATTGGACGAGAAGCGCCGACACCGGCTCAGGCGGGGCGCAGCTTCCGCACCTCTTCGTCCGACGGCAGGGCGGCAGCGCCATCGACATAGCGCCAGTCCACCATCGTGCCCTTGCCGTTCTTCAAAGCGGTCTTGCCGACATAGGTGCCGAGCGTGGCCTGATGATCCAGCGCCCGCCACGCCGCCTTGCCGAACGGTGTGTCGAACGACGCGCCGGCGAACCCGTCCGCCATCTTCTCGGTCTCGGTCGAGCCGGCCTTGGCGATCCCCGCCACGATCGAGCCGATCAACGCATGGCCGACCACCGAGCCCATCTTGGGCAGCTCGTTGAACCGCGCCTTGTACGCCTCGATGAACGCCTTGTTCGCCGGATCGGTGACGCTGTCGACCGGATAGCCGGTGACGATCCAGCCCTGCGGCGTCTCGTCGCCGAGCGGATCGAGATACTCCGGCTCCCCCGTCAGCACCGAGACCACGCCGCGCCCCTCGAACAGGCCGCGGGTATTGCCCTGGCGCACGAAATTGGTGAGGTCCGGCCCGAACGTCGCATTGAGGATGGCGTCGGGCTTGGCCTGGGCCAGCGCGGCCACCGTCGCCCCGGCATCGATCTTGCCCAGCGCCGGCCACTGCTCGGCCACGAACTCCACCCCCGGCTGCTTCTGCGCCAGCATCAGCTTGAACCACTTCACGACGGACTGGCCGTATTCGTAGTTCGGTGACACCGTCACCCAGCGCTTGGCCTTCAGCTTCGCCGCATCGTCCACCAGCATCGCCGCCTGCATGTAGGTCGAGGGCCGCAGCCGGTAGCAATAACGGTGCCCGTCCTGCCACACCATTGCGTCCGTCAGCGGCTCGCCGCCGACGAACAGCTTGCGCCGCTGCTTCGCCACATCGGACAGCGCGAGCCCGATATTGGACAGGAAGGACCCGGCGAACAGATCGACCTTCTGGTCATCCAGCAGTTCCCCCGCCAGCCGGATCGCATCCGGCGGCCGCCCGGCATCGTCGCGGCTGATCACCTCGATCTTGCGGCCAAGCACCCCCCCGGCGGCATTCACCTGCTCCACCGCCAGCATCCAGCCGTTGCGATAGGGCAGGGTGAAGGCCGGCGCCGCGGTGTAGGAATTGATCTCCCCGATCCGGATCGGGGTATTGCCCTGCGCCCGCACGATGGACGGGACGGCGAGCAGACCGGCGGCGGCGAGCGCCGAGCGGCGGGTGATGGTCATGGGGATGCTCCTCATGGGTTTCAGCGCAGTCCGTCTTTGCCGATGATTTCGCCCGCTGTCAGCCCGCCGATGCGCGGCAGCGGCCGCCCGGAATCGGTGACCACCAGCACGACCAGGATCTCGTCGCGCCGCGGCGCATCCGCCACCCGCACTTCCATCGCGTCGAAATGGCTGCGCACGAAGGCGGCATCCTTGTGGCCGAGCGGCACGTCGATCGCAGCCCCCATGCCGCCGCGCTTCTTGGCGCTGGGGATCAGGGCCGCTCCTTTCTCCACCGCGGCACGGAACGGCGCGCCGAGCGCCGGATGCAGGATCGCCGCGGCGTGTTCCAGCTCCCCGTCCTCGCCCACGATCGCCGCCTTGCCGTAGCTCTCGATTGCCGCCGGCGCCACGCCCAGCGCCTGCACCGCGCGTTCGCCAAGCAGCCCGCCGAGGATTTCGCCGATCGCCACCAGCTCGGCGAGGTCAGGCGCATGCCGGCCGGCAAAAGGGTTCTCGATCACCGCGATCGCCGCAGCCTTGCGCGTCGCCGGCTTGACCGGCTGGGTGCCGTCGCGATGGGTCTCTTCGACGATGGTCAACAGCTTGCGGATCATCTCGGTTCCAACTGAGCCAGAACGGGGCCGGACACGGCAAGGCGCCCACGCAGCGCGAGCACGGCACCGCCGATCAGGCCCGCTTCGCGCAGAGCATCGGCCACAAGCCGCCCGCCGTCCAGAGCGGCGGCGATCTCGCCCTCCGTCAGATGCCGCAGGTCCCAGGTGATCAACCGATCGCCGAGATCGCTGTCAGGATCGATGTCGCAGGCCCGCCGTCGCATGATGGCGGGATGACCGGGCAGGTCGACCGCGTTGGCGATCACCGTGGCGGCCGCATCGGCCCGCGCCGCCGTGGCCGCCAGCACCGTCACCGCATCGGCGATGCCGAACGAGAAGCTGCGCCCACCCTGCCCCTTGCAGGCCCGCCCCGACGTGGCGAGCCCGCGCCACGGCTGATCCGCCCGCAGCGTGGCGATGGCATCGAGGCCAGGGTCGGTCAGCCGGCTCACCAGCCCCGCCCGCAGCGACTCGCCCGCGGCGAGATGAAACGCGATGTCGCCACCGTTGTTGACATAGGCGCGGCTGAGCACCCGCCCGGCGTTCATCGCGGCCAGCACATGGTCCGCCACCGCCCCCGCCACAGCGGCCATCGGCGTGATCAGCGCCGCCGCATAGGGCCGCACCGCCGCATGCATCGCGCGCGCGATCTCGCCGGCCGGTTCCGGCGCCGGCCCCGTCGCCGGAACCACGCGGCGAAGCTGCGCCAGCTCCCCCACCAGCTCCGGCAGAATGCCAGGAAAGGCCTCCACCGCCTGCCGGCCCGCCGCCACGACCTCCGCCGCCGCGCCCCAGGCCCGGATCAGCAGATCGATCGGACCATGCTGCAAATGCAGCCGCCCATCGGGCAGTAGGGCGGCGCTGGCGCTCATGGCAGCGGAAACACCGCGCCCGGCGGCAGCATCACGCCCCGCGCCAGTGTCTCCGCCAGCACCTCCGCCAACGGCCGAACCCTCTCCCCGAACCCGCCAAGCGCCACATAATCGGCGCGCGGCAGGGTGAACTCGATCGGCGCCACCAACGCCGGCGTCGGCACCGCGCCGAACGCGCGCGCCGGCATCGCCGCCACATCGGCCATATAGGTGATCCCCCCGCCCGGCCAGACATAGACCGGCGCCCCCCCGCTGGTGACCTTGGTGATCCGGCGCTGCACGCTGCGGGTCAGCAGCACCGGATTCTCGGTCACCCCCGCGCGCAGGCTGCCCCCGGCGCCGGCCATGAACAGCACGCTGCACAGCGCCGGCTCGCAGTTCTCGGCAATCCGCGCGATCGCCGCCACGATCGCCGGCGGCATCGGCGCTTCCTGCGGCCGCAGCGCGGCATCGAGCACGAACCAGCCGAAATGCTCGCCCGTGGTCGAGACCATCAACAGCCGCAACCCCGGCCAGGCTGTTTTCGGGTCGATCCTCTCGATGATCGACAACGGGTCCTGGATATCCGTCCCGCCCCAGCCCAACCCGGGGCTGGCGACCTGGAAATAGCGCCCCGGCGTCGAGCGCCGGCCCCGCACCCGGATGCCGGCTGGCCGCATGCCGAGAAAGCGTCCCGCCTGGTGCTCGCTCAGCACGCCGGTGATGTGGTCGTCCACCACGATCACCTCATCGGCATGGCCGGCCCATTGCCCGGCGAAAATCCCGATCGTGGCCGAGCCGCAGCCCACCCGCATCCGCTGCTCTTCCGTCCCGTCCACCACCGGCGCCGCGCCGGACTGCACCACCACGCCGGCCCCCCCGTCGATCGCCAGCTCGACCGCCTCGCCATTGGCCAGCGTCAGCATGGTCTCGCAGGTCACCACGCCCTCCTTCTTCGACCCGCCGGTCAAATGATGCACCCCGCCGAGGCTGAGCATCTGGCTGCCATATTCCGCGGTGGTGACATGGCCCACCGCCTCCCCCCGGGCGCGCACGGTGGCCGTCTCGGCGCCGAGAGGCCGGTCGGTGTCGATCTTGACCTTCAGCCCGCAATAGGAAAACACCCCCTCTGAGACGACGGTCACCATATCGACCCCGTCGATGCAGGAGCCGACGATGAAGGGGGCGGGCTTGTAGTCCGGATAGGTCGTCCCGGCGCCGATGGCGCTGACGAACAGCTCGCGCGCTTCGAACGGATTGCCGGTCCAGTCCCCGCCGGCGGCGCGCACCAGGTCCGGCCGCCGGACGATCATCGTCAGCGGGTCCATCCGGGTCAGCCGCCCGCCGACATTGCCGTAGCGGTCGCAGGCACCGGTCTTGTCCGGCCGGATACGGCACAGCACCGGGCAGGCATCGCACGTCACGATCTCTCCTCCCGGCGTCACCGCCTCGGCCAAGGCCGCCTCGTCGGGGCCATCGGGTCCGGCATGGGTGGTGGTCATGCGATCGCCCGCAGGGCGGCAAGCACCCGATCCGGAGTGGCGGGAATCCGGGTGATACGCACCAAGGTGGCATCGGCAATTGCGTTCAGAATGGCCGGCGCGGTGGCGATCAGCGCCGGCTCGCCCACCCCCTTGGCGCCATACGGCCCCAGCGGGTCCGCCTGCTCGATCAGGATGGTGTCGATCGGCGGCACGTCGCCGATGGTCGGGATCAGGTAGTCGTGCAGATTGTCGGTCCGCCCCGGCACATATTCCTCCATCAACGCCAGGCCGATGCCCTGGGCCACGCCACCATGGATCTGCCCCTCGACCAGCCCCGGATTGATCGCCCGGCCGACATCATGGGCGGCGACGATCCGCAGCACCCGCACCGTGCCAAGCGCAGTGTCCACTTCACAATGGGCGATCTGGGCGCCGAAGGCGTAGCTGGCATAGGGCGAGCCCTGACCGTCCGCGTCGAGCGGCGTGGTCGGCGGGTCGTAGTGACCGGTCGCCGCAAGCACGAGCCCCGCGTCGTCCGCGGCCAAGGCGGTCAGGTCGAGCGTCGTCTCGCGGTCGCCATCGACGATCATGATCCGCCCCGGCGCAAAGGCGAGGCTGGCGTCGTCGCTGGCTGCGGCACGGCTGAGAATCCCGGCGCGCAAGGCGAGGCCCGCCGACCGCGCCGCATTGCCGCTGACGAAGGTCTGGCGCGAGGCGCTGGTTTTGCCGGCATCCAGCGTCCGCCCGGTGTCGCCGGTCACCAGATCGAGCGCGGCGGCCGGGATGCCGAGCGCCTCGGCCGCGATCTGCGTCATCACCGTGTCGGAGCCCTGCCCGATATCCACCGCTCCCGAAAACAGCACCGCACGCCCCTCGCGGGTGACGCCGATCCGCATCGACGACGGGTTGGAGAGGCTGGTATTGCCGATACCGTACCACATGCAGGCCACCCCCACCCCCTGGCGCAGCGTACCATCCGTCCGGGCATTGAACGCCGCCGCCGTCTCCCGCAGTCGCGCCCAGTGCGGCGCCAGCGCGTCGAGGCACGCCGGCAGCGCCGCGCCCGCCCCCAGGATCTGGCCGGTCGCCGTGGTCCCACCCACCCCGAGCGCGTTGCGGCGGCGAAATTCCAGCCGGTCCAGGCCCAGCCGGTCCGCCAGCCCGTCCATCAGCGCCTCCCCCGCGATCGCCGCCTGCGGCACGCCGAAACCGCGAAACGCCCCGGCCGGCGGCCCATTGGTATGCCACGCAATGGTGGTGGCCAGCACATTCGCCACCGCATACGGCCCGGTCGCATGGACCGGCACGCGATTGGCCACCGTCGGCCCCCAGCTCGCATAGGCGCCGGTGTCGTAGTCGCCATGGAATCGGAACCCGACCAGACGCCCCTCGGCATCGGCCCAGGCCTCCGCTGCGATACGCGCCGGATGCCGCTTGGTGGTCGCCGCCATGCTCTCGCGCCGGCCGTACACCACCCGGCACGGCCGCCCGGTAAGCCAGGCCGCCACCGCGATCAGCGGCTGCACGGACAAATCGAGCTTGCCGCCGAACCCACCGCCGACCGCGGTGGGGATGATCCGCACCCGCTCCGGCGCGATGCCGAGAATGGGCCCGATCTCGTCGCGGTCCATATAAGGGGTCTGCGTGCATGCGGTGATCGCGATCCCCTCGCCGATCCGTTCGGCATGGCCGGCCTCCGGCTCGATATAGGCGTGCTCGACCCACCCCGTCTCGACCGCGATCGCAGCGCTGACGGCGGCGCCGACCACTTCGGGCGCGGCCATGTCGCCCCGCGCAACGCGACCCCGGATCAGGACATTGCCCGGCGCGTGCGCATGCAGATCGGCCCCGCCGTGGGCGAATGTCACCTCGGGCAGCACCTCCCAGGTGATCGGCAGCTCCGCCTCCGCAATCCGTGCCACCGCCGCCGGCGCGCCGACCAGGGCGCATACCGCCTCGCCCCGGTGGCGCACCTGGCTTTCGGCCAGCACCGGCTGGTCCTTGCCGGTGGGGTAGATGCCGTAGAGGTTGCGGCCCGGAATATCGGCCGCCGTCAGCACCCGCACCAGCCCGGGATGGGCCGCCAGCAACGGCCCGAAATCGCCGAGCCGAAACCGCGCATGGGCGTGCGGACTACGAATGGCGCGCACCGCGAGGTGGCTGCTCGCGGGCCGCGCATCGGCGCCGAACGCCTCGCTGCCCGTGAGCTTGCCGATCCCGTCGACGCGCGGCAGGCTGGTCCCCACCGGGCCGTCCCCCCCCTGTCCGGTCAAGACCTCCGTGCCGGCGAGATCGAGGATGGCATCGATGATCCGGCGATAGCCGGTGCACCGGCATAGCACGCCGCCGAGCGCGTCCTGGATCGCGGCCTCGTCGGGGGCCGGCGTGCGCGCCAGCAGCTCGGTGGCGGCCATCAGCATGCCCGGCGTGCAGATGCCGCACTGCGCGGCGCCGTGCCGATGGAAGGCGCGTTGCAGGTCGGTGAGGCCGCCGGCGCTGAGCCCCTCAATGGTGGTGACATGTGCCCCCTCTGCCCGCGCCACCGGGACCAGGCAGGCACAGACCTGCGCCCCGTCCAGCAGCACCGTGCAGGATCCGCAATCGCCGGCATTGCAGCCGATCTTGGTCCCGGTCAGCCCAAGCGTGTCGCGCAGCACATCCGCGAGCCGGTCGAGCGGCGCCGCATCCACCGTCACCGGCCGGGTGTTGAGAACAAAGGAAATCATGCCAGCGCCGCCACCGCGCGGCGCGCCAGCGTCACGACTGCCGCGCGCCGATAGGCCGCCGTCGCCCGGATGTCGTCGATCGGCGCCAGGGTCTCGAACATCTCCGGCCCCAGCCGGGCGGGATCGGGCGGATGGCCGATCAAGGCCGCCTCAGCCGGCGCGACGCGGGTCGCCACCGGACCGCAAGCCCCCACCGCCAGCCGTGCCGCGACGATGCGCCCCTCGGCCAGCTCGACATTGAGCGCCACCGCTGCAATCGAGATCACCAGATACCGCCGTGCGCCGAGCTTGAGAAACACGCTGCGCGCCGCACGCACCGGTATCCGCAACCCCACCGCCAGCTCGTCCGCCGCCCGCGCCGTCGCCCGCGGACCAACGACGAACCCGCCAATCGGCACATGCCGCACCCCCAGCAGGCTCGCCAGCGTCACCTCGGCGTCGAGCGCGAGCAGGCACGGAATACCATCGGCTGCCGGGCTCGCATTGCACACATTGCCCATCACCGTGCCGACATTCTGGATCTGCCGTCCGCCAATCTGCCGCGCCGCCTGCTTAAGCCCGTCGAACGCGGCGGGAAGCGGCGCCGCCAGGAGCTCCGACCAGGTGACCGAGGCCGGCAGATACCAATACGCCGCGTCGCGCGAGATCGGCGCATGCAACGCCGAGATATCCAGCGCATCGACCTCATGCGGGGCATCGCCATGCGTCGGATAGAGGTCCGTCGCTCCCGCCAGTACGGTCCAGGACCGTCCCGCCAGGGCTTCGAGGGCCTCCTGCTGCGTCGCGGGACGGAAATACAGGCCCATGGATCGCGCACCCGGATCATTTGTATACGAATGATCGCGGGCCAAGGCCGGTGCTGTCAAGCCGCTTCGTTCCGCCGCCGGGATTGCGCCGAACCGCCGCCGGGATCACTTTCCCTTGAACCCCGGAGCCGCGCCATGTCCCGCGATACCATCGACACCCTGCTCGCCACCCCGGCCTTCCAGATCGCCGCCGCTACTCTCGCCGCCGACCACGAACGGATCGTCGAAGACGGCATTCGCCTGACCGAAATCCCCTCGCCCCCCTTCGCCGAGGAGGTCCGGGCCGCCGCCTACCGCGACATGCTGGCCGCTCACGGGCTTGAGGACGTCGAGACCGACGCCATCGGCAACGTCATGGGCCTGCGCCGCGGCACCGGCAACGGCCCGCTGCTGGTGGTGGCCGCCCATCTCGACACCGTCTTCCCGGCCGGCACCGACGTCACCGTTCGCCGCGAAGGCACCAAACTCTTCGCCCCCGGCGTCGGTGACGATACCCGCAGCCTCGCCGTCCTGCTCGGCTTCATCCGTGCCATGGACGCCGCCGCCATCCGCACCAGCAGCGACATCCTTTTCGTCGGTGACGTCGGCGAGGAAGGCCTCGGCGACCTGCGCGGCGTCCGCCACCTCTTCACCAAGGGCAAATACCACGACCGCATCAAATCCTTCATCACCGTCGACAGCCCGGACATGACCGCCATCGCCGTCGGCGGCATCGGCTCCAAGCGCTACCGCGTCACCTTCCGCGGCCCCGGCGGCCACAGCTTCGGCGCCTTCGGCATCGTCAACCCGATGTTCGCCATGGCCCAGGCGATGACCGAATTCGCCAAGACCCAGGTCCCCGCCGCCCCCCGCACCACCTACGCCGTCACCGTCACCGGCGGCGGCACCTCGATCAACTCCATCCCCAACGAGGTCTGGATGGATGTCGACATGCGCTCGCAGGACGCCGCCGAACTCGCCCGCCTCGAAGCCCGCTTCAAGGAAATCGTCGCCCAGGCCGTCGACGCCGAGAACAACGCCCGCTCGACCCGCGCCGGCATCGTCTCCGCCGAACTCAAAATCGTCGGCGACCGCCCCGCCGGCGCCACCGACCTGCACTCCGATCTCGTCCAGCTCGCCACCGCCGCCTACCAGGCCAACGGCTTCACGCCCAAACACGAATTCTCTTCCACTGACGCCAACATCCCCATGAGCCTCGGCATCCCCGCCATCAAAATCGGCTCCGGCGGCTCCAGCGGCCGCGCCCACTCGCTCGACGAATGGATCGACGTCGCCCCCGAGCCCGCCATCCGCGGCATGGTCGCCTCGCTCGCCACCATCGTCGCCGTCGCCGGCCTCGCCTGATGCAAGTGCTGGTCGAGCTCTGCGTCGAAGGGGTGGACGCCGCCATCACCGCCGCCGCGGCCGGGGCCGACCGCATCGAACTCTGCGCCAGCCTGCTCGAAGGCGGCATCACCCCCAGCCTCGGCACCATCAACGCCACACTCGCCGCGGTCACCGTGCCCGTCATGGTCATGGTCCGCCCGCGCGGAGGCGACTTCCTCTACACCCCGCGCGAATTCGCCACCATGCTCGACGATGTCGCCACCTTCCGCGCCACCACCGCCGGCGTCGTCTTCGGCTGCCTCACCGCCGACGGCGCCATCGACGAACCCCGCACCCGCGCCCTCGTCGCCCAGGCCAAACCACGCGACTGCACCTTCCACCGCGCCTTCGATATGACCGCCGACCCCGTCGCCGCCCTCGAAGCCCTCATCCGCTGCGGCGTCCCCCGCGTGCTGACCAGCGGCCAGGCCCCCACCGCCCGCGAAGGCCAACGCCTCCTCGCCGCCCTCCACCGCCAGGCCGCCGGCCGCATCATCGTCATGGGCTGCGGCGCCCTGCGCCGCGACACCATCGCCGAGGTCCACCGCGCCACCGGCCTCGCCGAATTCCACTTCTCCGCCCCGATCGAAACCCCCAGCCCCATGCGCCACCGCAACCCCGCCCTCGCCATGGGCGCCGCCGGCACCGCCCGCGAATTCACCCGCACCGGCACCGACCCCGCCCTCATCCGCGCCACCATCGCCGCTTTGCGCTGACCCCCACCCAAAAAACGAAATCCGTTTGGCAGCCGCCTCCACCCGAGGCATGATCTTCCCGCCCTCCAGGAGAGACCCCCAATGCTGTTCGGCGCCTCGATGTTCTTCACCGACTACTCCATGACCCCCGCCGCCCTCGGGCGCGCCCTGGAGGAACGCGGCTTCGAATCCCTCTGGGCGCCCGAACACTCCCACATCCCCGCCTCCCGCCGCACCCCCTTCCCCGGCGGCACCGACCTGCCCAAACGCTACTACGACGCGATGGACCCCTTCATCACCCTCACTGCCGCCGCCGCGGCCACCACCACCCTGAACATCGGAACCGGCGTCTGCCTGCTCAACCAGCGCGACCCCATCCAGACCGCCAAACAAGTCGCCTCGATCGACCACATCTCCGCCGGCCGCTTCCTCTTCGGCATCGGCGTCGGATGGAACGCCGAGGAGATGGAAAACCACGGCACCGTCTTCGAAACCCGCGCCAAACTCGTCCGCGAACGCGTCGAGGCGATGAAACTGATCTGGACCCAGTCCAAAGCCGAATACCACGGCGAATTCGTCAACTTCGACCCCATCATGGCCTGGCCCAAACCCGTCCAGAAACCCCACCCCCCCATCATCGTCGGCGGCGCCTTCCCCCACGCCGCCCGCCGCGCCCTGCGCTACGGCAACGGCTGGATCCCCATCGCCGGCCGCGGCGGGTTTGACCTCCCCAACCTCCTGCAACGCTTCCGCGCCCTCGCCGACGAACTCGGCCGCGACCCCGCCGAAGTCCCCCTCTCCTTCTTCGGCGGCATCGAAGACCTCGACCTCCT